>WQRX01000040.1 GCA_009786535.1 Defluviitaleaceae bacterium | reverse complement strand
GTTTTTGTGCGGCGGCGGCTAGCGTGTCCAACTCTATGCCCGTTACTTCGTAGTCGTCGCGCAGGGAAGCGTGGGAAGCGTTAAGCAATGCGCCCAACGCGGGCAGGTCGTTCGCCTCCAGCGCTTGTACGGCTTGCTTTACGCGGTCGTTTTCATGTACCACGTGGCGCACGCGCTTTGCTACAATGGGGTTGGGGATAAGATGTGCAAGCGCAGAAAATTCCTCGGGCGAAAGGTCGGCAAGCTGTTTGATGTGCGCCGCCGAGGGTGCGCTTTGTAACAACGCCAGCGCGCTTTCACATTCGGCTCGGCGCTCGTTGTATTTCGAGTCGGCAAGCCTGCGGGGCTTGTTTGTATTCACCACAAGCAACGCATACTCGCCTAACTGCATGGGAATGAGGCGATAATCCAGCGTGCCGCAGTTCAAATAAATGGCGAAGCCATCCTTGCCCATGCCTACGGCAAATTGGTCCATAATGCCGCAGTTTACACCGCAGAATTGGTTTTCGCTTTTTTGCGTAAGCTTTACCAGCGTTATGGGTTCGTAATTTAATGAAAATGCCGCGTTTAACGCAACCGCCATTGCCATTTCAATAGAAGCCGAGGAAGATAAACCCGCCCCGCGCGGAATATTTCCCGAAAATAACACATCAAACCCGCCCAGCGCGTGCCCGTCTTTTTGCATCATCGCCACTACGCCCAGCGGGTAATTTGCCCAATCATTGGTTACGCTGTAGGTAACTTTTTCCAATGAAGCACTTATCACTTTTTGTACGTTGGTGCTGGCAAACCGAATTGCCGAGCCAACGCGCCGCCGAATAAGCGCGTGCGTACCTACCGCCAGCATACACGGCAAAACGTACCCGCCGTTATAATCAATATGTTCGCCAATAATATTTACCCGCCCGGGGATAAAAAACGCCGTTGGCGTATCCCCCTGCCCGAAATGTTGAATGAAAATTTGCTGTAAGTCCATAAGTGCCTCCCATACGCCTTTGGGAAATTGCCCCAAAATTTCGTTTATGATTTACATTTACTCTACCACATATTCGCAAGCTTTGTTATACTCAATAAAAATTATACGAGTTTCGTATTAGGAGGACATCTTATGCAATACAAAGAATTTGGCAAAACAGGCGTTACGCTTTCCGCTTTAGGTTTTGGTGCAATGCGCCTGCCCATGATGCAAGAAGGCGAAAAAAAGGTAGTGAACGAGGCGCTTGCAATCCCCCTCATTCGCCGCGCAATAGACTTGGGCGTAAATTACATCGACTCCGCCCCCTATTACTGCGAAAAACAGAGCGAAATCGCAGTTGGAAAAGCATTGAAAGATGGCTACAGAAATAAGGTATACATCACCACCAAAAACCCTATCGAAAACGACAGCGCAAGTGACTGGACAGGTCGCTTAGAGCATTCCCTAAAGCAAATGGACGTAGATTATATTGACTTCTACCACTTTTGGGGCATCAATTTAAAGGGCTTTAAACACTGGGAAACCCTCACAGACGGTCCTCTGCAAGCCGCGCAACGCGCGTTAGACGCGGGGCTAATTAAGCACCTCGTTTTCTCCTACCACGATAAGCCCGAAAACTTGCGCTACATCGTAGACAGCGGGCGCTTTGAGGCGTGCTTAATCCAGTATAATTTGCTTGACCGTTCCAACGAGGAAAATATCGCCTACATGCACGAGAAGGGTATGGGCGTAGTGGTAATGGGACCTGTAGCGGGCGGTCGCCTTGGCGCACCCAGCGACGTAATCGCCAAACTGCTCCCGGAAAAACCCGCAAGCACTGCCGAAATGGCGATGCGTTTTGTCCACGCCAACCCTAATGTTCACGTAGCGCTTTCGGGCATGGAAAATATTCAAATGTTGGAGGAAAATGTAAAAATCGCTTCTAAAACGGGACACCTAACCCCCGATGAACTCGCCCAAGTGAAAAAAATGATGGAAGAAAATAAAAAACTTGCTGAACTCTACTGCACTTCCTGCGACTATTGCAAGCCTTGCCCGCAGGAAATTAATATCCCCCACATCTTCGGCATGATGAACACCCACAAGGTATACGGCTTAACCGAACACGCAAAAAAAGCCTACGCAGAAATGCAGGCAGGCACGGCGTGGGTAAAGAGCGCCGACGTCACCAAATGCGTAGAATGCGGCATTTGCGAAGAAAAATGCCCCCAAAAACTGCCCGTGGTAAAGCAGTTGAAGGAGACACATGATGCACTGGCAGGGTAGAAGGTTAAGGGACTAAAAGATTTTCGAAGGCGGTTTTAATCTTTTGATTTTAGTCTTACTCCCTCAACAACGCCTTCACATCTTCTTCCGCGAAAACCTTGCCGTATACCTTGCAAGCGCCTAATACCTGTGCCAATTCGTCGCGGGTGATGGTCTTGTCTACGGCAAGCGCGCCAACCACGCTGATATGAACTTTTGCGCCGAAAGCGGTTAGGCTTTCTACGTAGGGCTTGGTTAAACGCAGAATGCCCAGCCCGCCGAAGTAGCGCAGGTGCTGGGTTTCGGGCATTTCGGGGGCTAGGAATTTGCTGATGTCGCCGGAATGGGATTCGCTTTGCTTGCGCAGTGCATGGCGAATATAATCGGAGCGGTTGGTGTATAAGCCGCGTTCTACCAAATAATCAATTTGCCCTACCTCGGTGGGGGTTAGGCTAATGGTGATTTTTTCGTTTTTTACCTTGGGCGTTCTACGCAGTCTACGCATGCTCTTTTATCCTTTCGTTGCCAAGGAATACCGCCGCTACCGTGCCGGGGCCTGTATGGGCGCCAATTACAGGACCGATGTTGTTTACAAAGAATTTGCATTCGCCGTATTTGGCAGAAATTTTTTGCATTAAACGCTCTGCGGCTTCGGGGGCGTCGCTATGGGCAACAAAAATAGGTTGGTCTTTTGGCATTTCGTGTGTTTCCATTCGGGACAGAATGTATTCGAAGGCTTTTTCATGTCCGCGTGCCTTGTGTATGGGAATAAGCCGCCCGCTGTCAACGATGGTAAGAATGGGCTTAACGCTTAACAGCGTCCCCATAAACGCCGCCGCACCCGAAACGCGCCCCCCGCGCCGCAGGTGGTGCAAATCGTCCGCCATTATCCAGTGGAAGGTACGGGGGATTAGCGTTTGTAAATATGCAGCCGCTTCGTCCAGCGTTTTGCCCTCGCGGCAGGCTTGTGCGGCGTGGTAGGCAAGCATACCTTCGCCCAGCGAAGCGGATTTAGAGTCAACGGAAACCACGCGCCGTTCGGGGTATTTTTTTTGCAATTCTTCTACGGCAAGCAGGCTTTGCTCATAGCTTTTGCTAAGCCCGCTGGAAAGGCAAAGGTACAGGATGTCCTGCCCTTCGCGTAAAAAGGGTTCAAACACTTCGATATAGCGGAAGGCGGTAATTTGCGTAGTTGAACCGCTTTTGCCCGCGCGCAGCAGGTCGTAGAACTCCTTGGTTTTAATGTCGCGTTCGTCCAACTCGTTAAAATAGTCTTTCCCATCTACGGTAACAATAAAAGGGATAACCGTAGAAATACCCCATTCGGTCGCCCATTCGGGTTTAATGTCGGTCGTCGAGTCGACAATAACAGTAAAATTCTTGCTCATTACAAATACTCCCTTCATAGCAGATGTGTGAAAAAAAATATAACATATTATTTCGCGTAAAACTACCCAAAGCAAAAAAAAGCCGCCCGCGGCAACGGGGGCAGCTTCTCGTTACTATGCTTCTGCTGCATGTACGGCAAGTGCGCTTTCATACCTTGCCAGAATGGCGGATTGTATCTTTTCGCGAAACTCCGCCTTTATGGGGTGGGCTATGTCTTGGTACGTTCCATCGTCCATTTTGCGGCTTGGCATGGCAATGAACAATTTATCCGTACCTTGTATTACCTTGATGTCATGGATTACGAATGCCTCTTCCAGTGTGATGGACACGATTGCACGCATTTTGTTTACCAGTGTGTTTGTGCTTAGCCGACGAATGCGTACGTCTGTAATTTCCATTAGATAGCCCCTTTCGTTTATGCCCCGTTACGGGGCATTCCTCATTTGATAGTCCCTTTGGTAAGGATTGCGGGCGCTTCTTTTGTGCCAATAATTCGTATGCCGGGCGAAAGCACCACATCCTTATCTAAAATGGCGTATTCTACCACGCATCCCTCGCCAATGCGCGTTCCTTCCATAATAATGGAGTGATTTACCTGCGAATTACCCCTCGTAACCACCTTACGGAAAATAACACTGCCGTGGGCGTTACCATCTAAAATAGCGCCGCTACCCACTAAGCAGTTTGTAATAACGGCTTGCCCGTTAAATTTTGCAGGGGGTTCGTCCTTGGGTTTTGTCTTGATATAGGGGGGGTCTATGGCGAGTAAACCCCTTATGTCACGCTTCAGAAAGTCCATATTACAAGCATAGTACGTGCGGATATTGCCCATATTGCGCCAATACCCTGCAAACTTGTAGCCAAAAATTTTCAAACGCTTGCGGTAGCGGGTAAAGATGTCGCGTACTAAATTATGCCGCCCCTCGCTGGAAATGGTTTCAAGCAGGTTGATAAGCAGCTCGCGTTTAATAATATAAACGCCTGTGTTTGCAAGGTCGGATTGCGGGTCTAACGGTTTTTCTTCCATGTTAATTAACCGCTCGTCCTCGTCTAATTCGAGTACGCCGTAGTTGCGAATATCCTCGCAGCCTGTAACACGGCGATACGCGATAGAAATATCCGCGTCTTTTTCCTCGTGGTATTCCAACATATCCGAAAAATCCATGCGGTACACACAGTCCCCCGAGGATATAACCACATAGGGTTCGTTACTGCGCTTTAAAAAAGAAAGGTTCTGGTAAATCGAATCCGCCGTACCTTTAAACCAGCCGCTGTTTGCGCCCGCCAAATACGGGGAAAGCACAAACATACCACCCTGTTTACTGCCCAAATCCCACCACTTGGGGCTGGAAAGATGGTCATGCAAGCTGCGCGAGTTATTTTGTGTAATAATCGCTACCTTTTTAATGCCCGAATTGGTCATATTGCTAAGGGGGAAGTCAATCGCACGGTAGCAACTACCCACGGGTATTGCCGATGTGGTGCGGGTTGCGGTAAGTTCGCCCAGGCGTTCGTTCCCGCCGCCTGCTAGAATGATGCCGATTGCTTTCATGCCGCACCTCCTGTATCGCTGTTACGCGTTTCACGTATAATGCTTTTGCCGCTTGCCAGCAGATTTCCCGGGTAGTCGCCGGGCTGTGTTTCTCCATAAATTACGCAGTTTTGACCAATGCGCATCCCATCGGGAATAGTCGAGTATTCGCCGATTACGGTAATGCCTGTGTTATAAATTTTGGGCTTTAGCTCGTTGGGTATATTGCCGCCGCCCGTGCAGCCAATAATTGCGCCGTCGCCTACGGTACAGCTTAGGTCAACAATGCAGCGCTCCAGCTGTGCGTTTTTTCCGATATAGCAGTTTTCAAGGATAATCGAATCCTTAACAATTGCGCCTTCTTCCACAATTACGCCGGGACCTAATACCGAGCCTGTAACCTGCCCAAGTACTTCGCACCCTTCGGAGAGAATTGCCCCCTGCACCATGGCGTTGGGTCCTGTATAAATGGGGGGCTGGTGGTCTGCATCGGTGTAAATTTTGTCAAACTCTTCATACAAATTAAAGGCAGGCACGGTTTTAATTAAGTCGATATTTGCCTCCCAGTAGGATTCAATCGTACCTACATCGCGCCAGTAGCTGTTGAACGGATAAGCAAACATACGCTTTTTTTCGTCGAGTAACATAGGCAGTACATGCATACCAAAGTCGGAATTATCATGCACCTTGTTGTCGCGCTCTAACGCGTCGCGCAAAATATCCCAATTAAAGATATAAATGCCCATGTTTGCGAGGTTGCTTTTGGGGTTGGGGGGCTTTTCTTCAAATTCATAGATGCGGCTGTCGTCCTTTATATTCATAAGTCCGAAGCGCGGTGCTTCTTCCCATGCCACTTCTAACGCGGCAATGGTTACGTCGGCTTTGCTTTCCTTATGAAAATCCAGCATCTTTGAATAGTCCATCTTGTAAATATGGTCGCCGCCCAAAACCAGCACATATTCGGGGTTAAACTGCTCGATAAACTCGATGTTTTGGTAAATCGCGTTGGCTGTGCCTGTATACCACGCGCCTTTTTCGCCTTTTTGGTGCGGCGAAAGTACCGTAACCCCGCCCGAGCGCCTGTCCAAATCCCATGGCACACCAATGCCTATGTGTTGGTTTAGTTTTAACGGTTGGTACTGGGTAAGTACGCCTACCGTATCAACCCCCGAGTTGATGCAGTTTGATAAGGGAAAGTCAATTATCCGATACTTCCCCCCGAAGGATACCCCCGGTTTTGCCTCTGTTGCGGTGAGTACGCCCAAGCGACTGCCTTGACCGCCTGCAAGTAACATGGCAATCATTTCTTTTTTCCGCAAATTTTTCACGCTCCCCCATTTATACTTTCTTATAATTAGTTTATTATTACCATAAAATATCATTTTTGGCAAATATATTGTAGGAGTTGATAGGAATGCTGCACAAAATTGATTTGTCAACCGCTAAAAAAGTACATTTTATTGGCATCGGCGGTATAAGCATGTGTGGACTTGCAAAAATTTTGCAGGGTGACGGTTACGAAGTAAGTGGTTCGGATAGAAGCCTCTCCGCCGCTACCGAGCGCCTGCAAGCAATGGGAATAAAAATTTATACGCCTAACGCCGCAGAAAATATACAGCCCGACCATGACTTGGTTGTATATACTGCCGCCATTAATCCCGACAACCCCGAATACGCCGCCGCAAAGGAAAAAAATATCCCGATGATGGGCAGGGCGGAATTACTTGCCGCTATCACCAAGGGCTACGCCCGTACGGTGTGTGTAGCGGGCAGTCATGGGAAAACAACCACCACGGCATTGCTTGGCGGCGTTGCGCTTGCGGGCGGGTTAGACCCGACCGTGCATATCGGCGGGTATTTGTCGGGTGAATTAAATAACCGCGTTGGCGAAACGCCTTTCTTCATATTAGAAGCGTGCGAATATAAAAACAGCTTTCTCAAATGGCATCCCTTCATTGGCACGATATTAAACGTAGATGCCGACCATATCGACTTCTATGGCGGAATGGATGGAATTATTGATTCGTTTAAGCAGTTTGCCCATAACATTCACCCCGATGGTGCGCTCATTATCCACGAGGAAACACAGGGGTACGACCGCATTGTCTCCGATTTAACATGCAAGGTAATTTCTTTCGGCGTTGAGCCGACGGCAGATATTTATCCGGGCAATATTACGTTTACAGCCGAAGGAAAGCCGACCTTTGATGTGCTGTGCAAGGGCGCAAAGCTGGCAAATATTCAATTACCGTTATACGGCGAATATAATATAATGAATGCGTTAGCAGTATTTTCGGTTGCGCAAATACTGGGCTTAACGCCCGATGTAATAAAAAAAGGCTTGGAAGAGGCGCAGGGTGTGAAGCGTCGTTTCGAACACAAGGGACGTTTCAACGGTACAAAAATCATCGACGATTATGCCCACCACCCAACCGAAATACGCGCAAGCCTAGCTGCGGCACGCAAAGCACACGCGGGACGCGTGGTATGTTTGTTCCAACCTCATTTATATTCGCGCACGCGGGATTTGATGAATGATTTTGCCCAATCCTTTAAAGATGCGGACATCGCGCTTTTTTTGCCCATTTATGCCGCGCGCGAAGCCCACGACCCCACAGTAACTTCGAACATGCTGGCAGAACAGGTATTCGCAAATGAGGGCGACAACAAAAAGCACGTGGAATGTTTTGCAGATTTTTACACGGCAGAGGAATGGCTAAGGAAAAATTTGACCCCGGGCGACTTGCTGCTTACCATGGGCGCGGGCGATGTGCATATCGTTGGCGAACGTTTGTTATAAACAGAGTTATCCACAGTTTCCACAATTTAAGAAAAACAGGAGCGTGCGCCATGGTGTTAAAAAGATGACACAAAAAGATACGCCTAAAAAAGCCCGCAAAATCAGCGCTCTTTCGAAAAAGGTTGATTTTGCGGGCTTTTTCGAAGAGTGGTGCGTAAAAAATATTTTTCAAATGTGTATAAATTTTACTTGACAAAGCGCGGGCGTTCGCAAAATCCGATAAAATCAACCTTCGCGGGGCATGAGAGTTTTCCACAAAGTTATGCACAGTTTCCACCGAATTTGTGTAAAAATTTTCGTATTCAAATGGGAAAATGTAGCGTATGATTATTTACATGGGGCGGGAGAATTTCGCAAAGGACGGCGATACAGAATGAGTGCAATTCGTTTACGGCTGGGGTACGAAAGCCCCGTAATGGCAGTTCCATGTCCCTTTATAGACCAGTATATGAGTGCCTGTCCCCCGGTATACGCATTAATTTATTTGTATAGCTTGCGCTGTATGCAAGGCGGCGAACCCGTTACTACAAGTGCGTTGGCGTCCCGCTTTAATATCTTAGAAACGGACGTATACAACGCATGGCGCCACTGGGAAGAGACAGGTATTGTCGCAATAGAAAGCCCCGCACCGGAGATGACCATTGCCTTCCTGCCGCCCGAACAATGGGCGGTTGCTAAAGCCGTTCCCAAAGCGGCTCCGAAAGTTGCCCAAATAACCGCCCCTGCGGCGGAGAAAAATTTTACCCCCGCAACCGAGCGTCCCGTTTATAATGTGGACGAGCTTACCCTGTTTAAGGAAAAAAGCCACGAGGTTGCGCAGCTTTTTAACCGCGCCGAGGAAACGCTGGGCAAACTGTTAACCTACCACGACATGAACGTGCTTTTCGGCTTTTACGACTGGCTTCGCCTGCCCGTGGAAGTATTGGATTTTCTGCTTGTCTATTGTGCCGAGCATAACCATCGCAATTTGCGTTACATTGAAAAATGCGCCCTCGACTGGGCAGACCGCGGCATAGACAGCGCTCAAAAAGCGCGCGAATATACCGAAACCTTTGACACGGCGTACCGTGCTATTTTACAAGCAATGGGGCAAAGCGGGGGGCATGTTACCCCTTCCCAAAAGAAATACATAGAAAAATGGCGCACCGAATGGGCAATGCCTCTGCCGCTCATTTTAGAGGCGTGTGACCGGGCAAGCGTGCAAATCGGCAAGCCCAAGTTTACCTATGTGGATAAAATTATCGCCGCATGGTACAACGCGGGCGTAAAAACATTGGAAGCGGTACACATCGCAGACGAGGAGTTTACCAAGGGCAGGGAAAGCGGCAAACCGCCACTGCGTATTATTAAGCCCAAATCCACAAAATTTGCTAATTTTACGCAGCGGGTAAATGATTATTCTGCCATTGAGCGCAAAGAGCGGGAATTACTTTTACGGGAAATGCAGGGCTAACAAATGGGAAATTTATCGGCATACAAAGAGATTATGCGCGGGTACGAAGCCGCACAGCATGAGGCGTTAAATTTACGCGAGCGGCGGCAAGCGCAGTTATACGAAGCACTGCCCCGCGTGCGTGTGATTGACCGCGAACTTGCGCAGATGGGCATTTTCTTGGTGCGCCTTGCATTAGCGGGGGGCGACTCGGTACGCGAGGCGCGGGCAAAGCAGGAAGCTTTAATGCAGGAAAAAGCAAGTTTGCTTACCAAAGAGGGCATTCCCGACGACTATTTGACCGACATCTACCAGTGCAGTTCGTGTGCTGATACGGGGTACACAAACCGCGAAAGCACTTCCCCCATACAATGTAATTGCCTTAAACAGCGGCTTATAGACAAATTTTACACCATGTCAAATTTAAACGATGTGCTGGCGAAGGAAAATTTTGATAAATTTAAGCTAAGCCTATTCAGCCAAATGGTGATAGAAAATGAGGGGCTTTCCCCCCGCGATAATATGAAAATGGTCCGCAAAATTGCAGAGCGCTTTGCCAAGGATTTTACGGCAGGGGCAGATAATTTGCTCTTTTACGGAAAAACAGGACTTGGTAAAACCTATCTGTGTCACTGCATCGCCAAAGCGGTGCTGGATTCGGGCTTTACCGTGCTGTACGTTACCGCGCCACGCCTGTTTAAAATGATACAAGACCGGCAATTTAACCGCGACCGCGAAGCGGACGACGATAACCAATTAGACGCAGTGCAGGAAACGGATTTGCTTATTCTAGACGACCTGGGGGCGGAATTTTCGACCATAATAACCGATTCGGCATTGTTTGACGTAATTAACCAGCGCTTGCTGGACGGGCGAAGCACCGTAATTTCCACCAATTTAACCGCCGAAGAAATGGACGCAAAATATACCGAGCGCATCGTTTCGCGCATTATTGGGTATTACAAAATGTTAAAATTTTTCGGCGAGGATATTCGGGTAAAGAAGAAGCACGCGGGGCTTTAATGCATTAAAACGCACGCGGCGCGGCATACTACGCAAAAAGGAGCGTGTATGCGATGAAAAATTTTCGTCTATTCTTACGCACACTCATTGGGGTGTGCATTTTTTTCCTCATTTTTCCTGTGCAGGTGCAGGGGGCGGCAGATATGCTAACCTTTCCAAAAAATGAAGCCTTTGTGCCGATTATCATGTATCATTTGGTGACGGAAAACGGTAAATATATCGGCAAGTACGGCATTCGTCCTGCCGAGCTGGAGGCGGATTTAAAATATTTACAGGACGCGGGATATGAAACGGTGCTAATGGCGGATTTGATTAATTTTGTGCATCACAACGGTACGCTGCCCGCAAAGCCCATTGTGCTTACGTTTGACGATGGAAATACGGGGGACGTAAATTACGTGCTTCCTTTGCTGGAAAAATACGATAAACGCGCCGTTTTTTCAGTCATTGGGCAAGCCGCCGACAAATACAGTCCGCAGGCGGAAAAAAATCCGAAGGCAAAATACCCTAATCTTACGTGGGCGCAAATACGTGAAATGCACCTTTCGGGGCGGTGCGAGATACAAAGCCACGGTTACGACGTGCATGGGCGAAACGGCGCAGGGCGTAATCGAGGTGAATCGAGCACCGCTTATCACACACGGCTGCTGCAAGATTTACAAAAATTGCAAAAACGTTGTGAAGAAGAAATTGGCTTTACGCCGACGACCTTCACCTTTCCGTTGGGTGTAATCAGCGAAGGCGCGCAGCAAATATTGGACGAAGCAGGCTTTGCTGCAAGCCTTTCGTGCCAAGAGGGAATGAACCGCTTAACACAAGGAGATGCGCATTGCCTGTTCCGTTTGTTACGCAGTAATCGCCCTTCCGGGGTGCCCGTGAAAATTCTATTGGATAAAATTGAAAAATAGTTGTTTTTATTTTACCCTTAGGTTACAATGTGGAAGAATACCTCAATGACCTAAGGAGCGATGATATGCAATATTTACTTGTGCCCAAGCCGCTATTTACCAGTGGTATGATTGTTGAGGGTTATTATTTGTCATATCAATTTGGTAACGCGATATTGGAATCGGTGAAGTCTAACCCATTGGATAGGGCTATGAATTCGCCGTTCTTTGATTTTATTAACATAGTAGGCTTGGATGCGCTAACCCAAGACAAGCCGCTTTTTGTGCCCATTTCGCAAATACTGCTAATGACGGATTTGGAAGCGGACATCAAAGACATGCCAAGCAAAATCGTGTTTATTTTAGATAAACGCGTAAAACCCGAGCAATCGGTGCTTGACCGCATGAAGCGTTTTAACAAATTGGGCTTCCGTTTCACCATTATATACCAAAATAATATGGACGAAATTGAGCCGTTTGTACCCTATACGGACTTCGTTTTCCTGCGCCTGCCGCCCAACCATTTGGCAAGCCACGCGCGTATTGTGCAAAAGAAATTCCCCCGCGCTACGGTAGTGGCGACGGATATTGAGGAACAGCCCATCTTCGACATGATTAAGCACTCAAGCATTGACCTTTTTGACGGACCGTTTTACAAGGTGCATATTCCTTCATCGGCAAAGCAAAACGCGCTAACGCCGCTAAAGGTGAACTACATCCAGCTACTTAACATCGTAAATAAGGAAGATTTTGACTTCCAAACCTTTACCCGCACGGTGCGCCAAGACATGGCGCTTGCGGTGCAATTTATGAAGCTGGTGAACACGGCAAGTGCCGCACGCAGCGAAATTAAGAATTTAAACCAAGCCGCTGCAATGCTGGGGCAGCGCGAAATCCGTAAATGGGTCGCCGCCGCCGTAACAAATGCGCTGTGCGCGGATAATCCGTCGGAAGTAACGCGCATCTCCTTGCTTCGCGCCAAGTTTTGCGAAAACATGGGCAAGCACTTTGGCATGGCAATGGCAAATGAGAATTTATTCCTTATGGGCTTGTTCTCGGTGCTGGACGTAGTGCTTTCCGTGCCGATAAAAGACGCGCTGGGCATGGTATTTGTCCCCGGTGCTATTTATGAGGCGTTGGTAGACAGGAAGGGCTCGCACTTCGATGTGCTTAACTTTGTGCTTACCTACGAGCAAGGCGCATGGGCGGAAATTTCGCGCATTGCGTTAATGCGTCAAATTTCGGTAGACGATATTCACATGGCATACCGCGACGCGCTTGTGTGGTACGCACAAATGATTAATATGACCGTAGAATCTGAAGAGATTTAACACGTAACACAAGATGCGTGCCAGAAGAAAAAAATGGGCGCCTGCGGAACTGGATAGCAATCCGCTGATAATCCGCCCTACGGCGGAAGGTGCAATTCCCTTGCGTGCGCATTTTAACAACAGCCGACCCATTCATATGGAAATTGGTTGCGGAAAGGGTCGTTTTATTACCGAAAATGCCCGCCGCAACCCGCACATCAATTATATAGCCATTGAAAGAGAGCAAGCGGTACTCGCCGCCGCCGCAAGGCGGGGCGAAGCCCTCGCGCAAGAAACTCCTCTTTCATTGGCTTTTTTGTTGTTGGACGTAACCGAGCTTGCCACCCGTTTTATTCCCGAGGAAATTGACCGCCTGTACATCAATTTTTGTGACCCGTGGCCTAACAAAAAAAAGTGGGCAAAGCGGCGCTTAACCCACGCCAATTTTCTACGGCTATACACGCAGCTCGCTATTCCCGAAGTCCATTTTAAGACCGATAACCGAATTTTATTCGAATTTTCGTTAGAAAGTTTTAACGCCGAAGGCTGGAAAATGCAAAATATTTCCCTAGACCTGCACGCAAACATGCCCGAGGATAACGTAGTAACCGAGTACGAGGAAAAATTTTCAAAGCACGGACCGATATACCGCTTAGAGGCAATGCCGCCAAAAGCCATGCGCTAAAAAAATCCCTCCCGCATACATTAACAGCAGGGGGGATTTTTATGTTTACTGTGTCGTACCGCATTCGCTTGCGTAACCGTTTATTGCAGATGATGTATAGACCCAAAATACGCCGCGCACGTTTTATAAGCGCGGAGGCATATTCATTTTTGGACGAACTGGATAAACGGATAGAGGAAAAAGTAACGCCGTTGCTACGGGATTTGTTTGAGTGAGGGTTAAGGTTTTAATCATCTAATCCCTCAATCAATCACCCTGCGGATACGCCAATTGCAGTGCAGCAATGACCGCTTGCTGCAGTATGCTTGTTGTTACGGGGTAATCCGTCGTCGGGTCAATGTACGCGGACTGGTAGCGAAGAATTTCTTCGGCGAGGTCGCGCATACGAGGCTCGAAGAGAGGGAAGAAGATTTGCGAAATTTCTGCCAGGTCGGTCATGTAAATGGAGAGAATCTCGTTTTCGCTTACGGTTACGCGCACTTGTACGGGTTCGTTATTAAGAATGATGGTCGCCGCGTAAACGCCGGGTATGTAACGCGCTTGGGTTGTGGGGCGTGGCAATTCCTCGTTGGTTTCCGCTTCGCCGCGTCCGCGCGGTAAAAGGAAAAATAATAGCGCAACCAGCAATACAATGCCTGCCAGCGCAAAAAGCCCCCACCGTATAATGTCGTTCATCTGTAGTACAAAAATTTTCGTGCCACCCATAATTACCTCCTGTGATGAAGCGGAATCCGCTTTGCATAAATTCTTACGCTATCTTATGCGCTGCACAGGGAGAATATTACAACGGTTTTATATCCCACGGCGGGAAGTTTTGCCCATATTTGGGTTCAAGTGTTTTTACTTTGCGTGCGGGTTTGGCGGCAGGGGAAAGGGTTAAGCCGTCAATCAATTGCATTACCGCGTGATAATCGGCTTGCGCATTGGAAATTTCGCTGCGAAGGTGCGATAACTCTGCCAGTAAATCGCGGAGGGTTTGCATATTTTCGTCTCGTTCGCGGTCTAGGTTGGCTTCCATGGCTTGGCGGTATTTTTCTAGTTGTACGGCATGTATAAAATGCTTTCCGCCAAGAAAAAATGCAATGCCAAAAACGACAAAGGTCGGTGAAATGCTCGCTAAGCTTGCTTGCTTTTTCGCGTCATAAAAACGGCGGCATGCCTCTAATATCGAAGCGTCGGAGGCTTCTGCGGTTATAGGCGCGGAAAAATCGCTTGTGGTAAGGGTAATTTCTTCGGGTAGTGAAGCGGACTGCACAATATAGGCATAGGCTGCGCGTACCTGCCTGCGTGACAAAATAAGCGTTAGCGCCGGGTTGGGTATGTGGGGAATGCTCTGCGTTTCCCCGCGGGCTTGTGCTTCATCGCCGCCGCAATCAATGATGCGTTGTTCATACTGCGCCTGCGCGAGTAGGGGGAGTTCCTCGTCGTCGGGAGATTGGATAAGCGCGGTTAATTCATTTTCCAGCAGCTGTAGTAAATCGTGGGGTATATCGTCCCCGTTTAACATTTCTGTAAGGAACGTTAGCGCGCAGGAATGCAATTGCGCCGTTTGCACGGCGTTTTTTAGTGCCGCCCAGTGGGGGCTGTGTTGTTGTAAAAGCGGGTACGCATCGTCGGGGAGCGTTGGGCGCTTTTCGTTAAAAACCGCAAGCCAGTTGGTTTTGCTTGGCATTTCCAGTGTTAGTGCGGCTTCTTCCGTGCCAAAAAGTCCCGCGCGGTATGCGTTAAGCAGTGCTTCCGCCGTGGGGGTAACGGCGTCAATATGCGCATTGGTGAACAGTGTTTGCGCCCACGCCATCGCCGCTTTTTGCCGCCCTGCGTTGTGACACAGCAGAAGAAAAAACATAAGCACATGACTTGTGTTACCTGCGCTTAGCTGAATGGCTTGCTTTAACGCCGTTTTTGTTACGCGCGGCTTGTTGTTTAGCCACGCAGAAACCACCGCAAGGCAAGCAGAAAGCCAGTAGTTAGGCGCCTCGTTTGCTTCAACGAGGTTGGAAAGTAATGTTTTTGCTTCATTGGTTTTTCCTTCATGCAATAAGTTATGCACCGTAATTGCGGTTTGGCGTATATGCGTCTGTGCCTTAAATTTTTCACCGCGCCGGGTTGTTATGCTTGCCAACCGCGCAATGGCGGCTTCCTGCCGTTTGCCCAGTGCATAGCTTGCCGTAAAGCTATGGAACGCCGCCGTAAGGTTTTCTATACCTTCCAGCAAGGCTTGCATATTTTCATCGGTTTGGTACACAGCCTCCTGCACCAGTTCAATGTTTTTATTCGCTTGCTTAACCGCCCGTATTACGGGTCCTATGTCGGTGGTGTTTTGTGCCATATGTAAAGCCCCCGTGCAAAATTTTAATATAAAACCCGCGCAATTTTTACTGCGCGGGTTCATTTGTAATAAAATGCTTAGTGCTAGTTGGTAATAACCTGCTCTGTTTCTTTATCAAACACATGAATGCGGTTTGCATCCAGCGCCATTTTGATAACGTCGTTGGTTTTGGCGGTAGAGCGGGGGTTTACGCGGGCGGTAAGCTGTTGACCCGCACACAGCAGGTACAGGTAAACCTCCGCGCCAAGCAATTCGGTTACTTCTACTTCGCAGGAGATAACCGTGTCGGGGCTTTGGCTGATGAACATTTCTTCATCTTTTAAGTCCTCGGGGCGGATACCCATAATAACCTGCTTGCCGTCGTAACCGCCGTCGATAACGGCACGTGCCTTTGCTTCGGGCAATTTTACTTTAAATTCGCCGAAGGTGAGGAAGCAATCATTGCCTTGTTTTTCGACAGAAGCTTCAATCATATTCATCTGCGGCGAACCGATGAAGGTCGCAACAAAGATAGAGTTAGGCTTGTTGTACAAATTAACGGGGCTGTCTACCTGTTGGGCTACACCGTTAGACATAACAACAATGCGTGTACCCAGCGTCATCGCTTCCGTTTGGTCATGGGTTACGTAGATGAAGGTGGTTTGCAGTTTTTGGTGCAGCTTTGTAATTTCGGTACGCATTTGCACGCGCAGCTTTGCGTCAAGGTTTGAGAGCGGTTCGTCCATAAGGAAAACCTTAGGCTCACGTACAATGGCGCGCCCCATAGCTACACGCTGACGTTGACCGCCCGAGAGCGCCTTGGGCTTACGGTCTAACAAATGCTCGATATCCAAAATACGCGCAGCCTCGTGTACACGCTTTTCAATCTCGGCTTTTGGGGTTTTGCGAAGCTTTAGACCAAATGCCATGTTGTCATATACACTCATGTGAGGGTACAGTGCGTAGTTTTGGAAAACCATCGCTATGTCACGGTCTTTGGGGGCAACGTCATTCATTAACTTGTCGCCGATGTAAAGTTCGCCTTCGGTAATTTCCTCCAAGCCTGCAATCATACGCAGGGTAGTGGTTTTACCGCAACCGGACGGACCAACAAAGATAATAAATTCCTTGTCTGCAATCTTCATACTAAAATCATTTACTGCTACAACGCCGTTCGGGTAACGTTTGATAATGTTCTTAAGCTCTAAACCCGCCATTTGCGTCCTCCTTTTCGATAAGTCGATTTTATAATGCATATGTTACACGATTGTAATATGGTTTGTCATTAGCGAATGTGCCAAACTTCGCATAACATTTCTGTGAGATTTTACAAAATGTGTAGGGTATATTTCCCCAACTTATGCACAAAATAGGGCAATGGAAAACAAAAATGCCTTTAAAATTAGTCCCCATATTAAAGAAAATATGCGGCATATAGAAGCACTATTCACCGACAGCCAAGATTTTATTGGTCGTCATTTCCCTATTGGTGGGGAAAATGCCCCTTGGGTATACATGGCGTACTTTGACGCAATGAGCGACCGCGAGTTGTTTGACCTTACCATTGTACGCCATTTGCATGAAATGGACTGGAATGCCCTGCCCGCCGAGGAACGCGCCCAAGGCATATACGAAGCCATAAAAAAACGCGGTATCGCAACCGCAGACTTTAGCGAAGCAGACAACATGGAAGATGTACTGTACTTTATCATGGCGGGGGATACAGCACTTTTCCTTGAAGACAGCACTAAAGTAATAATACTTGCGACACGTGGTTTCCCTAACCGCGGCATACAATCGGCGGAAACGGAAGTAGTCGTACAGGGTCCGCGCGAGGCCTTTAGCGAGGTAATGCGCTTTAATACCGCCCTTATCAGAAGGCGAATTCGCGATACGGGCTTAAAAGTAAAGCAAAGCAAGCTGGGTAAACGCAGCCAAACCGACATCGCCCTTATGTATATAGAAGGCATTGTCCGCCCCGAGGTGCTTGCCGAGGTAGAGCGCCGTTTAGAAAAAATTGATATCGACGGCGTAATGGACGCGGGCTGTGTAGAGCAGCTTATCGAAGAAAGCTGGCTGTCCCCCTTCCCGCAAATACAGCTTACCGAGCGCCCCGACAAGGCGGCGTCCTCGTTATTGGAGGGGCGTATCGCCATTATTGTGGACTGCTCGCCCTTTGTGCTGCTTGTCCCCGTGGCGTTAAATACGTTTTTTCAAGCATCGGAGGACTACTACAGCCGTTGGCAGGTTATGTCCATCACGCGGTATTTGCGGTTTGTCGGCGCATTTATTGCCGTGGCGCTGCCGGGCTTATACATTGCAACGGCGCTGTACCACCCTTCCATGATTCCCCTGCAAATGGTGGAAAAGCTTGCGACCGCCAGCCGTGCCGTACTTTTCCCCGCTGTCATGGAAATTATTTTGCTGGACGCGGCATTTGAACTATTGCGCGAGGCGGGTATTCGCTTGCGCAACGCATCGGGGGGGACAATCGGCATTGTAGGCGGGCTTATTGTAGGGCAAGCCGCCGTAGAAGCGGGGCTGGTTAGCCCCATTGTGGTCATTATTGTCGCAATGACGGGCATTGCTACCTTTGCAATACCCAGCGTGTCGTTGGTATATGCCTTTAGGCTTATCAAGTATTTTATCTTGATACTTGCGGCGGCGCTTGGTTTTATCGGGCTTTGGGCGGGGTTGTTAATCGTGTTAATTCACCTTGCGGGAATGCGCAGCTTTGGCTTCCCGTATTTGATGCCTTTCGCGGCGGGGGAAATGAACAACTACGAGGAACTGAAGGACAGTATCTTCCGTTTACCCCTTTCGCGTATGAGGCGCCGTCCCTTTTACGCTAATCCCGAACAGAATGTGAGGTTAAAGTAAAAATGCTTTCATGCAATGATAAAATTACCTTACGGCAGCTGCAAATATTGCTGGTAATCAGCGCAATGGGGACGGGATTAATCGTATTGCCCCGCCGCGTTGCGGTCTACGCCGCGCAGGACGGCTGGTTAATTGTGCTGGGTTTAACGCTTATCGGCATGGGGCTTGCCGCCCTTGCGGTTAGGGCGGCGCGGGTAACGCCGAACGCAAGCTTTATTGAATACACGGGCTATGCGCTGACGCGCCCCGTTGCGTATGTGCTTGGCGTTTTTTTGTGGGTAAAATTGGTTTTTGCCGCGGGTTTTGAACTGCGGTTTTTCTTGCTTATCACAAAGCAGGTTTTGCTAAACAACACGCCGTTGTGGGTGGTAAGTCTTGTAATGCTTGTCGTGTGCGCTTACGCCGCGTTCATGGGTATAGAAGCCCGCGCCCGCGTAGCAGAAGTACTGGCGTTTTTGTTGATTATGCCCTTTGTTTTTTTACTTGTTGTCGCGTTGCTGGATATTAATGTTAGTAATTTACAGCCCGTTTTTACCGCACAGCCGCAGGATTTGTTGCGTGGTACGTTGCGCCTTGGCTTTATTTTTACGGGCTTGGAATGTCTGCTCCTTACTTCGCCCTATATCCCCGCGGAGAAGAAAATGGGGCGTGCCGTGGTAGGCGCGGTAGGCTTTGCGGGGGTAACTATCACCGTAATTACGGCGATTACGCTGGCGAAATTCGGCACAAGCATTACCAACGAGGCATGGCCTGTTTTGCGTATGATGGACATGCTAAATTTACCGGCTTCGTTTATCGAAAGGCAGGAGGCACTCATGTTTAGCTTTTGGATAATCACGGTTTTTGCGCTGGTGAATGCGTTCATTTTCTTTGGTGCGCGTCTTGTTACAGATATGCAGGCGAAGCAGAAAAACGGGGTAATGCGCCCCAAGCTAACCGCTGTTTTAATTACCTCTATTGCCGTTTTTGCCGTTTCGCTTATCCCCAGCGAGGCGGAAAGCCTGTACCGTCGTTTGGATATATTATTTTTTATCAGCGGCATATTTTTCTTGCTGATATTGCCCTTGCTTGTGCTTGCAAGCACGTTTTTGCGAAGGCGTTTTGCCCGTTGGCGCGGCGTTACGGTGTTGCTTGTTATATTTTTAATAACATTATCGGGTTGTTATGACCGTGTGGAAATAGAAGACCGTACTTTTGTCGTGGCAATGGCGTTGGAAAAAAACGCCGATGCGTATGCCTTTACCGTAGTTACCGAAGCCGAAGCGCAAACTACCGCCGACGGGCAAACGCTGACCCAAGCAACGCACACCCTGGACAAGGGAGTAAACAAGCGCTTGCATTACGGTCAAGTAAAACTACTTGCGCTGGGGGAATGTCTGTTATCCGATGCACAAATGTTATCAAACGCATTAGCAACGTTGGCACAAAACCCGGAAATTGACCGCAAGCTTCACATCATTGCCGCCAACGAATGCATAGACCTGCACGAAAAACTAGACAATATAGACGCAGTAAATTTTGCACAACAATTTCAAAGCTTGCATACGCAATTGCAGGAAAACGGCTGCGCATTAATACCACTGTTCCCCACGGGTGCGGTTGCCCTAAAGGACGGCGCAAAAGCCCTAACCCTTTCTGAAATGGAGCTGCAAGGGTATCTATGGTGCTTTTCCGAAAAAAATATTGACGCCGTGGTAACGGCATATGACGTAACGCCCGTTCCCTTTATCGTTGATAAACACAGTGCGGAAGTCACCTTTTCCCAAACCCAAGCCATTATTACCGTAGAAGTAGCGGGGCGCGCTCCCGAAGCTACCGATATACCCCGCGAAACCATACAACACCTTGTTTCCGCGCAAATCGCAAACGAAATTGTGGCAACGGCGTCTGCCCTTCAAGTAAAAAACCTTGATGCCTACCATTGGCGTGACCATATGCGCAAAACCCACCGCGAAATGTACGAAAAAAACGGCAGTCGCTGGGAAACATTATTCCCCCACTTGGAAATAATCCCCAATGTCACCGTGCGGTTGACGCAATAAAAAAAGCCACTGCTTACACAGCGGCAATATGTCAGGGCAAAATGTTACGCGCGAACTCTACCCCAACACTATAGCATATACTAGGATAATTTGTAAACCCTCGTCGCATTATCGCGAAAAACGTCCCGATAGTGCATTTCGGGAATGATTTTTTTGCAAAATTCGATGTATTTCCCCAACGGAACAATAGGCCAGTCTGTGCCGAAAAGTACCTTCTTGTAGTCGTTTAGATATACCAGCCCTGTGGTGTAATGCTGCATGAGTAGCGGTTGGCTCATGGTAAAGTCGATGTGTTGGGGACTGCCTTCCACCAGCCCGCTAATGTCTAAGAAAACGTTGCGGTTTTTGTATGCAACTTCGCAGGCGTCCATAATCCACGGGTTGCCCATGTGGCATAGGAGAAACTGCGTATCGCGGTATTGCACCGCCATGCGGTCGGCGGTAAGGGGGTGGGAATAGTCCATAATGCCCTGTTCGCTGTAGGTTACCCCCGTGTGGATAGCTACGGTTTTGCCAAATTCCGCCGCAATTTGGTATACGGGCGCGTAAATGGGGTCGTGTACATAGTAATGGTAATAGCCCGCGTAAATTTTAAAACCAACCACGGTGGGGTCGTTCTTTACCCGTTCGCGGATGCGTTTAATCGCATCCGCGTCTAAATTGTGGGGGTTTATACCAAGACAAGTAAAAATACTTGATGGCACATCTTCGCACAGGTTTGCCGTCATTGGGGTAGGGGACAACGCATCGGGGAACATGTGGGGCGTTGCTTCCACCAGCCCCATGCACACGGCTTTTTCGATGCCTGCGGCTTCGCATTCCGCAAGGTAGCTCTCGCGGGTATAGGTGATGCCCGCCTCCTCGGCGGCGGTGTAAAAGGCTTGTACATCGGAAAAATGCATGTGCGCGTCGATAATTTTAAAATCCATTAGAATTTCACCCTTTCTAAATCGTCCAGCGCGCCGTTGGGCAGGTCTTCTTCGGTAACCAGATAAAATACGGGGCTGGAGGTAAATGTTTCGCCATGGGCGGCGGCGGCTTCCATGTAAAAATCGGCAACCAAGGGCACTTTGGTATCGCCGCCCAGCTCGTTGTGTTTGCCGTTATTTTTATTGCCGTGGAAAAGGTACAGCCTTTGCGGGCGTTCGCTAATCACTTTTGCCGTGTTTACGAAGGGGGGGTCCATATCACCCGCCCCTTCGCCAAAACGCAGGCGGGATTGCTGTCCATGCTTGTCCGCAATTTCTACATGGAAGTTTTTTCCTTCGTCCGTGGGGTTGGGGAATGCGTCAAATTCCGGGGTGTCGCACCGATATGCTCCCGTACCGTTGATAAACCGATAAAAGGCACACAGCACGGGTACGCCGGGCAGCGTAACGTAATAGGTTTCGTACACCGCACCGCGCAATTCCGCTTCCTCTTTAATGGCAATGCGCAGGCAAATGCCGTGCCACATATTGCCGTAATTGTCTTTTACCGTGGCAAATTCGGCGGAAATATCTTCCTTTAACACGCTCACGTTATTCATCTTTGGCGGGAGCAAGCGAATGCCGCCAAGGAAGGGATTGTACCAGGCGAAGGGCTTGCGCTCGGGGTGTTGGTGCTTCAGCCATTCCGCGCCGTCTGCCGTGGTGAGGGAGTAGCACACCGCGCCGTAAGTTGGGTCTACACGGAAGGTAATTTCTCCGTTTGCCACCGAATAAATGGTACCCTCCTGCGTGTTTTTTATGTCCCCCTTAGGGGCAAACAATACACGTTTATACCCCTTGTCGTAGACAGAAAGGCGCATGTCTACCTTAATTTGCACCAAGGGTTGGGGGTTGTGTATGGGAAGGTTAAAGTAATTTTGCTTGATGTCGTTTTCATCGTCGTCGTCCTCTTCGTCCCCGTCCCTTTCTTCGTTTACCTGCACTTGGGTTTCGAATAGGGGCGAGGCTACGCGAATTTCCCCTTCCAACGTGGTTTCGCGGTTGTTGATAATATCCAGCGCTATTTCCGGCGTAGAAATAACGGGGTTATAGCCGTTAATCCGTACTTCCACGGGGGGTGCGGGTACGTAATTTTCCTTGTCCGTAATTTGCATGGCAAAGTTGCGGAAGCTTCCGAAGTCGTTAAACAAGCCAAAAGCAAGGACAAGGGGCGGCGTTTCAATAATTTGGTTGGGGGCAAGTTGGGTTAAATCATGTTCAAAAATAACCATACTGCCCCATTGGAATTTAGGTTGTAAACCTGCCCCCCAGCAAACGCCGCACCCGCCTGTAGGATTGGCTTCAAAAATCCAATTTTCCTCTACGCTTTCGGAATCAATATCCCCCATGCCGTCCTGTTCCCCATCGGGTAGGGGGAAGGCGTGGTTTTGCATAAACTGCCCGTTGGCGCGGAAGGTGGTAAACCCGCCAAGTTCCAACCAACCGGAGTCATTCAAGTGTAACGCCCGTGGGGTGCTTCCGCGATTTTCCACCCGATAATGGCGCGAAATGATGCCGATTGCACTCAAGGAAATAACCATAGTCGCTACCATACCTGCAAATTTTTCGGAAACAAATTCCGCCTCCATGACCATGTCCCTACCGCGCTGGAAGCACGTAACCGTGGGCTTGATGAGGTTAAACTCATCGTCATAGGGTTTGCCAAGCTTGGGGGGGAATAAATCCCCTCGGTTAAAGTCGGGGTTTGTTAAATGGCGGATACTCAATTCGTTTTCGCTCTTGTATAAAATAATTTTCCAAGGGCCGTTGACGATATTGTAACCATATTCCGTTTCGAAGTGGAAGGTGCTAAAAAGGGTTTGTATTGCCGCATGAAAGGGCTTGGTAAAAGAAAACTGCGAGCCGTCCGCCAACATAATATCGTATTTTATGGGCATCGCGTCATACCCTGCATCAAGAATTTTCGCCTCTATGGGAATACTCGTTTTACCCTCGGCATTCACTTGCACATTAAAGTAGTTTTGCTTGAATGCGATTTTATCGCTTTCGGGCAAGGTAAAGGTTACGGAAGCATTTTGCAACAACGCAGAAGCGACATTTATATGAAACTTCGCCTTCATGCCTACTTGCATTACCGCCCCTTCTACCTTGCCTGCGTTATCCATGGGGAAGCGTACATCCAGCGGGAATTTTGGGTTAATGCCCATACCTAAAGCGACGGTTTGCCCGTTAATTTCCACATCGGCAAGGACGCAGGGGTGTACCTGCCATTTGTCCTGCACCTCCGCTACTTCCCCTACATAAAATTGCGCGGGAAATACCTGCGTGCCCGTAACTTGGGTATCCAGCGTAAAATCAAGGCGGATATTCGCGTCCTCGCGGCCGTTAATTTTCACCCGCAAGTCCTTACCCGTTTTATTTGTCACCGAAAAGGTGCAGTTATAGCTTAACCCAAAGGCAAGCTCGTGATTTTCCGCCATCATTTCAATTTTATAGTCCTTTGTTTCGATGAAGCGCATTCTGCGCCCTGTGCGCTCGTAGCCCACGGCAAGGGTTTCGCCATCCTTTTCCCAGGAATAGCCAAAAACCTCGAAGCGGTTTACCTTCACCCCATCGGGGACAATCTCCCAACTGCGGGTAGAATCGGCATACCAGTCGGTTTTTTCAAAGAAGGGCTTAAAAAGCTCTGTGCCTAAAATTTCGGGGATAAAATTAACCAAGTGGGTGCTGTCGGCGCGGTCCTCCCAGAGGTAGCCGCATTTTTTATACAGTGGCATTGCCGCCGTATTGCCGGGCCATGTGTGGATGTCTACCCGTGGGTAGCCCAGCTCAATGGTGCGGTTTACGCAACGCAAAGTGAGGGCTTTGCCCACTTTTTTGCCTTGGTAATCGGGGCGAACCCCCAGCAATTCGATGTACAGCGCGTTAGCGTCGCCAAAATACCGCCCAAGGGAGCAGTAACCCACGGCTACGTCCCCGTCCAGCGCCACATAGTGGTGGATGCATGAGCTGCTTTCGATACGGGTCGCTACTTGACCGGGGGTTTTTGTTTCATTGCCGCCGCCCCAGTCGTCTTTGCTTTTGTTCCACATATCCGCCAAGGTTGCGTTAAGGGAAGGTTCGTATTCGACAATTTTTATGCCGTTGGGTAAAGTTTCGTAGATGTGCATTTTTAAAGCTCCTTTATGGGAAAAATTATATAACAGTACTTAATTGACAAAAATTGCTGTACTCGTCAAACTCAAATTCATAAAACCGTGCAATCCAATTAATAGTAAGAACGCCGACCGGTTAACTATGATGCTTTCTTATAATGAATGCAAACACCGCACCAAGCACAATTGCTGCAATAACAATCCACATAATTACTCCGGACTGGTTAGGGGCGATATTTGGTTCATCAGCAGGCGTATCTTCATTTGCATAATTATCCTGTTTGGGATAGTCGTTCGGCTCGGTGACCAAGCCTAAAAGTGCATATACATCAACGCGGATAGGGTCGGTTGCAAGCTCCGTCCAACCTTGATTCATGCGTACAATTTCATAGTAGTGGATTGCTCCGGGTATCGGGCTTTGGTCAATAAACTCGAATAGGATTCGGTCATTTTCTCTCACCCCGGTTTGCCTGTGAAGCAACGTCCGCTGCCCTTCTGTTACGCGATACACTCGTATATCTGCTTCTTCAGGGTTTGAAAAAAACCAGCGACGGGGGATATATCTAAGCAGTACGTCGCCTTGCATTGCCTGTATCGTATACCGCGATGTATCCATCCATCGGTCATAGTGCCGCCTTAGCTGATGTGCCGTATCTCCGATATAAAGCGTAATAATGTCGATGGGTTCGCCTTGCAATTGAAAAACAATGCGGTAATCGGGGAATTCATCTTGGCGGATGGGGGTGAGTTCAAAAACAAGTTCGGGCAATTGATTGGAATAAACCGGCGACAAGGTCTGCCGCATTTCTTCCCACACTTCGGTTGTCCACATAGGTGTTATAGGCGAAAGCGTGTCCATAAGCGGTCTATACATTCCGCTATAGTCAAATGCAATCTCCACCGGCCAAACTATCGTTTCATCTATATACGCGCTGTCAAAAAAGGCCGATGCAACCCAATGCCCGGAAAGCGCGATGAGATTGCGCACCAGCTCGGGCGATTGCTTGCGTAGTGCCGGAAACACCGCATTTGAAGTATCTATAATCCTATCCACACCCGATATGAAATCGTCGTGCCAGTCCCCCCAATGCCAGCGGCTTGTTGTTATCACATGCTCAAAGCCCAAGATATACGCCAACTCGGACAGCATGAAATATACATTGTCTATGTCCGTAATGGTTCGAATGGCAATGCTTGTGGCGGGTGTGGTTTCGCCGTCTATGCCCAGTACAAAGGTCTGCTCGGGATATCGCAAGAAGCCGCTGCCATCCCATTCCCAGCCGAACAGTCCGCCTCCATCGGCACGAGTGGCAGAGCGTTCGGGAATCTCCCTAAACAGCGGAATGTCCACAAACTCTTGCCCAACCACCTCAAAGGCTGCGCCGCGCACAATCCAAAAATCCCACTCTTCACCCGCAGACCTGCGGACATTAAACTGCGCCGGCGTACCATTCAAAATATACGCCATATCGAACAAACAAAAATAGTGGATTGCCATATCAGTGGAGTAGCCCCATAGTGAGTAATCCCTCCCGTCAACACGCAGCACAAATTCACCCGACCACACCGCATCTACGGTGGCATACACCGGCTTTGGGAAGCCAATAATGAGAAAAAGCGCAATAATAATGCACAAATATATCTTACATTTTGCGCAGGGTCTGTTTGCTTGTGCTTGCATAGAATACCTTCTTTGTTGAGTAGATAATTGCTTATTTATTATGGTAAACCGAGGCTTTCAAGCTAAAGGACATGGGGAACAAATCCGTGTTGAAGTCATAGTTGTATAAAAATCTTTCGATATTTTTCATGCCGCCTTCGTCATAAAAATTTTCTTTAAACTCGTTAAAGTATTCAATATGCAAGCCGGCTGAAACGAGGGCGTTAATTATATCCGAAATTGTGTGCATCCAAAAATATGCCTTTACGCCGTACTTTGTAACGGAAGCGTACCCGCCTATTGAATTATTAATATCGGGTTCTTTTCCGAAATAGGGATATTTAATTTTTGTGATGTTTTCTGAAAGCTGTTTCGTGTCAAGCATCATAAAAAACGGGTGACTGTCAAAAACGTAAAAGAACCCGTCGTCTTTCAAAAGATGGCTTATGGTTTGTCCCCATTTCTTTAAATCCGGAAGCCAACCTATCGCCCCTTCGGAAACGAACACAATGTCATATTTTTCATCATGCTTTTCCATGAAGTCCATAATATCGGATTCAATGAAGCTTACATTGGAAATGCCTAAATCATCGGCAAGCTTTTGTGCATATTTGATATTGTCGGGAACAAGGTCAACGCCAACTACGGCACTTGCGCCCATCTTTGCAAGCAGAATGGTATCCGCCCCCGTGTTGCATTGCAAATGAATTATTTTTTTCCCGCTTACATCACCAATTTCTCTTTGGATATGCTTGTTAAACCCATACCACCCGTCAAGAAGCGCTTTCTTGAAGTAGGCGTAATGTTCTTCAGAAATTTGCCCCCATGCATGTTTGTTTGACTCTATCTCTTTCATTTTCCTCTCTCAAGTATACTTTTCATATCTGCCTCGGTTACAGGCTCTTGCGGTGTTGTACGAGAAAAAATATCAGCTAATAACACATCATTTTCGCACATTTCCTTAAACATAAGAACAAAACGTTTCATTGCTTCTTTATCAGTTGAATAAGCAACAAAACACAAATGCTCTGAATCAAAGTCAATTTTTTCAAGTAAATCGGAAGCTTTTTCTTGCAAAAAAACTTGTGCCAATGATTCCCAATCGTAACCGCTTCCGTCAAACCCTTCCTTTTTGCGGGTCTTAAATAAACCCGCCTTGTATTTATGGCTGGTGTACATTGTAACTGATACACTTCCCTCAAAATCATCCCAAGTAAATGGAGCAATTTGACTTGCAAAATCCATGTGTAATTCCTCCGCTAATGTTTATAATACCGCAAACACCTTTTCCATTAATGGGTAAGTATTTACGCTTGTATTTCCAAGTGCGGAAAATACAATTTGCTGTTCCGGTGAATATGCGGTAAAAAAATCAACGCCTGCGTCACCGCCCACAGCGTAATAGAATATCTTATCTTCCACTTCATGGCGGTAAACACCAAAACCGTAACTTTCTATTTCGCTTATTTCGGATTGTTTTTTAATAAATTCCGCCAGCATATTTTCGGAGAAAATCGTGCCCTTGAAAACCGCCCGCCATAACTTATCCAAATCATCTGCACAGGTATATAGCCCGCCATCAGAGCCGCCCAAAATCGGCAAGCTGAAAATATTTGTATTCCAACCGTCACCATCTTCCATGTATCCCAAGGCAACATTGGCGGGTAATGAATCTGCGCGATAAAAGCCTGTATGTTTAAGTTTACACGGTGAAATAATTACTTCATACACATATTGTTGATATGATATACCGCTGACTGCTTCAATTACCAAGCCTAACAAGATAAAGCCCGAATTAGAGTAGCCGTATCTCTCGCTCGGTTTAAATTTTGGTGGTAGCGGTGTAATCATTTGTAAATAATACTCCAGCCGTGTCCACAGTTGCACAGGGTATTTATCATACAGTGCTTGTAATTGTTCTTCACAATTTTCGGAATCTTCATCAATATAGTCACCCACGCCCGATGTGTGGGTAAGCAAATGAAAAACAGTCACGTTTTTGTCGATTTGACCTAAGCTATAGGGCAAAATATCGCAGATTCGAGCATGAATTGAAAGTTTACCTTCATCAATGAGTTTGCAAACAGCTAACCCCGTAAACAACTTTGTGCCAGAGGCAATCCCAAAGGCCGTGTCTCTATTGTTTGGAAGATTTTCGCTCTTATTGCGAAGCCCGACACATTTTTCAAATACCGTGTTATTTTTATCGCCAACAGAAAATACGCCTGAAAATTGGGTAGAATCAGACCATTCCTTCCAAATTTGTTCATAATTCATAATAATTCTCATACCTCTCATTATATAAATATTGTGTGCAATGGTTATTCAGAAGTCCACCACAAATATCCGAATTTATCTACTATACCGCTCCCTGTTTTAGTATCGTCCCAATCAAGCGGTCCTAAAGGTTCGGCACGAATAGCATCTTTCTTTAGTATTTCGTATGCTTTTTTTACGCCCTCTAATCCTAAACCATCAACAGATAGCTGTGCATATGGCTGAAAGCTGTATGAAGGGATATAAAGCTCGTCAGGGTCTTTATTAAAATTATCTCTTGGAACAACAGAAATAAAATGTTCATCACCATTCATAAGTTTGGAATATACTAATTTTCCATCAGCACTGTGAGCAGTGTATCCTTTTGTTAATCCGAAAGCCTTAATGTAAATTTCGACGGCTTCCTCGTTTCTGCTCGTATAAATGGCACTTTCGATTGTCATTTTCCTAACCCCCGATAATATAAATCTTGTTCGCTTGCGATACAGAGGTATAGCACACCTTCACAGGCTTGTCCTTCCAAGA
Organism: Defluviitaleaceae bacterium; assembly: GCA_009786535.1. Taxonomy (GTDB): domain Bacteria; phylum Bacillota; class Clostridia; order Lachnospirales; family WQUN01; genus WQRX01. Next base: position 3,849 of record WQRX01000040.1, on the reverse strand, counting down.
GGACTCGAAATAAGGATAAACTTGTTTACGACTTGGTTGTTAGAATATCCTTTTGAATATCAAGCATAAATCGCAAATCCGAAAAGGTTTGCAAATTCATATTCATTCCCATTTTCCCGTGACAAGACACAAACTTTTTGCCATTCAACTCATATATTGTTTTTACGGTACAAGATTGACCGCACCCATTACATTTATCATAATAGCCGACAAGACGGTCGGCAGTTTCCGGCGACAATTCATAAACGCTTTTAAGAACATGGTTTGTCAAGTCATTTTTACGCCCCATATACTTCTCTTCAAATTTGTAATTTGAAAGCATGTACCACCAATAAAAATGGTGCATCAAGTGTTCATGTATTACCAGCGCATATGAAAAACCATGAACGGAAGATGTATAAGTAATTTTGCATCCAAATTGGTCACCCTCAATTTTCCTTTTTATTTTAAATTCTTTGTTATTCAATAAAAATTGGTCGGTTTTTTTTATTTCTTCTTGAAGCATCGGAGACAATAAAACAATACAATCTTCGAAAGTGGCTTTTACACCCTTGCTAATGATAACATTCGCACTAAGAATTTCGTTCGTTATTGGAATGGCGTTTGGTTCGGTATCATATTCTTCAACAGTCATTTTTTTGATAACAACTTCGGCAAATTTGTCTGTTCCGATTTTTAGTTCAAAACCTGCCTTGTTCATGTTTGCGAAAAGGGGAGCGCGCATATACTTTTCTTTTTTTGAAAAATAACACGTCTTACCATTAATAATGATTTGCATAAACTTCAAACCATATAACACTGTAATTTCATTATCTTTATCCAGACTTGTGCGATTATAATAATGTTTGGGCTTTTTATTATCCGGCTCTATAATATCGCTAAGGCTCCTATTATCCGCTTGCGTACCAAATGAGATATGCCCCTCACCAAGCAACAAGTGTAACCCCGGTTGGGGCATAAGAAGTGTCATATCAATCCTTAACGGCAAACAAAATCGTTTCGGTATGGTTAAACAAGATGACAAAGGCTTCGTTGGGAGATAATATCTCCTAACACTTTCTGCGGCGGATAAAAAGAATCCATCACATCTTTTTTCTACAATAACATTGTGTGCTGTTTGAAATGAATCAAAATCTATTTGAGTTAAAGCCATAAACAACCTCCTAAAATAAAATTATGCTCACTTGCCTTGCAAAATCGTAGCACATTTTCATAGGCTTGTCTTTTCAAGCGGACTTGAAATAAGGGATAAATTGTGCGGGTAGCTATTGTGAATGACCGGCTTATTTATCATTTTTAAGCCAAAAATCATCTTGTTCCTTCATCAGCTGTTTAATTTCCTTAATATTTTCCACTCCAAATGGTGAAATTTGAACCAAAGAATGTATGGCACAACGGTATAGCCTTCTGCCATCGGGAAAAATGCATGTATATTTACCCGCACAATTTACACCACACTGCCTTTCACAAGGAGCTGTTCCGCAATCAATTTCTTTACGCAACTTTTCATGAAAAAAAACAGAATACTCGGTTGCACCGTAAAATTGCATACGAAGTTCTCCATCGGCAGTATAAACCCCGGGCAAATTAAACTTAGCTAATCGCTTGCCTATTTTATTTTTTGAAAACGCAAACGCAATAACTTTACCATGTGAATTTTTTATTTTCGACGGTACATATCCCAATCCTATGGCATACTCAAGAATTTCTCGATAATTCCCTTTTTCACTTAAAGGGAGCGTATCAAGCAATTCATTGAGCTTTTCATTTTGAGCTTTCGTCATAACGCAACCCTCATAGTCAAATAAAAATTGTTCATCTGCATCTAACAATTGTAACACACCTTCACAGGCTTGTCCGTCCAAGCGGACTTGATATAAGGGAAAAGCTGTGCAAATGGCAGACGCAAATAATTGCTAGATTTACTCTTTAATCTTTACCGGCAAAAGAAAATGCAATTCTTTATTTGGTATTGATTCCTCATGTTCGTTATCAAAATGAAGTCCGATTTTTTTATTCCATTCATATCCTATTTCATCAACTAACTTGTAAACATCGTTTTTATGCAAGTCTGTAAATGACTGCCCTTCGCCAACTTCAAAATCTGCCCATGCTGACGCAGGAATACGAAGTGTAAATAATTCGTTTTTATTAAACCGAGAAAAATCGTGGTTTTCCGTTTTCTCTACGCATACCGTACATCGTACATCAAATCCGTTACAACTTGAATCACATTCCAAACAATTGCCGTAATCTCCGCAATTTGCACCCGACAGGCATACCCATATTTGTTGTGGGGTTTGTAATGTTTCAGCCAACTTTTTCATCTGTCCGTTTTCTGTCAATTCCTTGAGAAACAATCCAATGGAACCGTCGCTAAAATTAACAGGACGAGAGAACCCGACCGCATCAAAACCAGCTTTCTTGATAATAGTAATTTTGAACCCTTTGGCATTGAATATCGTTCCGCTCATAGGTAACCTCTTTCTTCATATATAAAATTTTGAAGGCTTGTCCGAACAGGCGGACTTGATACAAGGGAAAACTCGCGTTTTAACAGTGAATAAACCATTTCATCACAATATACGCCGTTAGACATCCGTACCTCACGTAAGCGTGCTTCTTCAAACATGCCAACCCGCTTTAGTAAAGCAATGCTTTCCTTGTTGTTTCCGTTGGTGAAGGCCACTAAGCGATTTATCGTAAAATGAGTAAACACATATGGGATAATTGTTTCTAATGCTTCTGTCGCATATCCTTTGCCCCAATATTCTTTGAGAAAATGATAGCCAATTTCCCATTCCTGTGTTTTTTCCCAATTACAACGGACATGCACCTCTCCAATGCTATCACCATTGCGTTTAACAATCCAGCGAATACCGCCTTCATTCGGTAATGAACCCACTTTTTCAATATATCGTTGGCAATCCTTGACAACTTCATCGGGAGATTCCTGCATATCAAGGTCGTAAAAATACGCTTCGGGACGGGTAATCAATTCTTGCATGAAACTTATGTCAGTTTCACTTAAAGGTTGTAAAACAAGTCTTTTTGTTTTTATTACATGCGTCACAATAACACCGCCTAATATAAATTTCGTTCGTAAGCTATGTAAAATGGTATCACACCCTCACAAGCTTGTCCTTTCAAGCGAACTTGATATAAGGGGAAAGTTGTGCAAAAGATGATTACGAATGATTGATTATTTATTGCTGTCAAGTTTTTTTACCATTTGATTTACCGGAACACCGTTTTCCAAAACTTCAGATTGAAAAACGAAACCGCTTTTATCTAAAAGCGCGTAAATTTTTTGTATTTGTCCCGCATTACTCTTTAATTCATTTAGCTTAACACTAATGCTAGAATCTAATTTCGATAAGGCATAATTAAGTAAAACATCTCCTGCCACAACGACATCGCTCTCGTGGGATATTCCAAAAAAAGTTATATTGTTATTATTTCTCGATATAGCAATAATGCCACAACAATTTCCATAATCGTCTACTGCCATGAACGCTTCGCCATTATTTATTTTTCTTTTCATATATTTATCGAATGATTCTGATGTTGTTCCATTGCCTCCATACCATTCCGAAAGGTCTGAAATCACTTCTCGTACATAGACATCGTATTCCTTAGAAAGCACTATCCACTTTGAAATATCCGTCATATTCAATGCCTTTATTTTCATTTATGCACCACCTACGGTAAATATCTTCACTTGCCATAAAATCATAACACACCTTCACAGGCTTGTCCTTTCAAGCGGACTTGAAATAAGGGAAAACTTGTGCGAAGGGTTTGCAACTGTAGATAATGCTTATTTTCAGCGGCTACTATCCTTTGCCG
>WQRX01000039.1 GCA_009786535.1 Defluviitaleaceae bacterium | reverse complement strand
ATCTCCATCACGTCGCTGATGCCCATAAACGCTACCAGCAGCAGCGCCGCCAGAAGAATGCCAAACCCTAAAAATAGCTTTCCTCTGATTTTCATGTTCTTTACAAAGCTCATGGTGCAAATCCCTCCCAAGGATAAAATTAAAAGTGCAATAGCGTGGGAAAGTAAAACCCATATTTCGCGATTTGTCAACTTTTTTTACTTGTAACCCCGCGTATTTCGTAGTATATTTCCAAATATCCCCTATAAAGGAGGCAAACAAATGAAAGAGTTAAAAGGGAGCAAAACCGAACACAACCTGCGCGAGGCATTTGCAGGAGAGAGCATGGCACGCAATAAATACACGTATTATGCGGCAAAAGCAAAAAAAGACGGCTACGAACAAGTGGCAGGTATTTTTGAAGAAACCGCGGGCAACGAAAAAGAACATGCAAAAATTTGGTTTAAATTGCTACACGGCGGCGAGGTACCCTCAACCTTGGAAAATTTAAAAGACGCCGCCGCAGGCGAACACGACGAATGGGCCGAAATGTATAAACGCATGGCAATCGAAGCCCGTGAAGAAGGCTTTGACAAAATTGCCACCCTCTTCGAAAAAGTGGGGCAAATTGAAAAAGAACATGAGGAACGCTACCTTACGCTGGTTAATAATATCGAAAGCGGTATTGTTTTCGCCCGTAAGGAAAAGCAAGTATGGATATGCCGCAACTGCGGGCACCTACACGACGCAACAGAAGCGCCCAAGGTATGCCCTGTGTGCATACACCCGCAGTCCTTCTTCGAACTGCGCGCCGTCAACTATTAATTAATTTTGGGGGGAAACATATGAAAATCATCACCGTACAACAAGCGCTCGACTTGGTAAAAGACAACGACCACATCGCATCCGCCCTTGGTGCGGCAGAGGGGCAATTATTTCTAAGTGAGTTGCACACAATAGCAAACCGCGTAAGCAACATTACCCTCACCACCTGCTTAACCCTGCGCAGCTACCCTTTTATGGAAGAGGCGTACCGCGATACCTTTCTAAATGAGAGTATTTTTATGTCGCCGCCCACCCGTGCGGCATTTGCTAACGGAAACGTTTCTTACATTCCTTGTCATTTGCACCTAAGCGGGTTAAAGCGTATGCAACATGTAAAACCCAATATTTACATCGGCGCGGCAACCCCGCCCGACAAGCATGGCTTTATTTCCCTCAGCGTTTCCAATACTTACGAGAAACGCATGATAGCCGAAGCCGACATTGTTATCTTGGAAATTAATCCTAACTTTCCCCGTACCTTCGGCGATTTGGAAATTTCCGTAAACGATGTACACTACGCCATCGAAGCCGACTACCCCGTACCCACCCTTGCCGAGGCCCCCCCCAACGATTTAGATGAAAAAATTGGCAAGCACATTGCCGGGCTTATTAACAATGGCGATTGCTTACAGCTGGGCATCGGCGGCATACCCAATGCCGTAGCCAACGCACTTGCGGATAAAAAAGACTTAGGCATACACACAGAAATGCTTTCCTCGGGGCTGGTTAAACTTGTAAAATCGGGCGTTGTGACCAACCGTTTAAAGACAAAATTCCCGGGCAAAACCGTCGCCACCTTTGCCTTGGGCTCCCAGGAGGTTTACGATTACATTAACGACAATCCCTCCGTTTTACTCTTCGACGCAAATTATGTAAACGACCCTTACGTTATTGCGCAGAACGATAACCAAGTTTCCATCAACACCACCTTGGAAATTGACCTAACGGGGCAATGCTGCTCCGAGGCGATAGGTCCCCGCCAGTACAGCGGAACAGGCGGGCAGGCCGATACCGCCGCAGGTGCGCAGCGCGCTAAAAACGGGCGTTCCTTCATCGCTCTTTATTCCACCGCCATGATAAAGGGAAAGGACGGCAACCGCGCTCCCGCTTCCAAAATCGTGCCCATGCTAAAGCAAGGTGCGACCGTTTCCCTCTCCCGTAACGATGTGGACATGGTTGTTACCGAATACGGCGTGGCGCATTTGCGCGGTACGAGCATAAGGGAACGCGCACAGCGCCTCATCGAAATTGCCCACCCCGATTACCGCGGTGAGTTGCGGGCGGCGGCACGGGAGCTGATGTATTAGAGATTTTGAAAAACCCTGAGGGTTCGCATTTGCGAGCCCTCAGATTTTTTCGACCCTATCTGCACTCTTCAAAGCTGCCGCATTCGGTGTCGCGCTTGTGGTGTGCGGCGGGNGCGGAGCAGCCTACGGTAATGGTATCTTTATTGCAGTGATTTTGCTGGTCATTATAACGGCAATGGGTTACATTGCAGTTGATATCTTGATTAGGCATGGCGTTTCCTCCTTTTTAGGTTATAATGTGTAGTGTTTCCCAAAAAAATTTTTTTATGAGGCGGCGAGAGCATGGATTTTAAAAAAAGCATCCGCGAAATACAAGATTTTCCTATTAAGGGCGTACTTTTTCGTGACATTACAACGCTTTTAAAGGACGCGGCAGCCCTGCGCGCAGGCATAGACGCAATGATGAAAGTCGTGGAAGGGTTGGAATTTGACGCAATATTAGGACCCGAATCGCGCGGCTTTATCTTCGGTATGCCCATGGCATATGCGCTGAATAAGGGATTTATCCCTGTGCGCAAAGCGGGAAAATTGCCCGCCGAGGTAGCAAGCAAAGCCTACGCATTGGAATATGGGACCGCTACCATTGAAATTCATAGGGACGCAATTGTACCCGGCGGAAAGTACATTATCGCAGACGACCTGCTTGCCACGGGCGGCACAGCAAAGGCAATTATAGATTTGGTGCAGGAAATGGGCGGGCAAGTAGTTTCCAGCCTCTTCTTTATCGAGCTGGCAGGGCTAAACGGGCGCGAAATATTGCGCGGGCAAGATGTTCGGTCGGTGCTGGTGTACTAGCAATAACTTCGCTGGCGCAGCACTTCATATAAAAGAATGCTGCCCGCCGCCGAAGCGTTAAGCGATTCGCTTGCTTGTGCCATAGGAAGGCACAGGCGGGCGTCGGCTAGGCGCAACGCTTCGTTTGATAAGCCATGGGCTTCGTTTCCGATAAGGATGCAGAGCCCTTTTTTCATGTCAATATTGTAGGGAGCGTTCCCGTCGTGAGGGTGCGCCGCGTACAGGGCAATGCCCTGCGCCTTTAATCGCGGGAGCGTTCCCATTGTTGAAATGTCGGTAATAATGGGCAGGCGAAATGCGGCACCCGCAGTTGCGCGAAGGGTTTTTGGGTTATACATATCGGCGCAGCCGTTGGAAAGAATAATTCCGTGCGCCCCTGCTGCTGCTGCGGTACGTATAAGTGTGCCGATATTGCCCGGGTCTTGCACATTTTCGCAAAATAATAGGAAAATATCCTTTTTAGAGAAGTCGGAAAGCTGTGCGGGGGCGGGTTTTTCACATATGGCGGCGATGCCCTGCGGCGTTTGCGTATCGGCATAACGGGCAAAAATTTTGTCGGCAATAATTTCCACCGGGGCGCGGGCTTTATAATTTGGGAGCGTTCCCGCCTGCATTTCTGCATAGCTTTGGGAGATGATATACCGCTTCACAGGCACATTATGCGGGATTTCGCTTATAAACTTTTCCCCTTCTATGGAAAACAGACCTGCTTCATCGCGGCCTTTTTTTGTGGATAGCTGCTTTAAAATGTGCATAAATACCCCCAATCGGGTACATAATACCATATGAAAATTTATACGAGGTGATTTTTTATGAGTAATAATAATTATGCACATTCTATTGTGCGGTTTGACTTCCAGTATGCCCATCGTTTTATGAATTACCACGAGGGCGAAGCGCAGTTTTTGCACGGGCACTCCGGCTATATTGAAATGGAAATAGGCGGCGAGGTTGACCCCCGCACGGGCTTCGCCTACCCCTGTAAAGAAGCGCAAAAATTAATTAAAGAAGTGGCAGACAACTTCCACCATGGTACGCTGTTGCAGGAAGGTGACCCCCTGCTGGAGTACTTGTTAAAAGGCTATGAGGAAGCAGGCATACGCCAAGGTGTACCCGAAATTGACGCCGTGCGCCCCAAAAAGCTAAGCCACCCATTGATAACGTCCTACCCCGAATGCCGCGTGAGTGTTACCAAAAAAGTAACCACCTGCGAAAACTTCTGCGAAATATTTTACGAGCTACTAAAGGATAAGCTGGACATTAAGAAGATTACCTTCCGCTCGTCGGCACTAAACGCAGCAACAAGGTGTTATAAATAAATTTAAAGCCCGCGAATATAACCCGCGGGCTTTTGTTTTAATCCTTCACCTTCACCCGCCGAATAATCCAATAATACGCTATCACCAGCAGCGCCGCCGCGCCTACCCAGCCTACTTGGTCGGCAACAATTACGCCCCATTCATCGAAGAAGGGAACAAACACGACTAGCGAAAAAATGCGGAAAGCCAGTTCTGCAAAGCCCGAAAGCGTTGGGATTAGAGGCTTTCCAATGCCTTCCAGTGCAGGGCGGTATAGGAAAATGAGGTATACGATGGGCAATCCCAGCGTCATCCACCTAAGCTGCCATACGCCAATGTCGAGTACAGCCGTAATGGCATACAGGTCGCCCGTAAACATGGCGTTCATGATTAGCCGCCCCGTAAAAAAGGTGATAAGCATAATCACCGCGCCGGATGCCATCATTAGCCAAAAGCCCGTGCGCACGCCCTGCTTTACGCGGTCAATACGCCCCGCGCCAAAGTTTTGCGCCACAAAGGTAGCAATTGCGGCTTCAAGGGTAAGGGCGGCGATAAGGATAAAGGTGTACATGCGCTTGGCTACGGCAACGCCCGCAATAAAGTCTACCCCGTATTCGTTAATATAGCGCTGCATAATTAGCCCGCCGAATTGTATTACAATGTTTCGCATGCCCAGGGGAATGCCCATGTACAGCAACGCTTTTGCACTGTCATTACACCACGCGGTACTTATTCCGCGCAATATGCCCGACCTTCTTAGGGCAAAGTAGCAATAAATCGCCGATGCCCCGTGGGAAATGAGCATCGCAACGGCAGGGCCTGCAATACCCAGCGGGCGCACCAGCGCAATAGAAAGTACGATGTTTAATACCGACATACTCACCATGGCAATGGTGATGGTTTTGCTGTCGCCAACGGCGCGCAACGCAGCATAAATTAGAAAATTTACATAGGTGACAATGACACCGCCCAGCAGCCAACCCAGGTAAATCACCGCTTCGCGCATTAGCTCCTCGGGTGTGTTAAGCAAACGAAGCAGCCACCCGCTGCCGAAAATGCCGAAGGCGCCAATCAGCAGCCCTATCCCTGCGGTAAAGTACAATGCCATCGTAAACGCGCGGCGCATACCTGCTTCGTCATTTGCGCCGAAGCGCTGCGCTAAAATAATGCCAAACCCATGGGTTATCGCTTGCCCGCCCATGGAAATGAGCATGTATGTACTCGCCGTTGCGCCCACGGCGGCAAAAGCCTGTACCCCCAGCATTCGCCCTACGATGGCGCTATCCGCAATTACATACGCCACTTGCAGCGCATTGGCAAGGAATAACGGCAGCGAAAACGCCAACATTAACTTTAACGGGCTGCCCTCGGTCATATTTTTTACTTGGGTCATGTAGCGCTCACTCCCTTTATGGGGTACTATACGCGCAACGGTGCGCAGTGCATATGACACATGGCACACATAACAAATCCCCTCGGGATTTATTTTAGGAGCGATTTATGGACAATCGAATTACTATTCAAGGCGAAAATTTTATGTTAAACGGAAAGCTCGTATGGATAAACGGCGCAAACACACCGTGGAATGTTTGGAACGATTTTGGCGGCGCGTATGACGACACATGGTGGAACACGCACCTCGCCCAATTGCACGAAAGCGGCGCAAACGCAACCCGCGTATGGGTAAACTGCAACAACGAGCAAGGCGCCGTTTTATTGGAAGAAGACGGCACCGTAACGGGCGTTTCGCCAAAGCATTGGGAACATCTTGACCTGTTTTTTGCCGCGGCGGCACGCAATAAAATTTACATTATGGCGACGCTGCTTTCCTTCGACCATTACAAAGACGAAAAAGGCCGCAACGAAGCCCAACGCTGGCGCAACATGCTTGCCTGCGATGCCGCGGTAAATTCGTATTGCGAACACTATGTAATCCCTTTCGTAAACCGCTATAAATCAAACCCCTACCTATGGAGCATTGACCTAATGAACGAACCCGACTGGGTACACGAAAACCCCGAATGCGGCAACCGCCCATGGGAAGATATTTCTCGTCTTTTTGCCCGCGCCGCCGCCGCAATACACGAAAACAGTCCCATTCTTGTGACCGTTGGCATGGCTTCCCCCAAGTACCAATGCAACGGCGAACATTACGAGGGCAACAAGGTAAGTGATGCCTTCCTGCAAAATATTTACCCCAACCCCGGCGCGTATCTCGATTTCTGGTCGCCCCATTATTATGATTGGGTGGGCGAACATTACGGCGTACCCTTCACCGGTAAGCCTTACGGCACGCGTGCCACAGGCGGATGGGGCTTGCAGTGCGGTCGCCCTGCCGTCATAGCCGAATGCCCCGCCCTGGGCTCAAAAAATAGTACCATCACCCAAGACTACACAAATGCACACGCAAACGGCTGGCACGGCGTAATGCCTTGGACGTCCAACGGCGTGGATAAATGCGGGGGCTTTGATGATTTACAGCCGGCACTGCAAAAGATGCTTGTTCCGTAATGGTCGTGTTATATACGCCAACAGGCGGTTAAGGGCGGTATAATCCAAGGCTTGCATGGCTTAGCTCCTCGCTTGGGCTATCATCATTTGCTTTAAATTGTATAATTCCTGCGATAAATCTATGGGCATTAGCTGGGGGAAGGATAGGCGCTTATGCTCGTCCCACAGGGTGTCGCGCTCTGTTTCCGCATAGGTGCGTATTTCATTAACGGAGAGGGTGGGGTATACACATACACCGTCTTTGAAAACGGGCTCCAGCAGCTCGCGCACGGTGTAGGATTTGGCGGGAAGTGTCATACGCTTCCACGTGGCAAGGGGGTCAAAAATTGTTAAATTTTCCATCGGGTTTAGATGTTCGTCCGCCAGCGCAATTAAATCTGCTTTCATTTTTCCCGTTTGGGTGTCGTATAAGCGGAATACTTTTTTTACGCCCGGGTTGGTTACTTTTGCGGGGTTTTCGCTGATTTTTATTTTGGGTACCCATGGTTTGCCGCCTTCGGAGAGCGCTGCCATTTTGTACACGCCGCCAAATGCAGGGTTCTCCTTAGAAGTAATTAGATTTGTACCCACGCCCCATAGGGTAATTTTTGCCCCCTGCGCCTTTAATTCCGTAATAAGATGCTCGTCCAAATCGCTGGACGCGCTAATCATCGCATCGGTAAAGCCTGCTTCGTCCAGCATTATCCGCGCACGCTTGGAAAGATATGCAAGGTCGCCCGAGTCTAGGCGAATGCCGTACATGCTTAGCGGAATATTGCGCGCCTTCATTTCTTCAAAGACCTTAATCGCGTTGGGCACGCCCGATTTTAGCGTGTCGTAGGTATCCACAAGCAGTATGCACGCACCGGGGTACAGGGCGGCGTAGCTGCGGAATGCCGAAAGCTCATCGTCAAAGGACATTATCCAGCTATGGGCGTGGGTGCCGCGCACCGGGACATCAAAAAGCTGTCCCGCAAGCACATTACTTGTACCATGGCAACCGCCAATCATTGCCGCCCGTGCCCCGTAAATGCCCGCATCCGGTCCCTGAGCGCGGCGCAAGCCAAATTCCAGCACCCTGTCGCCTTTTGCCGCCCAGCACACCCGCGCCGCCTTGGTAGCAATTAAACTCTGGTGGTTGATAATATTTAATAACGCCGTTTCAATAAATTGTCCTTCTGCCAGGGGTGCGCTAACCCGCACCAGCGGCTCGTTGGGGAATACCACCGTGCCTTCGGGTACCGCATAAATATCTCCCGTAAAGCGGAAATTGCGCAAATACGCAAGAAACGGCTCGTTAAATGCCCCCGTACTTCGCAAGTATTCGATATCCGCATCTTCGAAGCGGATATTTTTCACATATTCGATTAATTGCGCCAAGCCTGCGGCAACGGCGTAGCTGTTTCCGCTCGGATTTTCGCGGTAAAACATGTCAAAGACCGCCCACTGACCGGTGCCTGTGGTTTCCTGCGCGTGGTGGTAGGCTTGCATCATGGTAAGCTCGTAAAAGTCGGTAAGAAGGGTTAAGTTTCGCATGGTTGCTCCTTATATATATATCAATTAAATTTCATGAATCCACGGATAGTTAGCAAAAACAGCCCGTTGGGCATTCTCTTCATAAGAAAGCAGTGTTAGCCGCCAAAGGGCATAAGATAATGACCGGGGGCGGCTTGTATAACAAAAGCTTCGCCCGGGGAAAGGGTTTTTATAACATGTACAATTTCTCGCGTAAATAAGTAGGGCTGCGGGATTAAATCATTAAACCCAAGCCGAACCAGGGTTAAATCGTATAGGGTGCCCTCTGCCCAAATAACCAGTAGGGCGAAGCAATGGAAACCGCATCAGAAATGTAGACAGTTTCGCAGACACAGGGTTGCTGTAATGCATCGTCAAGGGTAGGAGCATCGTTTTTATCACCGCAAGCGGTTAACAAAGCAAGGAAGCCCCCTGCCGCGGCTATATATTTAAAGATGTACGCTTTTACGTTTTTCATAAGGCTTCCCACAGCGATTGAAAACGCGCCGCCGCTGATGGGGGGTATACCCAATTGAACCATGTATCCTCGTCTTCATCGGGAATGAAAGTGAACTCCAGCTTCTTCGCCAAGGCAACGGAAGGGGCGTTGTCCTTATGAATTTGCATAACAAAAACATTATGACCGTGGTCGATAAGGGCGGGGGCGTGGTTAATGATATCCATAACCACCTTGGCGCCATACCCGCGGTTGCGCAAGGCGGGGTTAATCAGAATTGTCTCAAAGTTTACTATTTCCTCGGTTAAATGTTCCTTGGAAGGGTCATCGTCTATGGTCAGCATAACTAAGGCCACGGGGGTTTCACCCTCCAGTGCTACCTTGCAAAAATAGTTATAGCCCGGCCTGTAGTCCTCGTCCAAATATTCTTGATGCTCCTCGCTTATCGTGTCGTTGTCTAAGGCGAATTCGGTGGCGGCTTTGTCACACCATGTGTCAATTTCTGTTGCGTGTTGTGCGGGGTAGTCTACCCATGTGAATTGCATTGCGGTTATCCCCTTATCATTTGAATTTCACTGTCTGTCCCCGTTGCGTGGAAATTATACTTTGCATACAACCCAATGGCATTTTCGTTTAAAATATCGGCAAGGAGAAAGCCCTTGATTGCACCGTTTTCTGCGCCGTATTGTATCGCTTGCGCTATCAATTTTTTCCCGTAATCCTGTCCTTGGAAGGCGGGGTCGACGGCAATTTCCCGTATCCACAGGGTTGTGCCTTCGTTGTAAATGGAAACACAGCAAAAGCCCGCGAGTGTTGTGCCGTTTCGTACAATAATCACTTTTCCCTCATCCAGCCATTGGGTAAACCATGCTTCCGTTTCCCCTTCGAAGCCGCGGGATTGCAGTCGGCATTTTTGTGACACTTCGGCGGCTACAACGCATTCGTGCTGGCTTAGAAACTCAGGGCGTGCGGGTGTGCTTATTTTTGTTGCGGTTTGGGTTAATTCGTTATTCCAAAAATCCACGTATTCGCCCCATTCGGTGAAGCCCAGCGCTTCCAGCCGTTTTACGTAGGGTCTTGGTACAAAGTGCAAGCGTAATTTATCGGGTATTACTTCAATTACTGCTAGCAGGTCTTCAAAATTATTTGCGGCAAAGTACAGCATATGCGGGGATTTGCTTTTATCACGCAACAAAATAAAATTATCGTTATTGTGCATAATTTCGGCGTTTTTACACTCTTCGAATTCAATATAATTCATGGATGAATAGGCGTAATTTTTTGCTTTTTCGAATATTTCATTGAAATTATTTTCGCTCATCAAAATGTTTCCGCTCCTTTTGCAAGCGTATATTTCTCGTGGAGGGCTTGCAGGGTTAGCAGAATGACTTCGGGGGCTTCCCGCGCGCCTGTTATATCAAACATTGTCGCGGAGAAGCCGTCCCGTTTATTACTTTTTAACAGCCACCGTGCCCAAAAGGAAAGCCGTTGTAAATATACATCCTCGTCTACCAAAATAAGGTCGATTATTTCCGTGCTCATGCCATATTTTGTGTATGTGCGGTGCTGAATGTTTACAATATCCTGCCACGCAATGTTACCTACGGAAAAGCCTTGAAAATCGTTGATGCCGTTTTCATCCGCCGTAAGAATTAAATGCGTTCGAATGCCACGCCCAAGCAAATAAAAACCCGCAAATACAAACACAAACAATAAAAGAAAGCGCAATACAAGTAGGTTGTCGGTAGTGACATTAAACCGCAGCGCGGGAAATAAAAATGACACGCCCATTACAATATATAAACGCGTTAAAAATGAAAAACGTCCCTTCTCCGTTTTTACCAGCACAAGCTTTTCCCGCATTAGGTCACTCCTTTTGGTATGTAATTTCGTATTTACGCCTGCGGTGAAATCTCATCCACGCATTTTTGAAACAGTTCATTTATACGCGTGTGTTCGCCGCGCTCGTATAAATAACCGAAGAGGGTTTCCAGCCCTGTAGCGTGGCGGTAGGCGATGGCGTCTGCGTTTTTTGCGCGGGAAGTGGAATGCAAATTGCGCCCGCGCTTCATTACGGCTTGTTCTTCCTCGGTAAGCGTAGGGAAGAGGGCGTGGTACATCGCCCCTTGGGCAGGGGCGGAAACATACTTGCGTGCCTGTTTGTTAAGCGTATGAATATGCGTGCCGTTGGCGTTTTGCGTCAGCAGCATTTCCCGCACGCGCAATTCGAACACCGCGTCCCCAAGGTAGGCGAGGGATGCCGTGCCGGTGGCTATACCCTTTTCCATATTACGCCCTCGCGGGTATCTTCTAATAGGACACCTTTTTCCGCCAATGCGTTGCGGATTTGGTCAGCTAAGGCGAAGTCGCGGGCTTTTTTTGCGGCGGTACGAGCGGCGATTTGTGTTTCGATGAACGCCTCGTCGGGAGCGTTCCCATCGGTTATGTCGGTGCGTTCTTCCGGCGAAATGCCTAGTAGCCCGCACATGTCGCTTAGTTGCTTTAACAATTCACCCGCCACCGCATCGGAAAGCCCTTCACCCTGCGCCAGTGTCGTATTCACCTGCTTTACCCACTCAAAAATCGCGGTTATCGCATCGGCGGTGTTAAAGTCGTCTCGCATGGAAGCATGAAATTTCTCTACATGGGTTGCGGTGTCGAAGGGTGTGGGAGCATCCCCGCTGCCTGTTGGTGTCGCTCTCGCAAGTGCATTATAACAATTTCGCACCCGCTCCAGCCCCTTCGCCGCCGCTTCAATGAGCGGGAAGCCAAATTCCATGGGCATTCGGTAATGCCCGCTTAGCAGGTAAAAACGAATCACATCGTGGGGGAATTTCTCCGCTACCTGCCGCAGGGTTTGAAAATTTCCGCGGGATTTGCTCATTTTCTTATGGTCAACAGTGATTACGCCGTTGTGCATCCAAAATCGGGCGAAGGTCTTGCCCGTGATGGCCTCCGTTTGGGCAATTTCGTTTTCGTGGTGGGGGAAAATAAGGTCTGTACCGCCGCCGTGTATATCAATTTCTTCGCCAAGGTGTTTGTACGCCATGGCAGAGCATTCAATATGCCAGCCCGGGCGGCCGTTGCTCCAAGGGCTTTCCCAGAAGGGCTCCCCTTCTTTTGCGGGCTTCCATAACACAAAATCGGCGGGGGCGCGTTTGTCGCCGTCTACCTCAACGCGTGCGCCTGCTAATAGGTCGTCTAACTTTTTGCGTGAAAGCTTTCCGTAATCCGAAACGCGGGAAGTATCGAAAAATACCGTACCGTTTTTTTCATATGCAACGCCGTTTTCGATTAAGCGCGAAATCATGTCAATGATGGCGGGCATTTCCTGCGTGGCACGGGGGTTGCGGGTGGTGGGTAACACGTTTAATTTCTCTAAATCTTCTAAGGTGCGCGCAATAAAAGTTTCCGCAATATCGTCTACCGTGCGGTTTTCTTCGATGGCGCGGGCGATGATTTTATCATCAATATCCGTAAAATTTTGCATGTATTGCACGTCGTAACCGCAGTGCGTTAAGTAGCGGCGCACTGCGTCAAAAACGACGTAAAATCGTGCGTTGCCAATATGAATATCGTTGTACACCGTTTGTCCGCAGGTGTACATTTTTACTGTCTTCCCATCGGGCGAAAGCGGCGTAAAAGGCTCTTTTTGGCGGGTTAGCGTGTTGTAAATTTTTATTTCCATTTAAAATCCGTCCTTTTAATTAAGCAGATGGCGTTTGCGGCAATGCCTTCCCCCAAGCCTGTGAAGCCAAGCCCTTCCTCGGTAGTAAATTTTACATTTACCGCGTCGGCGGGCAGGCGCAAAACGCGGGCGATGTTTGCGGTCATTTCCGCGCGGAAGGGCGCAAGCTTGGGTGCTTGGGCAATGACCGTCGCGTCAATATTTTCAATATCGTAGAAGCGGGCGGCTATTTTTTGCCCCACCTTCCCCAGCAATGCAAGACTGTTTGCGTCTGCGAACTGTGGGTCCGTATCCGGGAAATGCTGCCCGATATCTCCCAGCGCCGCCGCGCCAAGCAACGCGTCCATAATGGCGTGGCACAGTACGTCCGCGTCGGAATGCCCAAGCAACCCATGGGTGTGCGCAATTTCCACCCCGCCCAAAATAAGCGGACGGTTTTCAACTAAACGGTGTGCATCGTACCCCAAGCCCGTGCGAAATGGCATAAAATCAGTCCTTTCCCGCCGATTATACCCCCATTTTGCTTGTTGTGCTACCTCACACGTTTACTACATAAATGTGTTCGTATATACTCCCCTCATGAATATTGTCCTGCACTGGCCCGAAATCCCCCACAACACGGGGGCAATTGGTCGCACCTGTTTAATGACGGGGGCGGCGCTGCACCTCATCCACCCGCTGGGGTTTTATTTAGATGAAAAATCCCTACGGCGGTCGGGCTTGGATTATTGGCATAAGCTAAACGTACGGGAATACGACAGCTTCGCCCACTTTGCGGAGCAAAATGCGAGCGGGCGCTTCTTCTTTGTGGAAACGGACGGGAGCGTTCCCTATACGCAAATGGCATATGCGCCCGGCGATTATTTCATCTTTGGCAGCGAAACCTGCGGGTTACCGCCTGCGCTAATGGAAGCGTTCCCACAGCAGATTATCCGCATACCCATGATAGGAGACGAGCGGTCGTTAAATTTGTCGGTTTCTGTAGGCATTGTGCTGTATGAAGCGTTGCGGCAAGTGGGGTTTGGTAATTATCCCGCAATACCCAGCACCCGTATGGCGTAGATAATCAAGGTTAGTGTAAAGGCGGAAACCAGCGTACTCAGTACCACAATGGTACTTGCTACATAGCCGTCGCCCCCCATTTCCACCACCATTGCATAACCTGCGATAGCCGACGGCACGCCCCCCATTATCGCCATTGCGGCAAGGTCATACCCGCGGAAGCCCAGCAAATACCCAAGCCCCGCAAACGCAACAGGCAGGATTAATACCTTCACCGCCACCGCTGCCAGCGCGTAGTTAAATTTCCTGTCAAACCCTTCAAAGCGCATACTTGCGCCAATGCACAGGAGTGCCAGCGGGGTTGCCATTTCTGCAAGGTAATCTATTGTCACTTCCCCCACTGCGGGCAGGCGCAAATTAAACAGTGCCAGTGCTAAACCCAGCGATGTCATTATAATTACGGGGTTTTTTACAATCGTAAGTCCGATATATGCGGGGCTTATTTTTTTGTCCGTTCTTCCGTTAAACGCCATCACAAAAATGGAAAGCACATTGGAAAAGGGCAACACAAAGGTAACCACCATCGTTGCCCGCAGCAGCCCCGC
Organism: Defluviitaleaceae bacterium; assembly: GCA_009786535.1. Lineage (GTDB taxonomy): Bacteria > Bacillota > Clostridia > Lachnospirales > WQUN01 > WQRX01. The sequence goes on along the minus strand of WQRX01000039.1, from coordinate 21,419 downwards.
GTCCCCTGCAAGGCTCATCATTAATGGTATACCCAGAAATGCTTGGTTGCCCCTAAACGCGCTGGAAACAAACGCCCCGCGCACGGGCTTCTCCTTAATAAACGGCGTAGAAAAAAGCCAAATCCCAAGCCCCGTAACCAGCGTTATGCCTACCATGGCAAGCACAAAGCGCGTGTCAAAAACTTCTCGTATATCCGCCCTGTAAATACTGCGAAAAACAATAATCGGCAAGCCAATATAGAACATTAATTTATTCCCCATACGCGCAAAGGCGTCGTCTATCATGCCGATATGCTTCAAGCCGAAGCCCAGCAGCAGCAGCGCAAATAACGGCATAACAATGCCCAAACTAAATAATAGGTCAGATAAGATATGTACCACTTCCTTTTAATCCTTTAATCTTCCCCGCATTATACACCAACTCCGCGCATAAACTATAAACATGAAAACTACAGCCAAAACACTCGCCCGCCAGCGTATGGTGCTTGGGGGTCTACTTATAGTAAGCGTGGTCTTGTTTATGTGGACACGCACCCACGCGGCCGGCCAAAACGGTGCGCCGCGCTTTGGGTATGACGTGAATTATGCCCTTCCCGGGGTGGACGAGCGCGTAGACGAAACGCACCATTACGAGCCGCTTCCCCTGCCGTATATCGACCCCGACTATATCTTCACGCGGATACAAGATGCCATGCTGTTTCCGCCGGCACAAACGCCGCCCGGTACAAGTTACAACGACCGCCCGTACATTCCCATGGCGTATATCGAAGCGATGGACTTCCAATATATACGCACCCACCTTTTTTTGGAAGACCCCTCTACGCTGTTGCTGGAAAGCGACATTGACCCCATTGCGTTTTTTAACGCCGATTTAACCATTGACCCCTCTGCGCCCGGGCCGCATGTGCTAATTTTTCACACCCATTCTACGGAATGGTTTATCGACACAAATCCCAGCGACCCCATGACAGGTATTATAGGCGTTGGACGGTATTTGGCGGAGGTCCTTTCCGAGCAATTCGGCTTAGAAGTACTGCATTATACGGGAAGGTTTGACGTAGTAAACGGTCGCCCGCAAATCATGGGTAGTTATGAGCGAATGGAACCCGTAATCACCGCGTTGCTTGCGGAAAACCCGCAAATTCAACTGGTCATTGACCTGCACCGCGACGGCGTGCGTACAGGCGTCGGGCCGTTTACCCGCATAGTAAACGGCAAACCCACGGCGCGGATTATGTTTTTTAACGGGCTAACGCGGCGCAATGTGAACGGCGAAGCCGTCCCCACCGCGTGGCTGCACAACCCGTATTTGCAGGAGAATCTGCAATTTAGCTTCCAGGCCCAGCTTGCGGCGAATGCACGCTTCCCCGGTTTTAACCGCCGTGTATATTTACGGGCGTACCGCTTTAGCACGCATATGCACCCGCGTTCCATTTTCGTGGAAGTGGGCAACCAATACAATACCTTGCAGGAAGCAAAAAACGCCATGCATCCGCTGGCGTTGATTTTAAGTGATGTGTTGTTAAAAGAATAAGCTACAGCCTAATCCCAAACTCCCGCATGAGCAATTTTTCATACGCCTTTTCCGTTGCGGGGGTGTACCCCGTTATGCCCGCGGCAGAAAAATGCTTATACTCGCGACCAAAAACAGATTTGCGCCCGTCGGGGGTAAAGATATGCACCATATCCTTGGTACGGAAAACCGAGTCTGCGTGGTTTTCACAATAATATGAAATGGCGGTAAAATCCTCGGGCAATGCAGGTTCATGTGTAAACGAATACACATTCCGCCACTCGCCCTTATACTGCTCTGTTAACACGTACCCCAAAAATTCGTCCTTCATGATTTTATAGCGCTCGCCATTCTGCACTTGTACACAGCCCGCGCGTAACTGTATGGGCGTGAGCAGTATCGGCTCACCCACACCTACGTCGCACAGGTAAAACTTGCCTTCGCATTCCACCCGCAGGGTACGGTGGCGGCGTTTGGGCACGCTGCTTTCCCCCCGCAAATACCGTGCAAAATATTCCGTTACATTAAACCCAAGCCTGCGCAATAACCATGCGAACAGGGCATTCAACTCAAAGCAATATCCGCCCCGCCCGCGCGTGACAATCTTGTCGTAGAGGGCAGGTATTTCCAGCGAAAGCGGAACATTGCGTACAATGTCCAAGTTTTCCCACGGGACGCTAAGCAAATGTTTTCGCTGCAATTGGCATAACGTAGCATACGTAGGCGTTGCTTCGCCTTCAAACCGAATGCGGGACAAATAAGAAGCTACCTGCATTTGCTAGCCTTTCTTCGCCAAAATTGCCGCTTTGCAAGCCGCCGCAGCGCTTGCCGCATCTGCCGTATAAATGTCTGCGCCAATCGTTTCTTTAAACGCTTCCGAAATTGGCGCACCGCCTACTAGGAATGTCACTTCGTCCCGACAGCCTGCCTCCGTAAACGCTTCAATGATGTGCTTCATTTCCTGCATCGTGGTTGTCAACAATGCAGAAAGCGCAATCGCATCTGCCTTATGCTCCCTATGCGCTGTAAGAAATTGCTCCGCGGAAACGTCCACCCCTAAATCCAGCACGTCCAGCCCTTTACCTTCGAGCATCAGCTTCACCAGATTTTTACCGATATCGTGCAAGTCACCTTTTACCGTGCCAATCAGCACTTTACCGCACGCCACCGCGCCCGCTTCCGCAAGCAAAGGCTTTAATAGTGCCGCGCCCGCGTTCATGGCTCGTGCCGCGACCAAAACCTCGGGCACATAGGCTTCTCCATTTGTAAACTGCTCGGAAATTACGTCCATTCCCGCCAGCAGTCCCTTGTCCAAAATCTCCTGTGCGGGGAGTTTTTCCGCGATGGCTTTTTCCACCAGCTCCGCCACAATTTTTTGTTTCCCGTTTTGCAGTGCTTCGGAAATTTCGTTGTACAGTGGATTCATTTTGGTTGCCTCCTAAATATAAGTTCAAAAGATTAAATGCGAGAGATTAAAGCCGCCCAAACAGCCTCTCCTTCTCGTCCAAATAAAACATATAATTTTCCCACGTTACATCGGGCAGGCAACGATGGTCGCAAAAAGGGATAAAACCGCCGCGCCTTACGTAGGGTACAAGGGTTTCGAGGTAAGACGTAAGCGCCGTACCGCCCTCAATCATCTTCATTTTATCTACACCGCCCATGATTTTTAAGCTTGGGTGGGCATCGAGGAGTTCGCTTGGGTGCGCGCAGGAATTTACTTCGTAAGGGAAAAGACAGTTTATGCCCGCGTCCAGAAAAATGGGCAAAAGCGGGCGCACATCGCCGTCGCAGTCGGTATACCATAGGTCAATGCCGTAATTGTGCAGTTTTTTTGCAATGCGTTTGTAGCGCGGGGCAACCACTTCGCGGAAGAATTTTGGCGGAAGAATAGGCCCGTGGTTAAAGCAAATATCCTCCCACCCACTGGCAAAGTCGAATTCGATTTTACCTAAAAGTGCGTCTATGTGGTTTTCTACCAACGCGCAACAGGTTTCTACCATGTCGTCCAGCATTTCCGGATAGTCTGCCCATGCGTAGCAAATACCTTCAAAGGTAAGCATATCACGGATTTTACCAATCATCGAGCCTGCGTCAATACCCAGCGGGTAATCGCGGTTATTCGGGTGACGGGCGAGAATTTCCTCCACGTTAGGCTTGCGCGTGGGGGATGCGGGGTTAAACCGCTCCGCCTTTATCTTTGCCCAGTCGTCGGGCGTTTCGATAGCAGACTTGGTGTAATGGGGAATGGTAGAAGCGCTCCCGGCAAAAACCTCTGCCGTTAAGCCATTGCAATCCTGCATGGTAATTTTATTGCCCGCGCGGGCAATTTCGCGCTCGGGAAAATGCGGTTCCATCCACACGTTACCAAAAACGAGGTGAATCGGGTCGAAGGAGAATGCTTCGTTTGCCATGGCTTCGGTGGTTATGCCGTTTTCTGCAAATGGCTTCCACACCGTGTAATTTTCTTCCCAATAGCCAAATTCCATGTTAAAAGAACGGTCTATCGCTTCGCCGCGCATTTGCCGTTGGAGGCGCTCCCGTGCCGTTATTTCAGCCTTCCATGGCTTGCGGAATTTTACAGACATGCGAAATACGCCTTCTGATGTTCACGCAGCAGCGCGGAAACGTCCAGCTCATACGGGCAGTGGGCTTTGCAATGCCCGCAATCGGTACAGTCGTCGATTTTGCGCATGTTTTGCTGCCAATTTTCCGCAAGCAGCACGTCGCGCCTCATGCGCCCAAGCAGAAACTGCATACGCGCCGCCATGGGTATAGGAATTTCCGCAGGGCAGGGCAGGCAATACCCGCATGCGCGGCAAAACGCACCCGCCAAGGCTTCGCGGTCGGCTTCAATAACGGCTTTTAATTCGCTGTCCAGCGTTGGCGCGTTTTTTTCATATGCCAAAAATTCATCTAACTGCGCTGTTTCCTGTATGCCCCATATCGGCACGATATTTGCATACGGGCGCAGAAAAGCAAACGCCGCCTTTGCGTTCGTTAAAATTCCCCCGCACAGTGCCTTCATACCCAGCACACCCACATTATGCGTACGGCACAAATCCGCTATCGCCAATTCCTCCTTCGTAGAAAGATAGGAAAACGGAAACTGCAGCACGTCATAAAAACCCGAACTTACCGCCGTAACCGCCACTTCCTGCTTATGCGCAGAAATGCCGATAAACCGTACCTTGCCCGCCTTCTGTGCCGCCGCAAGCGCGTCGTACAGTCCATCGTCCCCGCTTGGCATGGGAACGCGCGCAGGGTTATGGAATTGAAAAACGTCTATATAGTCCGTTTGCATCATTTTCAAGCTATTATCCAAGTGCGTCATCAACTCCGCAGGCGTACCCGCGCCGGATTTTGTACAAAGCACCACGTCTTTGCGCACCGCCTTTAATGCAATCCCAATACGCTCCTCGCTTGTAGTATACCCATTTGCCGTGTCATACACCGTCACGCCGCCGTCAAACGCCCATCGTAGCAGCGCCGTGCTCTCGTCATACGAAATCCGCTGTATCGGGATACACCCAAACCCCGTGCGCCCAACAGATAAATTCGTTTTACCAAAAATTATTTTTTCCATGATGTTTTCTCCTTTAGGGTCAAAAAATTAACTCTCTACAGCGAATGCGCGGTAAAGCCCTCGCCCAATACCTCGCGCACCTCGGAAACGATGATAAACGCATCTCTGTCTTGCCTGTACACGACCTGCTTTAACTGCACCAGCTCCCTGCCCGAAATCACGCACATGAGCATGGGGCGGGGCGTTTTTGTGTACATGCCGCGGGCGGAAATTTCCGTCGCACCGCGGTTCATTTGACGCATAATTTCTTCGGCAATTTCTTCGTTTTTATCGGAAATAATATACGCCGCGCGGGCAGAGGAAAAGCCTTCCAATACGGCGTCAACTACCTTTGAGTAAACAAAAACGGCAACAACGGCGTACATGGCGCTTTCCAGGCCAAAAACCACCATGCCGATGATAATTATTGCGGAATCCAGCCCAAAAATGATTTTGCCAACGGAAAAATGCTTGAGCAATGTATTATGCAAAAACGCGCCGAAAAGTAACGTGCCGCCTGTGCTGGACATTGCCTTCACTATCATTGCCGCGCCAATGCCGCAAAAAACACCGCCAAAAATAGCGCCCATAAGCAAATCGCTGGGAATTGGCGGCAAATAGGTTAGGTTATGCATTGCTACAGAGAATAAAATGGTGGTGAATAACGAACGGACAAAGAATGTCTTCCCCATAGTGCGGAAGCCGAGCAGGAAAAGCGGAACGTTAAGTACAAGATTGGTAAGCCAAATGGGAATGCCCCGTTCCATCATACGGCTTGTAACGTCTTCTATAATAATGGCAAGACCGCTAACGCCGCCCGTAACCATACTGTGCGGCATCCAAAAAGAAATAACGGCAAACGCCATTAAATATACGCCGACAACTATCATCGCGTAGTCGCGCAGTTTTTCGTTACGGGTTTGGATAATGCCCATGTGTACCCCCTATTGGGTAATTACTGTTTTTATAAAACGCGGAATGTCTAACATTCGTCGTGCGCGGGCAGGCTGTGAGAGTAAGCGGTACAACCATTCCAAGCCCATTGCACGCCACGCAGCGGGTGCAAGCTTTACATTGCCTGCCATAATATCCAGCGTACCGCCTAAGCACAAGGTAATTTTTACGGGCAAATCACGGTGCGTTGTTGCCCAAATTTCTTGGCGGGGCATACCCAGACACACGAGTAAAATATCGGGCTTTTTTTCCTGTATCTGCGCCAAAACTTCTGCCTCTTCTTCGGCGGAGAAAAAACCATGATGTGTACCGACAACCTGCAAGCCTGCGTATTTTTCCTCCATGCGGCGCTTCGCTTCTTCCGCGATACCTTGCGCCCCCCCCAGAAAATACGCCGTAACTGTACCCTTTTTTGCCAGCCGTTCAAACAACGCGAAGGTGATGTCTACTCCCCGCACGCGTTGGGGCAACGGCGTTTTATTATACCGTGCCGCAAGCACAATACCCGTACCGTCGGCAAGGCGCAAATCGGCTTGCGCGAAGGCGTTTGCAACCAGCGGGTTGCGGCGTGCCTGCATCACCCCTTCGGGGTTTGGGGTAACAACGATATGGTTGCGCGGTTCGTTAAGGTACGTTTCCAACAGTTGAAGCGCTCCGTCAAAGGTTAGCGATGCGAAATCAACGCCAAGGACATTTACAGTTTTCACGCCTTGGCTTTCCGTTTGGCGGGCGCTTTAGCGACGGGCTTTGCAGATACCTTAGTGGGTGATTTTGCAGCGGGCTTTTTGGGTGCCGCTTTTTTAACGGGCGAAGCGGGTTCATCTATTTGAGCTTCCGCTAGGCGCTGGCGGTTAAGTTCTTTTTGCCGTTGCAGGTCGTTTTGTATATTTTCGAAGCATTCTTCGCGGTAGGCTTCTAAATATTCTTCCAACTCTTTCATCTTGTCAATTTTCATTTTTGCCAGCATGTCCATAAATTCGGCTTTTTCGGCAAGCATTGCGTCCAAGAGCTCGCTTTTTTGCTTCTCAATTTCCGCCAATTCTATAAATTGCGCGGCACGCATTTTTGCCATATCCGCTTGCGCCTTGCGCCAAAGGTCGCTGCCCTCGGGCGGTTGGTTGGGGCTTTCCCCTTTACGCGGGCGGCCCCGTTTGCGCTTTGCGGGGGCGTCGCTTTCATCACCAGCGATTGAAATGGGCATAGCAAGCGCTGCGGCTTCCTGCTCGGTAAGGCGCGTTTCGCGCCCAATTAGCTGTGCTTCGCGCTCTTCTAACCGCGTGCGCATTGCGTCAAGCTCCATTTTTTCGCGCCGTAACTGCTCTATACGGTCGTCAACAATTTTTGATATCCCGGCCATAGTGCGCTCCTTTGTCGTTTTTGTGATTTTATATTAACATATTATTAATTAAAACTCGATAAAGATTATGAAAGGGTGGCGAAAAATGATTATCCAATGGAATAAAAACGAAAACAAGCAGCAAAAGCGCGGCGGAATTACGGCGCAGTTATTTGAAGCGCATAACAAAGCACAACAAGCGCAGCAAAACCAGCGGCGCAATAATAAACCGCGCGTGGGTACGGTTCGGTTAAGCAATACGGATACACTGCGTACCGCACTTGCCATGCGGCGGCGGGTAATGGCAAAATTGGCAGAAGTCGCCGCCGTCACAGACGTTGAACCGCGCACGCGGGACGCAATGCTTGCAACGGTAAAGATGCAAATTGACAAAATTGACCGACAAATTACGGCAATACGGCGGCGTGAGCGCGCAGTGGAAGAAGAGCGCCGCGCACGGCGTGACGAATGCCGTCAAGAACGGCGCCGCCGCCAACGGGATATGCAAGAAAATTCCGTACGCATTCGGCGCGACATGTTATACCCCGCCGGCGAAGGCGGGTTTAACCCGCACCACCCGCTGGGGCTACCTTCTTCGCCCGCACCTATGCCTAATATCGCGGGGCTTGGCGCAGCGGTTTCCTTTGATGTAGGCGGCGTTGCAGGTACAATGGGCGATGCTTCCGGCGGCGCACCCGCTATGGACGTAGTGCTATGAAAGGCACGCTGTATGTAGTGGCAACGCCCATCGGCAATTTGCAAGAAATGACACCCCGCGCCATCACCACGCTAAGCGAGGCCGACCTTGCCGCGGCGGAAGATACGCGTCATAGCCGTGCGTTATTTTCGCACTTTGGTATAAAAACCCCCCTGTATTCCTGCCATACGTTTAACGAGGAAAAGCAAGGGGATTTTTTTATCCGCGCGTTGGAATGCGGGCAAACTGTGGCGCTTATCAGCGACGCGGGTACGCCCTGCATATCCGACCCCGGGTATAAGCTAATACGCAAAGCCGCCGATGCGGGCATTTCCGTCAATCCCGTTTGCGGGGCAAGTGCTGTGGTTGCTGCAATGTCTGTCTCGGGGTTTGATGCAACGCGGTTTGCTTTTGTCGGCTTTTTTCCGCGGAAGAAGACCGAGCAGCTTGCTATGCTTGCCGACATTACCACGTGGGCGCACCCCGCCGTTTTTTACGAATCGCCCAAGCGCATTACCGCAACGCTTGCGTTCTTAGAAGAAAACGCCCCCACCGCACAGTTATGTCTGTGCAACGACCTTACCAAAAAATTTGAACGCACCTACCGCGGTACACCCACACAAGTTTGCGCTTTGCTAAACGAAAACCCCGCTGCGCAAAAGGGCGAATACACCTGCGTAATTGTACCCCCGCCATTACAAACCGAAGCCCCGCCGCAAGACGAGTTATCCTTAGAAGCACAGCTTATTGATATTATGGTAAAACAAGGCTGCGACCTAAAAAACGCATCGGCACAACTCCGAGCCATGCCCGAACGGCGAAAGAAAAAAGATATATACAACGCCGCACTGCGGTTAAAAGAATTATTAATTTTACCGTAGCCCTAACAGATGCTCCGGCACATTTACATTCGCCATATCGCCTAACTCCACAGCGGTTAGGCGTTTTTCTTTGCCTTTTTCATCTTTCCCGAACAGGACAAAACTATAGTTAATTAACGTGAAATTAGTCTATCATTTTGATGTAACCATCGCATGACATATAGTGTGGATTTAAGAAAAAAGGTAATGAACTACATCGGTGAGGGACTAAACCAAACGTAAACCACAGCGAGCTTGTATCCCCGCCTTGTATGAAGGCGTTAATTTCATCGAAATACAGGGCTTGGGTGCGGTTGCCGTGCCGCGATTATTAATAATGGCACAGCAACCAATAGCATCTTTGCGGTGCTTGGGTAGGTTTGTAAAACGATGTTTCCGAGTAAGCGTCAAATAACATGCCAAGCGCAACGTCAAAGTTTTTGCCCCGTTTTTTCAAAAAAGCGGGTCGCCGAAGGCGGTCTTCGCCACTGCCGAAGGCGCTCTTGTATTTAATCCTTTGACCCCACCCTGAAATAAAACTGCTACCTGCTCGCCTTTACATAATGAAAGGAGCCGCACGGTATGGAAAATATAAGTGACCTTCGGGCAAAGCTCATCGCGTATGTACGCAAAAAATTTTATACGCGGCAAGGTATCGGCAATGTTGCGGAGGATATCGTAAACCAAGCGTTTTTAGATGTTGCAAATTCGCCGAAATTTGCATCTGCGTTGTATAACTTTGGCTATTTATCTGCGGCGTGCATTCGCGGGGCTTATAAAATTTTTCATAAGCATGACAATGAAGGCAATATTTGCATTGCTTTAACACCCGATATCCCGCTTATTGACGAAAGCGATTTCGTAGAAGAAATAACGCGCGCCGAAGATACGGCGGCAATTATAGCATCGCTGCAAACGCTGAAAGAAATGGAGCGCACCATTGTGCACGAGCGCTATTACGGCGATTATACCTTCCGCGAAATAAGCGAACGCCATGGGATTAAATTAAATACCGTGCTTACGCATCACCGCAGGGCGTTGGAAAAGCTGCGCCCCCTATTTATGGATTGGAGGAACTAACATGAAAACCGAGAAAAAAATTTGGCTCATCGACCGCTACGCACAAAAATTGTGGACACTATCAACCACCCTGCGCCAAGAAGCTGCCCGCGCGGGAGAACACGGGCGCGGTTACGCCATGGTAGCCCATGAAGCACGATTGGTAGCAAATACGCTGGAGGACTTAACCGCCCGCTTGCTTTTTGATAACGGCGAAAGCGACCTTGCCGACCTTGCAAAGCTGGCGTTACAGTTGAAATTCCTGTCTGTTAACGCGTATCTTGAAACGATTCACGGCGTGAAAAAAAGCATGGAATTTAATATTCCAAAGAGCATGGCGGTTTTCACCGATGACCTGCGTACCATTGCCAATGCATTGGAAGCGCTCACCGACAATTTTGCCAGACAAGCCCCAATTCCCGAGCTTGCCCAACCGCTGAAAGCCGAATCCTGCGAAAATTTCCTGCTATTCAAAATCGGCGACCGGTGGCTCATCGAAAATATGTATAATATAGCCGAAGTTTCCTACCAATACGCATCGGCATCAGAAGCCCCAAGCCTTACTTTGCGCGGCGTAGAAATCCCCATAATCAACGTACACAAAAAACTGCACCTCACCGCGCCGCCCACCCGGTTTAACATCGCGCCCGAAGGCGAAACGTGGCGCCCTGTAATTATTTTCGATTTAGGCGAAAAAAATTGGCGCGCTATCCCAATTGATGATTTGACGCTCGGTTTATTATATTCCCCCAAGGGAACGCCCGTAACACCCGATGAATGCCATCCCTTTCATGCATATATCCGCGAATGCTGGGAACTTGTCGGCGGGGAACGCGTCGTTTTTGTAGATTGGGATGGATTGAAAGATTAAAGCCCTACTTCAACGTCACTACCGTAACCCCCGTTTCGCCCTCGCCGTATTTCCCTAAGCGGAAATCCTTTACGTGAGCGTGGCGCTTTAAAAGCACATGCACGGCATTGCGTACCGCGCCGGTACCTTTTCCGTGAATGACGGTGACCTGTGATAAGCTTGCAAGGAAGGCATCGTCGAGGTATTTGTCGGTTTTCTCCGTGGCTTCCTCGGGGGTCATGCCCCGCAGGTCAATTTCGGGGGAAATGGTGCGCGACTTTGCCGTGCGTGAAAGTGTTCCGCCTTCGCGGGCTTTTACAAACGATTTGCCGCTGCTGTCATCTACCAGCGACAGGTCGTTAAGCTGTACCTTCATTTGCATGATGCCCGCTTGAATAAGGACTTCGCCCGTTGCGTTGGGGGGTACCAGCACCGTGCCGTCTTGGTTAATGGAATGCACGTGTACCTTGTCTCCCTTGCGCAAATTGGCGGGCGGAGTGCGCCGGGGTTTGTCTGCCGCGCCCAAAGAAGCGGAAAGATTTGCCTCCATTTCGCTAAGCGCGTTGCGCATTGCGTTGCGCGTTCCCTCAATGTCCTTCGCGGAATTGAGGGATTTTTTCATTTCAACGAGCAATGCCTCGGCGTCTATTTTCGCCCTGCGTAAGGTTTCCTGTGCCTCGGCGCGGGCGGCGTTAAGGATTTTTTCGCGCTGCGTGTTTAATTTTTCCTGCTGGCGCTCCGTGTCGGCGCGCAGTCGTTCTGCGTCACGGCGGAAGGACTCTGCACGTTCCTGTTCTATGATGGCTTGTTTTTTGCCCGCTTCCAGGTCGGTGATTAAATCTTCGAAGCGCGCGTCCTTCTGCGAAAGTACGCCCCGCGCGCCGTCGATAATATCTGCGGAAAGTCCCAACCGTCGGGCAATGGCAAAGGCATTCGACTTGCCCGGAATGCCAATGAGTAAGCGATAGGTGGGGCGCAGGGTTTCCACATCAAATTCGCAGCTTGCGTTTTCTACCCCCGCTGTAGAAAGCGCATACAGCTTTAACTCGCTGTAATGGGTGGTCACCACCGTGCGGATACCATAGGTGTGCAGATATTGCAAAATAGAAATGGCAAGCGCCGCGCCCTCCGTTGGGTCTGTACCCGCGCCAAGTTCGTCCATTAATACCAGCGAGTTAGGGGCTTTCGCCGAAGAAATTTCCTTCAAAATGCCCACGATATTGCTCAAATGTGAGGAGAAGGTACTTAAGCTCTGCTCAATGGATTGCTCGTCGCCGATATCGGCAAAAACTTCATCAAAAACCGCAAGCTCGCTATTGTCAAAGGCGGGGATATGCAGCCCCGCTTGCCCCATACAGGTAAAAAGCCCAACGGTTTTAAGCGTTACCGTTTTGCCCCCCGTATTTGGTCCTGTAATGAGCAGCATGGAAAATTCGTTGCCTAAATAAATATCCGTGGGTACTACGCGGTCGGGGTTTAACAAGGGGTGCCGCCCCTTGCGGATATTAATGTAGCCATTGCTGTTAAACTTTGGTTCACTTGCCTTCATGGCTAGGGCAAGCTCGCCTTTGGCAAACACAAAATCGAGATGCGTGAGCAGCCCCATGTTGGCGTTAAGCAATTCCGCCTCGCCCGCGACCAAGCCCGACAATTTTGCCAGAATGCGTTCTTCTTCCCGTTTTTCTTCAAAATGCAATTCCTTAATTTTGTTATTGCGCTCTACCACGCTCAGCGGTTCCATGAAAAGCGTTTGCCCGCTGGATGACTGGTCATGCACCATACCCGGAAACGCCGTGCGGTGTTCCGCCTTTACAGGTACGCAGAAGCGGTCGCCCCGCAGGGTAACAATGGGGTCTTGCAGCATATTTTTATATTGCTCGCTGCGAATAATGCCCTGTAATTGCTCGCGCACTTTGTCGTGGGACTGCTTGATATTGCGCCGAATGTCTGCCAGCTTAGGCGAGGCAGAATCCGCAATTTCCGTAGCCGATTTTATACAGCGGCTAATTTCGCGCTCTACGGTGTCCGCCGTTTGAATGCCGTCAAAATAAGGGGCTAGGCAGGTTTCCGCTCCCTTTTCATTGCCATACGTAATTACTTTGCCGCATACGTATAAAAAATCGCACACGTGAAGCAAATCTTCAATAAATAATGTGCCGCCCGCCGCTGCCCGTGTTACCGATGTGCGGATATCCGCAAGCCCGCCTAAAGGAAGACTGCCCTTGCGCAAAATAAAACCCGTTGCCGCGGTGGTCTGCTCCTGCGCTATGTGAATGTCCGATATATCATTGGAAGGCACTAGTTCCGCTGCCATTTTTTTGCCCATTGGCGAAACCGCACGCGCGCTGAGCATCTCCGTTATTTTATAAAATTCCAGTGTATTTAAGGCTTTTGCGTTCATATAAAACACGTCCTTTTTGTTGCTTTTTCTAAGAAATCTGCGCCCATTATACTGCAATACCACAAAAGTGTTAAATTCTACGCAAAAAATGCCGATAACCAAGTTGAGATAGTCTGATATTGCGAATTACCCTAAGTGACATATTTATAATTTGAAGGAGCGTTTGCCATGTTTGGTAATCAAATTCGTTTCACAGGAATGTCTTCGGGGATGGATACCCAAACCATCGTAACCCAACTTATGCGCGCCGAATCTATGCGTATGGATAGGCTTACCCGCCGCAGGCAGCTAGCCACCTGGCGGCAAGAGCAGTTTAGGGGTTTTGCAACCACTATGCAAACGTTCCGTCAGGAACAATTGCAAGTAGGTACGACGGGGAATTGGAACGTGGCCCGTACAAGTTCTTTCCGCGCGATAGACACGACAGTAACCCCTCAAGGCAGTGCAACTGCAGGCGGCATTAATGTAACCAGTACCTCTGATGCTCGCCCGGGTCAATTTACTGTTAGGGTTGGGCAACAGGCGCAAAATGCTTCCGTGTGGGGGCATCAGCAAACGGGCGTAACAGGTAGCTCTACATTAACAAGTATGGGGCGTTTCACCCCTGCTCCCCCGGCGGCTAACCCCAACACAGGTGCGCCCTCTATCGTCACTAATTCCCGTACGCCCAATATTTCACTGACGCAAGCGCGAGAAGCTGGTTGGACACTTACCCACCAGGGCTGGTCATCTGTTACGGGTGGCGGCGTACGTACTACAGTGGAAGCTGTTGCGGGTTCCGGCGCACTATTTGAAGGCGCTCAAGTACAAGCAGCAACCATTCGCGTTGGTAATCAAAACCGCGAAGTTTATTTTGCTAATGTGGGCGGTACACAATATCAATTACAGCGTACCGATACCGGGTTTGAACGTATGCTGGTTGACCCGGAAGACAACGCTTCGGGTTACCGTACGCTTAATATTATGGTGGGTGCAAACAATGCATCCCCCGTAACCGTGCCACGCAATGAATATTTTGAATATGGAACAAATTTTGAACAAATTAGAACTTTCGACGATGGCGGCAACCAACGCTTTTTTATTAACACGGCCGGAGGTGCAATGGAATTATGGCGCAATGCAAACGGCACATTTACCAGCCAAGACCCCACCGACGGCGCACCCGTGGGTACAACCATTATTGACGAAAGTGACCCCGCTATAGCAGATGCGGTAGCAAATGCAAGCTTTTTCCAGGGCGAAGCGCCCCTTACCTTCCGTAATGGTAACCAAGACTTGCAAGTGCAATCCTTTAACCATAACGGAACAGATATTATGTTTGTTACCATTAATGGAGTAAATCGTGAATTAACAGGCACACCTGGAAATTTAACACTTACACCACTTGCGGATAATCCAAGCATTATTAATGAATCTGCTGTGCGCGATGTGCATACAGAGTACCGTCACACCCAACATTTTGTAGAAGCTCCCACCAATGTAATCCGCACAGGGTCAAGTGCACCGTTGAATACAACTAACCCCCCGGGTATGCCATGGGCGAATTGGGGTGATAATCCCCCCGATGGTTGGCGTGCAGTAGATGCTAACGGCAACTTGTTCACGACAACCACAACGCAAAACGCGACCTACGACGGTCACCAAGTAATGCAATTTAGGGCAGGCGGACAAACCATTCATTTTGTCAATATTGACGATACTGCTTTTGTTGTAGAGCGAAATTTAGCAACGGGCGTGTTTGAACGAGTAACGCATGAAGATTTCTTTGGTGCGGGCACACCCAACCCCAACGATACCCCATGGGCAGTTGTTGCTCCGCAGGGTGCGGTATCTAACACCGTTGACCACATTCACACCCAGCGCTTTCAAAGCACAATCACAATTAATGGCGCAAACATTAATATTTATTCCAATTTCACTGCAAATGATATAATGAATGCGATAAATCGTTCGGGCGCGGGAGTAGATATGCGCTTACAGGATGGTGTATTCTCCCTTACCGCACGTAACTCGGGTGCATCAATTAACATCACCAACGACGAAGCTGGATTTATGGCAATGGCGCTGGGGTTGGACGGCAATCTTGAAGCAGGCGTTGACCGTTCAAGAGAAGGGCAAAATGCAACAATTTACATTTATTCTGATGCATCCAGCGAGCCGAGAAGGCTGGAATCCACCGCTGCACGTCCGGGCGTTTTCACGTATAACCACCATACCATATCCATCGCGAACGCAGCCGTAGGCGATGAGTTTGTAATAAATACCACCCGTAACACCGAACAAGCGGTTGAACGCGCTATGGAAGCGGTGCAAAACTTTGTAGAACAATACAATGCATTGGTGCTCATGCTGCAAAATGCGCATTCAACGAACCGCCCCCGTACTACATCCGGCGGACAGCGCTCTTTCTTTGAGCCGCTCACAGACGCAGAGCGCAGGGATATGAGCGACCGCGAAATTGAACGCTGGGAAGAGCAGGCACAAAAAGGTCTCCTGCACCGCGATAGCACCTTGCGTAATATCCAAGCACAAATGCGCCGCCAAATGAGCGAAGGTGTATTGCTGGAGGACGGCTCCCGCGTATTCTTGCATCAACTGGGCATCACTTCCGATGGTACTGTACCCGGTCAAGCGGGTAGTCGTAATATGGGTTTACTGCGTATCGACGAAGAACGTTTAAAATCGGTACTCAATAGCCAACCCGAACTGGTAGAAGGCATGTTTGCCCAACGCCCCTTAAATACCGCAGGCATGAGTGCTTCCGAAGTACGTGACCGTACAGGGCTTGCACACCGTTTGGGCGATTTGCTTCATAGCTTCTCTAACCCCGCAAACGACAATGCGGCACTTACTCGCATGGCGGGTAATGACAGATGGCAGCAAGACCGTCTTTCCTTACAAATCCGCACGTATGACCGCCGCATGGATAGAATGCAAGACTTTTTAATCCGCCGTGAAAACCAACTGTTCCGCCAATTTTCCATGATGGAACAGGCTATGTCGCGTTCACATTCACAAATGGATGCACTGTTCATGTTTGGTGGCGGTTGATGACTACTTTAGAACAGGCACAAGCGCTTGTTGACAGATTATATGAAATGACTTCGGCATTGGACTATACAGGGGAAGAAGAGAACGAAGAGGCGGAAATTGCCGCTTATATCGCATTGGTCGATGCACGCGAGCCGTTAGTGAAAGAGCTAACGGCATTGCATTCTACGCTGGATACAGGTATACTTTCTTCCACTGAATTTGCCGAAATAAAGAAATGCATTGCGGACATTGCAGATATGGACCGTTCCCATACGATGTATTTCACGCAATTGCAGGACGAATTGCGCGGTTCGATTAGAGAAATAAAAAAAGGCCGCCAAATTAATTCCGCATACAATGTGGATGTCAATTATGACGATGCCGCATATGTAGATACAAAAAAATGAAAAATGTAAGGAGCGTTGGTATTTTTGCCTTCGGCAAAAAACGCTCCGTAAAAATCGCAAAAAAATCCGCGATTTTTACTACGCTAAGAGGAGGAATTTGACATGGATGTTAATCGAGTAGGTTACTCTGCGCCGCCCCCACCTTCTACGCCGGCAACCACACCCGTTGTTGCAGATGCTACCCCCGTTGCCGTGCCTATGGATGCGGGTGCCCCTGCCTACGTACCTGTGGCGAATGGTGTAGATGGAAACGGTCAACAACCGCAAGAGCGCGCCATGGAGCAGCGTTTGGAGGGTGCCGTAACGGCACTAAACCAATCCCTTGCGCCGCACCAACGGCATATGTCTGTTGACACGCACAGGGCAACAGGGCGTATTATGGTGGCGGTGTACGACACCGAAACGCGTGAACTGATACGCGAAATCCCCCCCGAGCGTGTTTTGGACGCGCACGCAAGCTTGATGGAAATGGCAGGTCTATTTATGGACAGAAGAGGGTAGAGCTGCGTGATAAAACCGAATCCTTATGCAAAAATGCAAGAAGACTCGATTTTTACCGCGTCTAAGGAGGAGCTTACGCTCATGCTATACGAGGGTGGTATTAAATTTTGCAATTTAGCCCTTACGGACATAGAAAAAAAAGACACGGTAAAAGCGAACGAGCATATACAGCGCGTGCAGGATATTATACGGGAATTTCAAATTACGTTAGATTTTAAGTATCCCATTTCTAACGAGTTAAATACGCTGTACGATTATATGCACCGCCGCATGGTTTCTGCCAATATTCGTAAAGATGCCACCATCGTAAAAGAAGTGCTTGGCATGTTTCGTTCCCTGCGTGATACATGGAAGGAAGCGATGAAAATAGCGCGTGCGGGTTAAAGAGGCTTTGTAAGGCTTACGTTATCTGAAATATTTTCATATCCCAGTTTACGATAAAAATAGTAGGCTGGGATTATTTTTGATGTTTCCAGCGCGACGGCAACATACCCTGTTTTGGCAAGCTCCGCTTCCACCGCCTGCATGGCGGCGCGTCCAACGCCTTTACCGTGCAAATTAGGGTGTACGGCAAGTTCATTTACTACATACTGCGGCGCATGAAAATAATCTTCTGTTTTGCCAAAACAAAACGCCGCCGCTTCACCTTCAAATTCATATATATATCCTGCAAAGCCGGGGGTATTTATCAAATCCCGCAGGTACCTTCGCACCTTTTCTTCCGTTAAAAAGTCATAGGAAAGGGGCGGTGCGCTAAACGCGGCGATAAATAAATTCACACAAGCGTTAAAATCTTTTTTACGGTAAGGGGATAACATAGGGACTCTCCTTTTTTTGACCTTGCACTTCTTAGCCTCATAAGGTATAACTGAATCATTCTTTTTTATCGGAGGCGTATATGACAGAGCATATTCTACTAAATACGGGTGCATTTATCCATACAGCAATAAAAGAGGACTTGGCAGGGCATACAAGCGACCTGCGCACGCGCTTCCCGCCCGAGCCGGGTGGCTTTTTGCACATCGGCAACGCCAAGGCGGTGTATATCAACTTTGAGCTTGCTAAGATTTACGGCGGAACGTGCAAGTTGCGCATGGACGACACAAACCCCGTGAAGGAAGAAGCTGCGTATGTAAACGCCATTCAAGACGAAATTCGCTGGCTGGGGTACGAATGGGACGGTGAGGTTCGGCTTGCATCCAATTATTTTGACAAATTTTATGAATGCGCGGTGTCGCTGATTAAGCAAGGTGTTGCCTTTGTGTGCGATTTAAGCGCGGAAGAAGTACGCGCCACCTTTGGCAGTGTAGATAAGGCAGGCACGGAGAGCCCCTTCCGCGGACGCACGGTTGAGGAGAACTTGGACTTGTTTGCCCGTATGAAAGCAGGGGAGTTTAAGGACGGTGAAAAAACACTCCGCGCAAAAATTGACATGGCTTCATCCAACTTAAATATGCGCGACCCCATTATTTATCGTATCGCCCACAAAACCCACTCCAATACGGGGGACGCGTGGTGCATTTACCCCATGTACGACTTTGCGCATCCGCTGGAGGACGCCATCGAAGGCATTACCCACTCCCTGTGCAACGTAGAATTTGAGGACCACCGCCCCATCTACGAATGGTATGTAAATAATTTAGACTGCTTCCCCGTAAAGCCACGGCAAATCGAGTTTGCCTCCCTTGCCGTTACCAATACGGTGATGGGCAAACGGCATATCCGCAAGCTGGTGGCGGAAGGAAAAATTGACGGCTGGGACGACCCCCGTCTGGTAACCATTAGCGGAATGCGCCGCCGCGGCTACCCCGCCGCGGCCATACGGGAATTTTTGGGGCAAACAGGGGTGGCAAAGGCACAAAGCACCGTAGATTTTGCCATGCTTGAGCATTTTGTGCGCGAGCATTTAAAAAATGAGGCGCGCTTGGTAATGGCGGTACTGGACCCCGTGAAGGTGATAATCGAAAACTTCCCGGAAGGCGAAACAGAGATGCTGGACATACCGTACAATATTGACGACCCCGCCGCAGGCAGCCGAAAAGTTCCCTTTACGCGGGAAATTTTCATCGAGCGCAGTGACTTTATGGAAGAACCCGAAAAAAAATTCTTCCGTTTAGCGCCCGATAAAGAAGTGCGCTTAAAAGGCGCGTACCTTATCCTTTGTACGGGTGTGGAAAAAGACGGCAGCGGCAATATCACCGCTATCCGCTGTACCTATGACCCCAATACCAAAAGCGGAATGGGCGAAACGCGCAAGGTGAAGGGCATTTTGCACTGGGTGAGCGCGGAATACGCCTGCCCCGTCACCGCCCGTTTATACGAAACGCTGGTGCTGGACGACCCAAATGCAGAAGGCGGCGTAGCTTTTAACCCCAACTCGCTCACCATTATGGACGGCGCCCTTGCCGAGCCTTCCCTTGCCGGCGCGAAGGAAAACGAACGCTTCCAATTTATGCGGCAGGGTTATTTCTGTTTAGATGCAAAAGCCACCGAAGCGGGCGGGAAAATGGCATTTAACCGAACGGTGGGGCTAAAGAGTTCATATAAGGGGTGATTACGATGTATGATGAACGGGAGCGGATTACGTATTATGATTTGGATGGGAATGGTGTGCTAAAATTCTCGGCGTTTTTGCGCATGGTTCATAATGCGGCGGAT
Organism: Defluviitaleaceae bacterium; assembly: GCA_009786535.1. Classification (GTDB taxonomy): domain Bacteria; phylum Bacillota; class Clostridia; order Lachnospirales; family WQUN01; genus WQRX01. Next base: position 1,585 of record WQRX01000039.1, on the reverse strand, counting down.
ATTAATGCCGGTGTGTTGGGGGTTGGCTTTACGCAGCTTTCGCCCCTCGGCATGAGTTTTGTTTTGCAACGATTTAGCGCGGATGCTACGCGCTTGCCCGCTTATGGCGAAGAAGTGCGGATTCGCACATGGCCAGCGGCACTGGAACGGGGTACGTTTATCCGCAAAGGTGAAATGCTGGACACAGCGGGAAACAAACTCATCGAATGGGCAAGCCTATGGTTGCTTTTTGATATTAACGAGCGGAAAATTCTGCGTCCGTCTGCGTTGCCCGTTACCCTTGTTGGCATCGGCGACGAAGGCGTGTTGTTCGCGCCCCAAAAAATTGAACCCCTCGCCGATGCACGCCCATTTTCTTCGCACACGCATATTATACGCTTCGCCGATATCGACACCAACGCCCACACCAATAATGCAATCTATGGTGATATGATTAATAATGCTGCCCACGCGCCCAACCGCGAAGCCCCGTGGAAACAACTCCACATCAATTACCTCGCCGAAACACGGTTGGGTGATGAAATAAATATAGTTGCCACTAAATCAGAAAGTACCATCCACATCACAGGCGCAGTTGACACGGATAATGGACTTCTTGCAAAACAGGTGTTTTCTTCACGGGTTGTCTTATTATGATTTATAGGCTCACAGCGGAAAATGATGCTACTTGTTTGGCTGAACTGTTTTGGGCGCATACTGATGAATTTGAGCCGCGGAGTTCCGTTGATAAAACGAAATAACGCGAAGGGGGCTGTTCATTTTGAACAGCCCCCAGTTTCGCTACATCGTATTCACGAGTTTTATGCACTTATTTAAGTCTTCTGTCTGCTTATTCAAGTCGGCGCGTTTTAGGTTATAAGCCGCTTGGCTTATCGTCTTCTTAGTAAGCTCTACCACTATTGCCGCACCCGTTTTTGTTAGCTCTGTCTGCCATACACGGCAGTAATTGTGGGCGGCGGCTTTGCCTTTTTTCGCCTCGTTGTTAAAGCCCGCTACGCTAAAAACCATGGCTCGCTACCCCTTACACCACTTTCTTATCATGCGTATTACCAAAAGTGCGGCAATAATACCCATTACGGTCATGACTATTTTTGTGAAATAGCGCATGGTCTCGTCGCTGGGCCACATGGTGAAGCCGGGCATTCCTACTACGCCTGCGCCGCCATTTACTTTCACGTTCCAATCCTTAAAATACTCGTAATGCGAGGTCTGCTTGAAGGCGGCAATACTCTCCGCCTCCGCCAAAGAAAGTAAGCCCGCAAACATGCGCCCAACGAAGGGCAACGTGGTTAAATCCACATGGGCAGAAGCCTCTGCAAAGCCGTCTTTTAACTCGGCAAGGGATGCGAAAAATTCTTCCTCGCGGTCTGTGCCTTCCAAAAATTCCATATACGTTGAAAATAACATGTGTGTGCCTCCCTTTTTGTACGCCACAACTACTCTAACGCCCCTGCGCTTTTGCAAGGGCGTTCATAATAACTACTACGGAGATGAGAGGATTTGAATTGCTCAACAGTAATAAATCGCTTGACATTCAATCCTTTTATATCCCGAAAACCCTTTGTTTTAAACGGTTTTTGTTAAT
>WQRX01000038.1 GCA_009786535.1 Defluviitaleaceae bacterium | reverse complement strand
GGCTTTNCCCCACGCCCCACGAACTTTTTTGAAAAAAATTTCGACAAAAAACTGTTATTGAACACTGTAATCAGTTGGTATGCAATCTCAAACGCTTAACGGGATGCTCTCACTATAGCGTCTTTCCACCTTTACCGTATCGCCATATTCAATCATAGCATTCCATGTATCATCTCTATGGGGTGAAATATGGAATGATTTGCCACGGAAAATGACAATCAATTTTTCATCATTAAAGGCATGAACATACCATGTAAGTTTAACCTGTTGCTCTAAAATAGAAATTAAGTCGTTAATATTTTCATCGGGTACATGATATTCATTTGTATGCCAAAGGGGAAATTCATCGTCTAAAACTTCTTCAAGTCTTTGACTGTAAAAGAATGGCTTTAATGTATCTAATACACCGGCGTTTTCTAAACTTTCTTCAATGACTCCCATGCGGAACATTTTACACGCCTCCAAAAATATAAAAAATATTTGCACAACTTGTGAAGCAATTCTAAATATTAGCCGCCGTATAAATCGCCAGTATATCCGCTTTATTCAATGGCTTAAAACACCCTACCTCGCGTTTGCCGAAGAAGGTACAGCTTTCTGCCAGGGCGTCTAGGATGTCGGGGGGTTGTATGCCTATGCCCAGTTCGGTGAAGTTGGTAGGCATTTCGATGGAGCGGAAGAATTTTACCGTCTTTTCGATGGCAGAGCTTTCTGCGTTTAACGGGTTTATGCCCCACACATTTACACCATATTGGGCGAAGCGGGCGGGGTGTGTTTTTTGCACGTGCCACGCCCATGCACCCCACATGGTGGTTAGGCTTGCGCCGTGGGCTACGTCAAAGCGGCCGCTTAGCTCGTGTCCCAGCTGGTGTACCGAAAAATCCATGGTACGCCCAAGCCCCATAATCCCGTTGTGGGACAGGCTTCCGCACCACATGAGTTCGCTCTGGGCTTCGTAGTCGGCGGGGTTGGCAAGCACGCGGGGCGCATTGGCGATAACGGTACGCATCAGCGCCTCGGCGAGGGCGTCGGTAGTTTGGTTTGGCAAAGTATTGTCGCGGGTTTCCAACGTAAAATAGCGGTCGAGGGTGTGCATGAGAATATCCGCAATGCCGCAAGCCAGCGGATAGCGGGGAATGGTGAAGGTGAGTTCGGGGTTCATTACCGCGAAGCGCGGGCGGTTAAAGTCTGTGCCCAGCCCGCGTTTTAGCCCCGCTTCTGTGTTGGTGATAACGGCAGAAGCGCTGGTTTCGCTACCCGCGGCGGATAGGGTAAGCACCACGCCAACGGGCAGGGATTTTTCCAAAGCGACTTCGCGCGTCCAAAATTTCCATACATCGGTGTCGGGGTTGGCTGTGCCGTGGGCAATAGCTTTTGCCGCGTCGATGGCACTCCCCCCGCCGATGGCAAGCAGAAAGTCCGCGCTGTGTGCCATCGCTTTTTTAATCCCCTCTTGCACAAAGGATAAATGCGGGTTGGGCATTGCGCCGCCGTGTTTTTCTACGGACAAGCCCGCGTCCGTAAGCTGGGAAGCGACTTTATCCAGCAAGCCCGAGCGCACAATACTGCCTTCGCCGTAAACGATGAGTACGCGGCTTCCATTATATTTTTTTACCAGTGATGCGGCATTTTCTTCCGCGCCACGCCCAAAAATAATTTCCGTAGGCGCGTGAAAAATGAAGTTTTGCATATAATCTCTCCTTTAAAATACTGCCCCAAGCCCCCTTACGCATATACATGGCATAGGTTATCAACAAGGGGGGACTGTATTATGCGACTAATACAGTTGCGCAGGCGGCGGCGTGTTCCGTGGCGGGTGAAACTTCGCTTGCCTCGTAAGCGTATGAAATTACGAATACCCAAAATATATATCGCACTTGCCATGCTATTACTCGTGCTTGGCGTGTTTGCCTATAGCTTTTATCGGTTTGACCGCATCGTAGTTCCGCTTGTGCTGGAAGCGGAAGATTTACGTATGCAGGCAGAAATTAATAACGTAATTAACGCTGTAATACAGGAAATTGTGCGCGAGCAACGTATCATTGCCTCCGATTTTTACCACCAACGGCACGACGTAGTGCCGGGTGCGCCTGTGCTGAGCGTAAACACGGTGCTGGTCAATGATTTGTGCAACCTTGCCGCCAAGCGCATTTCCGAACGGCTAAACAACATGGAGCCCGAGGTCATTTCCGTACCGCTGGGCATGGCACTGGGGCTGGATACGCTGGCGCAAATGGGTCCGCAGTTTCGTTTTACCATGGCGCCTATCGGGAACGCACTGGTAAGTTACGACTCGCGGTTTGTAAGCGTGGGCATCAATCAGGTTCATTTTTCCGTTTGGCTTACGGTGGAGGCCGTGGTGCGGATTATTAACCCCGTCCATTCCTTTGAAGTAACGGTTGACCGCCATATATCGCTGGTAGACACGGTTATCTCAGGCGTTGTGCCCGAAACCTACTTGCATATGGATATTCCCCGCGGGCTAATGCCGTAATAGTATAATTACCGCACCGTAAGGGTAAATTCCTCTGCCGTGCCCCCTGCCCCATGGTTTACGGCAACCCAGAAGGTAAATGTCCCCGCTTCCGTAGGCGTGCCGTGGATTACCCCTGTGCGGGCGTTAAGGCGCAAGCCTTCGGGTAACGCGCCTTGCATTACGTGCCATGTTTTAGGCACGAAATTGTTGTGCCGCCCCGTTTGTTCGTATACATCCAACGCAAAGGCCGTAAACTGGTAGGCATACCACTGGTCGCGTGTGGCGGCGGGCAATGCTTCTGTTGCGATAATGAGGGAGGAAACATTAGGGGGGGCGGCGTTTTCCAGCGCTTCGTGCAAGGCGAAAAACGCGGGCTTGGGTTGGAAGTTCTCGTCAAATAACAGAGGCGCGGAAAACGAACGCCAGCTCCAATGGTCTGCCATGCCCCATAGGGATACCCGTTCAATATAGTCCGAAAATTCCAAATACCATGACATAAGCAAGCCAAAGCGGTCGGCTTGGCGTTCCAATTGAATATCCGTGGGTGTAATGGGGTTGTCACGACTGCCCGCAATGGTAATGTCCCATTCTGTAATGCTTAAACGTGCGCCCGTTGTGATATACAGCTCAATGGCGGTGCGTACGTGGTGGGGTTCACTCATCCAGCCCGAGATATAGTAGTGGGCTTGCATTCCAATGCCTTCGATAAGCAACCGCCCGTCGTATAGGGGGTCTTGCGTCCAGCGTTCGTTAATTTGTATAACCATTTGGGCAATGGCGTCCCGCTTGCCGGGTACGTGGTCGTTATAATCGTTGTAATACAAAATGGCGAAGGGGTCATAGATACGCGCAAAACGGAATGCGTAGAAGATATAGTCCGACCCGCATTCGTCCCCCGTTGCACCATTAGCAAAGGCGTTATACCACTGGGATTGGTTGTGCGTGGTAAGCCCGCGCCCTGCACTGCGCATATGGTTGCGCCAGTTGGGGTCTGCATCCCATGTATTTTGGTTTACGCCCCAAACGGCTTCGTTTACTACGTCCCACGCAAACATGCGCCCTGCATAACGCCCCGCTACGGTGCGGATATAATTGTGCATATTTTCTATGGCTTGGGCGCGGGTTAGGGGTTCGTCACTGCCCGCTACGGTGGTGAGCCACGGCGGGGATTGGCTATGCCATACTAAGGTATGCCCTATCATGGCGAGGTCGTTGTCTTCTGCCCAGTCTACGATAAGGTCGGCGGTGGCGAAGTTCCACGTATTGGGATTGGGGGCAATTTGGTCTACCTTGTGGTTGTTTTCCGCTGTTACGGCGTTAAAGTGGTGGAAGAATGCTTCCGTCGTGTTAAACGAATCCATCCGCGCCGCAGTATTCCAAATATTACCCAACAGGAAATGTTGCTCAAAGGCTTGTGCAAGGGACGCGAGCTGCAAATCCCATTCGGGGATAATTGCCGCGTCCTCGCCCCGCTCGCCAATGCGTATCACTTCAATGCTGTCCACGTAAAATTCCGCATTTGGGGCGTTGCCGGTCATAATGCGCACGCCGCGCTGGTTTTCTAAGAAATGCTCCAGCAACTCGTTAGCGGCCAAGGTATGCTCCAGCCGCCATTCGCCGCTTGCGGGGGTAACGGTGGTTGTATACGCACTCCACGGTGCATCGGTACGCCCCAGCTGCATTCCCGTTTCCGCCGGCGCACGCCCCGTAGCGCGGAAAACATAGGTTGCGCCAAAGCTTAAATTCAACGGCGGGAAGTAGATATCCAGTGCATAAAAATTCTGGTTACGCTCGGAAAGGTGAATCGAATTTCCTTCCCCCGAGGGATGTTCCACAATTGTAAACACGGGGCTACCCGACTGCATTAAATTTGGCGTACTCGCAAATACCTCATGCCCGGAGCCTGCCGTACCCTGTGGCAAGCCTTGCACAACGGTGTCGCCTTCCAGGGCATACAATACGGTTTCAACGGGTTCTTCGGGAATATCTACAACCGGTGCAGGGGTTGGCGTGGGTTGCGGCGTTGGGGTAGGGGTGGGGGAAGGCGTAGGTGCGGGCGTTGCCGCAGGGGTTGGGTCGGGTTCGGCTTCCTCGCCGTTACCCCCGCACGCGGTAAACGCGAGCGCAAGCATAAGCAAAAACACAAGCAATACGATTTTTTTCATTAGGGTTCTCCTCAATTCAAATTTGCTACCTTTTATATAGTACACAAATAAGTTATATTGACAAGCCCAAAATTCATATACTATAATAAAAAATGCACAAACATGACGCATTTTGCGTGCATGAATCTGTGAACATTCCTGAAGGGAGCAACAAAAAATGAAAAAAAGCATTACATTTTGCTTAGCTGCGGTAATGGCATTCGCATTATTTGCAATGACAGCTTGCGGCGGCAACGACGAAAGCGAACTCGTTTTCGGCTGGTGGGGCGGCGACGGTCGTGCCGCACAAACACAAGAAATTATTGACCTATTTGTAGAGCAAAGCGACACCGTAGTGTACATCGAGCCTGTAATCGCTTCATGGGGCGATTATTGGGACATGATGCTAACCCGCTCCCTCGCGGGCGACCTGCCTTGCGTTATGCAACAAGACGTAGCCCGTATGATTGAGTTCGTAGCTGCGGGCTTATTGCAAGACCTGCGCCCCTTAATCGCTGATGGGCGTATCGATGCACGCAACATTCCCCAATCCGCATTAGATGCGGGCATGGTACCGGGCAGCAACGGCATTTACGCTATCCCAACGGGTATGAACGTAACCGCAATGACCTACAACGCGACCCTACTTAGGGAGCTGGGTTTGGAAGCCCCCCGTAATCTTACCTTGGCCCAGTTCATGGACTTAGGGCGTGAAATTTATGCCCGTAGTGGTGTACGTACCAACTGGATTGGCGCAGACCCTTCCATTCAATTGGAAATTCACCTGCGTGCGCAAGGGGCTAACCTGTTCGATTTTAGCGGTCCAACGCCCCGCATGGGCGGCACACCGGCAATGTATGAAGAATTTTTCCAAGTAATTGCTACAGGCATTGCAGAAGGCTGGCACATTCGCCCCGAGCATTTAGCAGGGCGTGACGGTGCGGAAATGGAACCCATGTGGTACCCCCCCGGGGACGAACCCGAATTCGCCAACATGCGTCATTGGAACAATCCGGTATGGTCTAACATGCTTACCAATGCGATGAACGATGCCCCCGATTGGATGGAAATTGGTATGACCAGCTTCCCTTCCAACAATCCACAGCAAGCCAGCTTTGGTCGTTCTTCCATGTTCCTTGCTATTACGACACAAGCAGATGATTTAGATGCCGCCGCAGAATTTGTGAGCTGGTTCATCAACTCTGTAGAAGCGTACAGCATTATGCTTGGTGATCGTGGCGTAGCAATTAACCCTGTTATTGCGACCGCTATCCAACCCTTGCTAACCCCGCCTGCTGCGCGTCAAGCTGAATTTGTTTCATGGACAAACGCGGGCAACTCCAGCCCCTTCTTTGCCGGTCGCCCCGAAGGTGCCGCAGAAGTAGTAGGTACAGCCGGCGAATTACAACGCCTTACCGACCTTGTAGCCGCAGGTGAACTTACCCCCGCCGCCGCCGCACAAATGATTTTTGACTTTGGTAACGCGACGGTACGGTAGTTAAAAAACATCATTTGACCCAAAGCTTGGAAGCCCGCGTACGCGGGCTTCCTTATAAAGTTTTTGCCCCGCTTTTTTCAAAAAGCGGGCAGCGCCCACAGTTTTCATCTTTTAATCCTTTAATCTTTCCATCTTTCCCACAAAGGGGATAAGCACATGAGAAAATTTTTGTTGAAAGACAATGTAGCGGGGGTCGTGTTTGCCCTGCCGTTTATTATCGGATTTTTGTCATTTACCATCGTCCCGATGCTGCTCAGCGCGTATTATTCTTTTACGCGGTTTAATATTTTGCGCCCCCCTGAATGGATTGGGCTGGAAAATTATCGAAGAATGCTAACGGACGAACGGCTTCGCGAGTCGCTGTTTGCCACGTTTTATTTTGTATTTGCATCGGTACCGTTGCGGTTAATTATGGCGTTGGCGGTGGCAATGCTGCTTTTTAAATCTACAAAAATGATGGGCATTTACAGGGCAATGTATTACCTGCCCAGTATGCTGGGCGGCAGTGTTGCGGTGGCGATTTTGTGGCGGCGCATGTTCTTTGCCACGGGTACGTTTAACTCGATTTTGGACGTGTTTGGGTTAAACCGTAACTTTGCATGGCTTGGCGATTCGCGTACTGCGATATGGGTACTTATTTTGCTGGCGATATGGCAATTTGGCTCGGCGATGCTCATTTTCTTAGCGAGCCTTAAACAAATCCCTACCACATATTACGAAGCGGCGAGTATTGACGGTGCAAGCAAGGTACGGCAGTTTTTTAAATTGACTTTGCCGTTAATTACGCCCACGATTTTCTTTAACTTGATGATGCAAACGATTGCGGGCTTTTTAACGTTTAACTCGGCGTTCCTTATTTCGCAGGGCGGACCGTTTAACAGCACCAATTTCTTTGCGCTGTATATGTATAACCACACGTTTTCGTGGGGGAATGCAGGATACGCCAGTGCGCTTGCGTGGTTTATGCTTTCCGTGCTTGCGGTAACGACGGGTATTTTGTTTGGCACGCGAAGATTTTGGGTATACGACGGGGGGTTCTCGTAAATGAAAACGCAAAAGCAAATGTGGGGCATTGTGAAGCACATTATTGTGCTGGGCATTGGCTTTATTATGATTTACCCCCTGCTATGGATGCTAATGAGTTCCTTTGAAATTAGCCCAAACATTTTCCACCGTGCGGGCTTGTTCCCCTATGAAATAGGGCTTGCAAACTACCCGGCGGGCTGGGCTGGGCTGGGACGCTGGACGTTTACGCGGTTTTTCCGTAACTCCTTTATGTACGCGGGCTGGGCAACGGTGGGGACGGTGCTTTCTTCTTCGGTGATTGCGTACAGCTTCTCGCGCGGTACGTACCCGGGGCGAAAAATCCTGTTCGCCATTATGCTGGGAACGTTATTACTGCCCGCACAAATCCTTATGGTGCCGCAATACCTGTGGTTCCACACCCTTGGGTGGGTGGGTTCGTACCGTCCGTTAATTATACCCGCGTTTTTTGGCGGTGCGTTTTTCATCTTCCTTATGACCAACTTTATGAACGCTATCCCCCACGAATTAGACGAATCTGCAAAGATTGACGGCTGCTCCTTTTACGGGATTTACACGCGCATTATCATGCCCTTGTCCGTACCCGTTTTAGTAACCGCGGGTCTGTTCTCCTTCATTTGGCGCTGGGACGATTTTATGGGTCCATTGTTATACGTACAGGGCAGGCCGCAGCAGTTCCCCGTAACGCTGGCTTTGCGCGTATTCGCCGACCCAACCACGGTAACCGATTGGGGCGCCTTCTTTGCCATGAGCGTGCTGTCGCTAATGCCCGCGGTGCTGATTTTTATCTTTTTTCAAAGATATTTGGTAGAAGGCATTTCGACAACGGGGTTGAAGGGATGAAAGATTAAAGCTTTAATGTAGACTAGTGCTTTATTGCGAATAAAATTTGAAGTCCGCGTATGCGGACTTCAAATTTTGAGGTAAAATAACAACAGCCCCACGGTTTTGCCTTAGCAACATAATCTTTTTGACTTTTAAAGGAGGACACACATGAAACGCAAATTCACCTTGCCCGGCGAAGCTGGATATGAGAAGTTGACGCTGGAGCTTGCGCAGCGTTGGGGAGCGGACGTTATCCGCGACTCGGACGGGACAAAGCTGTCGGAGGAGATTTTGGCAGCGGGGTATGAAATTTATTCTACGATATGCCCGATTAGAGAGCATAACCCGTGGATTAGGGAAAATATGCACGCGCGGCAGCAAACGTTTCTTAGTACGTCGCCGCAAACGGCAATAGGGGAAACGTTGGAAATTACGCTTATTGCGGACTTTTTTGCGGAGCAGTTAAGCGTGAATGATACAGAATTGGCTATGAAATATTGGCAGGTATACGACCGCACGGCAGATGAACTGCTTCCGTGTGAGCGCTGGGCGTATGAGAATGGCGTAGTGACGATACAAGCAACGCCGTTTCGGCAATATACGGTAAGCTTCCTCGCGTGGCGCGACTGGGAAGAAATTTCCATGTACAACCATACGACCAATAATTGGGATAAAGAGAAACTGATGCAGTTAAATCCCTACGCACAAGGCGCGCAGGAATACTTAAAGGATTGGTTTGTGCAGTGGTGTAAAGACCACCCGCACAGTAATGTTGTGCGGTTTACGGCGTTGTTTTACAATTTTGCGTGGATTTGGGGCAGCGATAAGCGTAACAGGCATCTGTTTACCGACTGGGCGAGTTATGATTTTACGGTTTGCCCCGAAGCATTGGACGATTTTGCCAAAGAATACAGTTATAACTTAACCGCCGAGGACTTTGTACGGCAGGGGAAATATTTTGCAACGCACCGCGTGCCCACACAGAAGAAGCGCGACTGGATGGACTTTATCGGTCGTTACGTGCGCCGCGCCACGCGGGAATTGGTGGACATTATCCACGCGGCGGGCAAAAAGGCATATGTTTTCTACGATGATAGCTGGGTGGGCATGGAGCCGTACAGCGGTAAATTTGAGGAAATGGGCTTCGACGGGATTATCAAGTGCGTGTTCTCGGGTTACGAAATTCGCCTGTGCGCCGATGTACCCGCCAATGTGCATGAAATTCGATTCCACCCCTATTTATTCCCTGTTGGGCTGGGCGGGCTTCCCACTTTTTCGGAAGGCGGCGAACCCGACAAGGACGCGATTCGCTACTGGATACAGGTGCGCCGCGCGTTGCTGCGTAAGAAAATTGCGCGGAGCGGGCTGGGCGGTTATTTGAGCCTAACGCAGGATTTTCCCGATTTTATTGAAGTAATGGAGCGCAAAATTTTGCCCGAATTTGAGCGAATTAACGCCCTGCACGATACAGGCGCGCCTGCGCTGCTTGCGCCGAAGGTCGCTATTTTACACGCGTGGGGCAAACTGCGTTCGTGGACGCTTTCGGGGCATTTTCATGAAACGGATTCGCACATTTTAATTCATGTGCTGGAAGCGCTCTCGGGCTTGCCGATTGATGTGCAATTTATTTCCTTCGAAGATGTGAAAAACGGCATTCCCGCCGACATTGACATTATTATCAACGCAGGCGAGGCGGGCAGCGCTTGGAGCGGCGGCGATTATTGGAAGGATGCGGACATTATCGAAGGGCTAACCCGCTGGGTACACGAGGGCGGTAAATTTATTGGCATTGGCGAGCCTTCTGCCGTTGCGGGCTACAATACGTATTTGCGCATGGCGCATGTGCTTGGGGTGGATATCGACAACGGGGAGCGTACCTGTCACGGTAAATGGCAGTTCACCGCCGACGAACCGCAGGGTCTGTGGCTGGACAATGCTTACCCCCTGTGGCACGATGGCGTATACCTTACCGACGGCAAGGCGCGGGTTATCAAGGAGCAGGACGGCAGTATCACCGCTGTGTATAATCCCTTCGGCAAGGGCGCGGGCATGTATTTGACCGAATTTTATTGCTTTGACCCGCTGGAAGCGCGGGAAATGCTTAATATTTTACTTTTCGCCGCAACGGGCGATGTGCAAGCCGACGGCGTAACCGATACCAACGCCGTGGAATGCGCCGTATTCCCGAAAAAAATGATACTCATAAATAACAGCAACAAAACGCAAATCACATCGGTGCCGTGGCAGGGCAAGAATTATGCCGCCACTCTCGCCCCGTTTGAAATGAAGGAGATGCCGCTATGAGCAACCTGCATGATGTAATTGACCGCGTAGTAAAGCGCACCATGCGCATGGATTTGACTTGGGACTGGCCTTGCGGTGTCGCCTATTTCGGCATTTGCGAAGCTTATGCCGCCACGCAAAATAAGGAGTATATCGACCTGCTTAAAGCCCGTATTGACGAATACCGCGACCTTGGCTTGCCCAAGGTATGGACGGTAAACACCTGTGCTATGGGGCACGCAATGCTCACCTTGCACGAAGTTACGGGCGACGAAGCTTACATGGACATTGCCCTAAGCAAGCTTGATTACCTGCGTAACCATGCCCTGCGCTTTGCGGACAATGTATTACAGCACACCGTTAGCGCAAAAAATGACTTCCCCGAACAGGCGTGGGCGGATACGCTGTTTATGGCGGCATTTTTTATGCTGCGCCTTGGCGTAAAACGCAATGACGAAGCCCTAATCAACGACGCGCTTAACCAATATTATTGGCACATCAAGTTTCTGCAGGACCCCGAAACGGGGCTGTGGTACCACGGCTACGAACACATTAACAAGAGCCACATGTCGGGCTTTTTCTGGGCACGGGCGAATGCGTGGGCGGCGTACACTATGAGTCAAGTTGGGCATTACCTGCCCGAGGCTTACCTGTACCCCAAATTTATGGACGTAGCAGGCTCGGTGAATGAGCAGCTTTCCGCCATTAAATTACTCCAGACCCCCGACGGCTTATGGCGCACCCTCTTAGACGACCCCGAATCCTACGAGGAGCTTTCCGCTTCCGCGGGCATTGCCGCTGCAATGGCGGCGCGGGGAAACCCCCTTCACCGCAAATATGTACAGCGCGCGCTGGAGGGCGTACTCAAAAATATTGCCCCCGACGGGCGCGTACTCAATGTTTCGGGCGGTACGGCTGTAATGAAGGAGCGCGAAGATTACCGAAACATTAGTCGCGATTGGATACAGGGCTGGGGGCAGGGGCTTGCGCTCACCTTCCTTGCCGCGGTTGTACGGTCGGAGAGTTTTAGAAGCGACGGGGCGCTGTAAGGTGCGAATGTCGGCGGGGTAGGATTTTTGAGAATAAATAACAAACCAAACTCAACATCAAAGTTTTTTCGAACTTTTTTTAAAGAATGCAACCCACTTACGGTGAGATGTGACAACCACCACAAAGCCGCGTTTTCGAAAATAAGCCAATTTAATGCCCTTGCGGTAAAGCGCAGGGGCATTTTATATCGTTTAATGATTCTGTGGTATAAACTTTATGCCTCAATCAAGGTATCGACGTACCTATCCACCAATTGTAACCGTGCTTTGGGAAGGCGGTCAATTTTTTGCCATAACAATTGGCGTTGAGCTAACTCGTTATCCGATACGGAAACAAATTGCGAACGCCCTTTTGTTTTATCGCCCTGTGTATATGCCAATGCCTCATCAAGTGACTGCATTAAATCGTCAAATAGTTCATTTTCCATAATCATAACGCTCCTTTTATGGCTTCTACTGCCCGTCTGATTTGCTTTTTTTGCTCGGCGGTTAAATTATCTTGCTTGCTTTTGGGATAGCATAATAATAAAAATGTCATTTGTACATGTGCAACGTCAAAATATATAACGCGCAAACCCCCACTTTTGCCTGTGCCGGGTAATGCGAAGCGGTATTTTCTTGCCCCGCTCGTTTCCGTTATTACATCCCCCAGATAGGGATTATTGAGCATTTGCGTTTGTAATTCCCGTAAATCATCGTCATTCAGTTTTAACGCACCCCATAATTTGTCAAAAGTGGGGGTCATAACGAACTCACGCGCCATACATTGCCGTCCTTTGTTTATTGCTATTATAAATGGTTTGCTTGGTAAAAAACAATCCTTTCTCGATACATGGAATGGTTTGAGGACGGGGTGCGAGGAACTGCGCGGTTTTACGCTGCCGACTTATCGTAGCCGAATGTAGGAGCAGTTTTATGTCGAAAGTTAGGGAAAATTCCTGTTCAAATTCTTTGGTGACAGCTTCAAGATTGGCGGTTTCGTCACCGCCTGCGGCGATTAGCACAAAATATAGCTTGGGAAAAGTGTCCTTCCCCTCATCCATGCGGTTAAGTTTTCAGAAAGTTCGCGGGTTTAGGGCAACACCCCAAGGTTTTGCATTTAATCTTTTGACCTTAAAAATTTTTCCACAATAGGAATGCTATATTAAATCCTATTGCCGCCCAAGACATACGCTTCCAGCCGCAAAAATGCCTCGCGTTCACGATGGTTCATTGAAACTAAATTTGTGACAAAGTTGTTGCCATCGTTCATATTGCGGGTTAAAAATCGGGAAAGCCCAAACCTTTCAAACAAGGCGATGATGTCATCGCGGGCATTAAAATCACCTGCGCTTGCAAGCGCCCATTTTTGATTGAAAAGACTTGACTTTGCCATTCTGGCTTGACCTTGTAAAATAGTTTCATCGGAAAATTGCATGAAATTTGCAACGGCTGCTCGTTCTTCGTTGTTTACGGCTTTTGCGTTCATAGTTTTTTGCAATTCGGAAAACGACATTTTTTCAGAATCACCCAAGCTAAACTTTAATACGCCATTTTTGCCTACACTCGCGTTGACTTGGTGACTGGTGTTGTTTAAGGTTATGTTCATGACATAAACCCCCTTCATTTTTATTAGAGTATGCCTTGCTCGTGTTCAGGGAAAGCCGTTGCGAACCGTTGTTCAAAAAATTCCCGTAATCGGGTATTGGGTGAAAAGGATTGATTGATTCCCTCTCGCTGTTGCAACAAGTCGTTAATAATTTCATTCATAAAATTATTACCGTGCTTGTCCGCAAACCCCGGGGGCAGATTGGTAAACAGCTTCGTACCGTCTGCCAAAATGGATACAAATTTATCTTCACCGCCATTGGGACAACGAAACGCGGCAAGAATTAGTTGAGGTGGTTCAAAGTCCACACTAAAGAGCGCCAACTCCATCCCCATACTTTCGGCCAGCGCGGTTAATCTTTCATGGATGGGCAACATTTTTGCTTCAAAAACAATAAAATCTTCGACTTGGGCTACCATTTGCGCCCGCCCTTCCTCCGAAAGGTTTGCTAATTGCGTCCGTAAAAAATCATCGGGATGGGAATAAATTAAATCCCGTACTTCGGGACGCAAGGTTTCCAACCACGCGTACCAAGGTTTATTTGGCGGTGTTTCAACCGGGATGTTGTAACTGTCTATCCGTGTGTTTTGTTGCAAGGGATGGATTGAACGGTTGGCTTGCGTTGCGGGTGCATTAGGCGGAATTTGTCTTGCGGTAATAAATTTTTCCCGTTGTAAAGATGGAGCGGTTGGTTTTTCAATGCGGTAGTTTCTTGTGGTGAAATTGCCCCAAATTGTAGTTGCGCTAATCATTGTTTTCCTCCTTAGGTAATAAAAAACTCCTCATACATCACCTTTGCAGGCAAATATATGGGAGCATCCATGCCGGTTTTAGGATTCAATCCGTTGTCTCCTCTGTTCTTAAGGCTTATCGACCAAAAGATACATGTGCTTTAGTTTTTCAAGTTATAGCCTGCGTAGCACCATGAAGAAAGGTAACCCACCGCCACATCCCCATGAGGTGGCTTTTACATACCCTCTACGCCATTCAACCCAATTGTCATCTATTACCTTATTAACTACCGACCTTAAAAATTTTTTCCACAATACCTTGCATTAAATTATACCATGTGATAATATGTACCCGTCAACGGAAGGGGGACAGATATATGACGATTCAATTGAAGAAGGGCACGCTGGAGCTGTGCGTGTTAAGTATGCTTGCGCGTGCAGACAGGTACGGCTTTGAGCTGGTGGGTGCAATTTCTAAGGAAATTGAAATTTCGGAAGGCACAATTTACCCGCTTTTGAAGCGGATTAAAGACGACGGGTGCGTAAGTACGTACCTACAAGAATCGACCGGAGGACCGCCGCGCAAGTACTATCGGATAACGGACTACGGACGACAGAAGCTGAGCACCTTGCAAGAAGAGTGGCGAAGCATCGCCAAGGGCATCGAAAATATTTTAAAGGGGAATTGATTATGAAAAAGCAGGAATTTATTAACGAATTAAAGCGCGCGCTTGCGCAAGTTCCGCCCCATGTGTGCGACGAAATTATCGCCGACATTAGCGAGCATTTCTCGGAAGGGATAAGCCAAGGCTTAACGGAAGAGGATGTATGCCGTAAGCTGGGGCAGCCGTCTGCAATTGCCGAACAGGTGTTGGAGGAATACGGCGAATACGGTGGCGAATATCAGGAACGGCAAAGCGGCTTCGAAGGTGCGATAAACTCGATTGTGGACAGCGTTGGGCAAATTTTGGGCGATGTGGGGCAAGCGTTTTCCGGTCGCCGCACCAACGGGCACGAAATTAATATTGACAAAGTATTCACAGCCATCGAGCATATTACCGTGAATTTGCCGCGCAGTAACGTGCGTTTACTACCTTCCGCCGACGGGCAATGCCGTGTTACCGTTCAAGGGCGTATGCGCTACGACAGCCTTGTGGTGGAAAACGAAAACGGCACATTGATGATACGTCAAGGCGTGGGTTCCGTGATTAAGTTCGAAATATTTTCCTTTAGAACTTCGCTGGATACGACGGTGTACATTCCCGCGCAGTTTAATGGGAAAATTAAGATTTCCACCGCAACGGGCAATGTTTTTGCCAATGATACGAACGGGCGGCTCAATATTTCCGCCGCTGCGGGCAATGTTACCGTGGAAAACCACCGCGGAGAAAAAATTGACCTTTCCACCGCCGCGGGCAATGTAAAATGCTTCTGCGAGGAAACGCGGATGCTGCAGCTCGATTCCGCCGCGGGCAATGTTGAAGCGGAAATAACCCGCTTGCGCGGCGACACAAAAATATCAACGGCTGCGGGCAATATTAAACTCACTGCCCATGACGTAGCCGGTGATATTGATGTTGCCACCGCTGCGGGCAGCGCAAAAATAGTCTTGCCCCGCGAAGCAGACATTCGCTTAAACGTAAAAAAGCCCAGCATCGGCTCGCTATCCAACGAGCTTGCCGGCAACCCAAATTCGCAGTTTGTGCTAAAGGCAAGCACGGCGGTGGGGTCAATAAAACTACAAGCGCTGTAGTGGACCTACGCTTCTCGGTATCGCTGTTTAAAGCCCCTAAGTACATCGGTTAAGCCCGCTTGGTATTCGCGTGTGCGCCCCAGCCCTTTTTTTATGCGGGCATTTTCTAAGCGGGCGGTGTCATTTTCTGCGTCCAGGGACAGTGCGCGGGTAATGGCATCATTAGCGCGGTCAAGGTCGTAATCTTGACGGTAGTAGGAAGCCAAGCGCACCCAAAGCATCGCCGATTCGCCCGCGGATATCGCTTGTTTTATTGCGCGCACCGCGGCGGGAACGTTCCCATATGCGGCATAAATTTCGGCTTGTTTTGTGTAATATGCCTCGTCCGGTTTGAGAATGCGCTGTAATATTTCCAGCGCTTTTTCAAATTGGCGCATTCTTAAATAGGTGTCTGCCATTTTATATACATATATGGGAACGCTCCCATCAAGGGCGTTCGCTTCTTCAAAATACTGTAACGCGACAGGATAGTCCTGTTGCTCGAATGCCATTAGCCCCTGCAGGTAAGGAATGTCGGATTGTGTTGCTTGGTCCTCTTGCGCTTTGCGCAGTGCGGCATCGGCTTTGTCGAATTGGGCGTCCAGTATTGCGGCCTCCGCATAATGTAAAATAAGGGCTGTATTTGCGGGCTCCAGCGTGCGTGCGCGTGCTAAGTAACGCACCGCTTCGCCATAATCGGCTATGCGCATAAAGGCGATAGCGAGGTTATTTAACAGGGGCACATTTTCATCTAATTGCAACGCGCGGCGGTACAGGGGCAGTGCTTTTGCGGGTTCGTTCCGCGATAAGAAATAGTCGCCCCGTTCTTTTAATTGCTCCCATTCGCGCCGCGCCTCCCAACGGTTTAGGTCGGCAACAAGCCCATTTATTTCATCGGCGTTAAAATAATCAACCAACCGTAAGAAACCCACCATGCGGTCGGCAAAGGAGTCGATTTTTACCAGCTCCTTCATACGCGCTGCAAGGTAGGTTAACCCAAGGTCCGTTACCCACGTGAGCATCTTGTCGGACAGCACATCGTCTACCGATTCGCGCCAATAATGGTACACGTGGTACAACGCCTCTTCGAAGCTGAAAACGCGAATGCCCGTTGCTTTAAACGCAAAGGGCGGCGCGTCCGGGTTTTGAGAAATGCAGAATTGCAACATATTACAGGTACCCTGCCTCCGTCAGTTTTGCCCGCGCGGGGGCTTCATCTTCTACCGCTACCAGTACAATAGGTCCGGTGCAGCCCATACCGCTGGATGCGTAAATATTTGCCGCCCACAAGGTATGCACGGCATCGTCCAGCGAGAGAATTTCTATCCCCGCAATTTCCGTAGTTGCAATTTTTTCGGGCGGGCATTGCGGAACGGGTGCGCTTCCGCTTTCACTTGCGGTAGCGTTCCCGCTTGCGTTAATTTTCGCCAGAATATCGTCCAGTCCTGCTTTACGGGCGGCGGCAAATTCCTCGCGTACTTTTTTCACCAGCCCGCCCTTAGCGCACGCGGCGGCATATTGAATTGCCCCCGCAACCACAGGCGCACCCGACGCGCGGGAAAGGATGCATACAATTTTGCCGAAGTTTTCGCCAACGCCCGGACCGTAGCCGTCGCCAACAGATTCATACCCACCGCCCGTAGTAAAGGATGAAAGCATTTTCATTACTACATTGCCCGTTAGGCTGTCCATCACCATGATGGGAGCGCTCCCCTGCAACAGGTCATTGCCACGCAGAACATTGCCGCCGTCGGCACGGGTGCTTTCACCGACATTGACCTTATACCCATTATCGCGAAGGGCTTGCAAATTACGTACCAGCGTATTTGCGCCTTCAATGTTTAACGCGCCTACGTGGGGGGCGGTATTCCCGCACGCTTTTGCAACGGCAATGGCGGAAATCGCGTTTTTAAGCAGTGCGGCGTCGCGCCGCGTGTCGGACGTACCCGTAGTGCTTGCGATAAATGACTTGCGCCCGTAGGCAGGGGTATTAACGCGCCCAATCGTGGAAACACCGATGGGGAAGTTGTAGTGCATGGTGACGGCGGCGTCTAACTCGCCATTGGCAAGCATCTTGTCCATTACATCGTGTATCTTTTTTTCGTCGGTGGGTTTTATGCCGTTTTCGTCAATTACGCCTATATCTACGGGAACACAGGTGTATTTGCCTTCAATGGGCTCGGGTGTAGAGCCGATAAGCACCACTTCAATATCGGGGTTATCTACCTGTTCCGCGCCTTCTATCATTTCAATTAAACCGTGCTCGCTTTGGGTGAGGGTTAGCCCTACACGGATTTTTTTTCTGTCGGGAGCGCCCCCATTAGCTGCACCGCCCTGCGAGGAAAGCCCTTTATTCGCCTCAAGCACAAAGGAAACGCCGTCAAATAAATTGGTAAGCCTTCCGAGGAATAAGCTCCCCTTGCCTACAATCATTACGCGATTTAACTCGCCCGCAAGCATCATATCCCTGCAATGCCCAAGGAACGGCACGCCCGAGGGGATATGCCCTTGCGTGGGTGCAAAGCCGGGCATTGCGATGCGTTCCACCACGTTGTTTAGTTCTGTGCGTTCAAATTCTTTGCGCATAACGCCAAGGGCGGCTATCATCTTGTAATTTGCCTTTGGTACGTCGCCCGCGCCTGCAGGTTCGGTTACTTCGGGGTTCTGCATTTCTACGGAAAAGGTGTCGATGTCGGCAATTTTTAATCCCGCCCTGTCCAGCGGGTCGGCGACGATGGCTTGCGTTACCGCTTGTGGGCTTGCGCCGCTCCCAATCGTATGTCGCCCCACAATATCGGTACGGAAAATGGGCGAAACGCCGTCATTCTCGCCAATTGCGGCGGCAAATGCGCCCAGCACGTCCTCCAGCACGGGAAGCCCTTTTTTTACATGGTCTTTCGCATTCATGCCCAGCTTAGCCGTTGCGCCGCCCGCGACAACTACCACATTTTTGTACACGCCGCTTTGCACCAGCGCCGCAGCCTCCACCAATGCGTGAACGGGCGCGGCGCAAAAACCCCGCGTGTCCGACCCTGTTGCGTTCACCAGTCCGCACACCTCGCCAATCGCCTTGGCAAAGTTACCGCCGCCGCGTTGATTCATGTCGCCGCACGCCTCCTCCGAGCATTCGATGATGTAATCAATGTCCAGCGGGTCCAGCTCCGTTTTTTGCAAAAGCAAGCCCAGCGCAAAGGCGGCACTTGCCTTGCTCGCAAGGTTTTCAAACATTACATGGGAGGTGAGTGCGGGGTCAAACGCGTGGGCTTTTTTTACACAGCCCACCAGCGCGCCTTCGTGGTACATCGGCTCTGCGCCGTGGTTGTCCACCTGCTCCTGTATCGCCGCTGTATCAGCAGGGTTTTTGCCCAACTTCTCTAGGAATTTCCAGCCGCCAACTACGGGGTGCGCTTGCAGCTTCTCTGTTACGCCTTTTACAAAGCCTTCCTCCAGCAGCACCAAATCGAAGACATCTACAGCCTTCATTAACCCCAAAAATTCCTCCTGCGGCATAATTTCGCCGTATCGCCCCGTGCGCAATACAGTAATATCACCTGTGGGAGCGTTCCCATGCCATGGCTTTGGCAACGTGTCCAGCGCCTTGGGCGGCAGGTTGCCAATATACACTTGGTTGGGAGGGTATGCCGCTGCCGCTTCAAAGGAGCGATAACTTTGCGGGAGCGTTTTCAAGTATTCGCTGTCGGGGGCGTTTAACCTTTCGCTGGTTTGCGTGCTTCCCTGATGAAGCACCATGTCGTTCGCTTGCACCAGCGCGTAACTTGCGCCCTTTAATACGGGAAAGTTCATATATGCACCTCTCGCTAAAAAATTTCGTCCACTATTTTTGAATATTGGGAAATTGACCGGGGTGTAAACTCGTTTTTAGAAGTTGCAACCTCGAAATTACAAAAGTTTTTGCCCAATACATGAATTTCCGCAATGCGTAGGATAAAGCTATTGGGAATCACCGCCCACAGAACTGTCCGTATTTATGCTATATGCGATTAAAAAAGGGTTCGCCATGGGCTTGGGATTCATCCTTTCATATTCGGTTATTGTTCGTTCTGTTGCATCGTTTATTTGGGTCAGCATTTTGTACCTCCATAAATTAAAATTGAATAATTTTAACCAGCCATGGGATAAATCGAATATTGCTTAACGTATCTTCGAATGAATTATCGCCTACCTTAAACCGAAGTAAAAATGTGTTTACCCCTTTTTCGCGATGTTTAATTTTATCTGTAGCCAATGCATTTGGGGGTATTTCGAATACATGCAAATTTCGTTCAAAGGGGTCGATTAATAACATCCACCATTTTTGTTTTAAGCGTTCTATTTGCGGGTCAATCGCGTAAAAATCGCGCCCTTCTGCCCTGTTGGCATAATTTAAGTTTTCGCTAACCGGTATACCGTTAGCCATGCAAATTTCCTTTGCCTTACTTTTGCTAATTCGGTTTATTTTTTCTGCATGTATGGTATCGGGTTCTGTGGTTAGGGTTTTAATTTGTTGTGATACGGATATGTGTATTCCCCCAATTGCTTGTTCAAAAGCAAAATCGTCATATTTATCAGTGAAATATTTTCTAAGCAACGCTTCGATTAATGACGGGGTTATTTCATCTTTTATAAGTTCTATATTTTTAATTGCCGCTATTCGTTGAAGGATAAACGCTTGTACATTGGGTTCGCTATAATTCAATTTGTTAAAAAGTTCAATAAATTTTACGCCATCGGGGTTATCTTTTTCAAATGCAATGCTGATTTTCACCTGTTCTTTGTCGGTTTTTGTATTATCATAGGCATAGAGATAAATCTTATCACAAATTAAAATACCGACTTTAATGCGCAACAACTTAAGGTAGCTTAGTAATTGCGATTCCATTTCCGTACTAAAGGATAGACTATGACGTTTTAATTCAACTATATACAAATCGGTACAGCCATTTTTTATAACGATGTCGGCGGTAGGTCGTTGGGTTGTACCGATGGGAATTTTTCGTTGCCGCTCTATTTCATTTTCCAAACGCAAAAAACCGAAATAGTCGGCAAAAATATTTTCCCATATTCCTTCGATTGTATTTTCCATCGCGTTGAAATTCTTGCTGTACAAATCTACAATACGGTTCCATTTTTCCATCGCAGTCATTTTATGCGCGCCCTTCCTTACAACACAAACACCAACACCATAAAGATAACCCCAACACCCCACATTATTTGCTGCCAAAGCCCATATTTGCGCAGTTTAACAAAGGAAATCATCATAAAGCCCAAAAACAAAAACGCCGCGCCTAATATCCAAACGGGCAGTTCAAACCGCAGCACCGCCCAAAAAACCATGGTGACCACCATCATTGCGCCGGGTACGGGAAGCCCTGTAAAACATCGTTTTTCTGCAGGGTCGGTACTTTGCGGCAAAATGTTAAAATAACTCAGCCGCCACAGCCCGCACACAGCGTAAAAAACCATTGCGCCAATAACAAACCGGCTTTCGTAAAAATACACGTAAACAATCACGATAGGCATAATACAGCAGGTGAAAAAATCTACAAGCGAATCCATTTGCTGCCCAAACTTTGTAATCTGGTTTAGTCGCGATGCCACAAACCCGTCTGCCAAATCCAATATACCGCAAATAAACAAGCACAAAATCGCCCAGCGCAGCTCGCCGTGTTTAATAAAATACGCTGTAGCCGCACCCATCAGCAACCCGAGCGTGGTTAAAGCGCTGGGTGCATTAATGTGTTCAATTACGGGAAAGATTTTTTTTAACATGCGAAAACTCCTTAAAGGATATGTAGTTTTAACAATTAAAGGCTTGCTTGCCCCACAACTTCCCCAACATTTACCCGCGTTTCTATGCCCTCACGGGTAAGGGTAATAATATTTTCGTCCAGCTTTATTGTACCCTGTTTAAAAAATACAAGCACCAGCGAACCGCCCGGCAGAAAATACGACGCCTGCTGTCCGCGCCGCGCATTATCGCCTACTAAGAAGCGGTGTACAATGCTGCCCACAAAGGTTGCCCCTACTTCCACTATCACGATATCACCGAAATTTTTTGTCGTTGCTTGTACGCGCACGCGCTTATTTTGGCAGTATAAACGGGCAATTTTTGCGACCGCAAGCGGGTTTACAGAATGTAAATCGCCGTCAATACATTTTACGCCCGTAATTTCCCCATCGTCGAAGAAGTGCATACGATGGTAATTTGCAGGGGTTAGGCGCACGCGAAGGCATGCGCCGCCTGCGTATTGTGCAGCAAGGGTAGCACTGCCAAACAGCGAGCCAAGGGAGTATTCCGCGCCTTTAGCCGCAATAATGCGGGCGGGGTTAATATTTTCATAGGCAGAAGCAAGCCCCTCGCAGGGCGAACCAAGCAAATGCCCCGCGGCGGGAAAAACAATGCCCCGTTTTTCCCGCGCGAAGAATTGTGCAAAGTTTTCATACGACCCGACACAGCCCGTCATGTCAATATTATTGTCTGCAATAAATTTTCCAATCATTTGCCTGGAATGCGGCGTTTGGCAGTACGCGCCGTATAAACGGCTCAGCAATTTTCGGCTGGCAAGGCGCGCAAGCGAAGGGGACGCCCCATCGTCATAAATCAAACGAAGCCATTTTTCTGCAATAATTTTTTCGGGCTTAATCGTGCCGTTGTCGTATATCATTATCTCTTAAACCCATTAAGCAGGAAGCCGTCGTCCGTATCCACGGTTACGGGCAAGCCCGGATTTACAAAGTCTACGCAGCGGACATCGGTGCGCAGCATGGGGATATCCAGCGCCTTTGCCACCGTTTCCGCATGAGAAAGGTCAACTTTTTCCCACGAGCCTGTAACAATTGCGCCCGCTTTTTTAATAAATTCCATCATATTGTCGCTGGTATGGGTGCAAATTACGATATCGCCCTGCTCGAAGTAAGGTTTGTCTTGGCTTTCCGGGTCGGCAAATACGCGGGCAATCCCTTGCACAGCACCGCGTTTGTTGCCTGTACCCTTTGCAAGCACATTGCCTACGGTGCGCACCTTCATGGTATTGGTTGTACCCGCAACGCCGATGGGTACGCCTGCAAGGGCGACAATGGTTTCCCCCGTTTTTACGAGTTCGGACTTGATTGCCATTTCCTCCGCTACGTCAAAAACTTCGTTGTCGCCTTCGAAGGGCTTTTCGGAAAGCATGGGCATCGTACCCCAGATGAGATTTAACTGGCGGCACACCATTACATCGGCAGTAACCGCAAGCACGGGGAAGCTGGGGCGGCAGCGCGATACCATGCGCGACGCAAAGCCCGTATCGGTGATAACTACGATACATGCGGATTCAAGGTCAAGGGCCGTTGCCACCGCAGCAAAGCTAATTGCGTTGGTGATATTTTTGTTAATGTTTTCGTGCAGGTTTGCGTATTTGTCGGAATAGTCGATGTGGTTTTCGGCCTTTAGGGCGATGCGCGCCATCATTTTTACCGCTTCCACGGGGTATTGACCGCCTGCCGTTTCGCCCGAGAGCATAACCACGTCGGTGCCGTCGTAGATGGCGTTAGCTACGTCGTTAGCCTCCGCACGGGTGGGGCGGGGGTTTTGGGTCATGGATTCGAGCATATGGGTTGCGGTCACAACGGGCTTGCCCACCATATTACATTTGCGAATCATTTCCTTTTGTACGATGGGTACCTCCTCGGGGGGAAGCTCAATACCCATGTCGCCCCGTGCAACCATAATGCCGTCCGCAACGGCTAAAATGCTGTCCAAGTTATCCACGCCTTCGCGGTTTTCAATTTTAGCGATAATTTTCATTTTAGCACCGCCGTTGTCTTCCAGCACTTTGCGGATATTAATAATATCCCCCGCCGTGCGCACAAAGGACGCGGCAACATAGTCAAAATCATTTTTTATTCCGAAGATAATATCCTTAATATCCTGCTCGGTTAAAGAGGGTAGGTTAATACTTACATTTGGCACATTAACGCCCTTGCGCGCGCCTAAGAAGCCCGAGTTAATTAACACGCATTTAATATCCGTTTTGGTGATGTTAGTTACCTTCATTTCGATTAAGCCGTCGTCTATCATAACGCTGTCGCCTACTTTTAAATCCTTGGGCAGGTCGGGATAAGTGACGGAAACTTTTGTATTGTTGCCCACGATATCCTTAGTGGTTAGGGTAAACTCTGCGCCCTGCTCTAAGTACACCTTGTCGGTATCGAATGTTTTGATGCGGATTTCAGGACCTTTGGTGTCCAAGAGAAGCGGCACGTATTTGCCCATAGCCTTGCGTGCTTCCTTCAGCATGCCAATGGTTTTGGCTGCCATTTCATGCGTAGCGTGGGAAAAGTTGATTCTCGCGCCGTCCATTCCGTTTTTAATCATCTCCTTCATAATTTTTACGTCGTTGCTTGCCGGGCCTAAGGTGGCCAAGATTTTCGTTTTCCGCATGTCAACCGCTCCTTCGATTAGCTTTTGATTTATTTTTGGTAAATAAATCGCTTTGTATGGTTATTATAACGCAAGTTTGATATTATTACATTACAATTACAAATTTATGTGATAAATTTTTAAAGGATGATGATTATGAGCCGACTTTTATGCGAAGGATTTACCTTTGACGATGTGTTAATCGTACCTGCGTATTCCGAAATATCGCCGAGGGACGTACAACTGCATACGCAGCTTACAAAAACGATACGGCTTAATATCCCCGTTATGAGTGCGGGTATGGATACGGTAACCGAGTCTAAAATGGCGATTGCCGTAGCGCGCCAAGGTGGTATGGGCGTTATCCACAAAAATATGACCATCGAAGAGCAGGCAAGCGAGGTGGACAAAGTAAAGCGCAGCGAACACGGCGTTATTACCAACCCCTTCGCCCTTTCGCCCAACCATTATGTATACGAGGCGGAAAAGCTGATGGCGCGGTACAAAATATCGGGCGTGCCTATCACCGAGCATGGCAAGCTTGTGGGTATTCTTACCAACCGCGACATGCGCTTCGAAAATGACCACGGCAAAAAGGTCTATGAAATTATGACCAAGGACAACCTCGTGACCGCGCCAATGGGCACGACCCTAGAGGAAGCAAAAATTATCATGGTGCGCCAAAAAATTGAAAAATTACCCATCGTAGATAATAACGGCAACTTAACGGGCTTAATTACCATTAAGGATATACAAAAAGCCATCCAATACCCCGACTCCGCCAAGGATGCCCACGGGCGCTTATTGGTTGGCGCATCTGTAGGCGCAAACGAGAAGCTTATGGAACGCGTACAGGCGCTGTATAAAAGCGAAGTTGACGCGATTATCCTTGACTCTGCCCACGGGCATTCACTTTCCGCGTTGGATGCGATACGCGAAATAAAAAGCGCCTTTCCGCATATTCAACTTATTGCAGGTAATGTTGCCACAGCCGAAGCTACCACAGCGCTTATAGAGGCGGGCGCAGATGCGGTAAAAGTAGGTATTGGACCCGGTTCAATATGTACTACCCGCGTAATTGCGGGCGTTGGCGTACCGCAAGTCACCGCAATTATGGACTGTGCCGAAGCCGCCGCACCCCACGGCATTCCCATAATTGCCGATGGGGGCATTCGCTATTCGGGCGAAGTAACAAAAGCGCTTGCGGCGGGCGCAAGCGCTTGTATGATGGGCAACCTTTTCGCAGGCTGTGATGAAAGTCCGGGTGCTACCGAACTCTTCCAAGGGCGCAAGTACAAAGTGTACCGCGGTACAGGCTCTATCGCTGCTATGGAGCAGGGCAGCAAGGATAATTACTTCCAAGAACATGCCCAAAAAGCCGTACCCGAGGGTGTAGAAGGGCGCACCGCGTACAAAGGCTCTGCCGCCGATACGATTTTCCAATTCATGGGTGGTTTAAAGGCGGGCATGGGCTATTGCGGGTGCAGAAATATCACCGACCTGCAAACCAAGGCACAGCTAATGAAAATTACCGCGGCGGGGTTGCGTGAAAACCACCCCCATGATATTTATATCACTAAGGAGTCGCCGAATTATAGTATTGAGCATTAATAGCGAAACCCGTACCCTACTTCACATCCGATTCCATCAGCTTTTTTTGAATGCTCCTTAAAAAGCCGCAAATCCAGCGGTTAATAGCGGGGTTTACCGTGGTTTCGTTATCGTTTACAGAGAATGCGGTGTCAATATTAGTCATGTCGTAGAAATAAAGCATATCAACTAAGCGCAATACGTCCAGCAGGAAGTTGCTGAACACAATTTCGGCGTTAAGGTTGCCGTCCAGGGTAATGATGTCGAAAAGGTCGGGACGGGTCTTTACTTCTTCCATTACCACGGGGTGCAGAATAAGATGGTCTTGATGGCGCTTATGCATAATGGTCAGGTTGTCATCGGGGCGCTTGCGCGCAAGTAAGCGCTCGATGATTTTTTCCATCGAGCATTTAATGTCTACTAATAATACGCGCCAGTTGTTATCTTTGATAAAACGGATTAAATCAATGGTTTGCTGGCGGTTACGGGGGTAGCCGTCTATAATGCCGGGCGTGTGCGCCATGGCAAATTCGCGGAAAATTTCGTTCGTTAGCGAATCGTCTACCAGAATGCCTTTTTCGGTCATTTCTTTGATGGCGGGGTCTTCCTGCGCCTTGCGGCGGAAGATGTCGCCCATGCTTGCGGTATGCAAATCGGGCAACCAGTAGCGCAGAATGTTTTGTATCAGCGTTCCCTTGCCCCCGCCGGATTCGCCAAGCAGTATGATAAAGTCCCATTTTTCTAGCAATAATGGTTTACGGCTATGCTTCATGGTTATCCTCCAATGCGCATTTTTGGTGCAAGCCAAAAACGGCGCTATAAATGCGAAATACTTACGTTGTTATTGTATGCGGGGAAATGGGTTGCGTCAACTGCGATAGATGGGAAATGGTATGGTCGGGGATAATATCGGTCGTGTTTGGCGCGTTATGCGGGTTAAACCATATCGTGGGGATACCCGCATTCCGCAACGCATAATCCAGCGGGGCAAAAATGTCTTGCACTTTTTGCGTGTAAGGGATATTAAACCCTGCGAATACGTGCCGCAATGCCTCGCCTTCACAGGCGCGGTGGTCGGATAAAGTGTCGTCCAGGTCGAAGAAAATCGCTTTTATCACGAAGTTCAACCTTTCTTTTTTGTAATAGGTGGGTACGTCCGCATCTGTTAAACGCACCGCCAGCGTTTTGAAATTGAGGCATTCCGTGGAAACCTTGACGATTTTTTTCGTATCAACATACAACGCAACACTGCGCTGGTTGCGGCGTAACGCGACCTTCGTAATTTCGCGGAGGTCATCGGAAATATAAAAAGCCCAAGTCCGATGATGAGAAAAATATCGGCAACAATGAGCATAATCAGCGCGATAACGCCAAAAACACCGTGCTTCCCACGCCTATGTAAAAATTACGCCGCGGCTGGCGCATTGCGAAGTCTGCGTTCATTGGATATCCTCCTGCTTGTGGTTTATTTTTCGTTAAATTGTCGTTTACAAATAGCGGTAAAATTGCAATACTCGCAGGGTAAAACGCCGCCCTTGGGGCAGGGTGCAGGGGCGATATTTCCATCCGTAAGCTGCGTGGCAAGCTGTTTAATTTTTGCGTCTGCGGCTTGGGAAAGAAAAGCAAAATAAGCGGCGTTTTTTTCATCGGGGACGATGCCGCTGGGCTTGAATTGCTTGAGCAGCGCAGCCTCGCGCACAGGCTCTTCCAGCAGAATATCCGTTTTTACCAGCGGGTCGCTGATGGGGAAGTAGAAAATGCCCCCCGCCCGTGGGTTCTTGATTTCAGGGCTTTTTAGCATGGCATTTAAATACAGTATAAGCTGTAATTGCGTACCGTTTTGGATTTCCTCCCCGCGGAAACGGGCGTTGCCCGATTTGTAGTCGATGATTTGCACATAGGTGTTACCGTCCTCGGCTTCGTGCAAATCCACGCGGTCAATCCGCCCTGTGAGGGATAGCTTTTTCCCGTTATCTAAGGGAATGGGCGCGGTTTCAGGCAGGTCAATTTCCGCGAAGGCGGGGGCGTAGGCATTGTCTTTCATTTGCTCGGTAAGCGCCCAAATGGACGCGGTGCACACGCGGCGTGCTTTCTCCAGTACGTGGCGGTTGCGTGCCGACCCGCGTAACGCGGCGTTCTCGGGGGTAATTTCTTGTACCAATTCAGTGACAATTGCGTCAATTTCGGACCTGGAGCGGGGTAGCCATTTGTGTTGCAGTGCATACCGCGCCACCACATCGTGAAACAATATCCCCAAATCCGTTGGAAGCACCTCGTATTGCTTGCGCGGTTTTGCCGTTAGCAAATAGGTTAAATAATACGCAAAAGGACAGCGGGCGTATGCTTCTAACCGCGAAGCCGCTGTGTGTAAGGTTGTGCCGTACACATCACGCATTAGTTGGGGTGCGGGAGCGTGCGGGAGCGTTCCTGCGCCGGCAAGGGAAGGGGAAGGCGCGTGCGCCTGTACGGGTATATACGGCGTGGGTTTTATGTCGGGAAATAGCGCGTTTACTGTGCGTAAAACGGGCGAAGGCCGCAGGGGTGTACCGCTCAGTTCCCCCTCGGCATAGATAAATGCCAGCGCATCAGCAGGCTGGGACAGCGCACAATACAGCGCGTAGAACTGCTCGTTTACGGCGTCAATCAAATCGGGCGCAAGTTCCAGCGCGGTGTTGCGCAACTTCTCCCGCTCGTCGTCGGTAAATAAACCGGGGGCGGTTGGTGCGGGCGGGAGCGCTCCCTCATTGGCGCCAAGCACAAGCATTGCCCTAATGGCAGGATAGCGCGAACGCCCCGTATCGCCAAGCACCACCTGCTCCAACGTGGGGGGGATGCGCCCAAGCCCTATCTGCGAAAAGCCTGTGTCAAGCAATGCCGCAAATTCCTGCGGGGTCACTTTTGTTTCGCCGAGTATTTCCACCAATTTGTCAAAAACTTCACAGATTTTTGGCCAAATTTGCTTATGCATACGGGCGGTATCTGGGTCGCCTGCCTTTATATAGGCGGCAAACCGACTTGCCAGCGTATCAGGCACATTGAGTGTGTATAGTAAGTCAAAAGTCCTTCGGCTAAAGCCCGTAACAGTTTCCTTTTTCCCCGCTTTGCAGAAATTTTTTAACGCGTTCATAAACGTAATGCGCGCCGCTTCCGCCATTGGGTGCGCCATTTCATACTGCCAGCGATACCCTGAGATGCCGTGGGCAAGGGCGTAGTTTTCCAGCATATCCACGTTGTTTTGCGCAATGCCCGTTAGCCCCGTTTTTAAAAAACGAAACACACTTTCATAGTTAAAATTGCGGTTTACAATATCAAATGCGGCGCGGATTAATTCCGTTAGCGGGTGCGATAAAATATCCGTTTCCGTATCAACAAAGAGGGGGATTTGCATTTGGTCAAACACGGTGCGAAGGGTTTTTTCGTAGCGGGAGCGGTCCCCGCACAAAATGGCAATGTCGCGGAAGCGGTACCCATTTTTGTGCCTCCACGCCTGTATGCGCGAAGCTGCTGCAAGTACCGCGGCATACGGGTCGCTTGCGGGAATGATTTCAATTTGTGTTTCATTTGTTGCGGGCGCGCTCCCATTTGGCGGTGCGTTAAATGATTTCACGTCTTTGAGTAATATCGCGTAATTTTCCACAAAAAAAGCCAGCCTTTTGTTATGGGCATGGCGAAAATTTTCTTTCATATGCACGGGCGGTAAAACGGGAATGCCCGCTTGTGTTGCTTCGTGCATTAGCCGTTCCTGCGTTGCCCGCGGCGCGGCACATAGCGGGTCGGTGACAATTGGCGTATCCCGCGTGGTGAGAGTTATGGTAACGTGCTTTGCGCGGTGCATAAGCTGTACCAGCACCTGTCGTTCCTGCGGGGTGAAGCCCGAAAAACCGTCTGCATACATATGTGCATTGTCCAGCAACGGGAGCGTTCCTGCATGGGCTTGCAAACGTTGGATAAGCAGCTCCAGCATGTCATCTGTGAGCAAGTACTGCCCGTTTACTGCCGCGCGATATTTTTCGGTGATTAATGCAAGGTCGTATAGCTTTGCCGCAAGTGCATCGCCTTCCGCGTCGGGAACGTTTCTGGCACGGTCGCGTAAATTCTGTGCCGTAATACGGTAGTGGTTTAATTCCGTAACGGTATGCGCAAGCGCTTCTACAAAGCCTTGCTTGTCATACGCGCTTTGGTAATATTTCAGTGCATCTGCATTTTCAAAAAGTACCTTGCGTAATAGCATCGCCTTTGCCAATTCATCAGCCACGCGCCCCGGCGGTCCGCCCAGCGCGGAAAACAAACGGAATGCAAGCCGATTAAAGCTAAGCACCTGCACGCGCATTGTTGCATTGCGGTTTGTTAAAATTAAACGTTCCGCTTGCAGGGAAAACTGCTCAGGCACAAGATAATATAGCGGCGGTGCGTGAGCATCCGCCGCATATTGTGTTAAAAATGCGTCAATTTCCGCTAGACAGCGGGTCGTTTTCCCCGTGCCCGACGCGCCTAAAATGAATTGTAGACCCATGTGTTATTCAATCCACGCAACTTTATTTTCGTCGTATGCGCCGCGTGCCGCAGGGGATTCGCCCCGTTCGCCAACGGCAATAATGTTAAAGGGCAGGTCGTTTTCACTTAGCCCAAGTACTTCGCGCACGGCTTTTATCAGCGGGTCTTTGGGGAAAACACCGCACCAGCACGCACTAAGTCCCATGCTTTCGGCTTGGATTAATATACTCTCCGTTGCTGCGCCCAAATCCTGCGGAAAGTAGCCCTCTGCAAGTCCATCGTGTATGCCTGCCTGTGTTTCGGGCAACGCAAGCATTACAATTGCGGCGGGTGCGGTGCGCAGCATTTGCGCCCATTTATGCACATCTGCCAGCGCGTTTAACGTTTCCCGCCGCGTGACGGCGATAAATTTCCACGGGCGCGTATTACACGCCGAGGGGGAAAGCATTGCCGCCTCCAGCAAAATTTTAAGCTGTTCTTTAGAAACGGGGGTATCCTTGTACGCGCGGATACTACGGCGGTTTTTAATGGCTTCTAATAACATGGTATGCCTCCTTTTTTTGCATTATAGCGGAAAACGCGCTATCATTACAAAAAATTTGTATGGGGTGTATGATGGACAGACCTACAAAGCCCTATAAAGAAGTAAAAAACCTGCTGGGTAATGCCGCCCCCGCGTGGGAAAAGCTGGTTGGCTATATTCGTTATTACTATGAACTGGATGAAATTTGGGCAGAAGGCAAGCCCACACAAAAGCATTATAATAACCTGTTTTTTAAGCGAAGCGGCAAGGCGTTAATTTCGTGTCATTTGCGTGACGGGCATTTTCTTGTATGTGTGGTGCTGGGGAAGACAGAGCGGGAAAAATTCGATGCCCGGCGGAATGATTTTAGCGAAACGGTATGCAAGGAATACGACGCGACCGAGGCTTTGCATGACGGAAAATGGCTGGGCTTTACCGTAAAAGACGATTCCCTGCATGACGATTTTATTCGCCTTATGCACATAAAGCGCAAGCCAAATCGCAAGGTGGCATCCGACAAAACCCTTGCGCAATGCGGTCGTTTAGACATTGGGCTTTCGTATAGTGAAATAACCGCGTGTATTAAAAAAGATTGCGAAAAATAAAAATAACGGTAACAAAAGGAGAATAACCATGCAAATTAACTTACCCGTTGCCCGTGCCATTCACCGCAAATATAACAAAGAGCCTTTCCTGCACCGCCATGCCGAAACGGTGAGCGGCGTAATGGGTTATTTTGCCCGCAAGCATAACCCATCGCGGGAGGAATATTGGCGTATTGTAGGCATGTTACACGACGTGGATTTCGAACTTCACCCCGACGACCATTGCGTTGCGGGTATAGAAATACTGCGCGGCGAAAATGTGCCCGAGGAAATTATCGCATCTGCGCTAAGTCATGGCTGGGGCATGACAAATTCGCCCTACGAGCCGACCCATATTATGGAAAAATTTTTATACGCAACGGACGAACTAACGGGGCTAATTTGGGCAACCGCGCTTATGCGCCCAAGCAAATCCACACAGGATTTAGAACTTTCCAGCGTGAAGAAGAAATTCAAAGACAAAAAATTTGCCGCAGGCTGCTCGCGGGAGGTAATTACCCAAGGCGCGGTCGCACTGGGCTGGACATTAGACGATTTGATACAGGAAACCATCCTTGCCATGCGCGATTGCGAGGAAGAGGTGAGTATCCATGCCTAATGTTTACGATACGCTTAAGGCACGGGGTTTTATCGCCCAATGTACCCACGAAGAGGAATTGCGTGACCTGCTGGGGCGCGAATCCGTTACTTTTTACCGCGGTTATGACCCCACGGCAAACAGTTTAACTACAGGACATTTGCTTACCATTATGATGCACACGCACATGCAGCAGGCGGGGCATCGGTTGATTACCCTTATGGGTACGGGCACGGGCATGATTGGCGATCCCACCGACCGTAACGACATGCGTCGCGTAATGCCCCCCGAGGAAGTGGCGCATAATATCGAATGTTTTAAAAAGCAGTTTGCCCATTTCGCGGGAGAGGTAAATGCGGAAACCATTGTGGAAGACAATGGCTGGCTGCTGGACTTGAATTTGGTTAGCTTTATGCGGGATTATGGCGTGCATTTTAATGTGAATAAAATGCTCGCCGCCGAATGTTATAAATCACGACTTGCAGACGGGTTAACCGCCTTCGAAATGACGTACATGCTTATGCAAGCTTATGATTTTTTGGAGTTGTACCGCCGTCATAACTGCCTGTTGCAGTTGGGGGGAAGCGAGCAATGGGGCAACATTATCGCGGGGATAGACCTTGTGCGCAAAATTGAAGGTAAGCAGGTGTACGGACTAACCAATGTATTGCTTACTGCCGCCGACGGCGGGAAAATGGGCAAATCCATGGGGAATGCCGTGTGGTTAAGCGCGGAAAAGACATCGCCCTACGATTTTTACCAGCACTGGCGCAACACGGGCGATGCCGTGGTAATACGCGATTTGAAGTTATTTACGTTTTTGGACTTAGATGAGATTGAAGAAATGGCGCGTTGGCAAGGCGCGGAGCTAAATAAGGCAAAAGAAATCCTCGCCCTCGAAGTAACAAAGATTGTCCATGGTCAGGAAGAAGCGCAAAAAGCGCAGGACGCGGCGAAGACATTGTTTGCTAGTGGGCGTGGTGCTTCCGCAGTTGGGAGCGCTCCCAACGGGGCAAATGCCATGCCGCAGACGGATATTCCCCGTGGGGAGGCTGATGCGGGCATTAACATCGTAGTGTTGCTGGAAAAAATGGGGCTTATCGAATCCCGTGGCGAAGCACGCCGCCTCATTCAACAAAACGGCATAAAAATGAATGATAAAAAAATTGAAACCCACGAGCAAATTATAACCGCCGAGGACTTTGACAAGGACGGTTATTTGCTTATCCAAAAGGGTAAAAAAATTTTCCACCGCGGGCGTTTGGTGTGAAAACGCTAACCGACTATTTAACCAATGACGTCCTAAAGAAAAAAATAAATCAAGCGCAAGTTAAAATTAATAGCACCGCAAAATTACAATCGTTGGCAACGGATTTAATCCATTTGTTATACGATAAAAATGACCAAGACGGATTTTTGCGAATGTTGGGTGAAAACCGCGAAATTATTTCCCGCGCATTGGGTGCAGATGCGGCAGATTGTTTTGCGGCGGCGGTGTTTGACAAACATTTTGACCGATTGCGGGACATTTATACCCGCCGAAATATCCCCGAAACGATTCTTGCCGCCACCATGCAAGATTTTAACCTGTGGGCAGACTGTTACGCCGCGCAACACGGGCGCGTGGGTATTGGCGACACCGATTGGCTCATTAGCCATATGACAGGGGAATTATTTCAATTGGGGCGTTTGCAATTTATGATGAACGAAACACACGATGGTGCGCCTGCGCTGGACATCCACATCCCCGCAAGCGGGAAGCTGGATATTGACGCGTGCAAGCGTTCCATGG
Organism: Defluviitaleaceae bacterium; assembly: GCA_009786535.1. Taxonomy (GTDB): domain Bacteria; phylum Bacillota; class Clostridia; order Lachnospirales; family WQUN01; genus WQRX01. The sequence goes on along the minus strand of WQRX01000038.1, from coordinate 2,575 downwards.
AATGGGCAGTACAATTCGCCAAATCACACTTCCCTGAAAGAAATTACAAAGCACTTACGCTATCTTGCTGGCTGTTGGGCGACGAAATAAAAGAAATATTACCCCCCGAAAGTAATATCTTACAATTCGCTGCATTATTCACCAGAACGGGGGAAGGCGGGGGTACGCACCCCGTAATTTATCAATTCCTCTTCGGTTTTGACAAACATAAAACCGATTTTGCCCAACACATAGCCCAAACCACCTTGCAAAAAGGTGCGCATCGTTTGTTGCGGGAAAATCGTTGGTTTACCGAGCAATTCGGCGTTATTCTTATTTGAAGGAACGATATATGAGCCTTATCATCAACAATACCGATATTGCCGCAACGGCGGTTGCCCCTGCCCAGTTCCCCACCACCGGCTACCCGGAGGTGGCTTTTGTTGGGCGTTCTAACGTGGGGAAGTCTTCGTTGATTAACGCCATGCTTGGGCGCAAGAAATTGGCGCGTACCAGTCGCCAGCCGGGTAAAACGCGTACGATAAATTTTTTTTCCGTAGAAGAAAAGCTGTATTTTGTGGATTTGCCGGGCTATGGGTATGCCAAAGTTTCGAAGGTGGAGCAGGAGAAATGGGGCGGCATGGTAGAGGGATATTTACGCGACCGTGCGCCGTTAAAGCGCATTTTTCTGCTGATGGACATACGGCACGAGCCTTCTGCAGGCGACCGCATGATATACGAGTGGTGCGTGCATTATACGTTGCCCTTCACCGTAATTGCTACGAAGGCGGATAAAATTACGCGCAACCAAATGCCGCGCCATCTTTCAATAATGAAAAAAGCGCTGGGGTCGGATGCCCCGCCCATTCCTTTTTCCGCAGAAACGCGCCAAGGGCGGGACGAGCTGTGGGCGCTAATCCTAGACAGTTGCGGGCTGGGTGTGTTATAGTTGCGGGCAAAGGAGTTGTTAGCGTGGCAGGAAATGCAATTGTGGTCGGCAATATATATACAGGCTCGGTGCTTAAAATAAAGCCCTTTGGTGCGATAATTTCCCTGCCCGGGGGCGTACCCGGGCTGGTTCATATTTCACAAATTACCAACGGATATGTGCAAAACGTGGCAGATGTGCTAAACATCGGCGATGAAGTGGACGTGCGTGTAGTTTCTAACGATGAGGCGACGGGCAAAATCTCCCTCTCTATGAAAGACGTCCCCCAAACCGCATGGGCATATGAAGACGACGAGGACGGCGAAGGCGGGCACTACCGCTACGACCCGCCTCCCGTAATCACCGCCGCCCAAGCCGCTTCCTTCGAAGAAAAATTTAAATCATGGCAGAAAATATCCAATGAGCGCATAGCGGGGATTAATCGGAGGAATAAGAGAAGGTAAGGATGGATAACCGCGTGATAATTGACGACAGGCAGTTTGGGATGAAAATAGGTAAACTGATGAAATACGGGAGGGTGCTTTCCTTGGGGTAAGAGGGGAAAGCATCTTTTTATATAAAAGGTAGCCACGTAGTATAGTCATTTAATTTTAAAGCAGTCCATTAAAGCGGTATCAAAATTCGGAAACAAGTGAAGCACGTTTTTGAGCGTTTGTTTTAGCTACCCAAAATTTCTCTATAGGATTAGGGTCGAGGGAATACGGGGGTAAAAATATTATTTCACAATCTGCGTCAGCAGTTAATTCGCACAGTTTTGCTTTTCGGTGAAAAGTCGCATTATCTAATATGATGGTAGAGTGCTTTGGTATTGCATCTGTAGCGACGCGCGGTATTACGGGATTTTACGGTTATATTTTTGTTACGGTTATTTCCAGTTATTCATGCGGTATTACAGCATGTGCGATTTTTCGCATCAGAATATAACGCGACAACGAAATTTGCGTCACATTTTGAAACATCTCACGTAAATGCCGATAAAAATAACCCACCACCTGCCCCATCACACGATAACCGGAACTATTTTTGATATTCTGCTCAATGCAAGCAAGCAATCAGCAAGCCTATTTGCGCATTGTAATCCACTAGGTCTCACCCTTAATTCCTCTCGAGAGTGGAAACAGTATAGCAATTATTTTCGTAAGCTTCTCGACCTTTTTGACGGAAATTTTTGCATATACAACAGAAAACGAGAACCAATTTTCACCGATTCTCGTTTTACATTGAATGGCTTTTTACACCTATTTCGTCTTCTACTGCGCGGGAAGTTCCCGCTTAAAGCAATATTCAAACACATTTTTCTCCCCCACGGCATAACCCACCAATTCCCAGCCTTCGCGCCCCAATAAATTAAAATGCCGCACAAGCCCAGGACCATAGTCGCTAAAATCCCCAATGGGAATGGTCGTTTCGTCCTCTAAATCAAATAACTGTGACCCACGGGTTATGCTCATGTGTAACTCTAGGTATTTATACTCGAACCGCTTCATACAACACCTCGAAGATGGAATAATAAAACACCGCACATTTCAAGTGCGGCGTAATAAATCATTAAAAACTAAACACAGAGAAGGAAAGCGAAGCCAAGAAACAGCGTTTCCTGTATAGTTCAAACGACCAGTGGGTTAGCTAGTAACCCTTGCCGAGTTC
>WQRX01000037.1 GCA_009786535.1 Defluviitaleaceae bacterium | reverse complement strand
CTTTCACGCTTTTCCTCACATTTTTTTCCAAAATCAAAAATTTTACCCCCAGTCGATTGCTCGATTGGGGGTTTGTCTTCGCTCTGACCAACCGATTACAAATTGTAATCGGTTGGTTTGTAAACATAAATTTCACCCGCTTATACAGCTTTTAATATCCCATCCGACATTTTATATACCACGTCACAGGTTTGTGCGATATCTAGGTTGTGGGTTACCACTACAATGCAATAGCCTTCTTTGTGGGCTAATCTTTTTAGTACTTCTATGACAATTTCTCCGTTTTCTACGTCTAGGTTGCCTGTGGGTTCGTCCGCCAGTAGTACTTTTGCGCCTGTTGATAGGGCGCGGGCAATGGCTACGCGCTGTTGTTCCCCGCCTGATAGGTTGGCAGGGTAGCGGTTATATTTCTCCGCGCTTATGCCTACATCTGTTAAATATTTTTTTGCGCGTTCCAGTGCTTTGTAATGGGGTGAGCCGTTCATTTTCATGGGGTAGCAGACATTTTCTATGCAGGTCATTAGGGGGAATAAATGAAAGGCTTGAAATATCATGGAAACGCGCTCCCTGCGATATTTGTCCAAATCCAGTGTGGTTAGGTTATCTTCTTCGATAAAAACATCCCCGCTGCGTGGCTTGTCTAACCCTGCGAGTATGGATAACAGCGTGGTTTTTCCGCTGCCTGATGCGCCAATCACGGCGGTTAGTTTACTTGCTTCAAAAACGCAGGACACGTTTTTAATCGCGTCACGGTCGCTTTTTTTGTAGCGGTAGGTTACATCATTTAATGTTAGCATTGTACATTCTCCTATTCCCTTATTTGCAATAAATCTAGCGGTGGGCGGCTTGTGATAATCATTGCGCCTGTGATAGCACCCACAGTTGCGCCGCCGATATATGCCACGGTCGCACCCGTTGCAAATGTGATGTTGAATATAATCATTAGTACCAGTCCCGTGGTAGCGCCCAGTAGTACCAGTGCTATATATTCTAGGCATAACTTTCGCCTTACATAGGATTTTTTGTTACCCAGCACCCGCATGATTGCCGCTACTTTTGCGTGTTGCATGAGCAGTAAAATTGCTAACGCCGTGCCAATGGCAACGGACACAATTACCGCAATGGGGTACATGATGGTTAGCAACATTAGATTGCGTTCCATTTGTCCTACCACCAGCCGCAGTTCCTCGTCGCGAATGTATACTGTCATGTGCATGTGTAGGCGTTGGCGGCGGTTTTCGTATACGAGGTACGTTAATTCTTCGCGGATTTCGTGTATTTCGCGGTTAAAGGTGGGGTCTATATCGAAGCGCAAAGTGATGTAGCGCATGTCATCCCCCTGTAGATGGCGCATGGCGGAGATGGGGATGAGGATTGCCGCATCCCCGTAGGGGCGCGCCATTTCGCCGTTATGCGTACCTATGATGTGAATGGGAATGATTGTGCGAACCACATCTTCAATAAAGTTGCCCTCTTCAAAGCGCATGAAATGTTCTGTGTGAATGACTTCGGTGTAATATCCCCCCGCGAAAGCTGCGCGGTTATTTGCATACACCAGCGCGGGTATGGGTGAATCGAGGTCAATATAATCGAAGTCAGCGCGGGAAAAAGGGGGCGCAAATGTGATGTGTAGGCGTTCCGTGGGGACTAGCCTGCCGTTAATGTTGTCCCACGTTACGGATTCTTGTATAAGCCCTTCCAGTTGGTTTACGCCTAATAGTACATTCATTTCATTTTCTAGGGAAACCCAATGTAGCCCTGCGTCAATAAAATACGCTTCAAAATAACCCAAGTTAATAAGGGAATGCACCACTTCCCCAAGGATGTTATTTTGCATGATATCGTCAAAATTTTGCGCCATACGCTGGACTTGGCGCACCTCGCCCGATACCACCGTTGTGTTGTATAGGCGTTCCACTTCCTGTTCAAAAAAACGCAACGCATCTACCATTAACCCTGCCAGCACCGTAAAAAACAGGCTAACAACGAGAATGAGCAGTGATTTTATGGGGGAACGGAGGATATGTTTTGCACTGTCAATTATTTGCCACGCCACTGTAACAACTCCAATGCGGGGCGTTTTGCGATATTTCTTACGCCCATGTAGGTGATTATCACCAAAATAAACCATGCGATACATAATTGAAGGAATAAGATGTATAACGGAAGCGCGGCAGCTTGAATGGCTTCGGCTTCGATTAACACGTAGCTTACGGTTTTTGCCGCTTCATTTAATGCCACAAACCATCCGCTAATGCCCCCCACAAACACCGCGGGCAGGAAAAATATGATTAACGTGTATTGCAATTTTGTGCCGCATGTTTTTACGCTTTGCCCCAAAGCGCGTAGTATGGCAAAATCTTTGCGCCGTTGTAGCAGAAAGATGTAAGTGACAATACTAAACACAAGTAACATAACCGCCCAAAATAACGCAAGATTAATGGTTGCGGTGCGTAACGTAGGTTCTGCGGAGAGCCAAAAATTTTCCGCCCCTGAGGGGATGAGGGCTACTTCAAAACCTTCCGCCAGCAACATAGAGCGGTAATTTACCAAGAATCGGCTCTCGTGCCGTGTGTCACGCAGGTGGAAGCTGTACCAAAAATCGGGCAGGAAATGTGCGTATACAGCGTGGGTGGGTCTGTAATCCGCTAGTAGCAGTGAATCGGGGATAAAAATATAACTATCGAAGGGTGTCATGTCCCGCAGGGGGATGAGGGGTAATATCGAGTGGAAACCCACCACGGTTAGCTCCAGCGTAAGGGGTGGGGTAGTGGTGTCCCCTTCCACGCGGTAGTCCATAAAAAAGTCGGTACGTTGCTCTAGGATGCGGGTACCGCTTGGGCTATGTTCGTCCGTAACAATGGCGGCTGAGATAAAACCGTAGCGGTTGGGTGCTACGGCGCGTTGCCCGCTGGGAATTTCTATGGTAATGGTGTCACCTTCTGCTATGTTGCGCTGGCGGGCAAAACGGTGTTGTATTACGGCTACGGGGCGCGCCGCCAGATAATCATCATAATTGAGCCACCTGCCTTCGATTAGGCGTATTTGGTTGGCTACTTCGTGGACTTCGGGCATGGCGGTCATATCTCTTGTGGTGCGTACGTGTACGGTGTGGTGTTTGATTTTTGAAAGGGCGATATCTTCGGCAAGCCCCGCCAGCGCAGGCTGGGTGAAGTCCAGTTCCCCGTGCGGTGCGTGTATATACCACACATTTTCCGCGAGGGGGCGCAAAAACATGCCGTCAAATTGCAAGCCTGCTTCGGGTAGCTGCCCAATCCGCTGGTGAAAGGATGCGGCAAATAAATAGCGTTCCCCCGCTTCCAGTGTTAGGGGGATGTCGTCAATTATATCCACATTCATGCGTTGCCCTGCGAGGGCATGTTCCGGGAAGCCCACGATTACATCCTCTACCTCTAGCACTAAGCGCGGGCGCACCCGTTCCACCATGGCGTAAAAATAGGCAACGTAGGTGCTGTATTGAAAAAATTCTTCCCCATGCCGTGTAAATGCGTTATGGGCTATATCGTGGTTGGGTATATCCACCAAAATACCTTGCGCACCGCTTCGCCTATCTTCAAACCCTACCAACCGGTTGCGGGAGAGCATATCCGCAACGTGGCTTGCGTCTGCATACATGCGGTCGTCTGCGGGCACGAGAAAACCCACCGAACGGTAGAAGCCCGCCGCTTCAAAAATAGAGGCGCGTATAATGGCAAATTCCGTATTGCGCAACACAAACGCAAAAGAAGCGATTAGCACCAGCGCGAACAGCAAAAATGTGCGCACCCCTTGGCGCAAAGTGGCTTTGATAAACACATTTTGCCTTGCCCATTCAGGCGCGGGGCGGTTGGCGCGGTTAAGTTCCTTGCCCAATGCGACCGCGTCCCCCATTTGTGCGAGGGCGGTATGGGTGGCGGTTTCTTCACCCATACCTTGCGTTATATACATTTCCCGCAGGTCTGATATATGCTCGTGCAGTTCTTTCATTACGTCTGTGCGGGCTTTTTCCCAGCGGATTTTTTTGCCTACTTCTGCTACATAGGCGTCAATATTCTTAGGTTGCATAATGAAGCTCCATCCCCATGACGGCGTTAATTGATTCGGTATACGCGAGCCATTCTGCCCATTTTTTTGCGAGGTGCTCCTTACCCCGTGTGGTGATTTGGTAGTATTTACGCTCCTTGCCGTCGTCCACTTCGGCGCGGTAGGAGGAAACGTAACCGTCATTCTCCAAATTGTGCAAAAGGGGGTACAAAATGCCCGTTTTTATGTTAAAGGCATCGTCCGACCTTTTTGCAAGGGCTACGATTAACTGGTGGCCGTACATGTCCTGCCCTTCGAGGAGCTTGAGAATCATCATTACTGTGTTGCCCGGTAGGTACTTTTTTTGTGCCATTCTTTGTCCTCCGTTTGAGTGGGTTGGTGGGTTTAGTAGATGTTATACTATTATAGGGTAGAATACATACTAAGTCAAGGGGTGGGGGTTTTAGAAACTGAAAAAGGCTTGACCCAAAACTTATCAAGGTTTTATTTTGCACAAAAGCCCACAAAATAGGGAACGTTCCCTTAATTTGTGGGCTTTTGTTATTGGTTGAGGTTGAGAAAAGCCTATTCCTGTGCTGCGTTTGCCTCCCTAAACTGCCCTACGGAGGCTTGCACGCAAATATCATTTAATATACGGCGCAAAAGTGGGTGTTTTTGAAGGGGTAAAATTGCCTTGTGAGAACAAAAAAAGCCCGACATAACGGGATTATTTTATATCTTGTACTAAAGCAACCGATTACAAATTGTAATCGGTTGCTTTGTAAACATAATATCCTCCGGATGCTTTTTGGCGGTGGTTGTTTTGTTTTCCAACGGATAACCAAAGGCGATGATGTTGGAAACAAGATACCCTTCAACGCCCAGTATTTCACCCGCTTTTTCGCAATTCATGCCGGATATCCATGTGGATTGAATGCCGTGTTCCAGCGCGGCGAGTACCATATGTGTGCCCGGAATTTTTACTTGGTGTTCTTCCATTGCAATGGCGGAGATTACGTCTTTGTCGATGCTTTTCATGCGTTCCAACATAGACGGGAAACGCTTTAAACTAATGTCGGCAATGGGCGTGTCGAAAATCTGTGTACATAGCGCAATAAGCAGCGGCGCGGTGCGAATCCACGGCTGGGGGTAATTTTCGCTGCAGGCTTCGGTTATTTGGTGGATGCGTTGGGTGTCTGTGATAACGCCGAATTTCCATGGCTGTTCATTGCCGCCCGAAGGGGATAGTCGGGCACATTCCAGCATGTAATTGACAATTTCGGCAGAGATTTTTTTGGGCGAAAATGCACGGCAGCTATATCGTTTTTTCAATAAATCGAGAAGCATATTGACCTCCGTTGGGGGTTGGGATGAATTAAACGCATCATAACATAACCACCAAATAAGATGCGCTATACTTGACTTTCCTGTTCTTCACTGTGATAATCCCTTATCTGTGTTATGACAGAAACGGGGATAAAAAATGGAAAAGAACCAATTAAGCCTTGCATTAAAATGGGCTTTGCTTTCTTGTTTATTACTTAGTTTGGGTTTTGGGTTTGTAAGTTTCGTATTATTTTTGCAACCGTATGGGTTTTTGCCGGCACTGGTGATGGGTATTGTCTATTTGGCGGCGATAAGTATATTTGCGGTTATTTTCACCTTGTTATTTGTCGCTTTTAAGAAGTTGCGTTGGCAAACTTTCTTAGTATTTATTTTTTCTGTGTTGCTGTGTGTGCTTGTCCTTAATTTGATGATATATGTGCTTCCATTAATGATTTTCTTGATGATGGCGGTATATTTTACAGTGATGTTTGCGACAAGGCAGTATACGGCGTTATCCACACGTAAACGGATTCTCCGATGGCTATTGCTGGGTTTGTCGGGCTTGTTGGCGGTTGTTTTTGCCGCGCTCATATTCTGGACAGGACCAACATTACGTGAAAGACCCGACACCGCAAGGCTTGCTTTGCCTTATGCCGAAAATTTTTACCGCATAAACACCGCACCCGTAAACGACCCGTCTGCAAGGGGACAATATAATTTTACGGTGCATCATTATTCTTCGACCGTGGATGCGTCTTTATTGTTGGAGAATTGGGGCGGGATACGGTCGTGGCTTTTAGGATTTGGCGCGGATACTTTGCCCGTTGATGCGCAAGTATGGATGCCCACAGGCGCGGGACCGTTCCCAATCGCTTTAATTGTACACGGCAACCATGCGGCGGGGGTGCGCTCCCACGAAGGGTATGATTATTTGGGTGAGTTATTGGCAAGCCGCGGTACAATTGCCGTTTCGGTAGACCAAACATTCCTTAACAGTTCAATTGTGTACGATATATTTATGGTAAATCCATTACAAAATGAGATCGGCGTCCGTGCCTTTTTGTTGTTGGAGCATCTCTCGCTTTGGTATGGTTGGAATGGCGATGTTTCCCACGAATTTTACAATACAGTGGACTTCGACCGTATTGCATTAATTGGACATTCCCGCGGCGGGGAAGCGGCGGCACTTGCGGCAGCTTTTGCCGATTTGGGGCATTACCCAAACAACGGGCGCGTGGTTTTTGACTATCCCTTTAGTATAAATACAGTAATTGCCATTGCGCCTACCCACAATATGTACAAGCCCGCAGGGGTGGAAATATCTTTATCGGGTATCAATTATTTAACGATACACGGCGGTTTTGATTCGGATGTGTTCAGCTTCGAAGGTGCAAATATGTACAGCCGTGTGGATGTTTCCACACAGGGCATGAAGGCGCGGGTTTGGATACAGCACGCCAACCACGGGCAATTTAACACCGTTTGGGGAAGAAACGATTTGCCCGGTTTATGGCGAATGGCAAGCAACCGACGAATGCTCCTGTCCATGGAAGAACAACAACAAGCGGCAAAGGTTTTTATCAGCGCATTTTTGGAAGCCACCCTTCACAACAGGATGGAATACACAAGCCTGTTCACCTGTTTTGCGCAGGGCGCGGCGTGGTTACCGCCAACGCTGTATGTCATAGATTTTATGGACAGCAATCGAATTTTGCTAGATGATTTTGAGGACGGATTTAACCTTGGCGCGGCGGCTACGGGTTTGGTTAAGTATTCATCTTATGGCTTTGAGAAATGGACGATAACAACCCTTCCCAGCCGATTTGACGGAAGCAACCGCGTGTTGCAATTACAATGGGGCAGTGATACCCAGTCCCCCATTTTTACCATGGACTTCGCGGAAAACACTTTTTTTACAGGCGATATTTTATATGTGTCACTCAGTTCCAACAATGCCAACAAAAGCGACCCCAATGTGTCATTTCAAATCAAACTAACAGACGAAGCGGGGCGTACATCAATATTAAATATTAACGATTTTGGCGGCGTGGGTAATCCGTTGGAAACGCCGATGTTTTCTCCCCTATATTTATCCATTGTGGGCAGAAGCGAACCTGTGTTGCAAATGGTGCGCATTCCAACGGCATTTTTTGACGGGTTGCAAGGTGAAATTACCCGCATGGAATGGATAATGAACACAACCAACGCCGCCGAACAAACCTTATTTGTTGATGACTTGCGGATAACCCGCGGGTAATAATAAAACCTGTAAATCCGTTTTTATCCTAAGTTTCATTACATTGCCGGGCGGGCAAGTTGTAATTAGCCCTTCATCAACAAGCCCGCGAAGCTTTCCCACGGAGATGCCCAGCACACCCGCCAACAATGTGCTGAGCTTTAAATCGAAAATGTAAGGGCTTTTCAAATGAACGCGCAAGGGCTGAAGCAAGGGGCGGAGCGCAATGCCTTCAACGATGTAGTCAATATTCGTATAATTGGCAACGCAAGCATTTTGCCTGATAAAGCTACGGTCGAAGGCGTAATCCCACGCTAGTTGTGCGTCATTATGGGTGAACTTGTCAAACAACACAGGGGAAATATCGTGGGGTTTTATGCCCTTATCTATCGTTAATTTTAGCGTTGTGTCACATTTAGTACATTTGTAAATGAGCCAAATATCAATGCGCGTGTGGTTGCCGTTCATTCTAAATTTTTCACTGCAATAGAAGTCCATTTTTTTATTGCATTTACTGCATTGCCGAATAATACGCGGCGTGGAAGTGGGCATGATTGTCCAGGTTGCTTCGTTATAGTTTTTCTGCATGTTAATCACCAAAACAACCGTAACGTTGTTGGCGCAGTTTCACTACCTAAAAGACCATGCAGTACCAAGATTAAGGAAGTATAGTTATATAAAAAACGCAACCCGTAAACTCGCGGTTGCGTTTAATCATTTTTCTCTTGCTTTTTCCCCAACGTAACAATGCGTTGAATACTTTTATCCGATAAAAAATATTCGGCAGAAAGTGCTTGTACGCTGTGTCCCGATTTATATTGTGCGTATATTTTTTCGTTACGCGCCTGTGTTTCGTGTTTTGCGTGGGTATTTTCGCCCCATTTTTTATGGTTTTCACTTTTCTTGGGAATGTAAATATACGCACCGTCGGCAAATTCTTGCATCATCGCAAGGACATCTTCCGGGAAAATATCCTTAGCGTTCTTATAGCGCATATTGCTCCTCCCAATAATTTCATTTGGAATGAGCAAAGGCTATCGAATTTATAGTTGATTTAAACGCAATAGCCTCTGCTATGCGCTTTTTGCGGGGGTGGTCATATGGGGGTGTCCTCCTCATGAAGTTTTTATCATTTTGGATTATAACACATCACCCCTGCGCCGCATACCTTATATTTGGGGGTGTGCCTATGCACTGGGTTATTTCCACCGCGTTATTGCTGGCGGTTACGCTGTCGTTAGATGCCTTCGCCGCGGCGTTTGCCTATGGCTGTAAGCAAATAAAAATCCCCCCATTTTCGGGGGGTATAATTGCGGTGATATGCACCGCCACTACAGGGGCGTCGTTTCTGGTAGGGGCGGTGATTTTACCCTTTGTGCCTGCGCGGGGGGCGGTGTGGGTTTCCTTTGGGATATTATTTATCATTGGCATAACGAAGTTATTTGACGCGCTCACCAAGGCGTTAATACGCAAATACGCAAAATTTGAAAAGGAGCTTGCGCTGTCGCTATTCAACTTGAAATTTATTTTACACGTCTACGCCGACCCGGAAAAAGCGGACGCGGACGTGTCAAAATCCATTTCCACGCGGGAAGCGGCGGTTTTGGCGGTATCCCTTTCCCTGGACGGCTTTGCCGTGGGATTGGGCGCGGCGTTGCTTGGTTTGCACGGTAAATGGGTGGTGCTTTTTTGCCTGCTTGCAAACGCCCTTGCACTGCTGGCGGGTGCGCGGTTGGGCAACATGGCGGCGCGGAATTTGCGCTTTAATATCTCGTGGCTGGCAGGGGTACTACTCATTGTGCTGGCTTTCTCGCAGGTGCTGTAGGGTTACACCGTCACTTCTAAAAGAAATACCCTGTGTCATGGTAAAAAACACATAGGCTCCCACTTCATCCAGCGCCGCAATAATCCGCTCGTCCGCAGGGCGCTGGGAGTAGAAAATCTCCGCATCCGATGGATGGAAGCCCGTAATTACGGCGTACCGTGGGCGCGTGCGGTGAATAAGCTCCACACCATGATAAGTAAACCGCCCATGCCGCGGGACCTTCAGGAACGAATAATCCGGCGACATGAGTTCCGCGTTACCCAAAAGCACCCCTATACGAAATGGCATCGCGTCCCCCGTAAACAGCAAATTTTGCGCCCCGTGGGACACGGCAACCACGATGGAAAAATCGTCCCCCGTGGGCATGTCCATCCAAGCATCCAACGCTTCATAAAAATAGTCATCTGCGTGCCGCGGGAAATGGAAGTAGGGAAGGGGCGAAGGGTCAACAATAAAATACGCGCCGTCCAACGTAAAGCGGCGTGTTTCTTCTAATATGTAGGGCGAAATTTGTGCCCGCGCCATCGCCGCGTAAAACCTATCTGTATGGCGCGATTCGCGGCTGTAGTTGGGGATAATTATCTCACCAATTTCCAGCGCGTCAATAATCGTATGCGCCCCGCCTACATGGTCGCTGTCGAAATGGGTAATAATAAGGTAATCCAACCGCGAAATACCCAGCGCCGTTAGTTGGGAAACAAGGTATTCCCCGTGGCGGTTTTCCCCTGTGTCAATCATTACGGCATGGTCTTGGGTGTGAATGAGTATTGCGTCTGCCCGCCCAATGCCAAAGACATGGACGTAGAGAGGCGGCAACTCTTCCTGTACAGGCGAGGCGGGCAACGCAAGCCACAGGGNGAAAAATAACGCCGCGAGTAAAACCATGAGAATTATTATCCGTTTTATTATCATGGGCGCAGTATACCATATACTGCTTTTTTGACAATTTCCGCGAATGCTTGTACACTCATTAGCGTAGGCAAAGTACGATTATTTATCAGCTTTTATCAATGTAAGAAAGAGGTGGGACAAAAAATGGAACCGGACAGTAGTCGAAAACGAATCTATTCATCGGAGGTACAACATGAAAGATTTAATCTTGTCTCACATCGAGAACAAGCGCATGGAGCATTTAAAAAATTTGCTCACCATGGCAGAGGAAACGGAGCTTCTGCACGCGTTTTATGACCTAACGCCCGAGGAGCAGGTCATTGTTTTCCGCTTGCTTTCCAAAGACTTCGCTTTGCAATTGTTTGAAGAATTAGACACGGACGAACAGCAAAACCTATTACGTTCCTTCACGCACGAGCGTACTATCGAATTTATCAATGAAATGGCGCCGGACGACCGCGTAAGCCTATTGGACGAAATGCCCGCAAGCGTGGCAAAACGGCTTATTAACGCGCTCTCGCCCGAGGAACGTAAGGTAACCAACATGCTTATGGGGTACGCGCCCGAAACCGCAGGCCGCGTAATGACCACCGAGTTTATACGCCTAAGCCGCGATATGACCGCCGCCCAAGCCATGGCAAAGGTGCGCCGTCTAGCCCCCGACATGGAAACGATTTACTCGCTGTACGTTACCGACCCTGCCAAAAAGCTGGAGGGTGTTCTTACATTAAAAGAGCTGGTGTGCGCGGCAGAAGATACCAAAATTGAAGACATTATGGCAAAGCGCGCCGTTAGCGTAACCACAGACACCGACCAGGAAGAAGTAGCGCGCACGTTGCAAGAATTGGACTTCCTGGCAATTCCTGTAGTGGATAAGGAAAGCCGCATGGTGGGTATCGTAACCATTGATGACGCGGTAGACATCTTGGAAGAAGAAGCCACGGAGGACATCTTTGACGCGGCGGGTCTTGCCGATATTCCGGGCAGCGAAGCCAGTCGAAGCGATGTGCTGGTAAACGGTTCACTTTTTAAAATTTGGCGCGTGCGCCTGCCGTTTTTGCTTATCACATTGGCGGCGGGTATGTTGCTTGGGCTTATTATCGAAGGCTTTGAAGAAGTGCTGGAGTCGATAACCGTTGTGGCGTTTTTTATCCCGCTTATCATGGATATGGGCGGCAATGTAGGCACGCAGTCTGCAACGGTTTTTACCCGCGGGGTAGTGCTTGGGCATATTGATGTTAAGGGCTTCCTAAGTCATTTTTTCAAGGAAATTGGCGTAGGGTTAAGCATGGGTTTGCTTATTGGCATTATGGGCGGCTTGGTCATTTACCTGTGGCAAGGGGCAGAAGTGCCCATGCTGGGCGTAGTGGTTGGGCTTTCGCTGGTGGCGACCATGACACTGGCGGCGCTGCTTGGCTTCCTTGTACCGTTTTTGCTCATTAGGTTAAATGTTGACCAAGCGGCGGGTTCTGCACCCATTATCACTTCTATTAAGGATATTGCGGGCATTTTAATTTACTTCCTGTTTGTGTCCACGTTTTTGGGGTACATGATGTAAGGTAATGAGGTGTGCGATGTTTAAAAACAGTCGGCTTCGCAAGAAATTTTTTAAAGCATTTTTATTTACGTTAATAATTGGGCTGGGCATTGTGGGTGCCGCGTTGGTGGTGCTTCGCAATGCCATTAGCCCGCCCAGTATTCCCGTACATGCCGAGCAACCCTTTATCCCCGAGGTCACCTTTCGTCCGTCGCCCGACCGTCCCGCCTTTGAAGTAGTAGACGCCCACCCCGACGATGCTTATATTGAAGTAAACGCCCCCGTTGGCTGGACGCGTAAGGAAAATTTTTTTACATTGCTCGTTTTTGGATATGACGAAGGCTTAAATACCGACACCATTATGGTGGCGGCTTTTGACGTGGCAAACGGCGAAGCCTATATAATTAGTATTCCCCGCGATACGCGCGTGCCTGTGCAGCGCAATGTACAGCGCATCAATTCTGCCTTTCCCGTAGGGCGGCAGGGCGGGCGCGGTCATGCGGGCGGCGTTGCCCAGCTAAAACGCGAGGTGCAAACCCTTATCGGCTTTATGCCCGACTTCTATGTAAGTGTGGAAGAAAGTGCTTTCGAACGTTTAATCGACGCCGTTGGCGGTGTAACCCTCAACGTGCCTTTTCACATGCATTACATCGACCCGATACAAAATCTCTATATTAATATTCCTGCAGGGGAGCAACGCCTAAGTGGGCGGCAAGCCCTGCACTTCGCCCGTTACCGCTATGGAAGCAACCCTGCGCGCACCATTAGTGACTATCGCAGAATGCAGCACCAGCAGCAGCTTATCGCCGCTTTAATGGACGAATTGCTTACTCCTCGCACCATTTTGCGTATCCCTGAGTTGATAAATACTTACCGTGACCACGTAAATACCGACCTAACCCTTACGCAACTCCTATGGTTCGGCGAGCAATTTGTCACAGGTAATGTAACCCTCAATGCCTACAATTTCCCCACCACAAGTATTCTGGACCGCCACTGGTACGAAATCCCGAACAGACAAGAAGCAATAGAACTTGTAAACCGTACCATTAACCCCTTCACGCGGGATTTATGGCCCGAGAATTTTCAGTTTGTAAGGTAGTTACGCATAATCCCCTGTATACTCCACAAGCACTACATTATCCACGCCTTCAATTTCCCGCAATGGTTGTAAAAATGCCGCTTCGTTGCCTTTAATTTTCACTTCGGCGGTGAGTTCGGTATATTCGGTATTGTGGGTTTTGTTTTTTAAGGTATACTTAATGGCAGAAAGTTTAGTATTTACGGTGCTTTCAGCGGTGGGGCTGTAACGCAGGATAAGTAGGAATGCCCGTTTTTCCAAGCGCACAAAGAAGAATAGAATGTAGATAACGGCGACAAATGCCGTTCCCATAAGCGCGACCGCGTGCATTCCCGCACCCGCGGTTAAGCCCGCGGCAACGCCCCAAAAGAGGAAACCTACGTCCAGCGGGTCTTTTACCGCAGCGCGGAAGCGTACAATGCTTAGTGCGCCCACCATGCCAAGGGATAGCACAAGATTTGTGCCAATGGTAAGGATAATAAACGCCGTAACCACACTTACCATTACAATGAGCAGGTTAAATGATTCGCTGTACAGCACGTTTCGGTTGAAAAAGCGATACACCAAGTATACCACAAGCCCGCAGAACGCGGCGACTCCTAACGTGAATAATATGTAAATGGGCGAAATTTCTTCCAAAACATAGAGATACGGGTTGCCCAGTATTTCTTGCAGTGCTTCAAATCTTCCCATGGGGTAATGCCCCTTTCATTTTATCTTGGAGGTTATTATATGAGAAAAAACATTGTGTTTGCTTGTATCTTGCTGATATTGATAGCCGTGGTGGCGGTGTGGCATGGTTTATCTGCGCTAGGTGCGGGTCAGGGCTCGTCCTCGCGGGGGGGTCAGGCGGAAGCGCCGATTTTGCCCGCGCCCTCTGTAACGGAATTAGCGGAAACCCCTTCGCAGGCATACACCCCGTTGGCAGACATCGCGCCCGTGGTGTCGGACGACTTGGTGCTTACGTTTTCCGAAGGCGGACATTTTTTTAACGAAGGCGTTTATTTGGAAATTTTCGCGTCCCGCGAGGGCGCACGGGTGCATTATACACTAGATGGCTCAATTCCCACAAGCGATAGCTATTTATATGAAGAAGCGATGTACATACGCGCGGGCAGGGGCGTGCGTGTGGTGGTGGTACGGGCGGTGGCTTTCTATGAAAACTATGTGTCCCGCGTGTTTACGCATAGCTTCTTTGTGGGCGAAACGATAGACGAACGATTTGGCTTGGATATGCTCATTTTTTCGGTGGCTTCCTGCCCGCATGGTTTATTTGACCACTATGAAGGCATTCTGGTGGAAGGTTATCTGCGGGAAGAGTTTATCCGTGAAAACCCGCGTCATCGTGTTGTGCCTACCGACCCCGCCAATTTTAACTGGCGCGGGCGCGAGGGGGAGCGCCCCGCAAGCGTGGAGGTTTTCCACCCCGACGGAACGCGGGTGCTGGTACAGGACGCGGGGGTTCGGGCGCACGGGGCATGGTCGCGGGCGTATGACCAAATGTCGTTGCGGTTAATTGCACGGCGGGAATATTCCCCCCATACGGGCACGTTCCGCTATCCGTTTTTCCGCGACGACCCCGTGCTGGACGGCTCCGGCAATATGATTGACCGCTACGACCGTATTATTCTGCGAAACGGCGGCAACGACCGCAATTTTGGTATGCTGCGCAACGAGGTAGGTTCGGTGCTTTCGCGGGAGCTGGGCTTGCCCGTGGTTACGCCTGTGCGGGGGGCTTCGGTGTTTCTCAATGGGGAATTTTGGGGCTTCGCGTGGCTAAATGTGCAAATACAGGAACATTATTTGCAAAGCCTGTTTAATTCCCCCACGCGGGAATTTGATATTGTACATCAGGGGGAACGATGGATTCAAACAGATTGTTACGATTTGCGGGATGCGATTTTGTTTAAAAATTCCTTCGCAGAGAAGGACTTGACCGACGATGCCGTTTTCGCCCAATTAAACGAAATTTTAGACGTTGAGCATAAGCTTCGCTACTACGCCTTCACCATTTTTATAGGCAACGAGGATTGGCCGCACAATAATTTGCGCCGTTTTCGTTATACGGGCGAGTTTGCAGAAGGAATGCCGCAGGAACTGGACGGGCGTTGGCGCTATATCGGAAACGACCTTGACATGACCATGGGGCTGTACGGCACAGGTCCTAATGTACCCACCTTCCGCCGCGTATTGCTGGACGATAA
Organism: Defluviitaleaceae bacterium; assembly: GCA_009786535.1. Lineage (GTDB taxonomy): Bacteria > Bacillota > Clostridia > Lachnospirales > WQUN01 > WQRX01. The sequence goes on along the minus strand of WQRX01000037.1, from coordinate 21,226 downwards.
TAACGCAGGACAATTACTCCGCGCCATTTTACAGCGCCCCGACAAACAAGCCTATTTTACCGCCGTGATGGACGAAATTATTAACCACATCACACCCCAGCGCATGACGGATTTAATCGCCGAGCTGTATATGCAAGTTTTCCACGAAATTGGCCACGGCTTAATGGCGGGGCGCTACAACCACTGGGTTAGCCCGTGGTCGATTATCGACAACCACCAAAATATGATAGCCTTTGCAGAAGGGCGCGGGGCAAACATGCGGGACGGGCTGCGGCGGTTGTTTGGGTAACTTAACTTCAAGTTAATAAAAATAAACCCATGCGGTATGGTTATGAAAAACGATGGTTTGTACAATAAGGCATCTTGTATTTTTGGAGGGCTTATTTATGGACAATGTACGCGTTGGCAATCGTATCGCACAGTTACGCAAGAAAAATGGCTTCACCCAAGAGGCGTTGGCAGAGAAATTTGGTATTTCGCCCCAAGCCATTAGTAAATGGGAAAATGGACATACCTTGCCCGAAACGGCATTACTACCACAGCTTGCTGCGTTGTTGCAGACTTCAATTGATTCAATTTTATTAACTAGTTGTGTGGAAATTGGAGATGTCATTTCTTTTGGCGTTCATCAATGGCGCGTATTGGATATTAACGGCGATAAGGCGTTGATTATTACAGAAAATGTGATTGAAGCGCGTGCATTCCATAGCATGAGTGATATAAATAATCGTGTTACATGGGCAACGAGTGATATACGCAAATACTTAAACGGCGCGTTTTTACGTACATTGCCTAACCAGTCGTGTATTGTGGAAACAACGGTCGTAAACCTTGACAACCCTTGGTATGGTTCACAAATTTATGCAGATACGTTGGATAAAATTTTTCTGCTTAGTTATGAAGAATTAGTGCGTTACTTTGGTGACAGCGGTGACTTGGCAAACCGTAAAGGCGTTTCCTACGATGTAATGGGCTTGCAATATGGTGACGCCATACACGATGAATACGACAAAGCGCGTAGCGTATTAAATCTTGCGGGATTTAATGCTTGGTGGTGGTTACGTTCACCGGGTGGGCCACGTAACCATACCCCCCATGACCACGTAACGGCAGGTAGTGTGGATAATATTATTTGGATTTGTGGGGACGATGTGACAAAAACAGACGGGGGTGTACGCCCCGCCATGTGGGTGAAAATGTGAAAGCCTACGAATTAATGATAAAAACCAACCATTACTTATTACGTGACGGCGTACTAACGGACACACACAAGGCAAAAATAACACGCCAATTACGCGAAAATAAAATCACGGACGGGCGGCGGCGCACTTTTGATGCCTACGCCTATCCGCGTTTTTATATTCCGCCCCATAACAATGGGAAGAAATTACAAACCATTATCCCCCTATCGCCCAAGACCAATATCGTAGCGGATAACGCCTACGAATTTGAAATTCTGCGTCTATTACACCTGTTTGACCCAACGGAAGAAGTCGCATCTATGCTTGCGGAAACTAAGTCGCGGCTAAAGCATACCTGTTTTGGGTACAAAAGCTGTCATTATGCGGAGTGTTTTGAAGCGGGGATGATGGTGCTTCGGTTTTTGTCCTTTGCGGAAACGGAAGACTTGGCGTGGATAGACAAACAAATTACCATGTATAACCGCCACTTCGCAGACCACAAGCGGCATAGCGGGGTGCAGAAATTTTATTGGTATATCCTTTCCCAAATGCCCTGCGAAATTGCCGAACCCCAAATTATACGGCAAAAAGACACGATTATCGACCATTTACAACGCAGTTATCTCGTAAAAAACGGCAACGAGGATGTTGCCCTGTACGCCATGCGCAACGCCCTTGCCCGTTTGCCCGCCTTCGCGTATATTAAGGAACGCAAGCCGTATGTAAATGAAAAAACGAAGCGGTTGCAATTTGAGACAATGTAAGGGCGCGTTGAATAATGAAAAATTTGTGCTGGCTATTGCTTCGCAAATGCCCGTTTTTCGCACTTCGTGCGAGAAAACTCGCACAAATTATTGAATTTTCAACGCGCCCATAAAGGTAGTGGATTTTTGCGAAGGTATGCGTATGTGGCGTTATTCATTTGCTTGCTCGCGGGTGCGGCTTTTTTCGCGGTGCGTTTGCATCGGGCGGAAGAAGCCCCCGCCATAGCAATTGACTACGGCTACGGCACGTTTGGGCTGGGGTTATCCTTCCCCGCGCTACATATTGAATTTGACCAAGTGCGGATTTTTAACCGTACCGATTGGGTAGATGCTACCGTTTCCATGCGAAACACGGCGGATATTTTTTTGTTTGAAGATGCAACGGCGCATATACGGGGGCGGGGTAATTCTTCTTGGGGCTTGCCAAAACGCCCGTACCGCTTGCGTTTTACCGAGGCGCGGACCCTTATGTGCGCAGGGCACGAGGCGCGGAATTGGACGTTAATCGCCAACCATTCCGACAAGTCGCTTCTGCGTAATTTTAGCGCGTATTACCTCGCGGGCTTGCTGGATGGAATGCAAGGCGCACCCTACGCGCGGTTTGTGGATTTGTATTTAAACGGGCTGTACCAAGGCGTGTACATGGTAAGCTGGCAAATGGAAGTGCTGGACGGGCGGGTGGAAATTGTCGGTTCATATGACCCTGCGTTGAGCGAATACTTTTTACAAATGGACCAACGGCAGGTGTATTACGGCGCGGTGCGGGGCTTGGATTTTGTTACCGTGGAGCGGATGCATTACCAAATCCGCTACCCGCGACAAGATGTGCGCACAACGGAACACGCCGCGTATGTACAGCAATTCCTGGCGCGGGTAAATAGCATGATTAGCACACAGGACGAAAATGTTTTTAATTACATATGTAAGGCGAGCTTTGTGGATTTTTATCTTGTACAGGAATTATTTAAGAACCAAGACGTGGGTTTCTCCAGCATTTTTATGACCATTCAAGGGCAAGGGGAAAACCGCCGTATTGTAATGGGACCTGTGTGGGATTTTGATATTGCGGCGGGGAATGCGTATTACCAAGGCTGGCAGGCATATCATGGCGGGTATAGCCCGCGAGGGGTGTGGGCGGCGTCGGTAAACGCGTGGTTTCGGCGGTTGATGCGCATGGAAAGCTTCCGTGAAGCGGTAGCCGAACGCTGGTCGGAAATACGCCACCGCGAGGTAGCGCAAATGCTGGAGCGTATCGACTTCATTGCAACTACGTACCGGCGTATGTTTGAACGCAACTTCGCTCGGTGGCCCATCATGGGGCGCTATGTATGGCCCAACCCGCGGAATATCGTAGCGATAAATACCTTCCGCGGGCAGGTGGATTTTCTGATTCATTTCTTGGAAGAACGGGCGATTTTTCTTGATGAATTTCTAAATCGCTAAAATTTTTGTCATATCGTAGAGCCGTGGTGAGTATTCTTTTTTTGCGGTTGTCGCTTCTTCAATATCTAATAAAACGTGCTTGCCGTGGCGGTAAACCACGGCTTTACTTTTTTCATCATCTACAATGCCTTTGACAGCGGTATAGCCCATAATGGTTGCGTGCATACGGTCGCGTGCTGTGGGCGTACCCCCGCGCTGGAAGTGCCCAAGCACGGTGGCGCGGGCTTCTATGCCCAGTACGCGCTCAATTTCCTTCGCCAGCTTGTTGCTGTTGCCTACGCCTTCGGCAACAACGATTAAATTATGGTGCTTGCCCTGCGAACGGTTGTGAAGCACCTGCTCGATAACGGAGCTTGTGTCTACAGGATTTTCGGGAATTAGCACTTCTTCTGCGCCACCTACCAGCCCGCACATAATGGCAAGCCGTCCCGAGTTGCGCCCCATAACTTCCACCACGCTACAACGCTCGTGACTGCTGGACGTATCGCGAATGCGGATAATCGCATCTGCCGCGGTGTTAACGGCGGTGTCAAAGCCGATGGTATAGTCTGTACAGTCCATATCAAGGTCAATGGTGGCGGGTATCGCCATTACATTTACGCCCAGCTTTGAAAGCGCAAGCGCCCCGCGGAACGAGCCGTCGCCGCCAATAATTACAATCGCATCCAGCCGTAGAATTTTAATAATTTCCGCGGCTTTTTTTTGCCCTTCTTCCGTCATCATTTGCGCACAGCGCGCGGTGCGAAGTATTGTACCGCCCCTATGAATAATGCCCGAAACGTCGGCATGGTCAATTTCCTCTATATCGCCCGCAAATAAGCCTTCGTACCCCGTTTTTATTCCATACGAACGAATGCCGTAATGATGCGCCGTACGTACCACCGAGCGGATTGCCGCGTTCATACCCGGGGCGTCGCCCCCGCTGGTGAGTACGCCCAGTTTAAGTTTTTTTTGTTCTGCCATGATATTTTACCCTCCTTGGTTTGCAAATCGTTTTTATTATAACACGTTTACGCCAATGCGTGAAAATTGCAACGAAGAAAAACTTCGTCTTTTGTTTTCCATTTTAAATCACGTTGCGCCCTTGCCATGATTTTTAGGCCAATAAGCACATTGGGATTATCTGGATAGGTAACTTCGATTAAACAATTGGCTTCAAGCCCTTCAAAATAAAAGCCACAATCGCCAAGGAAATGAATGATTCCCATTAGCTTGGGTAAGGAAATTTTACTCGTTGCTTCCATCCCTTCACAGCAGATGATGGGGGTTAGCGTTTTTAACCCATGGAAAAACAGTGCATCATCGCTAAGCGTACTATGGTAGCCTATGTTAAGCAACACGCTTTTGGCGTGATATAGGAAGGGGAAATCTACCGCAAGACTTGCGGGCTTGCCAATACGGCTGGGGGTGCGGGGTTTTTCATATTGTGTGCTATTTTGTGCGAGGGTTTCGTAAAAAAGGTGCATAAATTCCACCAATGCAAGTAACCCAGTGCGAATATTTTCTTCGTGGGTTACTTGGGTAAAGTGTGTATTGATGGGGAAATTGGCCGGGATGTTTTGGGGAAGTTGCTTTTGGAATTGGTGTGCGATGTCTTGTAGCGTGACCTCGGTTGAACTTTGCATTTATATTCCCCTTACTCCACCTCATAAAAAAACGGGCGGTCATTTTCTGCGGTTTGTTTCGCTTTTTTTGCAGGAAGGCTAGGCAAATCGCCTGTATACAGCACTCCGCATATAAACGCGGTCAACGGCATGGTGAGGAAAATGCCAAAGCTGCCTACGATGGCTTTTAGGAATTCCACAATAATCAACTCGCGGTTAAACAGGCGGAAAAGCGAAACGTCAAAGCCGATAAAAATGAGGATAATCGTAAGCGACGAGCCGATATACGCAAGCACCAACGTATTGATATTTGAGCCGAGAATATCCTTGCCAATTTGCAAACCCGAGGAAAAAATATCAGAGAACGCCGCATCGGGCTGGCGTTCTTTTAGTTCCCACAAAGACGAGGAGACGGAAACAGCCATATCCATTATCGCACCGCTTGCGCCAATAATAATGCCCGCGAAAATGATGGCATTCAAATTAATGGGCGTTGCGGTGAGGTGCAGCAGGTTAATGGATTCGGTTTGGGTAATGCCTGTTAGCATCATGGTGATATTCATTATAAAGGTGAGCAATCCTGCCGCAATTACGCCGCCGATACAGCCTGTAATTGCGGCGGCGGTTTTTTGCGAAAGCCCGTTGATAATAAAAAGCGTGACCAAAATCGTGTACGCGCACACGATAATTGACGAAACATAGATATTACGCCCCGCGAAAATGGATGGGATAAAAACGAGAAACNCCGCCCCTGCCGTTAGCCCAAGCGCAAGCAGCGCGTTAAAGCCCTTGCTCCGCCCAAAAATGAGAATTGCGGCGATAAAAATGCCGCCCAAAATCATTATCTGGTGAATACGCACGTAGTCGATAAAGTTCCATCCATGGGCAGCGTAGCCTAGCATTACGCGGTCGCCTTCCTGCGCGGCACGGGGGAAGCGTTCCAAGAAATGCCCGCGCACATTTTGCGTGAATCGCGCCGTTTCGCCCCTGCGTTCGCCATGGGTAATTTCCGCGTCAAAGACCATTGCATACCAAATTTCGTTGCCCGTTGTGTGTTGTGTGTTGCTGATAATTTCGCGCACGCGGGCGCGGTAAATGGTTGCCTCGGGGGTGCTTTCGCGGGGGATTTCCCCCGCCCACAGGCTTCCGATGAAAAGAGAAGCCACCGCCAGTACGACGATGACTATATACGAAATGGATATGCGCATGAAAATTCCCCTAATCTATCTGTATTATTTCCCCGGCGGTTACGCCGTTTTCGTTAAAGCTGTCCACGGCGGCGAAATATTGGCGACCGCTGTCCAGCGTGGTTAACTTTACCTCGTTTTTGCCAAAGACCTGCCAGCTATTATACAGCTTTTCGGGGGAAATGCCATAACGCACGTTGTAGCCGTCGGCATTTTCCACCGTTTGCCAGCGCAAATATGTGTCCATGCCGTCTTCCGTGCGTGCCACCGTCATTTGGTTTGTGTCCACGGCGGCGGGGGGTGTGCCGTTGCCCACGCCAAAAATGCGCAGTCCGCTAATCGCTGCCACGCCGTCCGCAATACGGGAAATGTGGGAAATACGAACATACCGCAAATCGGCGCTTTTCGCCAATACAATAAAGTCGTGGGGGTTGTCCTGCGGTGCGTTTCGTGTGTCCTTGAGCGTTATCCAATTTACCCCGTCGGTCGAGCCTTCCAGCAAAAACGCAACACCGCCACGGTCACTATAAATTACGCGTCCATGTTGCTTTGCGTTTTCGTTATGCTCCCAATTTCGGGGCATTTTTACTTGGTGGTCGGCAAAATTTACCTGCACTGCCGCCACGCGGCACACGCCGTTTAGTTCAATTTGAAACCACGGCGAAGCATCGCCCGAATGTGCAGCCCACCACGTGCGAATATCCTCATTTGTGCCAAACTGCGGCTCAAACCCCGCTTGAAAGGACGAAGCCATCGCCATTTTATTGTAGGAAAGCAAGTTCCAATACGGCACGGTGCGGTGCATGTCCGTGCGCTTCCCCTCAGGCAAGGCGAAGGGATAATCCGCAAAATGCATGTTGCAATGCATCAAACCGTCTGCGTCAATTTCGCAGGGGAAAAGTCCCAGCCGCCGTTCAAAAATTTCGTTTACACTAATGCGCATGGTGGAAATGTGCCACCAATTGCCCGCATCGTCGGTGAAGGTGCTGCCATGCCCCGCGGCGGTAATAAACCCGCCGGGTCGTGGAGAAATAGGGTTGTGTGCCTGGTATTTATACGGGCCAAGAGGGGTGTCGGCAACGTAAACGCCGTCTGCATAGGTGTTTAGCTCCGTGCCCGGCGCGGCGTATTGCAGGTAATATTTTCCGTTATATTTATTCACAAACGCGCCTTCAATATAGGGGTGAAGGTGCGGAGTTTCGGCATTTTCGCCGTGGCGTTCCCAGCCGTGAATGTCATGGCGGGCTTGTATTACGGCTACTTTTTCGGAAATGGGGGCGAAGCTTTCGCCGTCCACTTCGCAGCCCCAAAGCGGGTCTTCGTTCCCGCAGCCCCAGAAGAAATACACCCGCCCGTCGTCGTCTTGAAACAGCGCAGGGTCCCAAAAGGGAACGTGGGCGGCAACTTTTTCAAACGGCTCGTTAATTGGGTCGCCGCTGGCGTAGAAGGGGCAAGGCTCGCCCCCCTTCGAAGCGCTGAAAATAAGCCGTCCGTTTACTTCATGTACATCGGGCGCATAGTCGTAAATAGGAAGCTCGGGCGTCTCTTTAAACTGCCAGCTATACAAATCCTGCGAAAACCAGAACCCGCCGTTCATGGAAACAAACAGGTAAAACACGCCCTTAAAGCGCACCAGCGTAGGGTCTGCGCCTTCGCGGAACATATCCGCGCCGTGGTTGCTTTTCTTTGCTTGGTAACGGTAGGGCAGGGGAAGCGGATTGCATAGGAATTTTTTCATTTTGCCGCCTCGGCTGTGCCTACGGCGATGGCATATACGGTGTACTCGTTAATGCCGTCCAGCGCGAGTACGCTGTCGCATGCGCCTTGGTCAAACGCCGCCATACAGCAGCTACCCATACCCAGCGCCGCAGCGGAAAGCATGGCATTTTGCCCTAAATGCCCAAGGTCAATGAGCATTACGCGGTGCGCCATGTTTACGTAACGCCATTCCGCGCGGTAGGGTACGCAGGTGTAAAAAAGCACTACAGGCGCCTTTTCTGCCCATTTTTGCCCCGCAAGCATTTCGGTGATTTTTTCCGGTGCGATGGCATCGCTTTTTTTCCAGATAGTAGCGTGTTTTTCGCCGATATCCTCCTGCGGAACGTAGTGGTACAGCCCCGCTTCCAATCCTTCTACGCTGCGTACGGCAATGTAGGTTTCAAACGGGTGGCGCGCGCCGCCGCTGGGGGTTGGGCGCAGGCTGGAATGCGCACGCGTAAATTGTATGCCCTGTGCGCTCCACAGCATAAACGCAAGCTCCTGCTGTGTCATTGGCTTGTCCGCATAATTGCGAAGGCTACGGCGTATATCCAGTAAATCGGCGTAACTTGGGGTGGTAAAATTTCCCGTGAAAGCGGGAAGCACAATGGCTTCGCCCTCGCGTGCGTTATGGAAGGGCGGGGCGCTTACTTCCTTCGACTGGTCGCTTTGCGCCATGCCTTCCTTAAAGGACGGGCAGTGCATGAATTTGCGGTTCTGTTCAATAATAGACATTTTGTTTGCTCCTATGTTCAAATTTTGTTGATGAATTGTAACAAGTCTTCCATTTTTATGCAATACAAGTATAGCGCTTCATTTTTATGGCGAAAATTTCCATATCAAATATTTGAAGGGGAATTTTTATGACACAAACAGAACGCGTAATTCTTATCCAAGGCGATGCGAATAAATGGTACGACCAAGCGATTTTTATCGTTAAGCCCGACGGCAAAGCGGGCAACGTACCTGTGGACATGGTAAGCGAAGCGGAGAAAATTATCCATAATTATTTGGTAAAAAACAAACGCCCATTACCCAAGGGCTTGCGCGCCCAAGGCGCGCCCGTAGGGTACGCACCCGCATCACAAACCGTAAACACAACAAAAAAGCGTAAGGCATCACGCCGAATGGATTTTTATTTGAATATTATTATGATACTTGCGTGCCTTGCCATTGCAGGGATTTTTATGTACGGCATGTTCGGATAATGCGGGCAAATAATAAAGTTTAATTATAATCTATCTATACACAAAAAGACGCGGTATACTGCTCCCGCGTCTATTTTATTCTATTTAGAAAGGAATGTGTATTATGTTTAATTTGCAGAAAAGTGTAGCAATCCGAGAGGTTTGCGAAAACTAGCGCGTAAGCGACCCAAACCTCTCGAAAGTTGCTAAAACTTTTGGAGGGATTTACTTGAACCGAGAAAACAAACGCAAGAAACTTGAAAAAGGCTATTACAAGCGCAACCCCTGTAACGAGCCGTTTAAGTGCAAGGTCTGCAACCACGATGTACCCCCAAGCGGCGCAGGAAGCGACCACCGCAACCACTGCCCGCACTGCCTTTCCAGCCGGCATTTGGATATTGAGCCGGGCGACCGCAAAGCAAATTGCGGCGGCACAATGGAAGCCATTGGCGTATGGGTACGCAAAGGCGGAGAATGGGCAGTTATTCACAGATGTAAAATATGCGGCAGCTTTTCATCGAACCGCATTGCCGCAGACGATAACCCCCTAAAGCTCATGTCCATTGCGGTAAAACCGCTGGGTAACCCACCGTTTCCGTTGGAATCGCTTGGGTAGATTTTGAACATTATTAATGCACTTCTTGACATCGCAAATGTTATGTTGTATATTTATATCATAAAGCGATAAATATATAACAAGGAGAATGTTCACTGGTGAAAAATAAGTTGGCATATTTAGGTTTTTTAGGGCTGTTGGGTTTTGCCGGTTTTTTTGCAACCCCGTTGTTATTTTCATTTTTCGCCAGTTTCATTTTCTTTCAGTATATCAAAACAGTACCGGATGAGTTGTTTTGGCAAAATGTACGCATCTGTGCTACCCGCAGTTTTTTTATTTTCCTTGTACCATCACATATCATTCTCGTTATTGCATTGTTATTAGCCGCCGATGATAATTTTTACAGATATGCCTCGGCATTTGCTATTGGAGGATTTGCATTGACATTGGGCGTGTGCGACTTCATTTTCTGTGCCTCTTTAAGCCGACTTGAGGCAAAAGAAAGACAAAGTATAAATGATGAAGATGATAGTTAAAACAAGAATAAAAGAATATCGTGCCAAGCACAACATGAAGCAAGATGAGCTGGCAAATTTAGTGGGCGTTAGACGGGAAACGATATACCACCTTGAGAAAGGACGGTATAACCCATCCCTCGTGTTGGCGTATTCTATTGCAAAGGTTTTTGAAGTAACAATAGAAGAAATTTTTGAAATTATTGAACAATAGGGAGGTGAGGATATTATGGAAAACAAACAGCAAGCACATGAGCAAAAAAAATGGCGTGTCGAAAAAAACGGTTTACTTCGAAACATTTTGTTGTATCTATGTTTGCATTAGCGAGCATTGGCACAAGTACGTCGGCTTACGAGTATATTTTTAGTAATTTTATTGAAAATATGTTCATAAGTGCAGCATTGGGTATACTGCTGGGCACAGGATTTATGTATTTTTTCGTAACAGTTGTTATCGGTGACAAAATCATCAAAAAGTAAGGTTAGACAGACATCTTTACAAAAAGCAAGATGTGTACTCTACTCATGAGCCGCGGCAACGTGGTGTTTTCCCGCGCGGTAGGAGCTACGCACCAACGGCGCACTTGTCACCGCCGCAAAACCCATTGCCCGCGCAATTTTACCCCATGTGTCAAATTGTGCGGGCGTTACATATGTTTGCACATCTATATGATTTTTACCGGGGGGAAGATACTGCCCAATGGTAAGAAAATCACAGTTTGCCGCGCGTAAATCTTCTAATAAGGCAGTAACCTCTTTGTCCGTTTCCCCCAACCCCAGCATAAAACCGCTTTTTGTGCGAATGTGTGGGTTAAAATTTTTTACATTTTGAAGCAGCTGCAGCGAGCGTTCATACACCGCTTGCGGGCGTACGGTCGGGTACAACGAAGCAACCGTTTCCATATTGTGGTTAATCACATGAGGCTGCGCGTTGATTATTGTTTTTAATGCGTTTTCGTTCCCCGCAAAGTCGGGGATTAACACTTCCACGGCAGTTTTGGGGGAAATTTCGCGTATCGCGTGAATGGTTTGCGCAAAGTGTGATGCCCCGCCGTCGGGCAAATCGTCCCGCGTTACCGATGTGATTACGGCGTATTTTAATTGTAATTCGCGTACCGCATTTGCAATATTTTGCGGCTCGTTTGCGTCTAATACTGCGGGCGCGCCATGGGAAACATTGCAAAAACGGCAGTTGCGCGTACATACCGTTCCCATTAGCATAAACGTAGCCGTTAATTGCGAAAAGCACTCGCCGCGGTTGGGGCAATTTGCGGCATGGCACACGGTATTAACTTGCAAACGGCGTAGAATTTCTTCCGTTTCTGTTTGGTGTGTGTTGGAAAAATCCCGCACGCGCAGCCATTCGGGTTTTGCTTCATGTACATCAAACGCACATAAAAGAAACATTTCTTCATTAATACTCCCCAGATAATGGTGTAAATTAATGGGTTTTAATGCATTTTTAAACGTATCATATTCATAGTCGAGCCCGATAAAAGTTTCTTCCAATTTATTTATAGGCGCAATGCTTAAAAAATCGCCGCGAATGGCGCAATGAGTGACCTTTCCTTGCACAATGTCTAAAAATATCTCTAACGCCCCGCCCGCAAACCGCTTGCGGTTACGAAAAGTAAATTTGGGTGTGCGCCCAAAGGTCCATGCGGGGTTGTTAAATTTTTCTGCGTATATTTCGTGTATTTCATTCATGTCTTTTTTAGAAAAATCATGAGTTGCGACTGTATGATTGTGCAGCAATTTTTGTTTTAATAATGGCTTAAATTCATGTAATTTCATTTCCCCAACGTATGAGATAATATTTGTTACACGGCTCCTTACCGAGCGCACTGCCTTGCCTTGGAATTTATCCGCGTTTACCTGCAACACCCGTGCCAGCTTTTCCAAATCCGCATTAAACAGAATTGACCCATGTGTGCAAATTTTACCGTTACGTGCATACTGCGCCATTCCGGAAAATTTTTTACCACTTGCGCAAATATCGTTGCGCCCTTCCAACCTTGCGGGGACGCCCATCTCCCGCAAGGCAGAAATGATGAATTTTGCTACGTTTGTACGCGTTTTTTCTGCATTTTCCTGCGCGGTAATCAGCGTGTATAAAAGTGTACCGTTGTCGGTAAAAATTGTCCCGCCGCCGCTTGCACGACGTACTATTTGTATGCCCTCGCGTGTTATATACGCCATGTCCGCTTCTGCATGGGCAATTTGGTTGCTTCCCAGCATAACGCAGGGGTCGGTCTGCCACAAAAGCAACACGGGGGGCGATAAATGCCGCAGGGCAAATTCTTCCACGCAAAAATGGAAAGCCGCGTCTGTGCTTTCCATTTCAACATAGGTAATTGTACCGTTTAACAAGGCTATAACCTCGGCGCGTTGTTTAAAAGATATGTTTCTGCTTCAACATTCCATAAGTCGTTATGGCGGGCGCAAATTTCCGCCAATGTGCCAAATAATGGATTTTGTGCGCTCATTTTTTCAAAATCCTTTATAGCTGTTAATGGCAAAGAAATTTCGTTGTAAATTAATTTTTTAAAGCCCGCGATATTGGGTAAATTTAAAATTGTTTCGCTTGCCGCGTCTAACCCGCCAATATGCGAAACCAGCAACGCAGGGTTAATTTTGCCCGCCGCCGCCATGGCAAGGGCGTCCTTCATGTCGTCAATATTTCCCGCGTTTGTACCCACGACGTGGGTCGCGTTGTAATGCACATTGTAAAAATTAAACGGCGCGGTGAAGCCCGTGTCCTGCGGTCCCGCAAAGAAGTTTAAGCACCCGTCATACGCCAGCATTGCGTCTGCCTGTTCTACCAGCGCCGCAACGGGGTAGAAAACAAACACATCGTCGTATCCATGTCCGCCCGTTAGCGCCATCATTTCTTCTACTGCGTTTTGCGAAGCGGAAGGGTTGAAATATACGAGCTTTATTCCCAGCTTTTCCGCCATTTTGGGGGAAAGTGCCGCTGCCGCCGCATCTAAATTATCTTGTTTAATGTCGGTCACGATTAACACTTTTGGCGTGCGTTCGCGGTGTAAAATATAGTCAATATGCGCAAAGCCCATCGGACCGCAGCCGCCCAAAATTGCCATGTTGCCGCCATTTTTTATATCCATATCATGTACATATTCGCCTTGCCGCGTATGATAATTCGCCTTGGTTGCCCCAATTACGCAGGAAAGCGGCTCGGCAAGCGAGGCATTAAAATACCCCGCGCCTTCATATAAAAGCACGCCATTTTGCGCAAAATAACAGGCAGGAATAATGCCATAAGTCATATTCCCACCCAAATGCGGGAAGGAGTAACCCGCCGCGTCCATTGTGCCCTTCATGCCCGGTTGCATGGTAAACTTCTGCCCCGCTTTAAATTTCCCTGCCAATTTTGCGCCAACCTCTATAATTTCGCCGCAAAACTCATGCCCGACAATGACGGGGTTTTCTGCAACATTATTGGGTACGCGCTTATGCTTTGCACCCTGCGTCACCGCTTTATACGTTGACATGCAAGCAGAATCGGTAACGATTTTTACCAGTAATTCGTCCGCTTTAATTGGTGGAAGTTCAAAGTTTTCCAGCCGTAAATCGTTTGCGCCGTATAATCGTATGGCATTTGTCTTCATTTGCCCCGCCCCTTGTTTGCAAAATATGTTACCCTTTCCTGTAATAGCGGAATTTCTTGTGTTATTTTTTCGGAAAATAAGCCATGCCCAAAGCCCGCTTGCTCATGCCCAATTAGCGCGTATGCGGCAGTAATTAAATGTCCAAACATAGGTTGCATTAGCGCATCACATACAAAAGGTTGGAACGGTGAATTAATATCCTCGCCGCATATTTCAAATAAATCATGTTTTTGGCACAAGGTTATTAGCCGTTCCAATTGTGCCTTCGTATTGCGCGCGGGCATGTACGTAAGGGCGCGGAAGCCCGCATTTTTCAAGAAGGCAACCAGATCGTTAAGGTATGCATCTTCGAATTTTTGCGTCGCCTTATCCCCCGTTACCGAGTCGCCTACATCACCCAAATACGCATATGCCGATATCGCGCCAATGCGTTCCGCCAGCGCGATAAAATCTTTATAATCCGGTAATTCTTCCGCTGCTTTTATATAAAAACGAGAAACCATGTGCCCCTTTAAAACACCCAATAAATAATAACGATACCACGGCTCGAAAGGGTCGCTTAAGCGTTCCAAATTTTTTCCGCTTACCGTAATATCAAACTTTTTATGCAGAAAATCTACCACTTTTTCACCTTTTGTCACCGAATCCATTATTTTTTGTGCCAATGCGAACAAAATGTGCCGCTCCGTTACCGAGCCGCCTTTTTCATGCATGGAAAGGGGAAGCACGTCGCGGTCAAAGTCAATAGACAAACCCGCTTCGCGCACAAAAGTGTTTAATTTCTCTGTCATATTTCGATTGCGAATATTGCGTGCTTCACGATATGGGCGTAGAAAATTTTCGCATTCGTTAATCATTTTATGGGGTATGCCGTGCATAGCAAGGTATGCCACAGAATCCTGGTCGGGGTTATTAATTCTCCGCCCCGCAAATGGTGTATTTTCAAAGCTTACGCGCATTTCGAAGCCCACGGTTATGGGCATATTTTCTGTTCGCCCTGCGGCGATAAATTCTTCCAAGCCGCCCACGCTGTCATGGTCCATGATACCCGCCGTGGCAAGACCGCTTTCTTTGGCGCGTTTTACCGCTTCCGTTGGCGTATAGGGTGAAAACGAATAGGTCGTGTGAATATGATTGTTTACATGCTCGGTCACGATAACATCACCTGCCCGCCCGTTACGGGAATGGCTTGCCCCGTTTCATATTGCTGCTCAACGGCATAGATTATCGCCCGCGAAACGTCGGAAATTTTGCACCCGCGGCGCATGGGTACACGGCTTTCATAATATTTGCGTACATCTTCTACGGTTTTTGCGCCTGCAACCTTGCCCGCGTCCAAATATTGTTTAAAAAGTCCGTTCACGGGGTCGCTCCAAAGCGGACCGTCCAGGAAGTTGCCCGGGCAAACGGCATTCACTTTTATGCCGTATTCGATAAACTCCAGCGCAAAGGATTGTGTAAGCCCAATCCCGCCAAACTTGCTGCCTGCGTAAGCAAAATTCTTGTTGCTGCCCTCTAAGCCCGACTTGGAATTTATTTCGATAATATCGAATAATTTATCGGGCGCGGCTTTGTGCTGTATTTTCATTACCGCCGCCGCGTGTTTTGCGCATAGAAAGAAGCCTGTGTAATTGATATTTGTCACAAAGTCAAAATCTTCCCGCGATAATTCGAACACATTGCCCGAGCGTACAACCCCCGCGTTGGACACAAAAATGTCGATTCCGCCGTAGTTTTCTACGGTTTTTTCTATTAAATGCGCTACGCTACTTTCGTCCGTTACGTTTACATCTACAGCCATGGCACAGCGCTCGCCGTACTCCGAATTTAACGCGGCGGCACAATGTCCTGCACCCTCTGCGTTAATATCCGCAATTACAACTTTTGCGCCTTCTTGTGCCAGCTTTTCTGCAATTCCTTTGCCAAATCCCTGCGCCGCGCCTGTAACAATGGCTATTTTTCCTGCCAGCCGCCCCGTTGTATCAATATCAATGACAGGTGTTGTTTTATTTTGGAATAACCCTGTAACCAAATGCCCTGCTTTTGCCGAGTATTCCATGCGCGTGGTTATAATTTCTTGAATTTTCACCTCTATACCCCTGCCTTTGCCTTACGCATTTGCTCTACAAAGGTAAAGCTTTCCGTAGGCACATGCCCGTTAAGCGGTACGATACTCTCGTGGATTGCGTCCAGTATCCAGCTTGCCTGCGGGAAGAAAAATTCGTCAAACTCAAAAGGTGGGGTTATCCAATTTTTAGCCCCCACCACCACGGGCGGCGCGTCTAAATCATCGAAGCACAGCTCGGTAATATTGCGGGCAATGTCGTTGAGGAACGACCCGCGCGCGCAAGCGTCGGACGCCAGCACAACGCGCCCCGTTTTCTTTACGGATTCTACGATTCGGGTATAATCCAGGGGCACAAGGCTGTAAACGTTAATTACATCGGCTTCCATTCCGTATTTTTCTTTAAGAATTTCGGCAGCTTCTACGGCTTTATACAACGTCGCCCCCACGGTGATTAGCGTCACATCTTTCCCCGTGCGAACTTGGTTAACGCCGCCAATTTCCAATTCATACGCCTCGGCGGGAACGCCCGATTCATGAAACATTTCGCCCATGTCGTATAGGCGCTGGCTTTCGAAGAAAACAACGGGGTCTGTCCCGTTTAGGGCGGTTTGCATCAAGCCCTTCGCCTCGTAGGGCGTTGCGGGGAAGCAGACCTTTAGCCCCGGGATGTGGGCGCATAACGCTGTCCAGTCCTGGGAATGCTGCGCCCCGTATTTCGAACCCACACTCACACGAAGCACCACAGGCATCTTTAAAATACCCGCGCTCATGGACTGCCATTTAGAAAGTTGGTTGAAAATTTCGTCCCCCGCGCGGCCTATAAAATCGCAATACATAAGCTCCACGATAACCCGTCCCTCGCATAACCCGTACCCCACGGCACTGCCTACGATGGCCGCCTCACTAATGGGAGCGTTAAACAAGCGGGAATGGGGAAGCACCTCTGCAAGCCCGCGGTATACCGCAAATGCGCCGCCCCAGTCGCGGACGTCCTCGCCGTATAAAATGAGTGACGAATCCTCATAACATTTGTCCAAAATCGGTTCAAAAATCGCGTCACGGTAGTTATATTGCTTCATTTTGCTAACGGGTTTGCCGTTTTTATAAGCGAAACGCTCCTTGCCCGCGATTTGCTTCACCCGCGAGCATTCTTCCTTGGGAATAAGCACCACGGGTTTGCCGTCACCCAACACGGGCTTTTTCATGTTGGAGAACATAATCCGCTCTACGCCGGCAGGGTCTTGCCTTAAATTCATGTAGGGGGAAATTTTCTCGTCCGACGCCCATTTACAGATTTCTGTCATGCGGTGGCGGGTTTCTTCCCAAATTTTATCGAAGGCGCTGTCCTTTGCCACGCCTGCGTCTACCAATTCCTTGCGGAAGGTTACGCAAGGGTCGAGGGCAAACCATTCTTCCATTTCTTCCTTGGAACGGTAGGCGTTTTGGTCGGAGGTGGAATGCCCCGAGTGGCGGTAGGTTACTACGTCAAGCAGCACAGGACCGCCGTTTTTCTTTAGGATTTCCAGTTTTCGCTGGTAGGCGTCAATCACCGCAAGGGGGTTGTAGCCCCACACGCGCTCGGCGTGCATTTGGTCGGCATTTATGCCCGCGCCGATACGCGCCAGCTTGTCATATGCCATGGTTTCGCCGCTGGTTTGCCCGCCCATGCCGTAGCCGTTGTTAAATACGTTGAAAATGATGGGAAGGCCACCCTTTTTGTCCCCCCAAAGCGTATCAAACTGCCCCATGGCAGCGAAGTTCATCGCTTCCATTACCGGCCCGCAACCCAGCGAACCGTCGCCAATATTGCAGATAACTACGCCCTTTTTCTCGTTACACTTCTTATACAATGCGCCGCCGATGGATACAGGGCCGGAGCCGCCCACAATTGCATTATTCGGGTACACGCCGAAGGGCAGGAAAAACGCGTGCATTGAACCGCCAAGCCCCATGTGGAAGCCACTTTCGCGGGCAAAAATCTCTGCAAGGGTGCCGTAAATAATGAAGTGGATCGCCAGTTCTTTTACCGACGAATGCTTGTACACTTTCTCCAGCGTTTTTAATATGCGCCCCTCTAGGAAATTCTCCATAATTTCCATGAGTTCCTTATCCTTGAGCTTTTCGATACAGGACAAGGATTTTGCCAAAATTTCGCTATGGCTACGATGGCTACCGAAGATGAAGTCATCCTTGCCCAGTAAATAGGCTTGCCCAACGGCGGCGGATTCCTGCCCAAGTGATAAGTGTGCAGGACCGGGGTACTGGGTTTCTATCCCATTGTACACGCCCTGGGTTTTAATTTGATTCAACATATGCTCAAACTCGCGCAGAATGGTTATGTCACGGTACATGCGGGTTAGCTCGCTGTCCTTGAAGTCCTTCATGGCTTGGGCGCCCGTTTTTTTATAGGCGTTTACGGGGATGTCTTTAAAAGAAATTTTACCGCTTTTCTTTAATTCCGCGGGGCTTATGTGTAGGTTTTTGGGCATGGGAGTTTGCTCCTTTTTATTTGTTAAAATAATGTTTCCCGTATAATCTCACTTACCGTGGGGTGCGGGAATACAATTTCCTTTAAATCATCTATTTGCCAGCGTGATTCTATCATCATGGCTGCGCCGTAGATAATTTCCGACGCGTAGGAGCCGATGAGGTGTACGCCAATGAGCCGTTGGGTATTTTTCTCCACCAGCAGCTTGCACAGCCCGTCTGCTTTATCATTTTCTGCGACAAAGCGCCCCGAATAACGCATGGATAGTTTTTTTACGGTGAAGTCGATGCCTTTTTTGTGTGCCGATTCTTCCGATTCGCCTACGCTTGCCACCTCGGGGGTGGTGTAGATAACGGCGGGGATTGCATCGTAGCGCATTACGTCTTTTTTGCGCAGGATATGGTTGACGGCGACTTCCCCCTCGCGGTAGGCGGTGTGGGCAAGCATACTTTTGCCGTTAATATCACCGATTGCGTATACATTTGGGATGTTGGTGCGTAATTGGTTGTCGGTGATTATTGCGCCGTTTTCGGTGTGGATGTTTAGGGTTTCCAGTCCCATGTTTTGTGTGCGGGGAGCGCGACCGATGGCGACTAAGGTTAGGTCTGTGGCAATTTTTTCTGTTTTCCCGTCTTTTTCGTAGGTAACGTTGCCTTTTTCAACGCCCGTTACTTTGCAGCTTAGTTTAAAGGAAATGCCCTTTTTCTCTAGGTCGGCGCGTAGAATTTCTGCAATTTCGTTATCGGTGTAGCCGCCGATTGTGTTTGTCATTTCAATAACGATTACTTGTGCGCCTGCGGCGGCGAAGTATGCTGCCATTTCCAAACCCACTACGCCCGCGCCTATTACCGTGAGTTTTTTAGAGACTTTTTTTACTTCCAGCATCTCGCGGCTGGTGGCGGCGTAGCCTTTTTCAATGGCTTCGCGCAAGCCGTTTATGGGCGGCACGATGGCGGTCGAACCCGCCGCAAGCAGTAGATATTGCCCGCTGTAGCGCGTGCCTTCCGCTTCTATGATAAAATTCGTGCCGTCTTTTCCGTTAAGAGTTGCCGCCGTTTTTACTACGTTTATTTTGTGGGCTTTCATCTTCGCTTCCACGCCGGAAACGAGAGTTTTTACCACTTTTTCTTTGCGCGTGTGTACGGCTGTATGGTCCAGCTTTACATTTTCGGCGGTTACGCCGTAGGCTTTTCCGTTTTTGGCGTATTCGTAGATTTTTGCCGAATGAAGGTATGCCTTGGTGGGAATGCAGCCTTCATTAAGGCACACGCCGCCCATTGCACGTTCTTCAAATAAAGTGACGGTTAAACCGCCTTGTGCGGCACGTTCTGCGGCGTTGTAGCCCGCAGGCCCGCCGCCGATAATGATTACATTGCTGTGTGTCATAAAATTTCCCCTATATAATGAGGTGTAAATCTATATTTTCGATGGTTTTGCTCAATGATTGTGCGAAACGCGACGCAGGTGCGCCGTCTATTGCGCGGTGGTCGTAGGTGAGGGATAGTCCCATACTTTGGTATACAGAGACTGCGCCGTTTACCTCACACACGCGGGGGGTTAGCCCGCACACGCCCAAGATTGCGACTTGCGGCGGGTTAATTACGGGGGTAAACATTTCTACGCCCGTTGCGCCAAGGTTTGATACGGTGAAGGTTGCGCCCTGCAATAAATCGGGGCTGATGTTGCCTGTTTTTGCTAACCCGGCCACTTCTTTTACTGCGTTTGAAAGGTCAATTAACCCCATTTGGTCGGCGTCAAATATCGTAGGCACAAGAAGCCCGCGTGGTGTATCTACCGCAAGCCCAAGATGTACTCCCGTGAAGGTGCGCAAGGTGTCGCCGTTAATCAAATGGGCGTTAAATTCGGGGTGTTTTTGTAATGTTTTTACAACAGCAAACAAAACAAGGTCGTTGATGGTTACGCCTTCCAAGCCGATATCTGCGTCTTTAAACCGCCGGCGCAGTGCGAGTGCCACGGTAGCATCGCAGGAATGCTGGTGCGTAAGCTGTGCAATTTCGCTTAGGGATTTGACCATGGATTTTGCAATTGCCTTGCGAATGGGAGACATTTTTGCGTCGGTGTAGGGTTCGCCCTTGGGGTGGGCATGTAAAGTACTGCGAATGCCCGCGCCACCGCTGTAAAAGCCGTCATTCCCGCGCCCGCCAATATTTTCGCCCGTTTTCATTTGCTGTGCCGCTTCTATTATATCGCGCTCAATTATGCGCCCGCGCGGACCGCCGGGGGTGATTCCCCTTGTATCTACCCGCATTTGTGCCGCAAGCTTACGCGCACGGGGGGAAATGGAAAAACCCGCGGCGGGCGCACTGCTTATCATGGGCGCGCTTTCGTTATCGCGAGGTAGTGTGATTTGTATGGCTTCATTTTTTTCAACGGGCTTTGCTTCCGTTTGTGATGGTTTTAGGGCGGAAACATCTTCCCCCGGATTGCCCACCGCGCCCACCACCGTTAGGCAGGGGACTTCGTCACCGCTTTCAAAAAAAATATCTATTAGATGACCGTCGGCGGTGGCTTCGCATTCGAAGGCCGCTTTGTCGGTTTCGTAGTCGAAAAGCACGTCCCCCGCTTTAACCGCGTCGCCCACGTTTTTGTGCCACGTTCCCATGATGCAACTTTCTACCGAAATGCCTGCTTTTGGCATGAGTATACCCGTAGCCATTGCGTTCACCCTTTGCGAAAATATCTTTAACCAAAACAGTTTAGCGGATAAAATCGAAAAAGGCAATATTGACAAAATCTTAGGAAATGTCAAAACCCGTGGTGTATACTACGCGCAAGTCAAGAGGCACATGACCGACTCCCGCACGTTTACCCCGCGGCTATTGCAA
>WQRX01000036.1 GCA_009786535.1 Defluviitaleaceae bacterium | reverse complement strand
TGTAACAACGGGAGCGGGGGAAGGTGTGGGGGCAGCCGCACTTGAGGCGGGTGGCGCGGGGGCGGGGGTATCCGAAGGTGGCGTTGTTACAGGCGGCGTTGTGGGTGGCGTGCTTGGCGGCGTACCCGATGGGGCTGTAGATTCCCACTGCGCAAATACACGAATGTTTGCGGTAATTACGGTTGCGGCAGTAAATGCTGTGCCGCTGCCGTCGCGTGCTGTGTTCCAACCTAAGAAGCGATACCCTTGGCGGGTGGCGGTGGGTATTAACGCGCCTACCGTTGAGCCGTCCTGTACGTGTACGCTAAATTGGGTTTGGGTTGCGGCGGTGAAGGGCTGTATACCTTGGCTAACTGCAAGCAAGCCATCGGATAACCCGGCGCCTACCCCCGAAAGGATAAAGCGGTTAGGAACAAGGCGCAAACCGGCAGAGATAACTACATCTGCGGGCGGGTATGGGGTGTAGGTGCAGTAATAATTGTAGTAGTAATCGCAGTAGTCGTAGTCATAATCGTAGCAGTAATCATCGCAGTAGTCGTAATCATAATCGTAGCAGTAGTCATCGCAGTAGTCGTAGTCATCATCGTGGTAGTAGTCGTAATCTTTGTCGTCTTTGTCATCGTAGGTGTAATCGTAGTCGTTGTAGTAATCATCGTCGTAGTAATCATCGTCTTTTTCGGGAGCAAGTGGTGGAAGGGCAAACAACGGCAGTTGTAATGTTGGCGTGTAAATTGCAATGCGGTTGGCGTTGTTGATACCCGTTAAGCGTATGAATTCGCCTTCGTTCGCCGTGGCAGAGTAGATTTGCCGTGTCGCATTAAAGTTTAGCACCACGCCCCTGTTAATAATTATCTGTGTGCCGTTTTGCACCATATCGTTTAATGCAGCAGGCGCACCCAGTGCGGCACGTAATTCAACCGTTGAACCAACCAATGTGTGGTTTTGCGCGGTTAGCAAGGCATTTCTCACACCTATGGTTGATGGTGTTAGCACAGATATTTGCATAGATTGGAAGCCTGTTTCTGCCATATCTAGGGTAATGGGTATGGGCGCAATATTGCTTACGGGGTTAGCGTTCATTACTTGCACGCCCGCATTGGGGATTCGGTTTGTATCCCCCGTTGCGTTGTCGTTAATCAATGTCACGCGCCTATTGCCTTGAATATCGCGTGCATATCCTGCTACACGAATTAACTGCCCAATAAATGCGGCATTGCTTATCATCTGTACGGTAATGCCTGCATTGGGCGTATCAACACTTGCGTCGATATATTGCATAACTGCAAGCCCTGCACCTACTGTACCCGTTACCACACCTTCCACCGTTACCCGCGTACCGATAGGTGCAAAGCGTGCAAAGGCGATGGTGTTGGTAAGTTCTGCATAAGCGGTGGTTAATGCCGCTAATGTTTCGTTTACTGCGGCTTGGGTTGCATCGGCATTGTTATAAACCGTTTGCGCGTTACCGCGGGCAATTTCAAATGCTGCCCAGCTCCCCGTGGTATAGGTTGTATACACGCTTGTATAAGCATTGGTCTGCGACCGCACCTCGGCGTTATCCAGTTTCGCGCGTAGGGCGGCTTTGTTTACGGTAAGCGGGTCTACCGCGCGGATGTGGATATTACCGATTTGGGTTGTTCCCCCTGTGGCGATAGTGTTATTTTCTACGGAGGCATTGGAGATAATAAGCCAACGCAAGCGCAGATTGGGTTGTTCTTCCGCCGTGGTGGGCAACATGCTATAAAAATGCGATGCTACGTTAACATTAGCAGGGTTGGTACCGCTTGCGTTTACTACAACAACGGGGACATCTACATAATTCCAGACGGTTCCGTCTATGCTGTATTCTAATTGCCAATCACGCGGACCTGTATTGGTTGAGCGAATGCTCCAATCTACGCGGATATTCGTTTGCCCAAGGGTGGAAACCTCAGTTATCCAATAATCACCCCTAACCAAGTTATTCCCGGCGTTTATCCCACCAGAAACAGCCGTTAACACACGGGCTACACCGTTTGCCATAAAGTTTAAGCGTGCTGTACTGGGGTCAGATGCCAAGCCCAGCGATACGTCCCAGCGCGGATTAAATGAAATATTGCCCGTTATGGCAGGGAATCCATACCTTGTATTCAAATCTTCGCTTGCCCAAGCCACAGGCAACGCGGCTGCGGGGGGTACTACATACAATTCCAGCGCACCGTAAGCGGTAATGAGTGCTTCCAACGCGGTTTGCAATGCGTTATCTGTTGCGTTTGCATCTGCATAGGTGGCTTGTGCATTGCCTAATGCAGTAGCAAAATCGCTCCAGCTTGCTACGGTATAATCGGCTTGTGTGCGGGTTTGCGCCGTTGTAATTTTTTCACCCAAAAGCGTGCGGAAACACGGCGGTACTACGTGTATAGCGTCGTTACCCACACCGCGCAGTTGCACCTCATTTCGTGCGCTCCACCAGTGTACGACCGCACTATTAACCCGATAATAATTACCCACCGATGATGCACCAGGGTCAGGCCAAACAATGAAACTTGCGGGGTTACCAGCATTATTCGTACCAGGATGGGGAACGATGTTTCCGCCGGCATCAAATGCCAGCCTTGTACCGTCTGTATGCGCCAACAACCGATTGGGGTCGCCGCCAGCGCCGGTGGTGAAACCCGAAATTTGCACATCTTCAATGATGGATACCAACATGCTGCGATACGCACCTGCACGCAAATCTGCCAATGATACCGCAATCGGTGTCGGCATAATAGCAGGTTCGATAATACGCATAGATGCAATCGTGGTGTCTGCCACTAGGATATAGTCAATTCCGATAAATCCATTTCCTGCAACACCCAATGTGCGCACACCTGTAAAATCAACCACGTTACCGAGCAAATTCAATGCATTTACCGCCGCTAAATTTGCATTGGCATTAGCTGCTCCCGTACCCGCAACGCGGATTAAAATACCGCTGTCTGCTGTTGTTCCGCTTGGGCTTTGGATAAACAATCCCACGCCATCGTTACCGGGGTGGTATACGCCAGTTACTACACCGCTTACGGTAATCGTTTCACCAACAGCCGTCGCCCTTGCTTCTTCTACGGTAATGGGGTCAGGTAAGGGAACGTCGTGGATAACAAACCGCGCTTCCAGTTGCGTATTTGCGCGTATAACAAAGGAGAACATATTTCCTTCGTGTAAGGGGGTTGCATCCATGAGGTCGCCAACATTAAACCATTGGGTTATATGTCCCGCCGGGGGCCTTGCCTGTACCGTTACCCATTGCGGGGCAATGTTTGTGTTGCGTGTACGGTTATCGGGGGCAAAGGGGGATGCAATTACCGCCGTGCCATTTACGCCCGCCGAAACGGTTAACTCAGCTTGCCATAAATTATTGGAGGTTTGTTGCCGAAAGTCGGTAGATTCTAACAAGGCGTTGCGTATCATGGTAACGCCTAAGCCTTCCCAGTCGGCGGAAGAATCGGATTGTGCAATAAGCTGTTGCCATGTGATATACCCGCCACCTTGCATTACAACGCGAGGGGGGCTAAGCACTTGCATTCCTAAGTTACCGCCTTGGAAGTTACCCGGCCATGGGAAGCCATCGCCCCCGCTTTGGTCAATACCCCCGAAGGTAAAGTTAGAGCCAATTACCGTAAAGCGTTGGTCAACGCAGTACAAAATCCGTTCTTCCGAAGCGGTTACGTACCAATAATTGCCTACTTGGTGTACGCCCGCCCGCACTTGGTTGCCTGCGGTTATGGTGGTTGCACCAAATTTGCGTAATACGTCACGCCCTGTCATTTCAAACAAAAGCACGTTGTTATCAAAGGGCATGGTGGTAAGCAGTTCCATAAAGGTGGTTTGGTCGTTTGCGTTGCGAGGCCAAAAGCCCGTATTACGCCAGCCACCGCTATTGGAAATGCCGATGATATTGTCCGTGCGTTCGTTACGCGCGTGTGCCCAGCGGGTTACATAATCCAGCACCAAACGGCTTACCCATACGTCACGTTCCGCACGGTTGCCAAAGTATACGCCGTGGGGGCCACGCGGGCCGCGTAGTTCGCTATACGTCGTGTTTAAATGGGGTTGAATAAAGTTAGTTACATAATCGTAGTGGTGTGCCACACCTGCCCGTTGTGCTGCATCGCGGTCAAAGGCGGCAATTTCCCCTACGGGGCTAAGCCACGATTCAACGCCAAGTAAATTGTCATTGGCATCAAACAACAAGCTAAACCTACCCAGCGAACGCCCATGGGCTTCCGCCTCAATAATGGGTACGCCGTTTACTTCGCGCTGGGCGCGTACATGTAAATGACCGCCCACAATGGCATCGAAGTCAAGGTTGTTTGCGATATAGGTCATGGACGCACTGCCCGCAGGCTTATGCGTAACGCCAATTACTGCCGAAACACCATGCACACTGCGTAAGTCATTGATTAACGTGGCAATGGCTTGGGTATATGCATCGGGTGCGTTGGGCGCGGGGGTTCTCGCATGAAGTTGCAATGCGCCCCATCCGCTAACACTGCGTGACATGGTGCTTGCCATTAACCCTACCAACGCAACGGAAATACCGTCGGGGAAGGTGAGGATTTGATACGCCTCTACAAAGTCGGGGCGTTCCCCTGCCAAGGGGTGGTTAGGGCCGTAAAATAAATCCGCCGCCATAAGGGAAATGCGTGAATCGCGCCCAAATTCCACACCACGGTTAAAACCGAAGGAAAATTCATGGTTGCCAAGCGCAACGGGGAAGGTCGTTTGCGCATAACTGTTGCGGGCAAGATAACCCATCATTTCCAACGTGGGGTTGCCCTGCTGTATGGTGGATACGGCAAACCCGTGGAACTCGTCGCCCCCTGCAACCACAACTACATTGCGCGGGTCGGGGTTTTGATTGCGCTGGTACTCGATATAAGAAACCAAACGCGCCGCACCGGGTATTTCGGGGATAGGTTGCTGGGCTTCCACATGGCCGTGGAAGTCGTTAAACATAAGAATATCTATGCGCTGTGCATAATCGCCCCCGTCGTCGCCGTCTAAATAAGAACGGGTAGAGCGAATGTTAATATTACGCATATGATTGCGCGCGGTGGGGTGAATGGTGGTGCCGCCGCCCACGGCATAATTACCGGTATTTAACCAACGTAAATGCAATACATCGTGGTTATTTGCCGTAGCGGGCAAGGTGCGGGTAAGGGTATTCCATACTCCCGTTAATACAATGGGGGTATCGGCGTTATTCCAAATGCCTGTGTCGCCCACGCTGTATTGCAACTGCCAATCGCGGGGACCGCGGTCTGTCCCTGCTGTACTGTCGGAACGGAATTCAAATTCTACAACAATACCTGCACGACCTGTCGTGGAAATGGTCGTTTCCCAGCGGGCGGGGTCGGTTAATGTACCTACACCCATCGCGCCCGCTGCATCATTAACCACGCCTGTGGTTATCGTAGGCGCGCCCGAATTCCAGTTAAAATACCGTTGCTCATTCCCCGAGAAGAAGCGAATCGGTGCAAGCGCACCCACGCCATATCCATAGGTGGGTTGCAATGCGGCAACACGTACATTCCCGCCGTTGGTGTTTATACTCCAGAAGTAATAATCCAACCCACCGGGTTCGGGGGGCAAATTATTGGGGTTGGGGTTAGGGCGGCCGTATGCCATCCATTGTGCAATTACGCCGGGCAATACTTCCCCGTAGCGTAATACCGTTACGTTGGCATACACGGTTAAAGCAATATTGCGCGGGTTGGAAATACCCGTGGGCAACCCTTGCACCGTACCACGTACACGCAGGTTTTGCCTGCCTGCATAGTCAATACGATAGCCCGAATTTGCCAAGTCCCACACCACGCGGGCTTGGGGCGTACGTACAACCAATCCGTACGATCCCGGTGCAGCAGCCGCGTTGGGCGGGCGCACATTGGCTACATTACCGCCTACGTTGTTAAACAAATTGGTTTCAATACCCACATAGGTTGGCAAACCAAAATCGGTAGCCGTTGCGGGTGTGCCGTGTGCAATGGTTGTTGCCGTTGGCACGGTTATACGTTCAAAAATTTGCTCGTTCATTTGCGGCAGCGAAGTAACCGCCGCGGGCACAGCACCGTTTTCGCCGCGCACAATCGTATATACATCAACTAAGGTATAGGAGTTATCATTATTTATCTGGTAGGTGCGAATCGAGAAGGTATGCTCCGTTACTTCCGCTACCGAAAAATTGCGGCGGAAGTTTTGGTTATACACCGCAATGTAGCTGCGCGGCATAAATGTAACGTTGTAAAAACCGCTGCCCGACGCCGAGTTAAAAGTAAAATGCACAATGCCTGTAGGGTCCAGCACTGCGTTGGTGGCATTTGTGCCGCGCTGCACCCTACCGTTGGCAGTGAGCCAATTTTGCGTAAGCTGGGGCTGTGTGCCTATCATTTGGTGCGTGCGGTTATATACATGGGCATGGCCCGTAAGAATTACATCAAAGCTTAACCGCTCCAAATGAGGCAAGAAATGGTTAATTACCTGTGTCTTTTCCTCCGCGTGGGAAACACGGTACACGCAAAATGCAGGGTGATGGAAGGTCGCTACCAACCATTGGGCGTCACTGTTTTGGGCAACGGCATTTTCCAAAAAGCGTAAACGCTCGCCCGTCATGGTTCTTTCGGGCGTGGTATTGCCGCCGTTAGAGTCGATGACAAAGAACAGCGTATTCCCCCAGCGCACCCAATAATCAAACTGGGTATAAAATTGATTGCGATGGCGGAATACATTGTAGTTATAGCCGCCGATTTCGCCCACGCCGTCGGGTACGGGAATGTTATAGTGCATGGGCCAAAGGCGGGGGTTTGCGTTATCGTTGTTAAAGCTCCACCCGTCGTGGTTGCCGACCACGCCCATAATCGGCAAGGAGTGCAGCGCCTGCGGCGAAAACATACGGTCATGTCTGTATTGCGAAATGGTAACATGGTTTACACCGGGAGTATGGTTTGAGGAATGGACCTGGTCGCCCACCGCAAGCACAAACCCCGCATCGGGGGCGGCGCTTAGTGCGATGTCTAACGCGCTCGTCCATTCGCGCCCATCGCGGGTGGCTTCCCCCGTGCCTTGGGGGTTAAGCCCGTCGCCTGTGCCTATTTGCGGGTCACCCGCGATAAGAAAGCGGAAGCTGTCTGCACCGCCTGTGCGGAAGGTTTTACGGGATGATTCGCCTCCGTTCCACGTAACCCAGTACTCGAATGTCGTGTCGTAAGGCAAATTGTAAACCGACACTTGGTGCAAGTAATACGTAAATCCGGGGCGCGTGGGGTATACCCGCGCATTTGCACCCATAGCACCTATGCCAAATTGCGCTTCTACCCGTTGCGTGCTTACCGATTCCAGCACCCAAAGGGCTTGTTCTGCCTGCGCAGCCATGGGCAGAGCAGGCGGTACAATCGTGCCGTTGTTGGCGTCAAATATCACCTCGTGGTACGTTGCTTCAACGGTGCGAATAATAATACTGCCCGTTGGCGAACCCGAATGCCAAGTGAAGCGCATTTCTGCATTGTTTGCCCCGGGGTTAAGGCTCAAGTTCCTGTAATGAGAACCCGCTGCCGCCGAGGCGGGCATGATAACCGCAGGTGAGGCTTCTGCGGCGTTTACCCACAATGCTAACATGTCTGCTGCCAGTCCAAACGCCATGATAAAAGCAACTACCATAGCTAAGACGCGTCTTGCAGGGTGTACTGCCCTTTGCTTACTTCCCATACCCGTTTTTCTCTCCTTTTTGTGTGCCCATGGTCTTTTATTGTTAGGCAACCTTGCGCGTTGCCAGCCATGATGAAAAAAATGCCGTGGCGGGTATCGCCACAATCATACCCATTGTTGCAGAAACACCTTGTATAATTTCAATGGCTACAATGTCTAAATTAATAATGCGCAAATAGGGAAAGCCGTACAGCACAATTAAAATTATCGTGGGCAAGGACGCCCCAACAAACGCCAAAATTAATGTATTCGAATTTGCACCCAAAATGTCGCCCCCTATGCGCATACCGCTTTTATACAAACGAGGCGCGGTAATATCAGGGCTTTGCGTGTGTATTTCAAATACGGAAGAAGAAATAGACATTGCCGCATCTACCACCACGCCCGAAGCCGCAACAATCACCCCCGCAAAAAACATGTCGGGGATACGCAGGAAGGCATCTTGCGGGGCATGGTATAACATTTGCCGTGCATCTTCCAAGTGCAAACCCGAAACATGCCCCAAATGGCTAAAAAGCAAGCTCAGCACACCCGCAAAAACAAGCCCTACCCACGTGCCGGCAACGGCGGCAATGCTTTGGCGGCTAATGCCGCTTACCATAAATAAGGTATACATGGTTGTAATTACCGCCGTAATTAACGAAAACACCACAGGGCTGTACCCCTGTACAATAAAGGCTATCATAAAATACAGTACCGTAATTAAGGTAAAGCCAAGCGATAAGGCGGCAAACAATCCCTTCTTGCGCCCCATAATTATCATGCTAACGATAAGCATACCCACTGCAGCAAGCATCACACGCCCGCGGGATGCACCGTAAATATTCATTACATAGGCGGTAAGCGCCTCAACTTCGGGCAGGACGGAAATTAACACTTCCATGCCGTTGCGCAGATATAACGGTTCAAACCGCGTGGAGAAGTGAACGGTTTCTACTTGTTGCCCCGCAAACGCGCCCGTTAATACCTCAAGCAACACCCGCTGTGTACCCACATACACATTGGGAATGTAATAATCCTCCCAAAGGTTTGTTTCCCAAGCAGAAAGTACAAGGGCCCGCTCAACATCGAAATGTTGAGGCAGGCCCACCGCGGAAAAATCAGCTATGTAAATAACAATGGTGCAAAATAAAAGTCCGACCAGCACCAGCCAAAGCCTGTCTGTACGTAATAATCGTACGCCTGCTTTTTTCATGTCATATCACCCCCGCTTTTTGCTTGTATTTTTTGCGGTGAAAACATGTGCGCCTATAAATGCGGTAGCCGGTGCGCATAATACCATTGCCGCCGTAGCGGAAACCGCACGCAATACCTCTATGGCAATATCGGTACGGTTAATCAATACCGCATATTGCGTGTTATGCACATTAAACAAAATAAGCATAACAAAGAACGAACCCGTAAAAGCCAAAATAAGTGTATTTGAAGATGAGCCGATAATATCCCTTCCCACCTTCATTGCCGAGCCGAACAGCGGCTTAAATTCCACGGTTTTGCCGCTCAACTCTGCCGTAACCGATGCCAACGAAACGGCAACATCCATCAGCGCACCCAATGAGGCAATGAGTATTGCACAAAACAATAACTCGCTAACCCCTGTGCCCAACCCCGCAAGAATGAGCAAATCCACTTCCTGTACATTAAACCCCGTGATGCGTAACAGGGCACTTATTAACAGATAAAAAAGGCTGTAAAACACAATCCCCAGCGCACTGCCCGCAATGCTAACCCACGTTTTTTCCCCAAATCCCATAATGGAAATAAGGGAAACGGCGATAATACATAGGGATAACCCAACCGTTACTAGGGCAGGGGGCGCACCGCTTATAATCAATGGCAGCAGCAGGAAAATAATTACCACAAAAGTAAATACCAACCCAAATGCCGATTTTATTCCCGCCTTGCCAAATACTAAGCCCAGCAGTACGAAAAAGCCAAGCACAACGCCATAAATTGCAAAAGACCTGTCATAGCTTTGCACATGGGCAAAGCCGTCGCTGTAAAATACGAGCAGGCGCTGCCCCACCTGTGCGTAGGCGGCATGTTCTATGGGGAACAAGCGATTTGCGGCTTCTACAATATCGCCCCTGCGCGGTCCGGATAATAAACGTACATTAACTATCTGTGTGCCTACCCGTGCGCCCGCTTCGTTTAGCGAGGTCATATCTTCCACGACATCCACCACACGTGCAGGGATAAAATATTCGCCCCTTGCACCCTCGTTACGGTGCAAGCCAAAAAGCACCATGCCCACCATGGCGCACGTGACAACGGCGAAGAAAATAACTTGCTTATCAAGCAGGCGGTTTGTCATAGACGCATTGTATCAAGAAATTTCCACATCCGATATAGCTATCTTGTAAAACATTCGTAAAACATCTGTAAAATAAAATATTATCCCCGATTTACTGAAAGTCCCGCCCCCATTGCCGTAGCATATATCGCATTAGGGGGAATGTGAAAACGTACGGGATATAACGCCTCCAGCCCTTTAAAAATATCTCCTGCTTGCTGTATGGCGGAAAGCGCGCCGATTAACACAATATCCTGTACGCCGCTGCCCAGTGATGCAAAAACTGCCATTGTGCCAATACTTTCGAAAATCATGTTTATCAAACCTAAAATAATATCCGCAGTGGTGGCATTATCCTTGAGGTTGCCAAAGTTGGCTACGGTGGTCGTCGGTGATAATTTGCCAATTAATTCGGCAGAAATATCACCAAGCCGTAAATCCACCGCACGCAAATCACCCTTGCTTGCCAGCTCCGTTATCGTAGCAAAGCAACTTGCCCCCGCAAAACGCGCCGCCATTTTTAATAATGTACCCCCGCCCACGCCGCTGCCGCCGATGTGGGTTATTTGCTTGCCTTCGGCACGCACCAGCGCAGTGCCTGTGCCCGCGCTGATAATTAGCGCATTGTCTAAGTCTGCCATACGCAAGCCGCCCAGCCCAATTGCCAGGAATTCTTCCACACGCCGGGTGGGGATATCGTACATGCCTTGGCTTAAATAGGGCGCACCCACCCCCGTTAAGGCAATTTGTTTAATATCAGGTATGCGCAAGCCATGCAACGCCGTAAATTTTCCAAACGCCCCAAAGGCAGAGGCAGTTTGGTCGCTGGCTTCCACTTGCATCATGCCAATGCACTCCCCCTGCGAGGTAAGCCCAATAATTTTTGTTGTTGAGCCGCCTACATCTATGCCCAAAATCATTGCTGCGCCCCCTTGCTTGAAGGCGCTCTATTGCTCGAGGGCATTCTGTTAATAACCACTGTCAACGCACCCATAATCGCAGGCACCAGCAACGCCGATACCAACGCCTCGGGTATGCCGTTAACCGAAATAATACTTAAAATGCCCAAATAAATTACGTCGGAAGGCGTTGCGCGCACACTGTTCCACGTTTCGCCAAAGAAGAAAAAAATAAAATGCATAACCAACACCGTATTGGTAAGCGCGCCCACTAATCCTGCCACCATCCACGCCACGGTCTTCTTTTGCAAATGAAACAAACGGCTGGCGCCCACATATGCATACCATGCCGTTATGCCAATACAAATGCGGGGAATAAATGCAACTACCAGCGCTATCCAACTGCCGTTATCCATACCGGGCAAATTAATAAAGGGTGAAAATACAAAGGAAGTAACCGCAGGCAAAAATGTAGCAAACAGCATACTCGCCAGCCCAAAGGCAAAGCCCAGCACCGCACCGTATTTTGGTCCAAGCAACAGCGCGCCGATTATAACAGGAATATGCAGCGTAGTAGGGCGCAGCAACGGCAAGGGAATAATGCCAATACCCGTAAATGTCATCAAAAATATGATGGCAATAAGCATTCCCGCCATGGCAATGCATTTTGTATGACCCCATTGATTTTTATACACAATAACCCCCTGGAATGAATAATGACATTCGCGTCATTATTCATTCTAGGGGGCAGGGGGTTCTCTGTCAAGATTTTTTACGCAAATTACACGGCAATTTTACGACCGAGCGATATAATGAAAATAAATTACGGCAAGGAGGTGCGCAATAATGACGTTGGACAAACTGGTCATGGCAATTATCCAAGATGAGGATGCGTCTTACCTAATGGACGTGCTAAGCACGAAGGGGTTTAGCATCACAAAATTAGCCTCTACAGGAGGTTTTTTACGCTCAGGCAACACGACATTTATTTGCGGCGTAACGGACGGGCGGCTTCCCGAATTCGTTGAGGTTATTGAAAAGAAGTGCCAAAGTCGCAAGCAAATTGCCTCGGTCAACGCCATGAGCGAAAATGAAAGCTTCGCGCCCCAACCTGTAGAGGTTACTGTAGGGGGGGCAAATATTTTCATATTAAATGTTGACCAATTTTATCGAATATAGATTTCGGTTTTCCTTCGGAAACCCAAAAGGAGAAGGTTATGTTACTTATGGATATTTCTACGACGCTGGAAAAGCAAGGCGATGGCGACATGTTGGATGCGATTTTAAAAGGCGAATGCATAGAGCCTGTGTACCAGCCCATTGTATCCCTACGAGATGGAAAAACATATGGGTACGAAGCGCTAAGCCGCATCAACGACATCCGTTTTGATATGAACATAGGACATCTGTTTAGAGCTGCCGACAAAGCGCACCGCGCATGGGAATTAGAAAAGCTGTGCCGTATTAAAGCCTTAGAAGGCTGCCACCATTTAGACAAAGAAAAAAAGCTGTTTTTAAACGTAAACCCCAACATTATACACGACGACGAGTTTAAAAACGGCTTCACGCGGAGTCATTTGGAAAAATATCAACTAAATATTGATAATATTGTTTTCGAAATTACGGAGCGCACCTCTATTGTTGATAATCTCACCTTCATTCGTTCCATTAATAATTATAAGAAGCAAAATTACCTCATCGCTATCGACGACGTAGGCGCAGGGTACTCGGGGTTAAATGTCATTTCCGATGTTAAGCCCAATTTAATTAAACTGGATATGGCGCTTGTACGCGACATTGATAAAGACGAAATAAAATACCTGCTGTGCAAATCGCTGGTCGATTTTGGCGGCAGCGCAGGCATTCAGCTAATCGCCGAAGGCATTGAAACGGAGGAAGAACTGGAAACGTTAATTAAACTGGGTGTGGATTTTGGGCAGGGGTATTTCTTGGGCATTCCAAGGAAATCCTTCGCAGACATTGCCCCGACGAAAATAGATATGATACAAAATTTTTATACAAAAAAATATAACCGAAATATTTCCAGCTCTGTTTTCCCTACCGTGGGGCGGTTGGCAAAGCCCGGCTTCTCCTTCCCCGCCGATGTGACCACCGAAGAAATTTATGAATCTCTGCGCCTTAACCCCACCATTACAGAGTTTACGGTAGTACACCGAAATAAGGCGGTAGGGCTAATGCAAAGAACCGCCTTAAACGAAATGCTTGGCGGGCGCTTTGGGTTTTCACTGCATTCCAAAAAAAGTATCAACGAAAAAATTAACAAAGATTTTTTACAAGTAAGCTATAACATGACGGTTGACCATGCCGCGCGGCTTGCAATGCAGCGCCCCCACAATCGTTTATACGACCCTATTGTGGTAGAGCGCGACAGTAAATACCATGGCATTGTCACCATTAAAGATTTGTTGGAAACATGCACAAAAATAGAAGTAGACATTGCGGGGCATTCCAACCCCTTAACAAAGCTACCGGGCAACCTGCTCATCGAAAAGGAAATACAAGCCCGCATTTTTAGCGACAATCCCCACTGCATCACCTATTACGACATAGATAATTTTAAAGCATACAACGATGCATACGGCTTTCAAAACGGGGATATGATGCTGGCGCTCACCGCCAATATATTAAAAAAATGCGCCCAAAGGAATGAATTTATCGGGCACATCGGCGGGGACGATTTTATTGTTATCTGTGATTACCAAGAAGGCGATGTATACTGCCAATCCGTTATCGAAGAGTTTGAGCAGCAGGTAACCACGTTATACCATGACGACGATGTGAAAAACGGCTTCATTGTATCCAAAAACCGCAGCGGCGTAACCGAAAACTTTCCCATTGCTAGTTTATCCATTGCGGGCATATCCAGCAAGGAAAAGCATTATTCAAATATTGACGACTTTTCCAACGATATTGCTCAGCTAAAAAAGAAGTGCAAGCAAAACACGGGGAATTATTATCAAATTATTTAAGGAGCAATAATTACGCGGCGACCAAAAATGCCCGTATAACCGCCCGTGTAGCCACTGTCAAGGGGCTCCCATTCGACTACATCAATGCGCACCGAAGAAAAATCACGGCAGGTCTGTAATACACCCAAGCTATCCACAATGGGAAAAGACGAACCGTTATGCACCCCCACCGATACGTGACTTAACCAGCCATCGGTAAAATTATCACGAAAATGAATTTCAATAGGGTTGTTTAAGGTAAATGCATATTCATTTATCTCGAACAACCCTTTAAATTTTGGAAAACGGGCAAACAATCCGTAATGCACGCGCCCATTTATGTATATGTCAACGGCTTGAATTTTTTCATATTCGCCTGTTTCGGTGATAAGGAATTCAATCCCCGACAGTGTTTGCTGTATACGCCGCGGCAAGTAACTTTGAATTATAAATGCGCCAAAAAAAATGGTGGCTATGCCCAAGCATATGCCCACCATTTTAAACGCTTTTATCATGCATACCGCTTTATCGTCCATTTGTAGACTTTCTGTGCGTACCTGTAATGGAAAACTCTACCCATTCGGCGATATTTTCTGCATGGTCGCCAATGCGTTCGTAGTGTTTGGCATTCATCATCAAATCAATGGCTTGCTCGCCAAAAGATGCATCGGTACGTAATTTTTCCGATACCTTCATTTTAATTTTTAAGAAAAGCGCATCCACTTCATCGTCTTTGGCGAATACCATTTGCGCAAGCTCTAAGTCATTTTGCACGAAGGCGCGCACGCTGTCTTTTACCATTTGTGTTGTAATATCTATCATCTTTAACGTGTCTTCAATGTTGGGAGTGTAGTCGTCTTTCGCCATGTAGCCGATGTTTTCCGCAATATCGGCGGCATGGTCGCCGATACGCTCCATGTCGGTGATAATTTTTAACGCAGCCGATATTACGCGCAAATCGCGTGCAACGGGCTGTTGCTGCATGAGCAAACGCATACAAAGCGCCTCAATTTCTTTTTCCATTTCATCAATGGATATGTCGTGCAGAATCACTTTTTCTGCCAGCTCTGCATCGCGCCCTGTCATGGCATTGTGGGTCATGGACAGGGATTTTTCCAGTAGCTCTCCCATTTTTGCCATCATACGATTTAAGTCGTTTAATTGATTTTCAAAACGTTTACGCATTTATCTATCTCCTTTTTATCCAAATCGACCTGTGATATATGCTTCGGTTTTTTCATTTTTGGGGTTTGAAAATACCTGTTCCGTTGTGCCGTGTTCAACCATTTCCCCCAACAGGAAAAACGCCGTCTTATTACTTATGCGCGCCGCCTGCTGCATATTATGCGTCACGATAATAATGGTGTAATCTTTTGAAAGCTCCATCGCAAGCTCTTCTACTTTACCTGTGGAGATGGGGTCTAGTGCTGAGGTGGGTTCGTCCATAAGTAATACTTCGGGTTCTACCGCCAGTGCGCGGGCAATGCATAGGCGCTGCTGCTGCCCGCCCGATAAGCCCAACGCTGATTTGCCTAAACGGTCGCTCACTTCGCTCCACAGGGCGGCATCGCGCAACGCTTTTTCCACAATATCATTTAAGCGGCGCTTGGATTTTATACCGTGTGTCCGCGGCCCAAAGGCAATATTGTCAAAAATGCTCATGGGGAAGGGGTTGGGTTTTTGAAACACCATACCCACGCGCTTGCGCAAGTGGTTTACGTCCAAGCCGTAAATGCTTTCACCATCCAGCGTAATTTTGCCCGTAATGCGGCAATTTTCCACTAAGTCATTCATACGGTTTAGGGATTTTAGCAGTGTACTTTTCCCACAGCCCGACGGCCCGATTAAGGCGGTGATTTCGTTAGTTTCTACCGAAAAAGATACGCTTTTTAACGCTTGCTCATTCCCGTAGAAAACATCAATGTTTTCCATGTCAAATTTAATCATAATTACCCTCGCATATCATAAAAAGAATCAGATATAGGCGTTACTTTGTGTTTACTGGCAAGCCCAAGCATGTTGGTGTGGTATGCCAGCTTTGCAATTTTTTCCAATGCAGTGGCATGACTTACCGCGTGGGACGGGCTTTCGCCCCAGGCAAAGGGGGCATAATTATTGACCAGTACAGCAGGAATAGTCATTGGGTCAATTTTTGCGAAGGTTTCAATAATTGCGTCGCCTACACCTTCTTGGTACAACGCGCGAATTTCTTCGTCGGTAAGGGTGCGTGTGCAGGGTACTGTCCCCCTAAAATGCTGGGTATGCTTTAACCCATAGGGCTTAATTCCCAGCCCCGCCTGTGCAAAAACCGTTGCCCACGTAGAATGCATAAACGCAATACCCCCAATTTTGGGGAAAGCCTTGTACAGTTGTAATTGGGTAAAGACATCGGGTGCAGGCTCGCCTTCGCCGTCCTTTACATTCCCGTGCATATCAATGATTAGCATGTCTTCGGCGGTTAAGTCTTTGCAGGATACATCGCCGGGCTTAACCACCACCAGTTCTCTTTCGCGGTCAATGCCGCTTACATTCCCCCAATTTGCATCGGTCATACCTTGGCGCTGAAATTGCTTGTTGGCTACATACACTAATTTCCGTAATTGTTTAAGCATAATTTTGCTCCTTATCCATTATGTGATAGGTAGTGAAACATCAATACGTGTACCGCTACCCGCATCACTTGTTAACGATATATTTCCGTTGTGGTAGCGCACCACATTTTTTACAATAGAAAGCCCAAGCCCTGCGCCCCCTGTTTTACGCCCGCGTGATTGTTCCACCCGGTAAAAACGCTCGAATATTTTTTTCTGGTCGGCTTCGGGTATGCCTATGCCCGTATCCGAAATAGAAACCAGACATACTGCGACATTATCCTCGTCCGTTACAGCCTGCACAGTTACCTCTACCTTCCCGCCGGGTACGTTGTACTGAATGGCATTATTAATTAAATTTAACATCATTTCATAAATGAGCAGCTTGTTACATTGCAAGACCAACGATTCGGCATTACAAACAATGCCCACCTGCTGCTTATCTGCGATTTGGCTTAGGCTATCAACCACCTCGGTTGCAATATCCGCTAAATTGTGGGGTAAAAATGTTTCGCGCATATCTTTTTCGTCTAATCGGGAAATGATTAAGATATTTTCAATAAGCTCCAGCATACGCTTTGCGCCAAGGTTAATTTTTTCGGCAAAGCGCGCAACATCATCGGGTTCAACCATACCGGCCATCAATAGCTCTGCACAGCCCGAAATAACAGTAAGCGGGGTTTTTAGCTCATGGGAAACATTGGCGGAAAATTCCCTGCGCATTTTTTCGGCTTCGTTTTTTTCTGTGTTATCCGCAGAGAGGATAATCACACCTTGGTTTGCAGAAGGGACAAAGGATACTTGCACCACGCGCTCGTTTTTTGTTATCGACATCTGCCCACCCTTTCCAACCATTGCATTATCCACCATTTCTAAAAACGCAGTATCCGACAATAAGGTAATTACATTTTTACCCACAGGGTTTTGCCTTGCACCGAATAATGAAACAGCCCTGGGGTTTGCGGTAATTACTTGCCCCGAAGGGGCAACCACTGCAAAGCCGTCCTGCATATTTTCGATAAGCGCATTCATCGTTGCATTGTGTGCGCGGATATCGCTTATTTGGTCTTCGGTCTGCCGCTCTCTGCGCAGCAAATATTGATAAAATTCTTCCAACTCGTCGTAGAAATGCTCCGGGGTGTCTAGGTCAATTTTATTAATGGCAGAAGCGATGTGGCGCGTTAACTTGCTGCTTACAATATAAACAATGATAAATAGCAGCATAAACATTAACAAGAGGAAGGGAACGGATTGTATTGACATTCTTACCAGGGTGCGCATAGCATCGTTAAAAAAGATGAATGCCAAAGCCGCCGCTGCTGCCATACCCGCAACCACAGCGACAAACAGCGCTAAGAAGTTTATTCTTCCCATGCAATCTTGTACCCCACTCCACGAATGGTTTTTATCATTTCGCCGCACCTGCCCAATTTTTGCCGCAACGTTTTAATGTGCATATCCACGGTGCGGTTAGACGACCCCTCATATTCATACCCCCAAATATGGTTTAATAAACGGTCGCGTGACAAAACCTTGCCTGCATTTTGCAGCAAGAAATATAATAATTCAAATTCTTTAAACGTTATCATCACTTCTTTTTCCTGCACATAAACGGCGCGCTTGCTCATATTTAACGCAAGCTCACCCAGCGTAATATGCTCGTTGGCGGCTGCTTTTGCTTCTTCGCCGTGCTGTTGGCTGCTTACCCTGCGCAATAGTGCGCGCACGCGCGCAAGCAGTTCCAGTACAGAAAAGGGCTTTGCAATATAATCGTCCGCGCCCGAATCTAAGCCCTTTACACGTTCATGCTCCATACCTAATGCGGTTAGCATAATTACAGGCAAATGCGCGGTTTTGTGAGATTTTTTTAACTTAGCGAGTATGGCAAGCCCGTCCTCACCCGGCAGCATAATATCTAAAATAAAAAGCACAGGGGCTTCGGTTTCCATACGCGCCCAAAAAGGCATTGCACTTTCGAAGGCCTCTATTTCAAATCCCGCTGAGCGAAGCGCATAACTAAGCAGTTCGCGTACATTGTCGTCGTCCTCTACTAAATAAATCATGTTTTTGTAAATTTCCTAGCAATAACGCCCGAAACGGCATTAAGCGAAAGCACAACCAAAAGCAGTACAACGGCGGTGGCATAGGTTTCGTTTACATATTGCCCGTAGCTGGAAAGCCGCCACATATGCACCGTAAGGGTACGCGCCGAGTCAAATAAGCTGGAGGGGATTTGCAATATCGTACCCGCGGTAAAAATGAGGGCAGCCGATTCGCCCACTACGCGGCCAATGGCTAAAATAACGCCCGCAAAAATACCCGGCATGGCGTTAGGCAAAATAATGCGAAAAACCGTGCGCAGTTTACCCGCACCCAATGCAAACGAACCTTCACGATAGGTATCGGGTACGGATTTTAAAGCTTCTTCTGTGGTGCGGATAATAAGGGGTAACATCATAATACTCATGGTGAGCGAACCTGATAAAATAGAGAACCCCATCCCAAGAAAAACGCGGAAAAACATCATACCAAACAAGCCATATACAATAGAAGGAATGCCCGCTAAAATTTCCGCCGCCGAGCGGATTAAAGTAACAAACCAACTGCCCGTTCGCATATATTCCACCAGGAAAACCGCTGTAAACATACCCAACGGTACAGAAATAGCAAGCACAATAATAACCATTAACACTGTACTAATAATGGCAGGGAACATGGATACATCCCCCAGCGTTACATTAACCGCAAACAAGCGAGGGGAAAGATGGGGAATACCATTAGACAAGATATGAAAAATAATAAAGCCCAACGCAAGTACCGTTACGCCCGCAAATACCCACGTAAGGCTTAGAAATATTTTATCCCATATACGCACCATTTTGCGCAATACAGCTTCGGGCAAATAGGTGTATACATGCTTCAAAGCAAGAAAAAGTGCAATGCCAATAACAAGGTACAGCGTTAAGCGCAACATATTAACGTCCCTTCCTTACAAGGAAAACGAAGAGCATATTGATAATAAGAATAAATAAGAGCAATACCACGCCCGTTGCCGTTAATGCATCGCGGTGCAAGCCATAAGCATAGGGCATTTCCATAACAATATTTGCCGTAAGGGAACGCACACCCCGCAATAAATGGGTGGGCATACGCGCTTGGTTACCTGCTACCATGTTTACCGCCATGGTTTCGCCCACGGCACGCCCGACGCCCAATACCACCGCAGCCATTATACCCGATTTTGCCGCAGGTACAATTACACAAAAAACACTGCGCGTTTTACTTGCGCCAAGGGCAAGGGCACCTTCTAAATAATTGGCGGGTACGGCGCGTATTGCACTTTCCGATATGCCAATAACTACGGGCAAAATCATAATGCCCAGCAAAATAGACGCGGCCATTATACTTTCCCCTGTACCGCCGCCCGTAATCTCCCGTGCGAAGGGGCGAATCATAGGCACCAGCACCACCATGCCAAAGAAGCCATATACCACCGAAGGGATACCCGCAAGCAAGTTAACCACAGGCTTCACAAATACATAAATACGATGGGGACACATATACGCCAAATATATGGCGGTAAACAAACCGATAGGGACGCCAATTACCAACGCACCCAATGTTATGTATATACTACCCACAATCATGGGAAGTACGCCGAAGGCAGGTACGGCGGGGTAACGGTCACCCGGCGCCCAACGCTGCCCCAGGAAAAATTCATAAATTCCAATTTCGAAAATAGCAGGAAGCCCACCCGTAAAGAGAAAGATAGCAATGAGCGATATGGCGATAATGCTTACACAGGCACAAGCCGCGAATACAATTTTCATTGAAAATTCCATGCCATATTTGCTCATTTTTCTCATTTTCATGGGTGGGGCTCCCTATTTATTTATTTGATGCAAAGGAGGGCATATTGCTTAGTGTGTGTCACTCCAGCGAGGAAGCTCGCCCATGAAGATGTCACGTACTTGTTCGGTGGTAAGGCTTGCGATAGGGTTGTCGTTATGCACGATTACGGCAAGACCATCATGCGCCATGGTTACAGAATCTACATACTCTAATTCGGCAGGGCGTAATGCGCGGGAAGCCATACCAAAAGCAACACGACCCTCTCTTGCATCGGTAATACCCGCACCGGAACCGGTGGAGTGGATTTCGATGCGGGTATCGGCATGTAATTCCATATAGGCGGCGGCGATACGCTCCATCAAATCAACCATGGAGGTAGAGCCTGAAATTTCCAGCGTACCCGTTAAGCCACCGCCGGAAAAGGCAGGCAGGTTATCACCAATCGCCACAAAGCCACGGCTAACGGCAATTTCTTGCCCTTCTGCGGAAACAATGAAGTCTAAGAAGTCTTGTGCCAAGGGTTCTAAATTGCGGGGAGTTGCCAAGTAGAAAGTACGGAACAAGGGGTAGGAGCCGTTTTGCACATTTTCTGCGGTGGCGGGTACGCCGTTGATGGGCATTGCGCGTACATCATCGCGCACCGAGCCGAGGGAGATGTAACCGATGGCGTACAGGTTGCCTGCTACAGCGGTGATTACCGCGCCGGTACCCGTTTGGATAACGGCTTCAATGTAAGTTCTGTCAACGCCATCTTCTAAGATACCCAAAATTTCTACAAAGGCATCGCGTGTGCCACTACCCGACTCGCGGGAGATAACATCAATAGGACCTGTGATGGGCGTTACTGTGGCTGCAGGATTAGCAGCTGCGGGCGCAGGCGTAGGCGCTGCGGCTACCGCGGGATTGTTGGTGCTGGGGTTGCTGGTCGTACTTTCGCCGCCGTCACCGCAAGCGGTAAAAA
Source organism: Defluviitaleaceae bacterium (assembly GCA_009786535.1). Taxonomy (GTDB): domain Bacteria; phylum Bacillota; class Clostridia; order Lachnospirales; family WQUN01; genus WQRX01. Next base: position 15,443 of record WQRX01000036.1, on the reverse strand, counting down.
GCAACAGACCCGCAACGGCGAGCAAAGCTAACATTTTTTTCATTTTCATCCTCCTAGGGATATGTGAGATTGTTTGTTGCAAGGAAGATTGTAATGTGCAAATGTAAAGCACGCATGTTATGTATGTAAAAATTGTGTAAATTATTTAACGCATTCTCATTAATCCTCATAAAACCCTTTTGATATCATGGCAAGACTAAGCATTTCCGACCACCGAAAGGCATTAACCAGCATAGAAAACAGGGGCTTTAACGACAAGGGTCCCACCCGCACCCCGCGCACACGGAACGCCATCATCGCGTTTTGGTACTCGGTTTTAATATGCGGAAGCAGGTTTATTGCGCACAGCATTCCGTAGGCAAATTTGCGGGGCAGCTTCGCGTCCTTGCGTAAACTTTTTACTAAATCATAGGGGTTAGTGGTAAGGGCGAAAACCAGCCCAATGCCCGCAAAGGATAAAAAGCGTGTAGCCATCGTAATGCCTGTTTGCGTGGACTGTGTAGTGACTGTGCCAAACATGCCACCGCCGCCCTCGCCAAAGAATAACCCCATCACAAATAAGCTGAAGGACATAAAAGCCACAGGCAACATAAATTTGACGACTCGCATATACTGCGTATATTTTACGCCCGTTAAAATCAGCAACATTGCGCCGCCAAATACCCATATATTCAACCACAGGGAATGAATAAACGTAATTACTGTGGAAAACACAATAATAAACACAAATTTATAAAACGGGTTAATTTTAGACATAAAATCACTCACGATTGTCCTCCAAGTGTATAATTTTGTGGGAAAAGTTGCGCGCCAACGCACCGTTGTGGGTGGTGTAAAGTACGGTCAAGCCGTTTTTGGCTTTTTCCAAAAGCAATTGCATGATGGCACAAATATTTTCATAGTCTTGCCCGTAGGTGGGTTCGTCCAATAATAAAATGTTTTGCCCGCCTGCCAGCATGGTTAGTACGGCAAGCCGGCGCTGCTGCCCTTGGCTAAGCAGATAAGGCGAATATTTTTTATACACATCCAAGTCAAAGATACGGAGCAGTTCCAGTGTTTTTTCTCGTTTCGCTTCCGCGTTGCCTTTGTGCCAATGGTTTACGCTAAAAAATACTTCGTCGTAAACAGATAAGGCTAAAAATTGATTGGCAGGGTTTTGAAATACAATGCCGCATCTTTCATAGAGGTGTTTTTTTTTGTATTTATTTACTTCACGCCCCATGAGGGCGAGGCTTCCTTTATATTTATGCTGCTGCATGAGGGCTTTAAAAAACGTTGTTTTGCCCGCGCCGCTTTTACCCGTTATTGCTGTTATGCTGCCTTTTTCAAAGCACATATTAGGGTATGTGATAGCGCCAACCGATAACCCGCATGTAGTAATTACGGGCGCACCCACGGCATGTAGGGACGGCACAAGGTCAAAAACCCTTGCGCCCGTTCCGTCCAATGATATTACGTGGTCGGCATTCCAAAGGCTTGTGCTATGGTCGATGGCTAAAATCGTAAGCTTTAACCCGCGCAAGGTAGTAATAATTTGCCGTGCGGTGGGTTCGTCTACATTAGCGAATGCTTCATCTAAGATAATGCACTTTGACTTTAACGCAAGAATACAGGCCAAGGCGCATTTCTGTTTTTCGCCGCCCGACATATAAGTGAAGCTTTTGCCCAACAAATCAAGTGCCTGCGCCTTTTCCATGGCATCATGTATAAGTGGTGGCATATCCGCTTCTGCTATGCCGATGTTTTCTAAGCAGAAAGCGATTTCATTTTCGGGGGTATTCATGCAAAATTGCAGGTCCGGGTTTTGGAACATCATCGCAACATATGCCACGCGATTGTCGGGTGTGAGGGTGTGAATGTCCACGTTTTCCCACTTCACCGTACCTGATTGTAAAAATCCGCCGTTTTCGGGATACAAGCCGGCAAGGACATACGCAAGGGTAGACTTGCCGGCACCGCTTTTACCTTGTAAAACGCTAATCTTCCCCACAGGAACGGTTATGTTTACATCTTGCAAAACTATCCTTGGCGAATCCTCAAAGTATTTGAAGGTAATTCCCGTAGCGTTAAGACTCATCGTCTATGTCCTGTGAATATTTTGTGCCCAAGGGATAGGATTTGAGTACACCCACCTTGGCGAGTCGGTCTGCCAGCAGTTTTGTAATAATGCCGCTAAACAACAACGCACTGCATAGCCGAATTACAAACCGCGTTGCTACAAAACCAAAGTCTAAATCCATCCATAAGCCTCGGTACCACGCCAACACAAAACTGGTAATGGTAGGTCCTACCGCCGCCAGCAACATGACAGGTAAGTTGAACTTTTTGTATCGTGTTGCAAAAAATACCGCTTCCACCCCCAGCCCTTGAAAAAACGCCGAGGGCAACAACGTAGCGGCAAAAGCGCTGCCCATTAATACCTGTACCACGCCTGTCATCGTACCTACAATGACAGCAACGCCGGGCTTTTGAATTACATATGCCGCCAACGTAGCCGACATAAAAAAGATACCGAAAACAAATTCAATAGCAATATCCCCAAAGCCAAAGGGCATAACCAAGGGGGCAACTACAAAACTCACGGAATGCACCGTGGCAAAGCAAATAAATGCAAACAACACAGATATAATGCTGGCAAGAATAACGTCTTTCAATTTCCACTTATATAAGTTCCACATGGGATTCACTCCTTTTTAGACCGGGACTATTGACGGATAACATGGCGTGCAAGACATAGTGTGTGATATTTTCTTCTGCGTAGGCAAGCACATGATTGAAATAGGCGAAAATATTATTCACATCTCCCGCCAGCTCGGTGGCGTAGTGGGACGCCTTCATATTGACGTGAAACGCCTCCGCCATTTGTGCCACGGCGGAAATGTGTTCCATATAATCCGCCGCGCCCAGCGGATAAAATGCTATCTTGCCAATTACGGGAAAAGACGCGCCGTAGTCGCCCATAACCGGCGTGGTATCTGTACCTACATAGTCTGCGGCTTGGTCATTAGGGCACCCACTTGAAAAAGTGGCGTCCAAGGTAATGTGCGTTTTCCCATCGTTGACGGCGGTAAAAACAGCCCGCACCCCTTCCACAACATGGGGTCGCGTTCCTCTGTACACTGTGGACAGCGCGTCCGTAGCGCACCATACATGCCGCGTATTTACACGCCCTATTGCGTCCAAAATCATCGCGGCATAGTTATCACTCATCACGGACAGCGAAAAACGACACCCCGTGATGCCTTTGGCATTGGTAATGCCCTTACTTTTTTGCATAAAAAAACCCTCCTCAGAAAAAATCCCAGAAAGGCACACGGCTCTAATCACTCCCTACGAAGGCATTATCCTTGTCAGGTTTATGGGTATCTCTCAGCACCTTGCTCACCTATGTGAACAAGCAGCACCCCAGGATTTTTATTAAATTTGATAAGAGTGTAGCATAGTAATATGGGTGCGTCAAATTTATATGCACCTATTTGAATTTAAAAGTTTTTTCTGGAGCTTAGCGAGACAGCCCCTTTATCTCTAATAGTTCCCATTTACCGCACTTCTATTACGAAAACGCCGCGCGGTACCACATCACCAACGTGCCAGCCGCCTGTACCCGCTTGCTTTAGCGCGCCCAGAAGGGCTTCTTTTTCTGCTTGGGGAACGGATAATAACAGCCCGCCCGATGTTTGCGGGTCGTGAAGAATACTTTTTATGGCAGAGAACATGATTTGGTCGAAAGCGATTTTATCCTTGAGAAATTCCGCATTGCGGTTTGCACCGCCCGGGACAATGCCCTTTTGCGCAAGGGCAAGCACGCCGTCGAAAAAAGGAACGGCGGTATGGTCTATTGCAAGGGTTACGCCGCCGGCTTCCGCCATTTCGCAGGCATGACCTAAGAAGCCGAAGCCCGTAATATCGGTGCAAGCGTTTACGGTAAACGCCGCGGCTGTGTCACGGGCGGCCTTGTTTAGCGTTGCCATTGCAGCGACGGCAGGGGCAAAATCGCCTTGGGAAATTTTGTCCTGCTTTGCCGCTGTAGCAAGTATGCCGTTGCCCAAGGGCTTGGTGAGGATAAGGGCATCGCCTGCCTTTGCGCCTGCGTTTGTCCATATTTTACTAGGGTCGGCGAAGGCGGTTACGCACAAGCCGTACTTAGGCTCTGCATCTTCTACGCTATGCCCGCCCGCAATGACCGCGCCCGCCTCTTTTACCTTTTCTGCACCGCCCGCAAGAATTGCCGCTACCTCGGCAGGAGTAAGGCACGCGGGTACGCATAAGATGTTTAGCGCAATGGAAGGGCTTGCGCCCATGGCATAGACATCGGAAAGCGCGTTCGCCGCCGCAATTTGCCCGTAGGCGAAAGGGTCGTCCACAATGGGGGGGAAGAAGTCCAGCGTTTGAATCATGGCTAAGCCGTCTTGCACCTTGTATACGCAAGCATCGTCCGACGTATCGTACCCCACAAGCAAAGCAGGGTCGATATTTTTAGGCAGTGCCTTTAGCATTTCCGAAAGGGCGCCCGGCCCCAGCTTTGCCGCTCAGCCCGCTTTGGCGGACATGTGGGATAGGCGTGGGTAGTTAAGTTTTGCCATGGGTTGCCTCCTATGGTCCACGGTGTTAATGATTTTATCTTTTCTTGCCTTATTCATCGGCGGGAACACGTGGGAATCGAACCCACCTAGGCGGCTATTAACCGCCTGCAACGGTGTTGAAGACCGAGGGACACACCAGCACCCATCTGCTCCCATAATATGGGCGATTATAGGCGAAGTGGCAAGGGAGTGCAAGTGGGTTAGCATTTCAATTGCTTTATGATACACTGCCTTTATTTTACGGAGGCTAACATGGACATTATACAAACCCTGGTACAGGAACTAACCCTTACGCGGCAGCACGCAGAAAATATTGTACAGCTTATTGATGAGGGCAATACCATTCCCTTCATCGCGCGGTATAGGAAGGAAGCAACGGGCGAAATTGACGACCAAAAGCTGCGTACCTTCAGCGAGCGGCTGGAGTATCTGCGTAATTTAGAGGACCGAAAAAATACCGTCCGCACCACGCTAGAGGAACAGGGCAACCTTTCCCCCGAGCTGGACACGGCGCTAAAAAAAGCGGTGACCCTTACCGAGGTAGAGGACATTTACCGCCCGTTTAAGCCCAAGCGCCGCACCCGCGCCACCATGGCGCTGGAAAAAGGGCTTGGCGAGCTGGCGGAAATCATTTTCGCGCAGGAAATTAAGGATTTACACGCCGCCGCGGCACCTTTTATTGATGCGGAAAAAGGTGTGGAAAGCATCGAAGACGCGCTAAATGGCGCAAGCGATATTATTGCGGAAAAAATTTCCGACGACCCGGCTTGCCGCACCTTTGTACGTAATGTTACCCAACGGGAGGGAATGCTCATTGCTTCCGCTACAAAAACGGCAAAGGAAGCCATGGAAAACCCCACCGCCGAAACCAAGGCACAGGTATACGAAATGTATTTCGACTTTGCCGAACCTGTAAAAAAAATCGCGGGGCACCGCGTGCTTGCGGTAAACCGTGGCGAAAACGAAGGCTGGCTAAAGGTAACTATCGAAGCTCCCGAGGAAAATATTCTTGCGGGGCTTAACCGCATGTATGTAAAAAATAATCCCGCCACCCGCAACTTTATGGAAGCGGCGGCGGCGGACAGCTACAAGCGCTTAACCGCTCCCGCCGTGGAACGGGAACTGCGCACCATGCTTACGGAAACGGCAGAAGAAGCTGCGATAAAGGTTTTTACGGAAAACCTGCGCCAGTTGATTATGCAAGCCCCCGTAAAGGGACATACCGTGCTTGCCATTGACCCGGGCTTCCGCACGGGCTGTAAACTTGCTGTGGTGGACGAAACAGGCAAGGTGCTGGAAACGGGCGTCGTTTTCTGCACCACTACTAAAGATACCGCACCCTCCAAGAAGCAACTTGCACAAATGATAGTGCGCCACAGTGTAAGCATCATCGCCATTGGGAACGGTACCGCATCCCGCGAGACGGAAATGGTCGTTGCAGAATTATTGAAGGAAACCCGCAGCAGCGCAAAGTACATTATCGTAAACGAAGCAGGCGCGTCGGTATATTCCGCGTCCAAGCTGGGCGCAGAGGAATTCCCCGATTTTGACGTAGCACTGCGCAGTGCGGTGAGCATCGCCCGCCGCCTGCAAGACCCTTTAGCGGAGCTGGTGAAAATTGACCCAAAATCCATCGGCGTAGGGCAATACCAGCACGACATGAACCAGAAGCGCCTAACCACGGCGCTGGGTGGCGTGGTAGAGGATTGTGTAAATAAAGTGGGGGTAGACCTTAATACCGCGTCCCCCAGTCTACTTGCCTATGTAGCGGGCATTAACCCCGCCATTGCCAAAAACATTCTCACCTTTCGCGAGGAAAACGGCAAATTTACCTCCCGCGCCCAGCTTAAAAAAGTGGCAAAATTAGGACCGAAAGCCTTCGAGCAATGCGCGGGCTTCCTACGCATCCCGGGGGCGAAAAACCCTTTAGATAATACATCCGTCCATCCCGAATCTTACGCAATTGCGGAGAAAATTAAAATTCAACCGATTACAGATTGTAATCGGTTGGAATCCCTCGCGGCGCAATTAAGTATAGGTTTGCCCACCCTAACCGACATTATCCGCGAGCTGGAAAAACCGGGTCGCGACCCTCGGGACGAGCTGCCTCCCGTTTTGTTGCGCAGCGATGTACTCGCCATGGAAGACCTTACCGAGGGCATGATGCTCACAGGAACGGTGCGTAATGTAATCGACTTCGGCGCGTTTGTGGATATCGGCGTACACCAAGACGGGCTTGTTCATATTTCCCAGCTATGCGACCGCTTTATTAAGCACCCGCTGGAAGCCGTGCAGGTGGGCGATGTGGTGCAGGTAAAGGTGCTGAGCGTTGATGTGAAGCGCAAGCGCATCTCACTTACCATGAAAGCAAAATAATTATTGACAAACGATAATTTTCATGCAATAATTATCGCAAAACGATAAATTCGAATTGCGAGGAGCATTTGCATGAGTGATGCTTTGTTGATTTTGCTTTCCTTCCCGTTCGCGCAAATTGGGCGCGGATTACGCGCGTTGTCGCTGATGGGCGGCGCGGGGAATGTTGTCGCGTGGGCGGGGTATTTAGCGCTATGCTTCTCGCCTTATGCGGTCATTTTTGTGCGCAGACATAAAACAAAAACAGAGGATTTATTGCTGGTATTGTTGAATTTCCTGTTGCTTGTAACGATGTATTTTATGATTAATCCGCGGGAATGGGGGCGCGGTCCCATTCCCTTTCCGCAGGAAATGTTGTCGGCATTAATGGGCGCAACATTGTGGTCTGCATTGCTTGCCTACGGGCTTATACGCGTTGCACGCCGCTTTTTTACGGCAGAAAGCGGCGCACTGCTTCGCTATTTGAAATATTTTTTAATTGCCGTGAGCGCGTTATTGGGTTTTGCGGTCGGCATTCAAATTGTTAGCGCTATACGACATGTGGGGAGCGCTCCCATCGTGTATAATCTGTTTGCTGTTGTGCCGTATGTGTTAAACATTTGGGTAGTACATATAGCAATAAAATTGGTGAATACCTTGCAGGTGGATTTTTTTAGCGAAGAGGCATTGCAAACGGCACAGCATCTTTCGCGCGTTTGCTTTGTTGCGCTGGCGGTTACGGTGCTTTCTGCAATGGCGGTTAATATAGGGCAGATGTTATTTTCTGCACGACTTGCGCACATTCACATTGATGTGAGTTTTCCCGTTGTCTCTGTTTTAGTGATGCTTGGCGCGTTGCTTTTTGCGCGCTTTATTGCACAGGGAAAGGCTGTGCAGGAGGAAAATGAGGGATTCATATAATGGCAGTTACAGTACATTTAGACGAAGTGTTAAAGGCACGGAACATGACCGCGCGCGAGCTATGCACGCTGGTGGACATTACAGAAGCTAATTTGTCGATTTTGCGCAGCGGTAAGGCGCGGGGTGTACGCTTTGGCACGCTTAATAAGATTTGCGGGCATTTGCAATGCGAGGTTGGAGATATTTTAAAATTCGACGGGGAGTTAGAAGATGAAAAAGATTAAAGCTTTAATTTTTATTGGGCTGGTGCTTTTGCTTAGCGGTTGTCAGCTTGCGCGGGAATGGGAAGAGCGGGAGCGCTCCCATGAAGATGAAATGATTGGCTTTTTTGTTACGTTTTGGGACGACGATATTCACCGCGCTTTTGGTAACGAAGACAGGATTTATGCGATACAGGACAGGTTCAATTTTACGTTTCCCATAAACGGAATTCCCTTTTTTGTTGGAGTGGCAAGGCAAGATTTGGACGACGGGACATATATAAGTTTCGCCTTCGGCGAAACGGGGGACGGCATCGTACAAGAGTATTTTCATTTGCACCACGGGGATGGTTTTACGCGCAGAACCCTTAGGGGCACACTATATATTTCGCCGCGCATAGCGTCCGAAATTTTTACCTTTAACCCTATTTTTCAAACGGCGCAAAATGCTGTGTACATTGGGCGGGGCGGGTCTTCCGTTTCGAGCCATTCGGACAGCGACATATGGGAGGGCGATTGGCGTACCTTCAGCAAGCAAAGCGAAATTGTGACTACAGTAAACGGCGTTTCCCACACGCGCACTACTAATATTGAACTGGGTCTTCGTCTGCAACATGCGGCGGAAACCATCACCATTATTCAAATGGACGAAAACCATCATATGCTAACGCGCGATGTCTTTGCGCCCGCGGATATGCCCGGGGATTTTACCCCTTTGTCGCACACGGCGTATTTAATTATTGAAGCATTTCGCCCATATGCGCAAATCCCTGTACAGCGTTCGCTGGTTGGCGAAGGGGACGGCGATATCGTTGCTTTTTACGAAGGGGAAAACGGCGTGCTGATTCGACGGTTTACACAGGTTGTTTGGTAGTATATGATGGCATATGTTTCTCGATGTGCTGTATATGAAAGGGGAGATTGTCTTGCAATTTTCAAACGCGAAAGCAAATGTTTATGTACCCTCGGGCGAAACGCCGCAGCAAGTATTCCCGCGCACTACGCATTTGTGCATTGGCGCGCACCAAGACGATATTGAAATTATGGCATACGGCGCAATTGCCGCGTGTTACGGCGCACAAGACAAGCACTTTACGGGTGTGACCGTGACCGACGGTGGCGGCTCGCCCCGTGCGGGCGTATACGCAAATTATACCGATGAGCAAATGAAGCAAATCCGCTTACTTGAACAAAATTCTGCCGCGCAAATAGGCCGTTACACCGCACAGGTAAACCTTGCATGGGCATCGAGCGGGGTTAAAGACCCTGCCAACCATGTGTTGATTGACGAGTTAAAAGCCATTATTAAAAACACTGCACCCCAAGTAATTTTTACCCATAATGTTGCGGATAAGCACGATACCCACGTTGCCGTAGCCATGCACGCAGTACGCGCATTACGGGAAATTAAAGGCGAAGGTGGGAGCGTTCCCAAGTTGGTGGGCATGGAGGTGTGGCGCGCACTGGATTGGCTGTGTGACGAGGATAAAATTGTGCAGGACAATGCCCCATTCCCTAACGTGGCGGCGGCACTTTTGGGCGTGTATGACAGCCAAATTTCGGGCGGGAAGCGGTACGACCTCGCATCAATGGGGCGCAGACTTGCGAACGCGACCTTTTTTGCCAGCCACGCCGTTGATGATTATGAATCTGCTGCCTTTGGGCTGGATATGACCGCCCTCGTTACCGAAAACGCCGACCCCGTTGCGTTTATTGAAGAATATATCGAAAAATTCCGTCTTGAGGTGGAAAAACGTATAAGGCAGTTTGCATGAATGACTTATTGCGCAAAATCCCAAAAGTAGACGATATGCTTGCCCGCCCTGCGTTTGTAGGGCTGGGCGGGCATTTATTTTTGCAAACAATACGCGATGTGCTTGCCGCGGTACGCGAAGAAATTTTGCACAATGCGGGAACGCTCCCGGCGTTGAAAGCATTAGATGCGCAAGTGTTCGCGCGGTACGCTGAATTAACCCGACCTAACCTGCGGTGGGTTATCAACGGTACGGGCATTGTACTGCACACCAACCTAGGGCGCGCACCCTTGGCGCAGGAAGCGTTAGACGCAATTAATGAGACATCGCGCGGGTATTCCACCCTTGAATATGACATAAAAAATGCGAAGCGCGGTAGCCGCCACACGCTGGTTGAAAGTCTTTTGTGCAGTGTAACCAATGCCGAAACTGCGATGGTGGTAAACAACAACGCCGCCGCGGTATTGCTTGCGCTTTCCGCGCTGGCGCAAGGGCGCGAAGTAATTACCTCGCGCGGGGAATTGGTGGAAATCGGCGGCGCATTCCGCATTCCCGATGTATGCGCGCAGTCGGGCTGCAAGCTGGTTGAAGTGGGTACGACCAACAAAACACATGTGCCGGACTACGCAAATGCGCTTTCCTCGGGAGCGTTCCCGAACGAAAGCAACGGCGCAATTTTACGTGTACACGCAAGCAATTTTAAAATGACGGGCTTTGTCTCGCGTCCCGGGCTTGCAGATTTGGTAAAGCTGGCAAATGAACACAACATACCGTTAATCGAAGATTTGGGCAGCGGCGCCCTTGTGCCGATTTGCAACCAACCTACCGTGGCGGAAAGTATTTCCGCAGGGGCGGACGTTGTAACCTTTAGCGGGGACAAATTGCTTGGCGGTCCGCAGGCGGGCATTATTGTTGGACGCGCAAAATGGATAGATAAGATGAAAGCCCACCCGCTGGCACGAGCACTGCGTATAGACAAGCTAAGTCTAGCCGCGCTGGAGAGCACACTGCGGCTGTACCAAAGCGGGACCGCCCACGAAAAAATTCCTGTTTTGCAAATGCTGCAAGCCACTGAGGCAGAGCTTTTAAGCAAAGCCAATCGCCTGTGCGCGGCTTTACCGCAAGGCTTATTTACCACAGAAGCGATACCCCTGCACAGCCAAGCAGGGGGCGGCGCAATGCCTGAGGAAGCGCTCCCGTCGGCGGGCATTGCTATTACCCATGCACACAAAACCGCGCAGGAAATTGAAAGTCACTTTCGCATGGGAACACCCCCCATTGTCGGACGTATCGCACAGGATAAATTTTTGTTGGACGTGCGCACAATAGACGAAGCGGACTTTTCCCACATCGTAGCGCGGGTGCAAATATGCGAACAATAAAGGTCTTTGATGCAAAAAATTACGCGCAAAATTGGCGGGTATTTAAACGCGATTCGGTTAGGGCAATCATTTTCCATAAAGGTAAATTATTGTTGGTGCGCAGCGAAAAATACGGGGATTGTAAATTCCCCGGCGGCGGCATTGAAGCAGAAGAAGGGTAGAGCGGGACCTATACATACTGCGCGAACTCGCAAGCAAAAAAACAATCCACCTAAAAGGGAGCGCTCCCGCAATGAAAAAACACGTCCTCATTGGTACGGCCGGGCATGTAGACCATGGAAAAACCACGCTAATTACTGCACTCACGGGCATTGAACATGACAAAATAGACCGCCTTAAAGAAGAAAAAAAACGCGGTATCACCATTGACTTGGGGTACGCCTGTCTGCCTTTGCCCGACGGCGGCGTTGCGTCCATAATAGACGTACCGGGGCACGAAAAATTTATAAAGAACATGCTTGCGGGCGCAAGCGGGATTGATTTGGTTTTGCTTGTCATCGCGTCTGACGATGGGGTAATGCCCCAAACGCGTGAACACCTTAGCATTTTGCAATTGTTAAACGCCCAAAGCGGCATTATTGTTTTAACAAAATGCGACGTAACCGACGAAGACTGGCGCACCCTTGTAAAAGAAGATATTCGCGCGCTAACGAAAAACACTTTTCTCGGGAATGCTCCCATCGTGGAAGTTTCCGCCCGTACAGGTAGCGGCATCTTAGAACTTAAAAGCCTAATTCTTACCCAAGTAACGTCCCGGAACCTGTGCAGTCCCCAAGGTTTTAATCATTCGCGCCTTCCCATCGACCGCGTCTTCTCCGTAGAAGGCTTCGGCACGGTAGTAACGGGAACGCTTACCGAGGGCACGCTTCATGTGGGTGAAACGGTTCACATCTTCCCCGCAAATACGCCCGCAAAGGTGCGTAATATTCAAGTGCACGGCGGCGATGTGGCGGAAGCCTTCGCGGGGCAACGGGCGGCGGTTAATCTTTCGGGCATTCGCAAAGAAGACGTAAAACGCGGCGATATATTAGCCCCTGCCGATGCATTGCACCCCACGCGCATGTTAGACGTAAGGTTAGAAATCCTGCCCGACAGCCCGCGCGAAGTAAAAAATAACACGCGCCTTCACTTCTACCATGGTACGTTTAATGCGCTGTGCAAGGCGGTTTTACTGCACGGTACAACGCTAAAGGCAGGGCAAAGCACGTATGCACAGCTGCGCTTTACCGAGGATATTGCCGTTAAGCAAGGCGACCGCTTTGTTGTGCGCTTTTATTCGCCGATGGAAACGGTAGGCGGCGGCATCATACTGCACACGCAACCGCAAAAACACCGCCGCGCCAAAGCAAATGAAATTGAAAAACGGCTAACCCAGCGGGAGCAAGCCCAAAAAAGCGGTGACATTTGCGCCCAAATTTTACAGCGCATCGCAGACGGAAGCCCAAACCTAACGCCACTGGACGAAATTAAAAAAAATAACGGGAGCGCTCCCGTTCAATTTGATGAAGCGGTGACAACGCTAATGCAAGCGGGCAAAGTAACGCGCATAAGTGAAACTCACGTAATTGACGAGGGCTTCCGTACCCAATTTGCCGCCCGCTTAACAAAGCAGCTTGCCGCCTACCACGCGGCAAATCCGCTTCAGCGCGGCATTCGCAGAGAAGAATTGCGCGGTCAACTCCTTCCCAAGGCAAAGCCCGCGCTTTTTGACGCGTTGCTGCACATATATGAAGCAACGCATATCCGCGTTGTGGAAGGGCGCGTCGCATCAGCGAATTTTTCCATACAGCTCACGCCCGCACAGCAGCAAATCCGCGACGATATATGTACGCGTCTGCAATCTGCGCCCTACATGCCGCCCGCAATGGAGGAATTGCAAGCCCTGTGGCAGAAAAAAACCGCCGACTTCCGGCAGGTAATGGACGCACTGCAAGCCGAAGGCGCAATAATCACCACAGAGGCGGGCATTTTCTTCCACGCAAGTACCGTGACCTCAGCAAAAGAAATTTTTACACAACTTTACGGGAGCGCTCCCACGCAGAACGTCACCTTAGCCCTATTCCGTGATACGCTCGGCACTTCCCGTAAATTTGCGCTATCTTTGCTGGAATATTTCGACCGCACGGGCTTTACCCGAAAAGAAGGCGAAGGGCGGGTTTTAAAAACATGAGTAATCCATTTTACACCGCAATATATGAGCTTGTGGCGCAAATCCCCAACGGGCGGGTTACGTCCTACGGGGCAATTGCGCGTGCGTTGGGGCATCCCCGTTCCGCCCGTACCGTGGGTTGGGCGATGGCGCACTGCCCCGAAGGTTTGCCTTGGCAACGGGTGGTAATGGCGGACGGTGCAATTGCCGCGGGGGAATACGCAGCGCTTCGCCGCGCTATATTAGAAGACGAAGGCGTATCCTTCCTACCCGATGGGCGCGTAGATATGAAAAAAGCGGGGTGGACGCCATGAAGCTTCGTTCAATTGCCGATTTTATAGGTTCGCTGCTTGGCGCGGTGTGTTTTGTTATTGCAATAAACATTGTAATTGTACCCCATGGCTTGTACAGCGGAACACTTACGGGCGTTGCACAAATTATCGAATCGCTGGTAATTACGCACACCGCCCTTACCATGCCGCAGGGCATAAACTTGACGGGCATTTTTTTACTTATTATCAATATCCCGTTAATGGCGATGGTACAGCGCGTAACCCAAACAGGCTTCCCCATCAAGTCCATCATTAACATTATTTTTCTCACCATTGTGATGGCTTTTATCCCTATCCCCGCCGCCCCTGTTTTGCACGATACGCTTACGGCTTCCATTGTAGGCGGTGCGCTTGCGGGCTTTGGCGCGGGTTTTATGTTGCGCTGCGGTGGCTCGGGTGGCGGGTCGGATTTGATAGGCGTTTACTGTTCCGTAAAATATCCCAATTTTACCGTAGGACGCGTGACGCTCATTATCAGCATTTTTGTATATGGTTACGGTTTGCTCGCCCACGACCTTAACATTGTCATTTACTCCGCCATTTTTACCACGCTTTATGCGTTTTCCCTTGACCGCGCACACTCCCAAAACATTAAAACCAGCGCCCTCATTTTTACCGCAAGTCCTGTGGCTGTGCAGGGCGTATTGCAGGAACTACAGCGCGGTGCAACTTGCTGGGAAGGCAAGGGCGCGTATTCGGGAAAGCACACCCACATCTTTAATACCGTTATTTCGAAATACGAAATCCCCCGCTTAAAACAAATCATCAAGGAAGCCGACCCCAGCGCGTTTATTGTGTTTAACAATAATGTAGGCGTAGCGGGGAATTTTGTGAAGAAGCTGTAATATCAAACACGATCAGCGGTTGGTTACCTGTTCATTGTAAAACCGCCTTTGTTTGTTATAAGACTGATGAAAATATCTGTCTTAGGCTTTTGCTTAATTCCGCATGGAGGTGGGCATTCATGAATAAAAAACATTGGCTATTTTTAACCGCGGCGTTATTTTTGGCGGCATCCGTTTTTATGCTAAAAACACGGAATAACAACGCTCCCCCTTGGTGGGCGTACCTCGAATACAGCCCGCCAACAATAACGATACCCGAACTGGAACGCGTAACTATGGTCTATACCGGAACAGAATTAACCCATATCAATTATGTAATAATTATGACCACCGCAAACGCCAGTGATTACTGGATTGGGCGCGTAGGGTTGGGGTCATTTGTACATGATGCATTAACAACCAGGCTGGAATTTTTTGATGGAGTAGCATGGCGAATTGTGCCCGCGACACAGGATGCCCCTCCGTATCCTGATATGGGATTTTCACCAATCGCAAAAGGTGCGATACGCGAAAATAGATTTGCAATTGAATATTATTTCGGTTTGCTTAAACCAGGGTTATACAGAATTAGAATACAATGCACAATTTATGCCGGGATAAACTTGCACGATACAATGAGCAATGACGAACGGGAAGCGCTTCGCAATCTTTCACGAAGCTTAGGTCCACATGGACGGACAAGCCTTCAAAACTGTGCTAAAATTTTGAAAGGCAAGCAAACAAAAATTTATATTAGGCGGTGTAAAAATGAAAACACACAACATATCACTGGAATCAATAACGCCGGACGGTTTAACAAAATTTGGTATGATGAAAAAAAATTCGATGAAAGTTAAAGTGGAAAATGGCGAACTTCATATACCTGCCGAAGAGTCCAAGGTGGGTAAAAGCCGACATCATGTTTATGTTCCGGGCAAATACA
>WQRX01000035.1 GCA_009786535.1 Defluviitaleaceae bacterium | reverse complement strand
TTATCGCTTCTCTTTTATCGTTTGATATTGGTTTTGCCAATGTAATCCACTCCTTTGATTACATTATATATCAAAACTACGTTATGTTAAAGTGCTATATGTTACAATAAGACTACCGTAACATTCACATTTTTTATTTGCGCGCCAAGGCGTGGCTTTACCGGGGGGTCAAATTGCAAGTACACGGGTACGGCGGGAGCGTTCCCACAGGCACCTTCTCGCGGGTCAAAATCAAATTTAACGATAGGGCAGCGTTTGCTTGTATTGCCTCGTTTATAGAGGGTATTAATTATTTCAAAATCTTCCTTTGTAGGCGCATCAAGCCAAGGGGGATTTTTTTGGTTGCCCGCAGCGTACCAGTCAAATTTTAATAGATTGTTAAAGATTTTCTCATTACACATGGGTTGCGCAAAATCGGTGAATATTTTGCACACAGTTGCTAAGCTTTGCGACATACGATGGTATCCGTTATGCTGCCAGTACCGGGCAAAGGCTTCATAGAAATGGAAGGGCGTTGCATAAAAGGTTTGTACATACCGCAGGGTCTGCTTAAAATTGCCCGAGTTGTAAAGCATGTCTAACGCCGATTCGACCGCTTTTAGGCGCGTTAATGCTTGGTAGGAAATATGGCGGGTGTACAGCACTTCGTAGGGGGGGGCGTCGTTGTACACAATGCCGTGGGCTTCCGCATTTTCGCGCAGGGCTACGCCCTTTAGCAATTTGAGAAAGCCAAGTTGCAGCATGTCGGGCATTAGCGCATACACCGCGTTAAAAGAACGTGCAAATGTTTCGTAGCTTTCGGCAGGCAAACCTGCGATTAAGTCTAAGTGAATGTGAATGGTGGGGCATTCTTTCAACGCTTGGATATTTAACATTGCGGCTTGTGTATTTGTGTCGCGTTGGATATGCTTTAGCGTTTCCTCATGGGTGGACTGTACGCCAATTTCAAATTGGAATAACCCTTCGGGAGCATTACGAAGCAAGCGAATTGCATCTTTGTCTAACAAGTCTGCGGCAATTTCAAAATGGAAATTGGTATGTTGGTTATCATTTTCGATGAGGAATTGCCAAATTTGCATTGCGCGTTTACGGTCGCAATTAAAGGTACGGTCGGTAAACTTTACTTGGTTTACGCACCGGTTGAGGAAAAACTGCAATTCTTCCAAGACGCGCGGCAGGGGTAAAAAACGCACGGGCTTTTCGTTATGGGACAGGCAATACCCGCAAGAAAAAGGGCAACCGCGGGAGGCTTCGTAATAAATAATTTTATTTTGCGGCAGGTTGCCGATGTTATAGGGAAACGCCAAATTTTCCATCGGGGATTTTTCCCGCGGGGGATTGGTGTAAATCTCCCCCTTTTCGGTGCGGTACACAATACCGCGCACCGTTGCCAAGGCTTGCCCCGATAAAATTTCGCGCAGGGTTTCCTCTCCCTCCCCTACTACCACGATATCTGCGGGGCATTTTTGCAACACATCTGCGGCGTTAAAGGAAACCTCAGGTCCGCCAAGGATAATTTGCGTATTGGGTAATACCTTTTTTAGCGCCGCGACAAGGGGTTCGATAATGCGGATATTCCAAATATAACACGATAAACCAAGTACCGTGGGTGCGGTTGCATAAATTTCTGATAAAATGAAATTAAAATTGTCGTTTACCGTAAATTCCAGCGGTGTAATGTCCTGCGGGCAGTGCGCAATAAGCGAAAAAATTGCCGCATTGGAATGGATAAATTTGGCGTTTATTGCCGCTAAAACAATTTTTTTCATATATTAGCTTCTCCTAACCAAACGAGCGATTGTTTTTGCTTTTTCATTTAAAGTTGTTAAAATGACAAAAAACACACAAGATGTGTCGAGGCAGGAGGAAGGGTGTGAAAACTAAGGAACGGATTGTCCATGCCGCCATCGAGTTGTTTTCTAAAAAAGGGTTTACCGAAACAAGTGTACGTGAAATAGCCGCCGCCGTAGGGGTTAACGAATCGTCGTTGTACAACCATTTTGATTCAAAAGGCGCAATTCTGCAATACATCCTTGAAAACTATCAAAAAGCGGTCCGCGAATACCAAGGGTCGGACGCAATGCTGGCACGCTTAACCAAGGACGCAACCCCGGATGACATTATAGCTTGCATTATTGTACATTTTCCGCCCGAAAAAGAAAATTTTTTCTTAAAAACGTTGCACGTATTGTTACAAGAACAATTTCGCAACGAAGCGATACGCAATTATGTTGCTAACGATATGATTCTGTGGAACGAGCGGTATGTATCAAGGCTACTGCAACGGCTTATTGCATTAGGCGTGTTGGACGAATCTACCGACATAGATTATTGGGCTAAATTACATGTGTCGTTAAACTACAAGTTTACGGCAAGGCGTGTGATGGGCATTGGCGAAATACACCCCAAATTTTGCGGCAAGGGCGACGAGGCTATGAAAAGAAAACTTTACGAAACCCTTTTTTCATTGCACGGCACAAAGCACAAGAGAGGAGGCGAATTAATGCTAGAGCAATATTTTTCCAACAATGAAATAGCCGAAGAATTAGGCATACCCATCGACTCGGTAAAAGATTTACTTGAGCATAAAATGGAATTAAACAAAACCGATGTTGATAAATTACTAAGACGCATGGCAAAAAAGCTTTCACGCCAGTAATAACCATTTTTAGGTGCAATACAAATAGCGGCAGTTGGTGGATACTCCAACCGCCGCTGTTTTTTGGGAAGCATAAAATGCATGGCCGACTTTACATTATGCCATTTATATATTACAATGTGCAATATAAACCCTGTGGAGGTGCATTATGGAAAACGCAAATCACCAGCTCCCCGAAATCCATCCCGACGAACGGCTGCAAAAAGAAGGGCATGTAATATACGCAAAGGCGTATGTGCTTCTGCTTGCGCTCACGGTTATCGCTGTAACTGTGCTTTTATTTTTTACACGGTCAATTATTGTGTACCTGCCTGCCATGCTTGGCACAGCTTGGTCACTGGGGTGTCTAATACTTCGGTACAAGGGTGAAGGTGTGCTGTTCAGCCGTGAGAAAGATGAACGCATCACCGAATTTAAAACATATGTCAAATCGAAATGTTATTTAAAATATTTAACCGCATTCTGTATCGGTTCAATGCCGTTAATTTTGTTCAACAACGATGTACCCCCTTCAATTGTATGGGGCGTAATACTTGTTTGGTTTATTCCCAATATAATTGCCGTGATATACGCCACAATACGGGGTTTATACGCCCCCGGCAGCAAAAGCGAAACCAGGGAAAAAAATAAAACGTTGGCAAAATCAACAGCGCGTTCGGCTATATTATTTGGCATTTTTATGGCGATTGTAAGCGGCAATGTTGAAACATTCGCCCCCATTTCCACAGCGATATGGCAATTTTTCCGTTTGTCCGTGCTGTATGCCGTAGTGTGGGGCGTCCCGTTTTATTTTGTGATGATTGGCATAGATAAAGTGAGCGAAGAATTTGGCGACAAGCGCCTTGCCAACAATGAAAACGCCGCAACCCCAACGGAGGCAGGTGACGGCGAATGAAAAACATAAAAATGAAGGTAGCCCGCGTGGAAAAAGACCTTTCCCAAGAAGATTTGGCGGAAAAAGTAGGCGTAACCCGCCAAACCATCGGTTTAATTGAAGCGGGAAATTATAATCCTTCGCTCAACCTGTGCATTGCTATCTGCGAAGCGCTGGGCAAAACGCTGGACGATTTATTTTGGCAGCCCAATCATATTTAATGCGCAAAGGGCATTTGCCCCGTGGGAACGCGCGCGCCTTGCTTTATATACACATTATTTTCGCGGGTGAATAGCCCATAATCCACAAAAAAACGCCGCACCATGCAAAAATCGTCGTAGAAATCGGCGATTTTTAAATTCATTTCCTTTTCGCTGTAGGGGGTTCCCGCTTCAAAAACACAGGCAATTTCCTCTACGAGGATAATCTTCTTTTTTAATTGTGCGGGCATTCGCTCAATTTTCCCGTCCCGTATAAAGGTAACTAGGATTTTTTGGCGGTATTCCGCCTCTCGCGCGTCTGCCGATGGGTCAGCGTCCTCTTGGCGAATCAAATCTATAATACGCGGCGCAAAAACATCGCCACACAGCGCGTACATCGTGTAATACTGCGCCCGCTTAGACTGCACCGCCCCAATTTCCTCCAGCTTTTTTAAATGGTTCGAAATTGTCGCAGATGAAAGCCCAAGCCGCTCCGCAAGCTGCTCGACATACATCGCCTCTTTGCACAGCGACTTGAGGATTTGCAAGCGCGAAGCATCGGCTAAACACTTAAATAACGCTAGGGCATTTGGATTTTTCATGTTGACCTCCGCATAATTAAAATCTTAAATCCGTTTTGATTATATATATCTCTATTTACATTGTCAAATTTATTTCGATATTCACCTTAATGTTTGAAATTTTCATACTTCCCGGTAAAATGCACCGTATATAAGAATGCGCAGGGGGATGTCACCCAAAGGCACCGGGCCGGTTGCCCGTGCAAAAAACTGTTTGGCGTATTTTATTATCATGACTAACAGAATGGAGGTAACTATGGAGAGCAAGGTAACGTTATACGATGCCAATGACATAAAAATCGGGCAAACGTTCCAGCGCAGGGCGCGGCAGCTTGTGAAGCAGCAGCGGGCACACTGGATAAGCGAAAGCCGAGACGCGATACGTTTTGCCCCGGGTATGGAACACCTAAGCGACACACTGCACGACGAAGACGAAACGCCCGAAGCCATAGACGCCGCACTAATGAAGGTCGCCAAACGGCGCGTGTATGCGAAATTTGGGTTTCGCTTACACTGCACCATCGTAGTTAGCATTATGGTAGTGCTGGTTTTCATCTATCTGCTAACCGACCGTGGCGGCTACTTTTGGCCTATTTGGCCCGCGCTGGGGTTAAGCATGAGCATTATTATCCACTGGGTGGTGTACAAATTTGCCAACGGAAGCGATTTTGAGGACCAAATCGCACAGGAGTATGAAAGGTTAAAGGATTCGTATCGGTAAAACCGTAATAGAAACAGGGCTGTCTTTGGCGGACAGCCCTGTTTTTTACCCCAAAATAGAAATTTGCTTATGCATTGCGTTATTAAACTCATGCGTGATACACTATTGTAAAAATAACGATTACATTATTTGAAAGGTCTGATTATATGGTAGCCTTCCTACCCGATGTGAAACCTTCTACCAGCATTCGACACGATTACAATAATTTTTCCAAGCACTGTCACGAATCTCATTTGCCCGTTCTTCTCACCAAAAACGGCGAAGCCGACTTGGTGGTGATGAGCGTGACCGCTTACCAAAAAATGACGGCGCGCCAACGGCTGGGACAAATGCTCGCCAAAACAGACAGGGATATCGCTTCAAACACACCCATGCGTGATTTTGAAGATGTATTTGCCGATATCGAGGCGCGAATCGAACATGCGTAAGATAAAAATTTCCGAAGATGCGTACTTCGGATTTCCCGTTTAAATATCCCGCCGTACAAGCAGAAGACGCCCCGGGAGCAGAACGGGGCTATCGATACATGGTTGTCACTCCATACATCGTATTCTACCGCGTGTTAGAGAACAGTATCGTTATTGCGCGGGTGCTTCACTCTCGGCAAAATTGGTTGCATTTATTAGAATAAAACCCCTTCATTTCTTCCGCTATTTTCTCAGGTTCAAAGGAATGTACATAATATCCGCAATCCAGTTGTACATGCGCTTATTGCTGATAAAATCCGCCGCAAATTCCTTGTGATATTGCAAATACATTGCCGATTTTTTCTTCATAACTCCTTTCGCACAACCACATTTCCCTCTTTTTCCGCGTGAATGATAAACCCGCATTTTTCATATAACGCCAGCGGACCACGGAAGCCGTCTTGAAAGAATTTCAAATGGGTATTGCCTTCTAAGAAGTGATAACCCTCCTCGGTAGCCTCCTTACATATATGTTGCAGCATTAACGTAGCAATGCCCTTATTTTGGTAAGCGGGGGCAATGGTAAAGCAGAAAATCATTTTCACGCGTTCCCCTGCTTTGCTTTTTTCTATGGGAACGTTCCCATAGTCGCGCCAATAGGCGATAATTTCCTTGCAATTTTCCTTGTCATTCGCGTTACACCAACCAACGGGAACGCTCCCGTCATATGCAAGATAGCCCTGTATATCGCCGTCCTTTACCCGTTGCAAGCCGTGCGTGCGGCGTTCTTCGGGGATATTGTACCAATGTGCGCCGCCATTTTTATATGCGCGGTCGGCACAGTGGGTTACACAGTAGCACTTTTCACCGTGTCCCGCTTCGTTGTGGTAGGTTTCATCAAAAAACCGCGCGTAGTCATCCACCAGCGCGGGGGTTAGCTTTTTTATTATTAAATTCATTGCGCAAAATCCCCTATCTTACCCAAGTGCTTGCCAATCGAATAATAATTCCCGGAATACACCACCACATCCAACGCGGCTAGGTCGTACCTATTTTCCAGCATGGGAACGGTTTCATCCACCTGTACGTCCTTGATTCGGCAGAAATAGGTGTGGGTGTCCCCCGTTTCCACAATGCGAGAAACTTCACATTCATACACCCATTTGCTTGCGTCTAATGTGGGTGCGCTTACGGCATTTCCCTTGCTGTATGTGTAGGGAATCTTGTCCTTGGGAGCGCTCCCACCCGAACTTGAACCGAGGTAGTCCATGAGCGGTAACATGTCCGTACTCACGAGGTTGGCGGTTAATGCCCGCGTATGCTCGGCACTTTTCTTGGTTTGTTTTGTGCCGTTCATGCTTATTACCAGCATATAATGGTCGGTGTCCCACGTTATGCTCACCCACGTGATGGGCGCAAAATTGGCAACGCCGTTTTCGTTATACGTGCCGATGATAAATGCAGGCTGTACCACCATGGAATGTTGGTCGCCTATGGATTTTCGTTTCATTGATATCGCTCCCTTTTTATATTATTTACACGCCTTAAACGCTTCAATCGCCATATCCAGTTGCGCCTTCGTATGCGCAGCACTTACCTGACACCGCACCCGCGCCTTCCCTTTAGGCACAACGGGGAAAAAGAACCCTATCGCATACACACCCCGCGCAAGCAATTTTTCCGCCATATCGGCGGCTTTTTGCTCATCGTACAGCATAACGGGGACGATGGGGTGCGTGCCGTCTTTTATTTCAAAGCCCGCGTTGGTTAAACCCGCGCGGAAATACGCTGTATTTTCGTCCAACCGTTGCTTGAGTTCGGGGGAGCGGGTAATAAGCTCCAGCACCTTCAGCGTACCCGATGCGATAATGGGCGAGAGCGTGTTGGAAAATAGATAGGTCCGCGACTTCTGCCGCAAAATATCAATGATGCCCTTGCGCCCGCCGGTATATCCGCCGGACGAGCCGCCCAGCGCCTTGCCCAGCGTCCCCGTAAACACGTCTACGCGGTTTATGAGATTGTGATATTCCCCCGTGCCGCGCAAGCCCGCGCCAATAACCCCTACCCCATGGCTGTCGTCCACGATTACAATGGCATCGTACTTTTCCGCTAAATCGCAAATCTTGGGAAGATTTGCGATAGTGCCGTCCATGGAAAATACGCCATCGGTGACAATGGCTTTAATTCGGGCGTTTTGTGCCTCTTGCAGGCGGGCTTCCAGGTCTGCCATGTCGTTATTTTTGTAACGGTAACGCACCGCGCGGCACAGGCGCACGCCGTCTATGATGCTGGCGTGGTTTAACTCATCAGAGATAATCGCGTCCTCGGCGGAGAGAATCGTCTCAAACAAGCCGCCGTTTGCGTCATAACAGGATGAGTAGAGAATCGTGTCCTCGGTTTGCAAAAATTCGCTTAGCTTCGCCTCTAATTCCTTATGCAATTCCTGGGTTCCGCATATAAAACGCACGCTGGAAAGCCCATACCCCCAGCGGTCTATGCCCGCCTTCACCGCCGATTTTACCTCAGGGTGGTCGGCTAAGCCAAGGTAATTGTTAGCGCACATGTTAATCAGCCCGTTGTGGGTTTCGGTGTTAATGGAAGGCGACTGGGGCGTGGTAATTACACGTTCCGTTTTCCACAAGCCCGAAGCCTTTATTTCTTCTGCGATATTTGCCCAATGCATATACGCCGTTTTCATAAAATCACCCTATTCATTAATAATACTTGCCGCATCGTCTACGAAAAATAACGGGTCGTCGCGCATTACTTTTTCTGCGATATCCCACATCAGTTTCGCCGCAATAATATAACAATCCGCGTCTAAAACCTTGCCCCCCGCCAGCACATAACCGGGAAGGATATACTTTAAACGGTCATACCGCTGGTGAATCTTTTCGCCATGGGCGTTGCAAAAATGGTGGCGGCGAATGTTCAAGGTATGGGTAGCCCCTTGGGCATCGGTACATAAATAATCGAAGACATGGCGAAGGCAATAGGGCGCGCCCGCCAACTCCTCCACCCCATGCATAGAGGTATTGGGCGCAAGCCCGCACCCCAGCATTAAAATAAAACCCTTCGCGTCCCGCAGCTTACGAAAAGGCGAATTTTCCCCCACGGGGGTGCTATCCTTTTCGTGGTTTGCCACAAATTCCTGGGTCCGCTTGCCTGCCGCCGCAACGCTATGGGTGGGGTGCAAGCTTCGCACTACCCCTTCCATTTTACGAAAGGTTTCCGATATGATACCCACATCCGAAGGGGTATTACGCACATCAAACACGCGCTTTTCTTCGGGAAAAACAGGCACCTGCTCATAGGTAAGGGCAGGAATTAACAGCGTCCCCTCCTCCCCCAGCGCAAAGCGCAAGGTCTCAATTACCTGCGCGGGGCTTTCCACATCTTTCCCAAGCGATTTAAACGACGAATGCACCAGCAAATTTGCCCCGGGCATTACGCCCATGGCTTGCAAGTCCAAGAGCATTTGCTTATGCACCACGGGTATCACGCCCTTCTGCCCATGCGCGGTAATGATTTGCCATTAATTTGTCACTGCCAAGCACATGGTCGGTGAGCCAATTAATGATAATTTTTTGTATGTCGGCGTTGTTTTTTTCGGGGTCGGTTTCGTTTAACACGCGCTCGCGCAGGGCAAGCACTTGGGCTACAAAATCTTCGTGCTGCTTTTTGTGAATGGGCATCATCGAATAAGCCGATTCTTTCATCAGCTTTTCCTCATGCTTAAAATGGTTTACCGTGTAACCCGCCAAAAAGTCGATGGTGCTTTCCACGCTGTCCTCCCCGCCGGCGGCTTTTATGAGCGTTTCCACCAAACGGAAAATTTCCTTATGCTCTTCGTCTACTTGGGTATTACCGGTTTCGTAGCTTGTGTTCCACAACATTTTAATAACCTCCTATTTTAAAATAAATTCGAACCCGTCGCGGGCAAAGAAAAATACATCCCCCTGCGCCGCAACTTGAAATTCAAAAATTTCTAATTCCTGGTCGCTGTATTCGAAGCCGAAATGCGTAAACATCATCTTTTTGCAGCCCGAAGCCTCTGCAAGCTTAAAGCCGTCCTCTATGGTGGAATGCCCCCAGCCCTTTTTGTCGGGGTAGTCAATGACGGAATACGCCGCATCAAAAACCACTAAATCGGCATTTTCGCAATACCCCACTAGTTCTTCCCACCCCTGCGGGGAAAGCGCAGGCGTTTCGCTGTCCAGCAGATAGACAATAACCTTGCTGCCGTCCGTGATATGGAACGACGCCGTTTTATCGGGGTGCGCCGCGCCAAAGGGGGTAACCGTAAAGCCCCCAAGCGCAAAGGGCACACCCGTTTGCACGGCTATACATTCCGCATTTGCAAATTGCACCATGGAAACAGGCCAATACGGTGGCGTAAACAGCCCAAAAATTTGCTCCTTTAGCGGGCGGTCGTCCCTATCCAGCGTATAAATGCGCACCAGCTCGTCGGGGCTATTGAGCCACACTTTACTAAACACAGTTAGCCCTATCAAATGGTCGATATGCAAATGGCTAAGCAAAATATCAAAAGGTGCGCCGTCGCGGGCAAACAACTTGGTAAACCTGTCCATTTGCGCAATGCCGCTGCCCGCATCAAGGATAATCGTTTGCCCCGGCACTTCCAATGCGATACACGATGTATTGCTACCATATCGTGATGCAGGGTCACGCGTGGTAGGCAGTGAGCCGCGGCAACCGTAAACCCTTACCTTCATATGTACCACCTATCCTCAAAATGCAGGCATTTCAAAATGTGGGTATAAAGTAGCACGGTTTATCTTGCGGGTCAACGCCGTGGGGGTTATACTTTAAAAAGCTGTGTTTAAAAACACTCATATAACAAGGAGCGAAACAAAATGCTCGATACAAAAAAACCGTTTTTTTGGTGGATGATGAAATTATTAACCTAAAAATGGGGAAGAACGCCCTTTCAAGCACGTATAATGTTTTCACCCTTGATTCGGGTGAATCCATGCTGGAACTATTAGATGAAATACTGCCCGATTTAATTTTATTAGATGTTAAAATGCCCAAAATAGACGGGTACGAAGCCATTCCTTACTTCATTAAATAACGAAACGATGGAATTAAAAGGAATCAGTAAATACAAACAAGCCAAGGCGTTGATAAATACGATAGCGCTATAAACTTAGTTTTCACCACTTCTGCTTCTCGTCATACCCTTTCGCCATTTCCTGCGCCTTACTCACAATCTCCGGCGCAAAGTCCATCACTTCCAATAGCTTAATTGCATTGCGGGTAGTGGACGGACCCTTTTTTAGCTTGTAATCGAAGACCACACCCGCCGTTGTCACCTGCTCGCGGAAGTGGTAATTCTCGTGGGTTTCGGCAAGCAGATGGGTCAGCTCTATATCATGGGTGGCGGCGATGCACAAGCAATTTTGTTTATGCAGCCACGTTAGCATAGAGGCGGAAGCGGCGATACGCTCCACAGTATTTGTACCGCGCAAAATTTCATCAATATAGCAGGTGCAGGGGTGCTCACGCACGCGGTCAACGATACGCCGCAGTGATTTTATTTCCACAATAAAATAGCTGTCCCCGCCGTAAATGTCGTCCCGCATGGTCATGGAGGTAAGTATCCACGAAAAACGCGCGGTGAAGCGTGTCGCAGCACAGGTATACAGCGTTTGCGCAAGTACGCCGCCCAGCGCAAGCGCCTTAACAAACGTAGACTTACCCGAAGCGTTAGACCCCGTAAGCAAGCTGTCCACGGTAATTTCCCCATCGTTTGCCACGGGCTGGTTAAGTAGGGGGTGGATTAAATCTTCAAAAATGATGGCGGTATCCGCCGTGAAGGTGGGGGTGCAATGCACGGGCAAGGTCTTGCGGAAATTTAATACGCAAATTGCGGTTTCAATTTCGCCAACGGCTTTAAATAACCCGTGAAAATCGCGGTTATGGGTTTTAATCGCCGTCACAAGTTTATTGAAATTTCTTACGTCCATGAGAAACGCTATGCGTACATAGTCAACAATAAAATCGAAGTCCATCATTGTGCCTTTGTTTTGCGAAGCAGGCAAACGGTGCATTACAGACTTAAATTTGGGGAAAATTTCGCGCAGCGTATCAAAAACGGGTAAACCATCGGTATTTCTCATGGCGCATAAGCGCTTACAGCAAACGAGCATTCCGTGCAGGTATTCCACGGCAGGCATATCGCTTTCCAACTCGTTTTTCACCTTGTGATGCACAGCAATATTGGCAATAAAGCTCGCAAGCACCAGGAAAAATCCGACAGGAACGTGAACCAATAAAATAGCCGCCGCAAGCAAGGGCGCAAGCGACAGCCCCGTGTACACGTGCTTATACTTTAAAAAGCGCTCATTTGCATCAAAAATGAACCGTACCAAGCCGTTAAAATTTTCTTTACCCACACTGCTGAGCGCCATTTGCATAGCGACCCGTTCGTCGGGGTTGGCGCCAAGATATTGTATCAACTTTTCCCGCGCGAGCAGGGGCTTGTCATTACGTTGCAGCTCATGCAGGCAGTTATACAAATATTCTTCCCCAATAGAAGAACGGCAGATATTAATCCGCCCAAAAACCTTGTCCATGTCAAGGTCATTCCACGTAGTCGCGTCCAAACGCCATGGCGTGGGTTCGCTTTCTTCAATGTATTCCGCATAGCGGTTTATGCTTTCGATATTTTCCAAGCATTCGGGCTTGCCGTCCTCATTTACGGCGGGCGGCTTACCGAAAGACGAAGTTAACTCCGCAAGTAAACGCTTGCGCGCCTGCGCCTTGTGCATTTGCACGATAAAAACGACAAACGCAACCAGTAAAATTAACAGTACGGCAATGGTCGCGCTCATTGTGTTTCCTGCATGGCGGGCGCCGGCGTTTTTCTATCAATTAAGAAGCGCCGCACCGCAAACAAGCCCGCAATGGCGACAACGCCCACCAGCTTACTTACGCCGCCTTCGTGGTACAAAATTGTTTGCCGCGCCGTTGCGAAAAGTAATACATCTATGACGGTTTCCGGCGTATGTTTGCATAACATACGCACAAATTCTACGCCAATAACCAGCGAAAACGCCGTAGATAAAATGCGCTCGAAGGGCATATGATACAAAATTTCGCGCACGCCAACAAAATGCGCCACCGCATCGTATAGCTTTATCGCCACAACGACGAGCAGTAAAACCGCGATAATCAGTTCAAAAATATTTACCGCGCGGTCAACAAGTTCAACCAATCGTTGTTGCCTCTTCATTTACACCTTCCCCCTCGTCCCCTTTAAACAGCTTCATAAACTCGTCACCTGTCATCGTTTCCTTTGCAAAAAGATGCTCCGCGATATTGTCCATTTTTTCACTGTTTTCCTTCAACATAATAATGGCGCGCTGGTAACAGTCGTGCAAAATTTTGCCTACCTCTGTGTCCAGCTCCGCCCCTGTGCGGTCGCTTACATTAAGCACGGCGCGCCCGTCCAGGTAGCGGTTGCCCGCGCTTTCAAGGCTCATCATGCCAAATTTGTCGCTCATACCATACATGCTTACCATGGAACGCGCCATGCGGGTGGCTTTTTCAATATCGTTTGCCGCGCCCGTTGTTTGCACGTTAAATTTCACTTCCTCCGCGGCGCGCCCGCCCAATGCGGCGATTATTTCGGATATCATTTCATCTCTAGTGGTGATAAATTTCTCCTCTTCGGGTGCGGAAAGCACGTACCCAAGCGAGCCTTTGGTACGCGGGATAATCGTAATTTTCTCCACGGGCTTGCTCTCCTTGGTAAGCGCACGGATTAACGCGTGCCCCACCTCGTGGAAGGCAACGATACGCTTCTCCTTCTCGCCCATGATGCGGTCTTTTTTCTCCTTACCCGCAATAACCACTTCAACGGCTTCCATCAAGTCCTCTTGGTGTACCTCGCCGCGCCCCATGCGTACGGCGTGTAACGCGGCTTCGTTTACCATGTTGGCAAGGTCTGCACCCGCAGCACCGGGGGTAATTTTTGCGATTTGGTTTAGGTCAATTTCCGTCCCCATTTTCACTTTTTTGGCGTGAACGTTTAAGATATCCAAGCGCCCTTTCAAGTCGGGTAATTCTACGTTAATACGACGGTCAAAACGCCCCGGGCGCAGCAGCGCCTTGTCCAAAATCTCGGGGCGGTTGGTCGCACCTAAAATGACAACACCCTTGGAAGAGTCAAAGCCGTCCATTTCCGCAAGTAGCTGGTTAAGCGTCTGCTCGCGCTCGTCATTGGAATTCATTTGGTTATCGCGGCTTTTGCCAATCGCATCAATTTCGTCGATGAAAATGATGCACGGCGCTTGCTGGCTTGCCTGCTTAAACAAATCCCGCACGCGGGAAGCGCCAACGCCCACAAACATTTCCACAAAATCCGAACCCGAAAGCGAGAAGAAAACAACGCTCGCTTCCCCCGCAACCGCCTTTGCCATCAGCGTTTTACCCGTACCCGGCGGGCCGACAAGGAGCGCGCCCTTGGGCTGCAACGCACCAATGGCGGCGTATTTGTCGGGGTTATGCAAAAAGTCTACAATTTCTGTCAGGCTTTCCTTTGCTTCTTCCTGCCCTGCTACGTCGTTGAAGGTAACGCCCGTCTTTTTCTCCATATACACCTTGGCATTGGACTGTCCGATGCCCATAATGCCGCCGCGCCCGCCCATCATACCGCTCATAGTGCGGCGTATGAGAATAAAAAAGCCGAAAATCAACAAAAACGGCAGCAAAAATTGCAAAATTACCAAAAAGTAATTCACATTGGTGATGGACGAATTAAATTCCACGCCATTTACGCGCAAGCGGTGCAAAAGCTCCGGGTCGGGCATACGCCCTGTGTACACGATGGTAGGCGCGGCGGCGGCTTGCTCTGCTTGGCGCGTTACCATGTTGCCCATTGCGCGGTCCACAAAGTTACGCGCGGGGGTTGCCGCCGGGGTGGGTTCAACAACTTCGCCGCTGTATCCATACGCGCCTTCCTCGGAAGGGTCGGCTAAAGTAACGATAAGCCTGTCGGGCTGTACTTCCACGTGGGCAACTTCGCCCGCCTCCAGCTTCGCCAAAAAATCGTTATAGTGAATTCGCTCGGTGCGGTCGCCCGTAAGCACGCTAAATATCAATTGCAAAATAATCACAATTGCAGCAATGGTGAGCATGGTAATCACTATACCGCCCGGCATTTTTGGCGGCACAGGCGGTGGGCCTTTCGGGTCTTTCTTTGGGGGAGTATCGTTCATTGTATTTCCTTTCTATACCTCGGAAATCGCATTATACATTGGCTTTAACGCCTCGTATAAATTTGTATAAATTTTGTAATGCGCATCATAACCTTTTGCGGCGTCTGCGTTGGGGGTAAAGGTATCCGTCGTGCGGATTAGCTTGGCACAGGCGCCTTCTACGGAAGCAAACGCACCCGCGCCCACCATGGCAAGAATTGCCGCGCCAAGGGCTGGACCTTCACCGGAATGGATTTTTTGCACCTTAACATTTAACACATCAGCCACGATTTGGCACCATAATGGACTGCTTGCGCCGCCGCCGATAATGCGTGCCGTGTCAATCTTCTTGCCCAGCGCGCGAATGCGCACAAGAATATCCCGCAGCGAAAATGCGACACCCTCAAGCACGGCTTGCGTCATTTCCGCACGGGTGGTTGCCATGGTCATACCAACAAATGCGCCGCGTGCATTTGGGTTGTTATGCGGGGTGCGCTCGCCCGAAAGATAGGGCAGGTAGTAAATTTTATTCTCGCCTAAATTGGTAATCGGCGCTTCTTCCTTTTTGTATTCCTTGGTTTCCAGCGTTTTCATCCACCATTTAAACGAACCCGCCGCCGCTAAAGTAACGCCCATCATATGATAGCGCCCCGTGGCGTGGGCAAACGCATGAATAGCTGCGGGGCTATTGTCCACGGCAAATTCGTCCATTGCCACAAACAACACGCCCGATGTACCCAGCGAAACAGAGCATGTCCCCTCTTCCACCGTGCCTGTGCCAATTGCGCCAACGGCTTGGTCGCCGCCGCCAATTACCACTTTACAGCTTGTGGGAAGTCCCGTTTCCTTGGAAGCGCCTTCTGTTACCGTTCCCACACTTTCAAACGAGGCGAACAGCTTAGGCACCTGCGCGCGGGTAAGTTCCGCAATTTCCAGCATCTTGTCCGACCAATCGCACTTCTTCACGTCCAACAGCAACGTGCCGGACGCATCGGAATAATCGCTTGCGGCAATGCCCGTCAATTTATACGCGATATAGTCCTTGGGAAGCATGACCATTTTAATCTTTGCAAACACGCCGGGTTCGTTATTTTTCACCCATAAAATCTTGGGTAAGGTGAAGCCCGTAAGCGCAATATTTGCCGCATTAGCAAGCAGCACCTCACGACCAATCGTATCGTTCAAATACTCGCATTCTTTTACAGTGCGCTGGTCATTCCACAGTATCGCCCGCCGAAGTACGTTTCCATTCCCGTCTAACGCGACCATACCGTGCATTTGCCCGCTAAAGCTAATGGCGGAAATGTCCGCATATTCCTTGGTCAATTCGCGAAGCGCGTCCGCCGTTTGCGTCCACCAATCCTCCGGCGCCTGTTCGGAACACCCTTCGCCAAATAAATAAAGCGGATAATCCCGCGACACAGTACGCAGAATTTCCCCGCTTTCGTTCATAACAATTACTTTTACTGCCGATGTACCTACATCTACGCCAATAGTGAACATGATATCCCCGTCCTTTTCGTTTTTTTCGAAAGGAGTATATCATATTTTTCTATAAATGTACTACTTCCCCACCATTATAGGGTCGGGGTTTAAATCAAATGCGTCTGCCATTTCTTGATGCACCTCTTTGAAAGCGGCAAGCACTACGGGGTCAAAGTGCGCGGGCGATGTCCGCCCGTCGCCTTTTAGGATAATGTCAAGCGATTCTTCATGCGAGAAGCCGCGCTTATAGGTACGGGTGCTACGCAGGGCGTCATACACGTCGGGCAGGGCTACAATGCGGGCGGCGAAGGGAATTGCATCCCCTGCTAAGCCGTCGGGGTAGCCTGTGCCGTCAAAGCGTTCGTGATGGCACTCGGCAATATTAATGGCGACTTGCAATGTTGAGCGGTACTCGGGCGCGAGAAATTCCTTCGTTTGGCGCAATAGGTCGCCCCCACCCCACGTGTGGGACTTCATTAGGTCAAATTCCTCACGGGTAAGCCCGCCCGTTTTCTTTAGCACGCTGTCGGGTATGCCTACCTTACCCACGTCATGCAGGGGGGAATAGGTGGCAATGTATCTCGCGTCTTCTTTGGAGAGCAGTTCGGGGTGACGTTCGGCAATTTTGTTGGCTAACAGCCCCGTTTGCATTTTAATTCGGGCGATGTGTGAACCCGTAATGCCGTCACGCGATTCACTAAGCAGTGACATACCCATAATAATCGCTTCTTGGGAAGCGGTAAGCTGGCGGGTGCGTTCTTCTACCCGTTCGGCAAGGCTATCGCGTAATACTTTTAACTCAATATGATTGCGAATTTTAATGCGTATAATATCCGCGTTAAATGGCTTGCGTATGTAATCTACCGCGCCGAGTGTCAGCCCTTTTTCTTCAGAAAGTTCATCCACCTCCGAAGTAACAAAAATAACGGGTATGCGTTCCGTTATTGGATTGGCACGCATACGCCGCAATACTTCAAAGCCGTTCATTACAGGCATATTTAAGTCAAGCAATACCATGTCGGGCTGCACGTCTTCCATTTTTGCCAGTGCATCTGCGCCCGAGCCGGCGGTTTCTAACTCATAGTCCATTTCAAGGATGGCTCGTAAAATGTCTAAATTAAGTGATACATCATCTACAATAATTATTTTATGCATTTCGCCTGTCCCCCCTGTGTCTATTTCATTGTATATGAAAATTACATGCTTGGGAAGAGTCTATTTTTTCACATATTTTATTAGTACATTGTTGACTTGGTTTATGTCAATGGGCTTGGTAATAAAGTCATTAAACCCGTTTTGGATATATACCTCGGCACTACTGGTTACGGTGTCGGCAGTTAATGCTACGATGGGAGAGGTATACCCGCTGGCGCGCAAGTACTTTGTTACCTCTACGCCGTTCATGTCGGGCATCATGTAATCCATAAAAATAATATCGTATGTGCTGCCCGTTTCCACCTTACGTATTGCTTCTTCGCCGCTTAAAGCGGTTTCTATCGTCATGCCGTAGGGTTCCATTATACCTGCGGCAACTTCAAGATTTATTTCCACATCGTCAACGACCAGCACTTTGCCATAGGGCATATGCAGGTAATTCATGTCCTCTGCTTCCCCGTCAGAAGCGATATAACGAAACGCCCGCAAGCTATCTGCCGTTTCCCTGTTTATTACAGCGTCGTTTACCGCTTCCTGCGGCAGGCGCACAACAAATTTTGTGCCTACGCTTGGCTCACTTTCTACGCTAATATTTGCATTCATCAGCTCAATTAAACGATGGGTAATAGAAAGCCCAAGCCCTGTACCTTCTATCGCCGTGTTACCACGCATGGTGGTAAATCGCGTATATTCGGTAAAAAGCACACTCAGCTGGTCTTCGTCCATGCCAAAGCCTGTATCCTCTACGCGCAAAATCAGTTCAATATTTGCGTTCACCATTTCGCAGGAAATGCCTAACTTTACAAAACCCTTCTCGGTATATTTAAAGGCATTGGAAAGCAGATTATTAAGGATTTGTTTAATGCGAAGCACATCGCCGTACAAAACCGCGGGAATATTTTCGTCCATTTCCAGTGTAAACTCAATGGGCTTATTTTCGATACGCATAATATTGCATTGAATTACGTCGTTAATCATGCTTGCCATACCGTACTCGGCAAGGCTTAGTGTAATATGACCCGACTCGATTTGCGTAAGGTCTAGAATATCGTTAATTAACGCGTTTAACATTAACTCCGACGTATATAGATTTTTTAACCGCTCCATCACATCAGAGGGTAAATTTTTATTGGCAAGCAAAATTTCCGTTAGCCCTTTAATCGCATTCATTGGGGTACGTATTTCGTGGCTCATGCTTGCAAGGAAGGATGTTTTCGCCTTGTTGGCCGATTCGGCGACTTCTACGGCATTTTTTAAGTTGCGTTGTAGGTTAATAATTTTAATTTGGTTGCTAACGCGCATTTGCACAACAATAGAATCAAAAGGCTTGCGGATATAATCCACCGCGCCAACAGAAAGCCCCCTGCGCTCGCTATCGTTCATACCTGTAATAAAAATAACGGGAATTGACTTCGTTTCCTTATATTTTTGCAGCTCGTTAAAAACGGCAAAGCCGTCCATATCGGGCATAATTACATCCAGCAGAATTAAGTCGGGATTAGATTCGCGTGCTTTTTGTATAGCTTCCACGCCGTCTTTTACGGCGTATATTTTATAGTCCTTACGCAGAATATGCGAGAGCTCCATTAAATTTGAGGTATCGTCGTCTACGATAAGGATTGTATTTTTGTCATCCATAATTACACACGCCCTCTCAATGCTTCGAGTGTAGTAGCGGCAGATTTAAAGTTAAAATCTTCTAAATAACGAATTAAGTATTCGCTTCCTCTTATGCGGTGCAGGTTGTCGATATATTCAAGGCACTCCGGGTCGCTGTCCAATATGATAGGAAGCAATTCGTCCAACACAGCGCGTGCTTGCGCGCTGTCAAAGTACACAACATCTTTTTTAACCGCATCATTAACCAAGGGAGTCAACTCGTTTATAACCACGGCGAGTTCCGCCTCTAATGCCTTTAACTTGGCGGGGGTGGTGCGGTTAACCTCGCCCTTTAGCGACTCTTCTACATCGTATGCCGCGCGCTGTAAAAGTGTTTTATTTAACTGCCCCGCGTTCCCTTTAAGGGTATGCGCGTACATGTGCGCCGTTTTTATATCGCCATTATTGATGGATTCATTAATCTCGTTAAACTTGTTGGCGTTATTACGCACAAAATTAACGATTAATTTCTGCTGTAATTCATCCTCGGTTTTCATTCGCTGCTGTTCGTCCTCCNCCTGCCAGTGTACCGGCTCAAAATATTTTACAAGACAACGCCATAGCTCCTGTGCAGAGAAGGGCTTGCCTAAGCAGTCGCTCATTCCGCGTTCTTTGTACATGGCACGGTCGTTTACCATTACGTTGGCGGTAAGTGCAACAATGGGTACGTCCGCTTTCATTGCCAGTATCCTTTCTACCGCTTCTAATCCGTCCATTACGGGCATGTGTATATCCATGAAAATTAGCCCAAACATGGGTTCATTGCTTTGCAAACGCGCTTGCACCTTTTCTACGCCTATTCTGCCGTTTTCCGCCACAACGGTTTTTAATCCTACGCGGGCAAGGTGTTCGCATATTACTTGCTGGTTCATTGCATTGTCTTCACAGATTAATATTTCGCCCGCAAAAGTGGGGCGCTTAGTATCGTTAAATAAAATCATATCATCGGTAAGGTTGTCGCCTTTTACATCTATCGTGTCGAAGGTGAGTTCAAAATTAAAACGGCTGCCCACCCCGGGGGACGACTCAACCCCTAATTCGCCGCCCATCATTTCTATCATATTTTTGGTAATGGAAAGTCCAAGCCCCGTACCACCGTATTTACGCGTTGTACCTGTATCGGCTTGCATAAAGGGGGTAAATACGCGGGCAAGCTGCTCGTGGGTCATGCCGATACCGCTGTCCTTTACTTCAAACAGCATGGTTACGGAGTTTTCTTCCCTATGCGTTACCTCGGCAAGCACTTTAATAATACCCGTCTTGGTAAATTTAACGGCGTTGGAAAGCAAATTCATAAGTACTTGCCGCAGTTTGGTGGGGTCGCCAAGGGGCATTTTACCCAGCGAAGGCTCGGCATAGAAGTGCAGCGTTAGGTTTTTATCCAGCGCCTTTGGCAGCATAGATGCACGGCAGTTAGAAAACAGTTTTTGCATATCAAACGGAATTTTTTCCACTTCCATTTTGCCCGACTCGATTTTAGAAATATCTAAAATGTCGTTGATAATTTGCAGCAGCCAATTAGAGCTTTCTTTAATCTTATTCAAATAATCCTTTGTTACGGTGGGAATTTCGTCGTCTAATGCAAGCTCCGAAAAGCCGATGATACTATTCATTGGGGTGCGTATTTCGTGGCTCATTGCGGCAAGGAAGTCGGACTTAGCTTTATTTGCTTCGTTTGCGGCTTCGTGCGCTTTGCGCCGTTCGTCGCCTGACGCAACAAGCGCCAAAATATCACCGATAGAGGACGCATAGGTCTGCTCTTCCATAGTCCAGTTACGCTCGGTGGGGTATTGCTCTGTGCGCTCCTGCTCGAAGGCGATTAAACCGTATAGCTTGCCGTCTATACGAATGGGCGTTTCCATTACAGCACATAGGCGCTGTTCATACCCTTCGGGCATTTCGCTGTCCAAGCTTGCGTTGGGAATAACGATAAGGCGCTCTTCTTGCAATTGCCGCATGTAAATAGGGTGGTTGTTAAGGTCATATTCATCTACTACGGTGTGCATGTCGGTAGTTGCGATGTAGGTAGACATGTTATCAAACCCGTTTATTTCTTTATTCATTTTCCAAACAGAAACGCGCTGTACGTTTAACGCAGTTGCCGTTTCCTTTGATATCATACGGATTGCGTCGTACACATTTTCCGAATATACGTCGGACGAGCGTGTGATATCGGAAATAGACGTACTTAACGCCTTTATATCCTTTTCCAGTTTTTTACGGGCGGTAATATCACGCGCAATGCCTACAAGCCCTACAATTCTGCCGTCTTGCAATAACGGTGTTTTAATAGTTTCGTATAACGCGCTGGAGCCGTGCATATAGGGGCTTGGGTCGTCCTCTACGATGGTTAAGCCTGTAGTAATTACATGATTGTCAATTTCACGCAGGCGTACGGCAACGGAAGAGTCGAAGCCAATGGCTTCCTCTGTTTTGCCTATCAATTCGCTTTCGTCCTTGTTAAACGCACGTATAAAAGCACGGTTTACATGTGTAAGCCGAAGCGTCATATCTTTAACAAAAATAATATCGGGAATTGCATCGAACAGCGACGTAAGCAACGAGGATTGCAGATTTAACGCATTGGTACGCTGGATTACCAGCAAATCCAGGGTTTTATTTAATGTACGGCTACGCACATACAATGCAAGAATAAGCATCGCCGAAAGCACAGATAAAACAAGCACACTCACTACCCATGGCAGCCTTGCCTGCAATATTTGCAAACGATAGTCATAGGTGCGGTGCCGCCATTGGGCGTAAATCGTTTCTATATTAACGAGCGTTAGGGCTTTGTCTAAAATAGTACGCAGTACGTCCATTTCCATGTTCATAAAAAAGGTGCTTTCAAATTCCGATTCGAACATATTGTTAAAAAGCACGTTTACTTTAAAGTCTGCAATTTCGCGGTAATGCGTAAAATATAACAGGGCGTTGTAATTACTAAACACAAAATCGATTTCATTATCTGCCAGTGCGGCAAACGCTTCCGGGCGGTCCGGAAAAGTATAAATGCGCCGATGGTTGGGAAACCAGCCGTTAAAAACATCATAATAGGCGGTGCCGCTAAGTATGCCCACACGCTTAGTATACAGGCGCGTTGCATTTATATTAGGCGTACCAACGCGGGAAATTAGCACCAACTGGTCATACATAAAACTAAATTGGGGGAACAGGAAGCGCCCTTCCCTATCGGGTTTGCGCAATAACTGCGCAACGATATCAAGGTCGCCCATTTCCAGCATACTCATTAGGCTTGTGATAGATATGCCGGGGCTGTGCGTAATTTCGAAGGTTAAGCCCGTTAAAATTTCCACTTCCCGCAGAATATCAATGCCAATGCCCTCCCATGCATTTGTGCGTTCGTTAAAAAACGTGGTGGGATAGTCATTATACCGTGCGCCAAGGCGTATTACGGGATTTTCGTTAATAAAGGCGATTTCATGTTCTCCCAGTAAGCGGTACAAACTGTGCAGGCGAAAAATATGATTACTCTTGTTGTACATTTCTTCAAGATGCATGCTTGCGCCGTTTTCCAGCGCTTTTTGCACCACAGAAATAATCGGCGAAAGCGCAGACGTTTGCGTAGCCAGCGCAACGGGAGAAAAAATCATAGGGGTAAAATAATTGACCTCGATATCTTTTTCGGGGTTGTTGAGCCACATTGCGACCAGTGTATTTTCTGCCACTAATGCATCGGCATAGCCTGCGCGCAGCATTTCGTAGGCTTGGTAAAATTCCTTAAACATAACGGCTTCGAACCGGTCGCCTACGTAGCGTTCCACAAAAATAGCCATTGCGGTATTTTCCTGCAACAAATAACGGGGCAGGCGTTCTTCGGCAATTTCGCTAAGCGGCGGACTGCCGGTAATGCGGTAATACATAAGCACGCGGTGGGCGATTGCGTCCGTCATTGTATATATCACTTGCCGTTCGTATATAGGCGCAAGCTCACCCGTAAAATGAAGCGAGCCGCTTTCCAAACCGCCGATTATCCCCCCCCATGAATAGTACATAAGCACAAACGGGATATTAAACAATTCGGATAACCAGTTAGTAAAATGTACAGAAAAGCCCTGCATTTCGCCGTGTATGTCGCGGAAGACTTCTGTACTTGGCAGCATACCAAAGGTGAAGTGGCTATACTTTTCACGTAAAGCGGCGATTGCGTCTATTTCTTCCCGCGTAATGCCCGGGATATCACGGTAGCAGGTGAAAATAGAGGGCACGTCATTGTCCCTGCCGCACGAGGCAAATACGCCAAGGAGAGTCACAAATATAAATAAATATGTACACAATTTTTTCATTATATCCCACCAGATAATATGCTTGCTTTAAGTGTAACACATAATTAGGAAATAGTCGAATCAGCGCGCCCCGTACCCCCAAATTCCACCATATCTCCCCTAAAACGCATGGGCAGCATATTCCTGTGCAGCTTGGGATTTTTGCGGGCGGTGATGGCAGCGGTATTAAAGTACGATGTCCATAATTCCTGTATTTGGGCTTCGTTTTCGGCATAGATGGGAGGGACGGTGTTGGGGGTTACGTCCACAAACACGCAGCTTTCGCCATTGTATACCACGGCTTTGTTATGCCGTTTATCGTGGATAACCCAGCTTTGCTCCATCATACGGTCGGCAAAATGCTCAGCTAAAGGCATAAGCACGTGATGAATAGGCGTAACGGCGCAGTATAAAATGCCCTGCGCGGTTTCCGCAAAGCGGCAAAAGCCCTTTAACAGATGTGCCTCGCGCCCCACTTCGCGGGCGCATTTATGTACGCGCAAAATAAAATCGTGGTGCAGGTGGTCGTCCACGCGGTGTCCCATTTTAAAACCGTATACAATGTAGTGCAACATGCACATAAAACGGTCGTCGGCACTTGATAAAAACGCATAGGCTACAGTGTAATATGCGTCGTGGGAGATTTTTTTGCGAATGGCTTTTTCTACCTTGCAGGCATTATCGTTATTTGTGACAATAAAAAACTCTTCCTGCATGAGAGAGGGCTGCAACGCATCAGCAGTTTGAATGGACAGCGGCGTTATACCTTCGTAGTAAAAGGCGTACACTACGCACAAAAAGCCTTCGAATGTGCCATCGAAGACAATATCGACTTCTTTGCGCGGTGCGCTAGGCATACGCCGCATCAGCTAGGGTAAGCTGTGAATAGGGACCTACCGCGTGGTTATCGGTAAGGCGCAGTTCAATAGATTCGGGTCGGAAGTTGATTTTCTCTGCCATTTTACCGTTGCATGTAATAAAATAGCGGGCGCGCTTTAGCACGATGCCCATTTTCTTTAGATTTGTAAAGTCCAGCTTGCTTGCACGCCGTGCTTTTACAATGCGCTCGGCGCTAATTTGCCCGATGCCGGGCACGCGAAGCAGCGTGCGGTAATCGGCGGTATTTACCTCTACAGGGAACTGCTCTAAATTGCGCAGCGCCCAATGGCACTTTGGGTCAAGATGCAGAGAGAGATTTTCCTCTTCGGTTTTAAATAATTCCCCTGCGGTAAAGCCATAGAAGCGCAATAGCCAATCCGCTTGGTATAACCGATGCTCGCGCATAAGAATTGGTCCGTATGCCTTGTCGATAAGCCCCGTTCCCGTATCAAAGGCAGGGGTTGGGGACCGATACGAATCCTTGGATTCGTACCGGGGCAGCATCGTGTCGTTACCCACGGGAATATACGCGGAATAAAACACGCGCCGTAAGCCATACCCCTTGTACAGCCCCTGCGCAAGATGCACAATTTTGCTGTCTGCCTCGGGGGTAGCGCCTACGAT
The DNA here is from genome assembly GCA_009786535.1 of Defluviitaleaceae bacterium. Lineage (GTDB taxonomy): Bacteria > Bacillota > Clostridia > Lachnospirales > WQUN01 > WQRX01. The sequence continues at coordinate 12,169 of WQRX01000035.1, read as the reverse complement.
AAGCTGCGTGCTTTGCCCGGCGGGTACAAAGGCTTCCGCACTGCGGTATTTTGCCGTTTCTTCTTTAGATTGCAGGATTTTATTTTTTACATATTTCATTGGGGCAAGAATTGCAGGCTTAGTTTTGTCGGGGGCAAGTACGGTAAGGCTTCTTTCGGAAGGTAATTCGATGTTAATGCTCATACGGTCGGCAAGCGTACCCAGACGCTGTATCAGCGCTTCATCCGCACCCGGTATTGCCTTCACGTGGATATAACCGTTAAAACGGTATGTGTCCCCCCGCAGCAGTGCCAGCGTTTTTATCAGCATTTCCATGGTATAGTCGGGGCTTTTTATTACGGCGGAGCTTAAAAACAACCCCTCGATGTAGTTGCGCCGATAAAACTGCATGGTTAAATCGGCCACCTCATGGGGCTGCATGGACGCACGGGGAATATCGGAGCTTCTGCGATTAACGCAGTATTGACAATCGTATTCGCAGTAATTATTTATCAGCATTTTTAGCAGGGAAATGCAGCGCCCGTCGGCGGTAAAGCTGTGGCAAATGCCGCAGGCTTCGGTACTGCCGACCATACCTTTTTTGGCTTTGCGATTCATTCCGCTTGAGGTACAGGCTACATCGTACTTTGCCCCTTCGGTAAGGGTTTTTAACCGTTGAGAAAAATCCATGAAAAAACTCCCCGTTCACGCGACATTTCGTTCGCTTCACAGGGAGTTTAACACAAATGTAATTTTTGTCAAACGGTTGTTCGAACTTTTATGACTTATGCGCCGTAGCATTGCGCAGCAGTGCGAAAAATTTATCAATTTCAATAGGCTTGCTGATGAAGTCATTCATACCCACGGCGTTACATTGGTCAATAATTTCCATAGTGATATTGCCCGTTAAAGCGATTATGGGCAGCTCGGCAATCGGGTATTTTTTGCGAATGCGGCGCGTGGCTTCAAAGCCGTCCATTACGGGCATTGCCAAATCCATGAGCACCATATCGTATTTCACATTCTCGGAAAGCAGCACGGAAAGGGCTTCATTCCCGTTTTCTACGCAGTCGATGATAATGCCGCTGTCTGCAAGCAATGCTTTTACAATATCGCGGTTAAGCTCTACGTCTTCCACCAGCAGTACACGCTTGCCCATATGCGCGGCGCTGCCATCGGCAATGACATTACCGCCTTTTTTACCGCGGTCCATCGCGTTCATAAATAAGAAGCCGAAGGTGCGCAAAATTTCCGCTTCGTCTTTGGTAAAGTGGCGCTCGTTTGCGCAGTCGTCAAAGCCGATAAAGCCCCAGAAGTCACTATCCTTGAAAACAGGCACAAATATGGTAGAAATCACGTCCCCGGGAATAAAATAATTACGCGCCTTTTCCGGGAAGGCACTTACAAGCCCGTGCACAATTTCGCCGCGGTTAAACTGTTCGTGCCAATCTAGCGGTACGGAATCGTAGTAAGAAACATCGGTAGCGAGGGGACTGCCCGTCATGGATTCGATACCTGCGGCAACCCATTCATGCACTTGGGTACAGTGGGGAATGCCGTCAATTTTAAAGTTTTTGAAAATGAAAACGCGGTCCACCTTAATGGCTTGCGCAATGACGCGCATGGCTTCGTGTAAAGCGTTTGTGAAATTTTCCGCAGAAGTATTAAGCATGAAGTGGGTGGCGCGGTTTACCGATTGGAGCAAATTCTCTCTGCGTTTTAGCGTTTCGGCTTGCTCTACGCGGTTAAAAACGCTGGCAAACATAAGCCCTGTAGAACCCATCATCTTCATTTCATCGTTGGTGAAAACGCGGGGTTTTACGCAGTCGTCTACGCTAAAGAAGCCAATCAGTTCTTGGTTAATAAACATGGGAAGGCATACGATAGACACCATCTCATAATAACCAAGAAAAGCCGCGTCCTCGGGCGAGAGGTCGGACACTTTTGAATTAATTGCTTTACCGCTTTTAAACATTTCCAACCAGCCGGGCTTACTGCTGTACGGAAATTTTAAACCCAGCGGCACCAGCTTTTTTTCTTCGCCTATTGCACTTAGCCATTCGTAACGCATAACAAAGTGTAATTCGCCGTTAATCATTTCGTTACGCCAAATTTGCACGCGGTCAGTATTTAGGCATTTGCCGACAATCTCCATGCCTTTTTTGGTGGCAGCAAGCGCTTCCGCTTCGCTGGATGTAAGCAGCACCTGCGCAACCTCGCTTACGGTATCCAGCAATTTTTCCCGATAAAGCAATGACGATTCAATTGCAGAAAGCTCAGCAATAATATTAGTTATCTTGCTCATGGTCTCCCCCATGCTACATAATAAACGCGCGTGTATTCTACTGTAAAATTCGCTAGATGTCTACAAAAATTTTATGTAATGCATTACAGACGCATTATAGTATAATATGGATATCTGATAAAAGGGTGAAAGAACATGCATACAGTAATTATTGCGGAAAAACCATCCGTAGGGCGCGACATTGCCCGCGTACTAAATTGCAAGGGAAAGGGCGATGGCTATTTGTACGGCGAAGGCTATGTTATTTCCTGGGCAATAGGGCATCTTGCCACGCTGTGCGAACCCGAAGACTATAACCCCGCGTTAAAAAAATGGCGTATGGCAGATTTGCCGATAATTCCGCAGGAAATGGCATTAAAACCCATCGCTAAGACAGAAAAACAGTTGCAATTGCTTGCACGCCTGTTAAATGACGATAAGGCAGAAAAAATTATCTGCGCCACAGACAGCGGACGCGAAGGGGAACTTATTTTCCGCTACATATATCAATGGGCAAAATGCACAAAGCCCGTACAACGTTTATGGATATCCAGCCTAACCGACACGGCAATACGCAAAGGGCTGGACACGATGAAAACAGGGACAGAATACGATAACCTGTTTGCCAGCGCGCGGTGCAGGGCAGAGGCAGACTGGCTGGTGGGTATGAACGCGACCCGCGCCTTCACTTTACGGCGCAACGAGCTATTGCCCATGGGGCGGGTGCAAACCCCTACTCTTGCCATTTTGGTGCAACGGCAAAAGGAAATTGAAGCCTTTGACGCGAAGGAATATTTTGAAGTAGAGGCGCAGTTTACCAAAGGCGATGCTTCATATACAGGCATGTGGTTTAACCCAAAGGCGGAAGAAAATAAATCGCGCCTATACGAAAAAGACGCGGCGGAAGCCCTTGCGGCGGCAGTTAAAGGGCAAGCGGGTATTATCGAAAGCATAGAAACGGCAGAAAAGCGCGTTCCCGCACCGCAGTTATTTGACCTTACGGAGCTACAGCGCGAATGCAACCGCAAGCTAAACCTTTCCGCGCAAAAGACGTTAAGCATTGCCCAATCCCTATACGAGAAGCACAAGATGATAACCTACCCCCGTACCGACAGCCGATACCTTTCCAACGATATGGTGCCCAAGCTAAAAACCGTGCTGGAGAATCAAGTCCACGCCCCGTACACCGATTTTGCCGCGCCTTTATTAACGCCGGATAAGCTACCCGTCACGGGGCGTATGGTCAACGACGCAAAAGTAATCGACCACCATGCGATAATTCCCACGGGCTCTAAAAAGCCGCTTTCCGCGCTTTCCACCGAGGAACGGGCAGTGTACGACCGCATTCTGCGTAACTTTATCGCCGCGTTTTACCCCGCTCATGTGTATGATGTAACTACGGTGGTCACGCAGGTCCAACAGAGTGGATTCGAAAAGCCGGATTTTGCAGAAAACGGAATTTTTTTTGAATCTAAAGGACGCATGGACAAAGAATTGGGCTGGACGGCGCTATATTCCCACGAAAAAACAGGCGAAAAAGAAAAAGACGCCGAACCCGCGCTGCCTGTAATGACAAAAGGGGATGCCTTTTCCGTAACCGAAGCTACCGCCCTAAAGAAAAAAACCACCCCGCCCAAGCCCTATACCGAGGCGACACTGCTCTCTGCAATGGAAAATGCGGGGCGATTTGTAGAAGATGAGGCACTCAAGGAAGCGCTCAAGGCATCGGGACTGGGCACGCCCGCCACCCGCGCCGCGATGATAGAGAAACTCATTTCTTCCAAATATATTGAACGCAAAAAAAAGAACCTCGTCCCCACAGAAAAGGGAATGAAGCTCATTGCCATCGTCCCGCCCGAATTACGCTCCCCCGAAACCACGGGCAAATGGGAGCGCGGACTAACACGCATCGCCAACGGCGAACTGGACGCAGGGAAATTTATGGAGAGTATAAAGCGGTATATTCATTATCTGGTAAAGGGCGCGCGGTAAAATATTACCCATATATGTATATTTTCGTTAAATGTGGTAAGAATTACCCATGTGACCTTAAACATCCGTTTAGGGACAATTAAATATCCCCCCTCAAAGCCCGACCCCACCCCCCCTGTGGTCGGGCTGTTTCCTTTTGAATGAAAACTGTGCGGCGGTAAAACTTTTTCGTATGTGTACGTATATCTCATTGACGCAATGTGGGGCGGCACCCATATGCACAGGGCCGATTGCCCGTGTTAAAAAACGGTTGAAGCGTCCGATTTTTACTTCATTAATCTTGATAAGGAGAGGTTTTCATGGATGGAAAAAACAGAGTTACCCTATATGACGCTGAGTATAACAAAATCGGCGAAACCTTCGCCCGCCGTGGGGCACAGCTTGTACGCCAGCAGCGCGCCGAATGGACGGACGATTCCCACTCGGCAATACGCTTCCACCCGGGTATGGAACATGCAGATACTTGTGAGGATGCGGGGGAAGAAATACCCGCCGTACCTGCCACACACGATACACCTACCCCGCGGGAAGCAGCCCTACCCGACGGCATCTTCTTGGAGGAAGTTGACCGTCAAATGCGGGCACGCAGGCGATTTGTGATTCACACGTTTTTACTGCTGCCTGGTGTTACCTTTGTTTTTATCAGCGCAATGATTGTGTATGATTTGTATTTTTTCAACGTTTCGCAAAACCAAGCAGCGGGAATGACAACGATAATAACCCGCGATATTCCTATGATGTTAGCTGCTTTTATATGTACGGCGTGGTTAGTTATTTACGTAATTCACCTATTTCTATACTTTACACACAAACGCGCCCGCAACAAAATTGCAAAACGCTTACGCACGGAGCTTGCTGTGAAGGATTAACATGCGAAGGGGCTGTCAAATTTGGCAGCCCCTTATTCTTCGTCAATTTTTTCTTCAGGGTCCCCTTCCCCGCTACCCTCTGCCAGTGCGGTTTTAATATCATACGCCGTCATGCGCTGGCGATTGTGCGAGATAAACGCACGCCAAAGGATAATGACAAAGGGTAAAAACACAAGGCACAGCACCCCTACCCCTGCAATTGCCGCCCATTCGGATACTTCGTATTCCGGGGCAGCGCTTTCGAAGGCTTCGTATATATAAATGCCTACATATTCTGCCGCTTGCTGATAGAGCCACAGTATTCCGCGAAATAGGACTATATTAAATGCATTCATAAAAAAATGCGCCAAAATACCTGCGCGTATACTGCGCGTATAATGCACCATGTACGCCATTACCACGCCCATGGCAAAGGCGTACAGCCACTGCTGCGGCGCGTGAATAACGGCAAAAAACAAGCCGTTTAACGCAGCAACCCGCCAAAAAACCCAGCCGTGATACTGCGACTGTATGTAACCGCGGAAAACTACCTCCTCTACAACGGCGGGGGTTACGGCAACGGCAAGCAGCATCACCCATACGGAATGCTGTGCAGTTTGCCCAAGCAAACCCGCCGCTACATTAGGCACAAACATGGAAGCAATTGCCGACAATAAACCCATAAACGGCAGCAGGAAAAACGATATCGCCACCACCAAAATGCCGTTGATGCGCCCCAATTTCATGGAAGGCATGTGTGCGCTTAGGCGTTCTTTTTTTATAGCAAGCCATATAGCAAGGGGGAGCAAAAGCGCAAGCAAATGCCCCACAACAATAAACGCCATCGATTGCACAAAAATATCAGGCAAAAAAGGGCGCACCCAATACAGCAACTGCGCAAAAACAAACTGGTACACCAGCAAAAAAATAAAAAACAACGTACCCGGGGATGTCAACGCAACAGCGCCTCCAATGCTTGGTTAATTTCATAGAAACGCTGGGTATTGCCCAGCACGGTCAGGTACAAATCATTACTGTTTATGCCTACTTCCGTAAGCAAAGATGAACCTTGTAGCGAAATACCCAGCCAGCGCCCGTCTTGCGGGCATACGCGGATTCGCTCGGGTATGGCTCGCGCGTAATGCGCAAACCGAAATGCTACGGGCGTTTCCGATATATTGCGGAGGAGTTGTATACTGTCCAATTCTTCCACGCCAACACACGATGTGAGAATTATATCAATCGAACCTGTTTGAATCATACCCGCAAAGCGCGTTTGTATCGCGGCATTCATTTGCGGGTCGGGGTGTGCGGTGTAGGAGCCAACGGTCACACGCTGGCGCTCGGGGTCGTACACAATGGGTTGCAACGCGTCGCCAAGGTCTGCCAGGCGCTGTACATCCACCGTCGCACCCAGCCACGCGATATACAAATAATCCCGCTTCGGCGGATTTACTATATGCCCGACAATGCTGTACAGCAAAAAGATAACCACGGCAAGGAAAATCATATGCGCCTTATAGTATTCCCAAATATGCTGGCGTTTTTCCGTAAAATTCATGGCTTTTAGCTTGTCGCGCTCCTCGCGGAGGGATTCGCGGAAGGTTTTTCCGTCGTTCATTTTTCGCCCCCCAGTGCCGCCACGGCGCGAAGCAGTGCGTCTTTGGCGTTGTTCCAAGGCAGTTCTGCGTTACGGTGGTCAAATTTTATGGTGAAATGCTCTAAATCCTCTGCAAGATTTTGCATCATTTTTTGCTGCGTGGGAAGGATTTCTTCGATAAAGGCTTCCCGTTTCCCACGCCCCATATTTACCGCGTGTTCCAGCAAGGCAATAAAATGGTTAAGGCAATAACCGTTTTGGTTTTTTATTAGCCGTGCTTCCTCGCCGCCTTTGTTTAGCAGATGAAAATAGGTGTCAATATAACGGTCAAAGGTCGTATTTACGCGGTTGCATACGTAGCAACCAACATCCACGCCCTGTAAATGGTTCATCAGTTTTGCAATTGGACCGCTCGTGTCTTTGCCAAAGAATGGTGCAGGCGCGCTTCTTTTGGCTAATTTTTCTATATCTGCATTTAATTTTAACAAGTGGGTGTGCAACATTAGCGCCAAGCCCAATCGGTTTTGTTCTTCGTACATTTGGGCGAGGTGGTGCCTGCAAAAGCCAATTTCATTGGTCGCCCTGCGTACATCGTCCTCCATGTACGCAGGGGACATAATGAAATTTACGGCGGCTTTTTCCAAATTCTCGTGCATTACGCAAAAGGCGCAATTTTTTGGCTCGCGCAACGCGTCCAACACGGGAATGGTGTGGATATGGTCTGCCATCAGATGAACTCACCATTGTCGAAAAATACCGTTTCTGTACCGTCGGCGCCGATGCCGATTACTTTCATGTCCGCGGTGCCGAACATGAAGTCTACGTGAATCAACGAGTCGTTTCCACCTGCTTCTACCAGCTTTTCGGTGGTCATATCGTCCCCGCCTTTCATATTATTGGGGTACGCTTTGCCCAGCGCCAAATGCGCGGAAGCATTTTCATCAAAGAGCGTATTGTAGAAAAGCACACCCATTTGCCCGATGGGGGAGGAATTTGTAACCAGCGCAACCTCGCCAAGGCGTTTTGCGCCCTCATCCATGCCCAGCATATCCGCAAGGGCTTGCTCGTTTTTCTCGGCTTTGAAGCTGTCCACCAGTCCGTCCTTGAAGGTCATTTCAAAGCCTTCGATTAAATTGCCCATGCGCGAAAGGGGCATAGAAGCAACCACCCGCCCGTTGGCGCGGGTGCGGTCAGGCATGGTGAAAATTTCTTCCGTCGGCAGGTTGGGGAAAAACGGAACGCCGTCCTTACCCGTGTCGCCGCCGCCAACCCACACGTGGTTTTTAACCAACCCAAGGGTAATATCCGTGCCCAAGCCCGTGGTAATGCGCAACGAATCAAAGTTCATCTTGTTCAAATATTCCACGCGGTCGGTAAAGTTGTCCTTATGTTTTTCCCAGTCTGTTTGCGGGTTATCGCCGTCGGCGCGCGCACCTTTGAGAATCGCCGCCCACAATTTTTCCATGGCTTCTTCTTCGCTTACATTGGGGAAAACCTTCTTCGCCCACGCGGGGGAAGGAATGGCGCAAACGCTCCATCGGTTGGTGTTTGACATCATAATTGCGCTGTGCGCCTTGGTGGCAATGCCCGACGCCTTGGAAAAACGGCGTAAACGGTTGGGGTCAACCCCCGCAAGGTAATCGGGGTCTGTGCTGGAAACGCGGAGATACACCGCGCCCTTATCGTCGTAATGCTTGTACCAATCCACTTTCCATTGAGGGAAGTCGTCGAAAATCCCATCGTCTGCACGCAAAAATTTCGCCCGCGCCGAAGCCTCATCGCCCCAGTCCATAACCACTTCGCTTGCGCCTGCGTCATACGCGCATTCCTGCACCAAACGCCCAAAATACGCATCGTCTACGCTACAGCCGATGACCACAACCTGCCCTTTTTGCACGTTTCCGCCCGAGCGCACCAGTAATTCGGCATACTTTTTTAACCTTGCATTGTCCATGTTTATTACCGCCTTTTTCTTAGAATTTGCATCTAACCGCCAGTATAGCGGTTGCGCTATTGTTTTGCAAAGGATTTGCGGTATAATGTGCGGGAAGATACCAGAAAGGGAGATGTAAATGAGCGCCATTGCCGTTAGATACAATACTGCCAAACCCCGTTACACCTACGCCGATTACGCCACATGGCCGGAATATCCGCGCTTTGAGTTAATAGAAGGGGAGGCAATACAAATGAGCGCACCGTCATGGGAGCATCAGGAAATTAGTATGGCACTAAGTGGTTTATTTTGGACTTTTCTCCGCGGAAAAAAGTGCCGCGTCCTCGCCGCCCCTTTCGATGTGCGCCTCAATTTCGACACGCTGGACAATACCGTTGTGCAACCCGACTTGGTAGTTATCTGTGACTTAGATAAGCTTTCAAACAAAAAAAATTGTCTGGGCGCACCCGACATGGCAATAGAAATCCTTTCCTCTTCTACCCGAAGCATGGACAAACTGCGCAAGTATAACATTTACCGCGAATTTGGCGTGCGCGAATACTGGGTGGTAGACCCCTTTGACCGTTTGGTGGAAGTGTATGTATTAGAAAATGAAAAATATACTTCCTTCGTGTATGATGATACAAGCACCATTCCCGTTCATATCTTAGAAGGCTGTGAAATCAACCTTGCCGAGGTATTCCCCCCCAACGAAAGCCCCGCATCACCCCCCATAAACTACCCCTTAAATGAAGAAGGGACTGTATTAACCGACTAATACAGTCCCTTCTCTTTTTACGGCTATGACCGAATTTACAATCCATATTCCACAAGTACGTCGGCGGGTTTTTCTGCCGTAAGCAGCTCATTGTAGCACTCGCACTGCTTCGCAAAAATTTTGCTAAAAATTTTGTGCAGCAATGGATTGGTAAAGTGTACATAGGTATGCAAAGTTAAAAATTTCGCGCCCACTTCTAATTTTGGGCGGTAGCAGGTTTGTGAAGTATATAACCTGCGTTTTTTATTTTTCAGGCAAAAAACGATATTTTCGTACAGCAAATGGTAATATAGGTTGTAGTCCCTGTTGTAGGCATAATCCATGCCCATGCGCACGTTTATTACGTCGTGTTCGTTTACCAGAAGCTGGGCAAACCCAATAATCACGCCATTTACCCGCGCAACTATCATTTTACAGCTTTCTCCAAGCTCGTCCCCACAGGCACAAAAATAATCCTGGGAGAGCAACTCATGCTTTAATTTCTGCTTGCCCCGCGTCTGGAAATATAATTCATGACACCGCACGCAATCCCCTTCAGAAAGCCCCTTGGCATTCACAATTTCTATTATTAATTCCTCTTTGCGGCGATTTAGCTTATTACGCACATTGGCTCGCCATTTCTTTTTCAAGCCCATTAAATACGTGTCGAAGCAGGTACAGCCATGCTCCACGCATTCAAAATCTAAAAATGTGCCCGGCATAAAATGCAGGTGCGTAAATTCCTTGTGCAGATATTTCGAAGGGTAGCGGGTAATATGGTCCCGTATTACCACCAGTTTTATTCCCTTTTTTTCAAAAAAAGTGAATGCCGTCGCCATCATTTGCTCAATAATAACATCCTCTTGGTTTTTATGGCTTTCCTTGATGTGAAAGGCGTTATACTCCGCAACGGGGGAAGAAACAAAGGCCGTTTTAAAGCCCACGGGGAACAAGCGATACAGCTTCTCCGCAACCCCGGAAAGTAACCCATGGAAAGAAAAACCCTCGTCAATAAATATGTACGTCCACGCAACAACCTCATGCCCCTGCCTTACAATGGCAAAGTAACCCGCAAATGCATTCTCCATATGCCGCGAAATTAATTGCAAATACTTCGTTTTGTGCTGGACATTAACCGTGCCAACCAGGGCGTCCAACTCTGCGCACTCGGGCTTTTCCTTACAATCAATTATTTCCACCGAAAAAGGTTGCATAAAAAACACGCCCTTTCTTTGCGAAAATGTAGCATAATTAATATATTGCGTCAATGAATAAATCAATTTGGAGAAGTATGATAAAAATTTTTTTGTAAAAGCTGAAACTATTTACCCACCTAAAACGAATATAAAAGCAGGAGGGCAGGTGAGAAAAGCTTGCACAGAAGTTTACATGAAGAAACGCGTTTAATTCGGCGGGTGCAAAAACGTGGGGACAAAGCCGCCGCAGACGCACTTATTAGAACATATTACGATGAAATTTATCGCTACGGCAAACGGCAGACAAACACACCGCATTGGACTTGGCACAGGGGATTTTTGTTGCCATGCTGAAAGCCATAACCAAGTACGACCCCAAACAAGCAAGCTTTCGCACTTGGCTTTACAGAATCGCCACCAACAAAATTATCGACCATCACCGAAGCCGCGCGGTTATACAAAATAAAATCCTACATTTGGACGATGTTGAAATTCCCGACGAATCGGATTTTACAAAGCAAATGGCGAATAGCGACTTGGCTTTTCGAATCCAAGCCTATGTAGGCACATTTGAAGCCGAAACCCAACGCATATTTCGTTTGAAGATTTTTGGCGAGTACACCTTTGGGGAAATTGCAAAAATGGTGGACATACCCGAAGCGACGATAAAAACAAAATATTACCGTATGCTCAAAATAATAAGGAAGGAGTTTGAAGATGAATATTTCACCCAATGAACGTGATAAGGCAATCGCATCCATATTAAATGTGGGGTTAACGCGCTCTGTTTCAACGTGGGGCTACCTTCGGGATATGTACCGCCATCTTGGACTGCGTGTGATTTTTTGGGACGCGGCCCCCGCTATGTTGCTCTCGGTTGTGGTGGCGTTGGCGTACATTTTAGTTATTGCAACGCAATTTAGTTTTTTTCACTTGGATGAACATTTAAGTGCTATGTTGTTTTTATTTTCCCCTGCCCTGTTCATCTCCATGACCATATGCACCGAAGCCATTGAACGGATGAATGGCCTGTATGAAATCAAAATGGCCAGCAAATACACCATTCGGCAGATTACAGCCTTTCGGTTGCTGTGTTTCTCGCTAATCGGAACGGTATTTGCCGTTTTTGCCAATGCGCTTATTTATTACGTTATGGCAACGGATGTACCGGCGGGATTTTCATTTCAAATGATTTCCGTAGCCCTTTGTTCCCTGTTTTTGTGTTCTTTGCTGCTCACAGGCATTTTGCGCAGATACCCGTCGGGGTGGTATCTTGGCGCGCTCATTTGGGCGGTGCTTGGCACCTTGCCTGTTTTCATTTTTAGGGAAGCATGGAGTGCTTTTTTGCTAAATATTCCCCCTGCGGTTGCTTTAGGTGTTGCCGCTGTTGCTTATGTACTATTCCTTCGGGAAATAAAAATAACGGCCCTCACAGGGCTTGGGGCAGTGCCCCGGTAGAATGGAGTGTATGGCTATGCTTATATAGCGTTTTAACATTTTATAGTTTATATCCACAGTGATTTATCCAACCAACGATATCGGTATGTACAATTGAATCAATAGCTTTACCGAGAGCAGAA
>WQRX01000034.1 GCA_009786535.1 Defluviitaleaceae bacterium | reverse complement strand
GCTTTATATCCCTTCATACAGCTTTCAGCCATATGCACAGCTATCTGTTGATGGTTTAGGATTAGAGGGCGTAAAAAAAGCATACGAAATACTAAAGAAAGATGCTATTCGTGCCGAACCTTTAGGACCGCTTGATTGGGACGATACTAAAACAGGGAGCGGTATAGTAGATAAATTCGGATATTTGTGGTGGACTTCTGAATAACCATTGCACACAATATTTATATAATGAGAGGTATGAGAATTATTATGAATTATGAACAAATTTGGAAGGAATGGTCTGATTCTACCCAATTTTCAGGCGTATTTTCTGTTGGCGATAAAAATAACACGGTATTTGAAAAATGTGTCGGGCTTCGCAATAAGAGCGAAAATCTTCCAAACAATAGAGACACGGCCTTTGGGATTGCCTCTGGCACAAAGTTGTTTACGGGGTTAGCTGTTTGCAAACTCATTGATGAAGGTAAACTTTCAATTCATGCTCGAATCTGCGATATTTTGCCCTATAGCTTAGGTCAAATCGACAAAAACGTGACTGTTTTTCATTTGCTTACCCACACATCGGGCGTGGGTGACTATATTGATGAAGATTCCGAAAATTGTGAAGAACAATTACAAGCACTGTATGATAAATACCCTGTGCAACTGTGGACACGGCTGGAGTATTATTTACAAATGATTACACCGCTACCACCAAAATTTAAACCGAGCGAGAGATACGGCTACTCTAATTCGGGCTTTATCTTGTTAGGCTTGGTAATTGAAGCAGTCAGCGGTATATCATATCAACAATATGTGTATGAAGTAATTATTTCACCGTGTAAACTTAAACATACAGGCTTTTATCGCGCAGATTCATTACCCGCCAATGTTGCCTTGGGATACATGGAAGATGGTGACGGTTGGAATACAAATATTTTCAGCTTGCCGATTTTGGGCGGCTCTGATGGCGGGCTATATACCTGTGCAGATGATTTGGATAAGTTATGGCGGGCGGTTTTCAAGGGCACGATTTTCTCCGAAAATATGCTGGCGGAATTTATTAAAAAACAATCCGAAATAAGCGAAATAGAAAGTTACGGTTTTGGTGTTTACCGCCATGAAGTGGAAGATAAGATATTCTATTACGCTGTGGGCGGTGACGCAGGCGTTGATTTTTTTACCGCATATTCACCGGAACAGCAAATTGTATTTTCCGCACTTGGAAATACAAGCGTAAATACTTACCCATTAATGGAAAAGGTGTTTGCGGTATTATAAACATTAGCGGAGGAATTACACATGGATTTTGCAAGTCAAATTGCTCCATTTACTTGGGATGATTTTGAGGGAAGTGTATCAGTTACAATGTACACCAGCCATAAATACAAGGCGGGTTTATTTAAGACCCGCAAAAAGGAAGGGTTTGACGGAAGCGGTTACGATTGGGAATCATTGGCACAAGTTTTTTTGCAAGAAAAAGCTTCCGATTTACTTGAAAAAATTGACTTTGATTCAGAGCATTTGTGTTTTGTTGCTTATTCAACTGATAAAGAAGCAATGAAACGTTTTGTTCTTATGTTTAAGGAAATGTGCGAAAATGATGTGTTATTAGCTGATATTTTTTCTCGTACAACACCGCAAGAGCCTGTAACCGAGGCAGATATGAAAAGTATACTTGAGAGAGGAAAATGAAAGAGATAGAGTCAAACAAACATGCATGGGGGCAAATTTCTGAAGAACATTACGCCTACTTCAAGAAAGCGCTTCTTGACGGGTGGTATGGGTTTAACAAGCATATCCAAAGAGAAATTGGTGATGTAAGCGGGAAAAAAATAATTCATTTGCAATGCAACACGGGGGCGGATACCATTCTGCTTGCAAAGATGGGCGCAAGTGCCGTAGTTGGCGTTGACCTTGTTCCCGACAATATCAAATATGCACAAAAGCTTGCCGATGATTTAGGCATTTCCAATGTAAGCTTCATTGAATCCGATATTATGGACTTCATGGAAAAGCATGATGAAAAATATGACATTGTGTTCGTTTCCGAAGGGGCGATAGGTTGGCTTCCGGATTTAAAGAAATGGGGACAAACCATAAGCCATCTTTTGAAAGACGACGGGTTCTTTTACGTTTTTGACAGTCACCCGTTTTTTATGATGCTTGACACGAAACAGCTTTCAGAAAACATCACAAAAATTAAATATCCCTATTTCGGAAAAGAACCCGATATTAATAATTCAATAGGCGGGTACGCTTCCGTTACAAAGTACGGCGTAAAGGCATATTTTTGGATGCACACAATTTCGGATATAATTAACGCCCTCGTTTCAGCCGGCTTGCATATTGAATACTTTAACGAGTTTAAAGAAAATTTTTATGACGAAGGCGGCATGAAAAATATCGAAAGATTTTTATACAACTATGACTTCAACACGGATTTGTTCCCCATGTCCTTTAGCTTGAAAGCCTCGGTTTACCATAATAAATAAGCAATTATCTACTCAACAAAGAAGGTATTCTATGCAAGCACAAGCAAACAGACCCTGCGCAAAATGTAAGATATATTTGTGCATTATTATTGCGCTTTTTCTCATTATTGGCTTCCCAAAGCCGGTGTATGCCACCGTAGATGCGGTGTGGTCGGGTGAATTTGTGCTGCGTGTTGACGGGAGGGATTACTCACTATGGGGCTACTCCACTGATATGGCAATCCACTATTTTTGTTTGTTCGATATGGCGTATATTTTGAATGGTACGCCGGCGCAGTTTAATGTCCGCAGGTCTGCGGGTGAAGAGTGGGATTTTTGGATTGTGCGCGGCGCAGCCTTTGAGGTGGTTGGGCAAGAGTTTGTGGACATTCCGCTGTTTAGGGAGATTCCCGAACGCTCTGCCACTCGTGCCGATGGAGGCGGACTGTTCGGCTGGGAATGGGATGGCAGCGGCTTCTTGCGATATCCCGAGCAGACCTTTGTACTGGGCATAGACGGCGAAACCACACCCGCCACAAGCATTGCCATTCGAACCATTACGGACATAGACAATGTATATTTCATGCTGTCCGAGTTGGCGTATATCTTGGGCTTTGAGCATGTGATAACAACAAGCCGCTGGCATTGGGGGGACTGGCACGACGATTTCATATCGGGTGTGGATAGGATTATAGATACTTCAAATGCGGTGTTTCCGGCACTACGCAAGCAATCGCCCGAGCTGGTGCGCAATCTCATCGCGCTTTCCGGGCATTGGGTTGCATCGGCCTTTTTTGACAGCGCGTATATAGATGAAACGATAGTTTGGCCGGTGGAGATTGCATTTGACTATAGCGGAATGTATAGACCGCTTATGGACACGCTTTCGCCTATAACACCTATGTGGACAACCGAAGTGTGGGAAGAAATGCGGCAGACCTTGTCGCCGGTTTATTCCAATCAATTGCCCGAACTTGTTTTTGAACTCACCCCCATCCGCCAAGATGAATTCCCCGATTACCGCATTGTTTTTCAATTGCAAGGCGAACCCATCGACATTATTACGCTTTATATCGGAGATACGGCACATCAGCTAAGGCGGCACTATGACCGATGGATGGATACATCGCGGTATACGATACAGGCAATGCAAGGCGACGTACTGCTTAGATATATCCCCCGTCGCTGGTTTTTTTCAAACCCTGAAGAAGCAGATATACGAGTGTATCGCGTAACAGAAGGGCAGCGGACGTTGCTTCACAGGCAAACCGGGGTGAGAGAAAATGACCGAATCCTATTCGAGTTTATTGACCAAAGCCCGATACCCGGAGCAATCCACTACTATGAAATTGTACGCATGAATCAAGGTTGGACGGAGCTTGCAACCGACCCTATCCGCGTTGATGTATATGCACTTTTAGGCTTGGTCACCGAGCCGAACGACTATCCCAAACAGGATAATTATGCAAATGAAGATACGCCTGCTGATGAACCAAATATCGCCCCTAACCAGTCCGGAGTAATTATGTGGATTGTTATTGCAGCAATTGTGCTTGGTGCGGTGTTTGCATTCATTATAAGAAAGCATCATAGTTAACCGGTCGGCGTTCTTACTATTAATTGGATTGCACGGTTTTATGAATTTGAGTTTGACGAGTACAGCAATTTTTGTCAATTAAGTACTGTTATATAATTTTTCCCATAAAGGAGCTTTAAAAATGCACATCTACGAAACTTTACCCAACGGCATAAAAATTGTCGAATACGAACCTTCCCTTAACGCAACCTTGGCGGATATGTGGAACAAAAGCAAAGACGACTGGGGCGGCGGCAATGAAACAAAAACCCCCGGTCAAGTAGCGACCCGTATCGAAAGCAGCTCATGCATCCACCACTATGTGGCGCTGGACGGGGACGTAGCCGTGGGTTACTGCTCCCTTGGGCGGTATTTTGGCGACGCTAACGCGCTGTACATCGAATTGCTGGGGGTTCGCCCCGATTACCAAGGCAAAAAAGTGGGCAAAGCCCTCACTTTGCGTTGCGTAAACCGCACCATTGAGCTGGGCTACCCACGGGTAGACATCCACACATGGCCCGGCAATACGGCGGCAATGCCACTGTATAAAAAATGCGGCTACCTCTGGGAGGACCGCGCCGACAGCACCCACTTGGTTAATTTTATCCCCGAAATTTTAGGCACAGAGCTTTTTAAGCCCTTCTTTGAAAAAACCGACTGGTATGCCGATTCTACCCGCAGTTGGGAGATTGTCCCCGATGGGGTGAAGGTAAACCGCTTCGAGGTTTTTGGCTATTCCTGGGAAAAGGATGGCGAAACCCTTGCCGTGGGCTACGAGCGCACAGGGCGCAGAATGCGCTTCATCGAAACAAAGGACTATAAAATTGAAATGATGGCGGAAAATCACGAGCTTGCCTTTGGGTTAAGCTATAACTGCACCTTTTCGGTGACAAATAAAACGGGTAAGGACTTGCGGGTGAAAATTAACGGCCGCGAGGACGCGAATATCCGCCTTGATTTTACGCTGGATACCCAAGTTACGGGCACGCAGGTATTTCCCGCGCAATTTTATGTAGGGGAAGTAGCGGAGGTGCAGGACAAATGGCAGGTACACCCCTGCGTCCTTGCCGATGTGGAAATTAACGGGCAAACCGTCGCTTTAGGTATGGGCATTAACCCAAAATTCCCGCTGGATGTACGCTTCCCCATGGATAACGCAGGCAAGGTAGAAGGGGCGGTAATGCAAGTAGGCATGAAGGCGAAGTTTCATATAAATGTCGCTTCTGCGTTGTTGCAAAATGCTTCCGTAACCTTTACCTTGCCCGAAAGCGATAAAATCGCATTCAAGCAAAACTACTTTAATGTGCAAGTGAATGCCGAGGGTAAAACGAGTATTCCCATAGAGGCGAAAATTCTTGATGCAGGGTATGACGCGATGCCCATAAAATACGATATTATGTTGGCGGACGGCTCGCAGTTTTCTTTTACCAAGCCCTTTCATGCGGCAATACAAACCCTTTTTAGCACCTTCCACTTCGAAACGGAATATGGTTACAATATCGTCAACGGCCCTTGGAAAATTATTTTATACAAGAGCGAAAACGAATTGAGTATCCGCCATTTAACAAACCCCGACTTTAACCGAGGGGATTTATTCCCCCCCAAGCTTGGCAAACCCTATGACGATGAGTTTAACCTCATCAAGCCCACGGTTACGTGCTTCCAGCGCGGTAGGGACATGGTCATGGAGGCGGAATTTGTTTCCGAAAAATTTGCAGGTATGGTAGCGACTATGGTTATTTCCTTGAGTGCAATCGGCATCATTTCGCGCCATTATCGGGTGGAAAATCGCGGAAGCACCCCACGGGCGTTACACTTGAATGACTCCGGTTGGTTGGAACTTGGCGGGTTTACCACCTTCCGCGCCAACGGGCAGTTTATGCAAAACCACGCCTTCCCCCTACCCGATGGGGAACAGGACGGCATGGGGGATATTGATTCCGAAAGCGTAGAGGAAAATTGGATTTTTGAAGCCAATCCTACAGGCGGGTGCGGCGTTTGCTGGGGGGCAGGTTTACAACCTAAATTCCAATGGGGCAGTATGGTTATTTTTGAACATGATTTAACCCAACTTGCCCCCAACCAAATTATTGAAACGCCGCCCCTTGTCCTTGCTTTTGGCTTGTTTAACGACTTCGGAAGCTTCCGCAACTTTGCCATGCAAATTACGGACAAGGAAAATTACGTACCCGCACCCCCCGTGGAAGTACGGATTAACGGCTATAACCCCGTTATTTCTACGCCGGAAATAGCGCTGGATATTATCAACAACCGCGAAACCACGTTGGAAGGGGAAATTCGCGTAGCCTCGCCCCTATTCGAAACCCAAGTGCAGGTAAACGAAGAAAGGGACGGGGACGAAGAGGACGACGACGATGAAAACGACATCAAGCAAAATTACTTTAACCTTCCCATACACAACCCCCAACCCTTGGTGCAAATTAAGGTAGACATGCGCCTTTCTGTCTACGACAAGGGGTATAAACGTGTATTGTTTGCCCCTAAGGGGGACATAAAAAACACGCAGGAGGGTACCATTTATTCGGTGGCAAACGGAGAAATTACCTTCCGTGTAGACCCAACTTACGGCGCGGTGTGCTACTCCCTCACCACGGCAGACGGCGCGGAATGGCTGAAGCACCAACACCCCGAGCGCAAGCCCTTCGCCTGGTACAATCCCTTCCTTGGCGGCATTCGCTTGCTCCCGCCAAAGATGAATAACGTGAGCGTGTTAAAGGAAGATATTTCCGCCGAATTTGCCACGGTAAAAGACAATTACGGCAATATGTGGCACGGCATTTGCCTGCGCATTGCCATTAAAGAGGAAGCGGAATTGCGCGGTGCGGTGTACGAAACCTATTACGTTACGCTGCCCGGCGTACCCGTGCTGTGTGCCTTTTATCGGTTTATCAACGGTACGGGAGCATATCGGTGCGACACCCCGGAATTTGACGCATTCCCCAACCCCACGGACGAAGGAAAAAACTTCCATGTAGAAATTGCGGACAAGCATGGACAGCAATCCCGCCTGCGTTTTGGCGAAGGGGCGGGTGATATGGACCCCCCCTTCGTAAACACGGCAAAAGTGATTAGCGAACGCCCGCAAAGGCTGTACCTTTTCCACGGCAATAAAAATAACGGCAAACACAACGAGCTGGGCGGCGATACCAAAGTGCCCTTGGTTGCCGATTTTTACATGGAAGCCGCCGCCGCCCATGGCGAAACATTTACCTCCAGCCCCGTATTTTATCTGGTTACCGAAGAAGACCTGCCCAACGGCGCGCTGGACGATTTAGAAAGGGTGAAATTCTAATGGATTTTAAAATTATCGACGCGCACATGCATTTTTCCGATGTACAAGCCTTTTACACCGCCGCCGAGGAGGCGGGCATCACCTATACCCGCGAGAGCTACCTTGCGGAATGCGAAGCCGCAGGCATCGAAAAAGCCGTGTGCATGGGGCTGGTGGAAGCAACGCCCCACATGTTCCCCGATGCGTTGTCCCCTACCCCAATGACGGCAAACCTGTGCGAAGATGTGCCATCAAGTATTTTTACTTGTCTTGGTATAAACCCCCACAATTTAGACGCGGATGCGATTAAACGCATCCGCGAACGGGTAAAGAACGACCCCACCGTGGTTGGTTTTAAAATTTACGCGGGCTATTACCATTACTATGTACACGACCCCATTTACGCGCCCGTATACCAAATTGCGGCGGAATTTGGCAAAACCGTAGCTATCCACACGGGGGTAACCTACAGCGAACAGGGCATTATGGACTATTCCCACCCCCTTACCGCCGACCGCATGGCGGTGCAATACCGCGATACGCAGTTTCTCCTATGCCACATGGGCAACCCGTGGATTATGGACGCCTGCGAAGTTGCATACAAAAACCGCAACGTTTTCTTAGACATTAGCGGGCTGGTGGAAGGCAGTCCCCAACACATCGACTTTACCATGAGCCAACCGCTACTCATGCAGCATTACACCACAGGGCTGGTATATCTAAACGACTACAAGAAGGTACTTTTCGGCACAGACTGGCCTATTGTTCCGTTGGGGAAATACATCGAATTTTGCAAAAAAATCATTCCCGAAATGCACTATCGGGACGTTTTTCGCGATAATGCGACGAGGGTTTACAAATTATCCTAGTATATGCTATAGTGTTGGGGTAGAGTTCGCGCGTAACATTTTGCCCTGACATATTGCCGCTGTGTAAGCAGTGGCTTTTTTTATTGCGTCAACCGCACGGTGACATTGGGGATTATTTCCAAGTGGGGGAATAATGTTTCCCAGCGACTGCCGTTTTTTTCGTACATTTCGCGGTGGGTTTTGCGCATATGGTCACGCCAATGGTAGGCATCAAGGTTTTTTACTTGAAGGGCAGACGCCGTTGCCACAATTTCGTTTGCGATTTGCGCGGAAACAAGGTGTTGTATGGTTTCGCGGGGTATATCGGTAGCTTCGGGAGCGCGCCCCGCTACTTCTACGGTAATAATGGCTTGGGTTTGGGAAAAGGTGACTTCCGCACTGTGTTTATCAACGATAAAGGGAACGGGCGTTACGTCATATGCCGTTACCACGGCGTCAATATTTTTTTCGGAAAAGCACCATAGATACCCTTGCAGCTCCATTTCAGAAAGGGTTAGGGCTTTTGCGCCGTCCTTTAGGGCAACCGCACCCGTGGGGAACAGTGGTATTAATGCGCAGCCGTTTTCCTGCAATTGCGTATGCAAGCTTTGAAATTGTTGTGCAAAATTTACTGCGTCTATATTGTCTAGTTTTTCGTGCAGGTCTATGCATTCGTTGGCGGCAATGATGTGAAGCTTGCGGTCAATTTCCGGGTTTTGTGCCAACGTTGCTAATGCGTTTGATAACATTTGTGCATCGGATAACAGACATTCCCCCAGCGCAAGTAGTTTTACTTGACCGTAATGCAAGCGCTTGTTTACTCCCTTGTCCAGGGTGTGCGTTGCTTGGGTCAGCGTTTGCCCGTCGGCGGTAGTTTGCGCTTCGGCTTCGGTAACTACGGTAAAGGCATACGCATCGGCGTTTTTTTCCAACGCCATTGCCACGACAAAAGTACGGTCTTCTATTTCCACACGGTCATAACAACCCGATAATGTTATTAAAAATATAACAAGCAACACCGTAACGCCGCGCCAACGGGCAAAACGCCTTCGCAAAAACGTGCTTGCAAGCACAAGCAAGGGCAATATCAGCAAGAAAAATATGCCGCTGATAAAAAATAATATATCCAAACGACGGTACAGGCTTTCCGCCTCGCTGGGGATAAGCGAAACGGCAAAAACGGCAATAGAGGTAATTAAAACAGCGGTTAGCTTGGGGCGCATTACCCCGTTTTTCTGCTTCGCCTGCATATCTGTAACAAGACGCGCACCAAAGAAAATGAACGCATTCACCAGCGCAAAAACCGTGATTATCCAAAAGCTAAACATGAGTGCCTCCTGCCTTTCGATAAACGAAGCCGGTAAATTTAGCATGTCCATCATACGCAAAACAGGCCATGCCTCGTTGGTAATGCTTGTGCCGAATTTCGCCAGCGTAATCGCCGTAATTACGGTGATAGTTACCCCCGCAAAGCCTACCGCGCCTACCACGGCACGCCCCATTTTCTTCTCCGCGGGGATATAGGGCGAAGTAAGGAGCAGACATTCCAAGCCCGTAAAAATAAAGCCAAGGCGCAACGTACCACGCAACAAATCCTGCGGCTGTGCGGTAAAAACGGGCTGTAAATTACTAACATTAATATCCAGCAACGCGACAACAAGTAAAAAAACAAAGGGCATAATCAACAAAAACGCCAGTACTTCTGCTACGCGGGCGCGGGCTTCTATACCCATGAACGCGGCGTAAGCGCACACGACAAGCATTACAAGACTTACCACCCACAACGGCGTGTTGTTTAGCAAAACCTGCTTTGTGATAAGCAAGAAAAACCGCAGTTCAAAACCCGCGGCAAAAACCAATTTTACCCACAAAAAAACGCCAAGCACATACGCAACGGGGCGCGTCAGCGCATAGCCCGTGTATTCAATAAAGCTTGCGTTCGGCGTTACCCGCGCCGCCCTAACCGCAAGGGCGGCAAGCCCCATGCCGATAAGCGTTAAACCCAGCACAATTAACCAGCCGTCCTGCGCGGCGTAGACCGCAACGCGGCGGGGCAATACGATTAATCCCGTCCCCATTGCGCTGATTACCAGCAATATTTGCAGCTGCCGTAAGGTAATTTTATCATTGCATGAAAGCATTTTTACTTTAACCTCACATTCTGTTCGGGATTAGCGTAAAAGGGACGGCGCCTCATACGCGAAAGGGGTAAACGGAAGATACTGTCCTTCAGTTCCTCGTAGTTGTTCATTTCCCCCGCCGCGAAAGGCATCAAATACGGGAAGCCAAAGCTGCGCATTCCCGCAAGGTGAATTAACACGATTAACAACCCCGCCCAAAGCCCGATAAAACCAAGCGCCGCCGCAAGTATCAAGATAAAATACTTGATAAGCCTAAAGGCATATACCAACGACACGCTGGGTATTGCAAAGGTAGCAATGCCCGTCATTGCGACAATAATGACCACAATGGGGCTAACCAGCCCCGCTTCTACGGCGGCTTGCCCTACAATAAGCCCGCCTACAATGCCGATTGTCCCCCCCGATGCGTTGCGCAAGCGAATACCCGCCTCGCGCAATAGTTCAAATGCCGCGTCCAGCAAAATAATTTCCATGACAGCGGGGAAAAGTACGGCACGGCTGGCGGTCGCAAGCTTTTCCACCATTTGCAGGGGAATCATGGAAGGGTGGTACAGCGCCGTTGCAATGTATAAGCCCGGCAGCGCCACGGCAATAAATGCGCCGACAAACCGCAAATACCGCGTGATGGACATAACCTGCCAACGGCTGTAGTAGTCCTCCGATGCTTGAAAAAACGTATTTAACGCCACGGGGACAAGCAGCACAAAGGGCGAGCAGTCCACAATAATGGCGATACGCCCCTCCAATAACGAGGACGCCGCCTTGTCGGGGCGCTCGGTAAGCTGTATTTGCGGGAAGGGGGACAGCCAGCTTTCTTCGATAAGCTGCTCTACACAGCCCGCGTCCATTACGCCGTCGATATCAATTTTTTCTAAACGGCGCTCTACCTCGGCAAGCACCTCGGGGCGGACAATGCCTTCTATATACATAAGGGCGATGTCGGTTTGGCTGCGTTTACCCAGCTTGCTTTGCTTTACTTTTAAGCCCGTATCGCGAATTCGCCTTCTGATAAGGGCGGTATTAAAGCGCATTACCTCGCTAAAGGCCTCGCGCGGACCCTGTACGACTACTTCCGTTTCCGCCGATTGTATGCCGCGGTTAGGGAAACCACGTGTCGCAAGTATTATTACTTTAGTGCTGTCTTCAAGGAAAAGTGCTGTATCCCCCGCCATGATAAAGTACAGTACATCTTCCATGTTGTCTGCTTCGCTAAAGTCTGCGGTTGCGATACCGCGTTTTTTTATGGCTTCGTATATGCCTTGGGCGCGTTCCTCGGCGGGCAGGGCATTCCAGTCCATTTCATGCAAATGGCGTACAATGGTAAGGTCAAACAACTCGCGGTCGCTCATTGCGTCAAAGTACGCCATGTATACCCAAGGGGCATTTTCCCCACCAATAGGGAAATGACGACCAATAAAATCTTGGCTGTCGGTGAATAGTGCTTCTATATGCCGCATATTTTCTTTAATATGGGGACTAATTTTAAAGGCATTTTTGTTTTCCATTGCCCTATTTTGTGCATAAGTTGGGGAAATATACCCTACACATTTTGTAAAATCTCACAGAAATGTTATGCGAAGTTTGGCACATTCGCTAATGACAAACCATATTACAATCGTGTAACATATGCATTATAAAATCGACTTATCGAAAAGGAGGACGCAAATGGCGGGTTTAGAGCTTAAGAACATTATCAAACGTTACCCGAACGGCGTTGTAGCAGTAAATGATTTTAGTATGAAGATTGCAGACAAGGAATTTATTATCTTTGTTGGTCCGTCCGGTTGCGGTAAAACCACTACCCTGCGTATGATTGCAGGCTTGGAGGAAATTACCGAAGGCGAACTTTACATCGGCGACAAGTTAATGAATGACGTTGCCCCCAAAGACCGTGACATAGCGATGGTTTTCCAAAACTACGCACTGTACCCTCACATGAGTGTATATGACAACATGGCATTTGGTCTAAAGCTTCGCAAAACCCCAAAAGCCGAGATTGAAAAGCGTGTACACGAGGCTGCGCGTATTTTGGATATCGAGCATTTGTTAGACCGTAAGCCCAAGGCGCTCTCGGGCGGTCAACGTCAGCGTGTAGCTATGGGGCGCGCCATTGTACGTGAGCCTAAGGTTTTCCTTATGGACGAACCGCTCTCAAACCTTGACGCAAAGCTGCGCGTGCAAATGCGTACCGAAATTACAAAGCTGCACCAAAAACTGCAAACCACCTTCATCTACGTAACCCATGACCAAACGGAAGCGATGACGCTGGGTACACGCATTGTTGTTATGTCTAACGGTGTAGCCCAACAGGTAGACAGCCCCGTTAATTTGTACAACAAGCCTAACTCTATCTTTGTTGCGACCTTCATCGGTTCGCCGCAGATGAATATGATTGAAGCTTCTGTCGAAAAACAAGGCAATGATTGCTTCCTCACCTTCGGCGAATTTAAAGTAAAATTGCCCGAAGCAAAGGCACGTGCCGTTATCGACGGCGGTTACGACGGCAAGCAGGTTATTATGGGTATCCGCCCCGAGGACTTAAAAGATGAAGAAATGTTCATCAGCCAAAGCCCCGACACGGTTATCTCCTGCGAAGTAGAAGTAACCGAATTGCTTGGCGCGGAGGTTTACCTGTACCTGCTGTGTGCGGGTCAACAGCTTACCGCCCGCGTAAACCCCCGCTCTACCGCCAAAACCAACGACGTTATCAAAATGGCGCTGGATGCAAACCGCATTCATGTGTTTGATAAAGAAACAGAGCAGGTTATTACCAACTAGCACTAAGCATTTTATTACAAATGAACCCGCGCAGTAAAAATTGCGCGGGTTTTATATTAAAATTTTGCACGGGGGCTTTACATATGGCACAAAACACCACCGACATAGGACCCGTAATACGGGCGGTTAAGCAAGCGAATAAAAACATTGAACTGGTGCAGGAGGCTGTGTACCAAACCGATGAAAATATGCAAGCCTTGCTGGAAGGTATAGAAAACCTTACGGCGGCGTTCCATAGCTTTACGGCAAGCTATGCACTGGGCAAACGGCAGGAAGCCGCCATTGCGCGGTTGGCAAGCATAACAACCCGGCGCGGTGAAAAATTTAAGGCACAGACGCATATACGCCAAACCGCAATTACGGTGCATAACTTATTGCATGAAGGAAAAACCAATGAAGCAAAAACATTACTTTCCAACCTCGTTGAAGCAAACGAGGCGCCTAACTACTGGCTTTCTGCTTGCCTTGCGGTGGTTTCTGCGTGGCTAAACAACAAGCCGCGCGTAACAAAAACGGCGTTAAAGCAAGCCATTCAGCTAAGCGCAGGTAACACAAGTCATGTGCTTATGTTTTTTCTTCTGCTGTGTCACAACGCAGGGCGGCAAAAAGCGGCGATGGCGTGGGCGCAAACACTGTTCACCAATGCGCATATTGACGCCGTTACCCCCACGGCGGAAGCACTGCTTAACGCATACCGCGCGGGACTTTTTGGCACGGAAGAAGCCGCACTAACACTGGAAATGCCAAGCAAAACCAACTGGCTTGCGGTTTTTAACGAAAAGCGCCCAACGCTCCCCGACGATGCGTACCCGCTTTTACAACAACACAGCCCCCACTGGGCGGCACTAAAAAACGCCGTGCAAACGGCGCAATTGCATTCCTGCGCGCTAACGTTCCTTACAGAAATGTTAAACGGGGACGATATACCCCACGATTTACTACAGCTGCTGGAAAATGAATTAACCGCGCTTATCCAATCTCCCGACGACGAGGAACTCCCCCTACTCGCGCAGGCGCAGTATGAACAACGCATCATTGATTGCGGCGGCGATGAAGCACAAGCCCGCGGGGAAACGCAGAGCATTCCCCACATACCCAACCCGGCGCTAACGCTTATTTTGTCACGCAGGCAGGTACGCGCAGCCTATGCCTATATTGTGCAGTCCGCTTCACTACCCGAAGAAATTACCCTTACCACAAGCGATTTTTCCGCGCCTATAACCGCAGAAGCCTCCGACGCTTCGATATTAGAGGCATGCCGCCGTTTTTATGACGCGAAAAAGCAAGCAAGCTTAGCGAGCATTTCACCGACCTTTGTCGTTTTTGGCATTGCATTTTTTCTTGGCGGAAAGCATTTTATACATGCCGTACAACTAGAAAAATACCGCCAAGCCATGGAAGCCAACCTAGACCGCGAACGAGACGAAAATATGCAAACCCTCCGCGATTTACTGGCAGAGTTATCGCACCTTCGCAGCGAAATTTCCAATGCGCAAGCCGATTATCACGCGGTAATGCAATTGATTGACGGCTTAACCCTTTCCCCTGCCGCCAAACCCGCACGCAAAGTAAAAACACTTGAACCCAAATATGGGCAAAACTTCCCGCCGTGGGATATAAAACCGTTGTAATATTCTCCCTGTGCAGCGCATAAGATAGCGTAAGAATTTATGCAAAGCGGATTCCGCTTCATCACAGGAGGTAATTATGGGTGGCACGAAAATTTTTGTACTACAGATGAACGACATTATACGGTGGGGGCTTTTTGCGCTGGCAGGCATTGTATTGCTGGTTGCGCTATTATTTTTCCTTTTACCGCGCGGACGCGGCGAAGCGGAAACCAACGAGGAATTGCCACGCCCCACAACCCAAGCGCGTTACATACCCGGCGTTTACGCGGCGACCATCATTCTTAATAACGAACCCGTACAAGTGCGCGTAACCGTAAGCGAAAACGAGATTCTCTCCATTTACATGACCGACCTGGCAGAAATTTCGCAAATCTTCTTCCCTCTCTTCGAGCCTCGTATGCGCGACCTCGCCGAAGAAATTCTTCGCTACCAGTCCGCGTACATTGACCCGACGACGGATTACCCCGTAACAACAAGCATACTGCAGCAAGCGGTCATTGCTGCACTGCAATTGGCGTATCCGCAGGGTGATTGATTGAGGGATTAGATGATTAAAACCTTAACCCTCACTCAAACAAATCCCGTAGCAACGGCGTTACTTTTTCCTCTATCCGTTTATCCAGTTCGTCCAAAAATGAATATGCCTCCGCGCTTATAAAACGTGCGCGGCGTATTTTGGGTCTATACATCATCTGCAATAAACGGTTACGCAAGCGAATGCGGTACGACACAGTAAACATAAAAATCCCCCCTGCTGTTAATGTATGCGGGAGGGATTTTTTTAGCGCATGGCTTTTGGCGGCATTGCCTCTAAGCGGTATATCGGTCCGTGCTTTGAAAATTTTTCCTCGTACTCGGTTACTACGTTATCCTCGGGCATGTTTGCGTGCAGGTCTAGGGAAATATTTTGCATTTTCCAGCCTTCGGCGTTAAAACTTTCTAACGAAAATTCGAATAAAATTCGGTTATCGGTCTTAAAATGGACTTCGGGAATAGCGAGCTGCGTGTATAGCCGTAGAAAATTGGCGTGGGTTAAGCGCCGC
This sequence comes from Defluviitaleaceae bacterium, assembly GCA_009786535.1. GTDB lineage: Bacteria > Bacillota > Clostridia > Lachnospirales > WQUN01 > WQRX01. The sequence continues at coordinate 23,090 of WQRX01000034.1, read as the reverse complement.
TTTGCCCACTTTTTTTTGTTAGGCCACGGGTCACAAAAATTGATGTACAGGCGGTCAATTTCCTCGGGAATAAAACGGGTGGCAAGCTCGGTTACGTCCAACAACAAAAAAGCCAATGAAAGAGGAGTTTCTTGCGCGAGGGCTTCGCCCCGCCTTGCGGCGGCGGCGAGTACCGCTTGCTCTCTTTCAATGGCTATATAATTGATGTGCGGGTTGCGGCGGGCATTTTCGGTAATAAAACGACCCTTTCCGCAACCAATTTCCATATGAATGGGTCGGCTGTTGTTAAAATGCGCACGCAAGGGAATTGCACCTTCCGCCGTAGGGCGGATTATCAGCGGATTGCTATCCAGTTCCGCAGGCGCCCATTTTTTTCTTCTGGCACGCATCTTGTGTTACGTGTTAAATCTCTTCAGATTCTACGGTCATATTAATCATTTGTGCGTACCACACAAGCGCGTCGCGGTATGCCATGTGAATATCGTCTACCGAAATTTGACGCATTAACGCAATGCGCGAAATTTCCGCCCATGCGCCTTGCTCGTAGGTAAGCACAAAGTTAAGCACATCGAAGTGCGAGCCCTTCCTGTCTACCAACGCCTCATAAATAGCACCGGGGACAAATACCATGCCCAGCGCGTCTTTTATCGGCACGGAAAGCACTACGTCCAGCACCGAGAACAAGCCCATAAGGAATAAATTCTCATTTGCCATTGCCATGCCAAAGTGCTTGCCCATGTTTTCGCAAAACTTGGCGCGAAGCAAGGAGATGCGCGTTACTTCCGACGGATTATCCGCGCACAGCGCATTTGTTACGGCGGCGGCGACCCATTTACGGATTTCGCGCTGCCCCAGCATTGCAGCGGCTTGGTTTAAATTCTTAATTTCGCTGCGTGCGGCACTTGCCGTGTTCACCAGCTTCATAAATTGCACCGCAAGCGCCATGTCTTGGCGCACCGTGCGGGTAAAGGTTTGGAAGTCAAAATCTTCCTTATTTACGATGTTAAGTAGCTGGATGTAGTTCACCTTTAGCGGCGTTAGCGCGTTTTGCTTTGCCGATGAAGGAATATGCACCTTGTAAAACGGTCCGTCAAAAAGGTCAATGCTTGAGTGCTTAATCATGTCGAAGATGGGCTGTTCCTCAATATCCGTCGCCACTACCGTAGCGCGGGGGAATTTCTTTTGCACAATACGCGCGTGGCTTGCCAAATGGTTGGGCGGCAGGCGCAGGAAAACGAAGTCCGTATAGGGTACAAACGGCTCAATTTCGTCCATATTATTTTGGTATATAATGGTGAAACGGAAGCCCAATTTGTTAAAACGCTTCATGCGGTCAAGCACCGATTGCTCGGGTTTTACGCGTTTATCTAAAATAAACACGATTTTGCTTGGCATGTCTTTGATGTCCGCTTCCAAATCCGTCATTAGCAGTATTTGCGAAATGGGCACAAAAAGCGGCTTGTCTTGGGTTAGCGCATCCAAGCCTACTATGTTAATAAAATCAAAGAACGGCGAATTCATAGCCCTATCCAATGGGTTAGACTTCACCGATTCCAATATCGCGTTACCAAATTGATATGACAAATAATAACCCTCAACAATCATACCACTGGTAAATAGCGGCTTGGGCACAAGTAAATATTGCATATCATCGCTCCTTAGGTCATTGAGGTATTCTTCCACATTGTAACCTAAGGGTAAAATAAAAACAACTATTTTTCAATTTTATCCAATAGAATTTTCACGGGCACCCCGGAAGGGCGATTACTGCGTAACAAACGGAACAGGCAATGCGCATCTCCTTGTGTTAAGCGGTTCATTCCCTCTTGGCACGAAAGGCTTGCAGCAAAGCCTGCTTCGTCCAATATTTGCTGCGCGCCTTCGCTGATTACACCCAACGGAAAGGTGAAGGTCGTCGGCGTAAAGCCAATTTCTTCTTCACAACGTTTTTGCAATTTTTGTAAATCTTGCAGCAGCCGTGTGTGATAAGCGGTGCTCGATTCACCTCGATTACGCCCTGCGCCGTTTCGCCCATGCACGTCGTAACCGTGGCTTTGTATCTCGCACCGCCCCGAAAGGTGCATTTCACGTATTTGCGCCCACGTAAGATTAGGGTATTTTGCCTTCGGATTTTTTTCCGCCTGCGGACTGTATTTGTCGGCGGCTTGCCCAATGACTGAAAAAACGGCGCGTTTATCGTATTTTTCCAGCAAAGGAAGCACGTAATTTACGTCCCCCGTATTTCCATCGTCAAACGTAAGCACAATGGGCTTTGCGGGCAGCGTACCGTTGTGATGCACAAAATTAATCAAATCCGCCATTAGCACCGTTTCATATCCCGCGTCCTGTAAATATTTTAAATCCGCCTCCAGCTCGGCAGGACGAATGCCGTACTTGCCGATATATTTACCGTTTTCCGTCACCAAATGATACATGATAATCGGCACAAAGGCTTCATTTTTTGGAAAGGTTAGCATATCTGCCGCCCCCTGCACCTGCACAGGAAAAATGAGGAAAAAAATGCACACCCCAATGAGTGTGCGTAAGAATAGACGAAAATTTTTCATCGCATACACGCTCCTTTTTGCGTAGTATGCCGCGCCGCGTGCGTTTTAATGCATTAAAGCCCCGCGTGCTTCTTCTTTACCCGAATATCCTCGCCGAAAAATTTTAACATTTTGTAATACCCAATAATGCGCGAAACGATGCGCTCGGTATATTTTGCGTCCATTTCTTCGGCGGTTAAATTGGTGGAAATTACGGTGCTTCGCCCGTCCAGCAAGCGCTGGTTAATTACGTCAAACAATGCCGAATCGGTTATTATGGTCGAAAATTCCGCCCCCAGGTCGTCTAGAATAAGCAAATCCGTTTCCTGCACTGCGTCTAATTGGTTATCGTCGTCCGCTTCGCGGTCGCGGTTAAATTGCCGGTCTTGTATCATTTTAAACAGGCGTGGCGCGGTAACGTACAGCACGGTAAAGCCCGAATCCAGCACCGCTTTGGCGATGCAGTGACACAGATAGGTTTTACCAAGTCCTGTTTTTCCGTAAAAGAGCAAATTATCTGCCCCTGCCGTAAAATCCTTGGCAAAGCGCTCTGCAATTTTGCGGACCATTTTCATATTATCGCGGGGGGAAAGCCCCTCATTTTCTATCACCATTTGGCTGAATAGGCTTAGCTTAAATTTATCAAAATTTTCCTTCGCCAGCACATCGTTTAAATTTGACATGGTGTAAAATTTGTCTATAAGCCGCTGTTTAAGGCAATTACATTGTATGGGGGAAGTGCTTTCGCGGTTTGTGTACCCCGTATCAGCACACGAACTGCACTGGTAGATGTCGGTCAAATAGTCGTCGGGAATGCCCTCTTTGGTAAGCAAACTTGCTTTTTCCTGCATTAAAGCTTCCTGCTTTGCCCGCGCCTCGCGTACCGAGTCGCCCCCCGCTAATGCAAGGCGCACCAAGAAAATGCCCATCTGCGCAAGTTCGCGGTCAATCACACGCACGCGGGGCAGTGCTTCGTATAACTGCGCTTGCCGCCGCTCGCGTAAATTTAACGCCTCATGCTGTGCGGCTTCGTACCCGCGCATAATCTCTTTGTATGCCGATAAATTTCCCATTTGTTAGCCCTGCATTTCCCGTAAAAGTAATTCCCGCTCTTTGCGCTCAATGGCAGAATAATCATTTACCCGCTGCGTAAAATTAGCAAATTTTGTGGATTTGGGCTTAATAATACGCAGTGGCGGTTTGCCGCTTTCCCTGCCCTTGGTAAACTCCTCGTCTGCGATGTGTACCGCTTCCAATGTTTTTACGCCCGCGTTGTACCATGCGGCGATAATTTTATCCACATAGGTAAACTTGGGCTTGCCGATTTGCACGCTTGCCCGGTCACACGCCTCTAAAATGAGCGGCAGAGGCATTGCCCATTCGGTGCGCCATTTTTCTATGTATTTCTTTTGGGAAGGGGTAACATGCCCCCCGCTTTGCCCCATTGCTTGTAAAATAGCACGGTACGCCGTGTCAAAGGTTTCGGTATATTCGCGCGCTTTTTGAGCGCTGTCTATGCCGCGGTCTGCCCAGTCGAGGGCGCATTTTTCAATGTAACGCAAATTGCGATGGTTATGCTCGGCACAATAGACAAGCAGAAAATCCAATACTTCCACGGGCAGGCGAAGCCAGTCGTAAAAGCCGAAAAGCACGTTCATGTCGTGGTAGGTTAACAGTTTGCCCAGCGTTTCCTCGGCGCGGTTAAAAAGCTGCGCAACCTCGTGGCTTTTTTCCTTAAACAGGGTAAGCTCGTCCACATTATAAACGGGACGCTCGGTTGCGGGGGTAAAATTTTTCTCCGCCGCAGGGGCGGTTATTTGGGCAACTTTCGGAGCCGCTTTGGGAACGGCTTTAGCAACCGCCCATTGTTCGGGCGGCAGGAAGGCAATGGTCATCTCCGGTGCGGGGCTTTCTATTGCGACAATACCTGTCTCTTCCCAGTGGCGCCATGCGTTGTATACGTCCGTTTCTAAGATATTAAAGCGGGACGCCAACGCACTTGTAGTAACGGGTTCGCCGCCTTGCATACAGCGCAAGCTATACAAATAAATTAATGCGTATACCGGGGGACAGGCACTCATATACTGGTCTATAAAGGGACATGGAACTGCCATTACGGGGCTTTCGTACCCCAGCCGTAAACGAATTGCACTCATTCTGTATCGCCGTCCTTTGCGAAATTCTCCCGCCCCATGTAAATAATCATACGCTACATTTTCCCATTTGAATACGAAAATTTTTACACAAATTCGGTGGAAACTGTGCATAACTTTGTGGAAAACTCTCATGCCCCGCGAAGGTTGATTTTATCGGATTTTGCGAACGCCCGCGCTTTGTCAAGTAAAATTTATACACATTTGAAAAATATTTTTTACGCACCACTCTTCGAAAAAGCCCGCAAAATCAACCTTTTTCGAAAGAGCGCTGATTTTGCGGGCTTTTTTAGGCGTATCTTTTTGTGTCATCTTTTTAACACCATGGCGCACGCTCCTGTTTTTCTTAAATTGTGGAAACTGTGGATAACTCTGTTTATAACAAACGTTCGCCAACGATATGCACATCGCCCGCGCCCATGGTAAGCAGCAAGTCGCCCGGGGTCAAATTTTTCCTTAGCCATTCCTCTGCCGTGTAAAAATCTGCAAAACATTCCACGTGCTTTTTGTTGTCGCCCTCATTTGCGAATACCTGTTCTGCCAGCATGTTCGAAGTTACTGTGGGGTCGTGGGCTTCGCGCGCGGCATAAATGGGCAAAAAAAGCGCGATGTCCGCATCTTTAAAGGATTGGGCAAAATCATTCATCAAATCCCGCGTGCGCGAATATAAATGAGGTTGGAACAAACATACCACGCGTCCCGCGTGTGCTTTGCGTGCCGCAGCTAGGCTTGCGCGTATTTCGGTTGGGTGGTGGGCATAATCGTCGATGATTTTTGTACCGTTGAAACGTCCCTTGTGTTCGAAACGACGCTTCACACCCTGCGCCTCTTCCAAGCCTTTTTTTATTACATCGGGCGTTAAGCCCAGTATTTGCGCAACCGAAAATACTGCTAACGCATTCATTATATTATATTCGCCGTATAACGGTAATTGAATATTTGCCAGCTTTGCGCCCTTGCACAGCACATCAAAGGTCGGCTTTCCTTCGGCTGTAAACGTAATATTGCCCGGATAAATATCTGCCGTCGGCTCAACGCCGAAAGAAATTACCTTGCATGTTAAATCGGAGACAATGCGGTCGTACCCCTGTGTTTCCTCGTGGATAATGAGCGCACCATCGGGGTGAATGTTATGGGCAAACTGCTTAAACGAATCAATAATTCCATCCATTCCGCCATAGAAGTCGATATGGTCGGCATCTACGTTTAATATCGTGCCAATGAAGGGATGCCATTTGAGAAAGCTGTTTTTATATTCGCACGCTTCTAATATGAAGAAAGGCGTTTCGCCAACGCGGTTATTTAATTCACCCGACAAATACCCGCCGATATGCACGGTCGGGTCTAACCCGCCCGCAAGCGCAACGCCGCCAAGCAATGCCGTGGTGGTTGTTTTCCCATGACTGCCCGCTACACACACCGTACGGGCGTAGCCCTTGGTGATAGCGGCAAGTAATTCCGCCCTGCCCATCATCGGGATATTTTTTTCCTTTGCGGCGGCGTATTCGGGGTTGTCGGGATTAATGGCGGCAGTATATACAACCAAGTCATGGTCGGGCTGTATATTTTCTGCGGCGTTAGGCGTATAAATTTTTATTCCCATTGCTTGCAGGCGCTCGGTAGCGGCGGAGAGGCTTCTATCCGAACCACTTACTTCGTAACCGTCACCCTGCAAAATTTTTGCAAGTCCACACATGCTTATACCGCCGATGCCAATAAAATGTACTTTTTTAGCGGTTGACAAATCAATTTTGTGCAGCATTCCTATCAACTCCTACAATATATTTGCCAAAAATGATATTTTATGGTAATAATAAACTAATTATAAGAAAGTATAAATGGGGGAGCGTGAAAAATTTGCGGAAAAAAGAAATGATTGCCATGTTACTTGCAGGCGGTCAAGGCAGTCGCTTGGGCGTACTCACCGCAACAGAGGCAAAACCGGGGGTATCCTTCGGGGGGAAGTATCGGATAATTGACTTTCCCTTATCAAACTGCATCAACTCGGGGGTTGATACGGTAGGCGTACTTACCCAGTACCAACCGTTAAAACTAAACCAACACATAGGCATTGGTGTGCCATGGGATTTGGACAGGCGCTCGGGCGGGGTTACGGTACTTTCGCCGCACCAAAAAGGCGAAAAAGGCGCGTGGTATACAGGCACAGCCAACGCGATTTACCAAAACATCGAGTTTATCGAGCAGTTTAACCCCGAATATGTGCTGGTTTTGGGCGGCGACCATATTTACAAGATGGACTATTCAAAGATGCTGGATTTTCATAAGGAAAGCAAAGCCGACGTAACCATTGCCGCGTTAGAAGTGGCATGGGAAGAAGCACCGCGCTTCGGACTTATGAATATAAAGGACGACAGCCGCATCTATGAATTTGAAGAAAAGCCCCCCAACCCCAAAAGCAACCTCGCAAACATGGGCATTTATATCTTTAATTGGGATATTTTGCGCGACGCGTTAGAGCGCGACAACAAGGTGCATGATAATTCCGACTTTGGTATGCATGTACTGCCTATGTTACTCGACGAAAAAAAGCGTATGTTTGCTTATCCGTTCAACAGCTACTGGCGCGATGTAGGTACGATTGAATCCTACTGGGAGGCAAATATCGACTTAATTAAAACCGTGCCTGCCTTTAATTTGTATGAAGAGTTTGACAAAATTTACACCGATGCAGACCACCAGCCCCCCATTTATACAGGACCCAACGCCATGGTGCAGGGGGCAATTCTCTCCGAAGGGTGCGAAGTACTTGGGCAGGTTACAGGCTCGGTATTAGGTCCCGGCGTAATTGTGGAAGAAGGCGCAATTGTTAAGGATTCGATTATCCTTGAAAACTGCTATATCGGAAAAAACGCACAGCTGGAGCGCTGCATTGTTGACCTAAGCTGTACCGTAGGCGACGGCGCAATTATTGGCTGCACGGGCGGCGGCAATATACCCAACGAGCTAAAGCCCAAAATTTATAACACAGGCATTACCGTAATCGGCGAATACTCGACTATTCCCGATGGGATGCGCATTGGTCAAAACTGCGTAATTTATGGAGAAACACAGCCCGGCGACTACCCGGGAAATCTGCTGGCAAGCGGCAAAAGCATTATACGTGAAACGCGTAACAGCGATACAGGAGGTGCGGCATGAAAGCAATCGGCATCATTCTAGCAGGCGGCGGGAACGAACGCCTGGGCGAACTTACCGCAACCCGCACCACATCGGCAATACCCGTGGGTAGTTGCTACCGTGCGATTGACTTCCCCCTTAGCAATATGACCAATTCGGGCATTAAAAAGGTAGCGATTATTACACAAAATAACTCGCGCAGCTTGCATGACCATCTTTCCAGCCCCAAGTGGTGGGATTTGGGCAGTAAACAGGGTGGTATGTTTGTGCTTTCCCCGTATTTGGCGGGCGCAAACAGCGGCTGGTTTAAAGGTACGGCGGATTCGATTTACCAGAACCTTTCTTTTTTAAAGCGCAGTAACGAACCCTATGTGGTTATATCCTCGGGGGACTGTGTGTACCGCATGGATTTTTCGGATATGTTGGAATACCACGAGGAAAAAGACGCGGATATTTCTATCGCGTATCGCCGTGTTACAGGCTGCGAGGATATTCGCAACTACGGCGTACTCGAATTAGACGAGGACGAGCGGTTAATTAACATGGAAGAAAAACCGTTAGACCCGCAATCCGACCTTGCAAACACAGGCGTTTATATTATTAAACGCGAGCTGCTTATCAACCTGCTTGAAACCATTTCCAGCGAGGGGCGGCATAATTTAGTACGCGACATCTTTACCCGCTACCGCAAGCGTTTGAAAATTTTTGGCTACAAGTTTGCAGGGTATTGGCGCAATATGGGCAATATCCGCACGTACTATGCTTGTAATATGGACTTTCTGAAGCGTGACATAAGGGGTTTACTCGCCATAGACCCCCCCTATATCAAGACAAAACCCAAGGACGAACCCCCTGCAAAATTTAACGGGCAAGCCGTTATTACAAACTGCTTAGTGGGTAGCGGCGCTATTTTAGATGGTAACGCCCACGGCAGTGTTATTTTCCGTAAGGTGGTTACGAGGGGTAATTCGCAGGTAAATCACTCCATTATTATGGAAGGAACGCGCATTGGCGAGGGATGCGTGGTAGAATACGCCATTTTAGATAAGGATGTGGTGCTTTCGCCCGGCATACGAATTATTGGCACAAAAGAAGCGCCCGCAATCCTTACCAAAGGGACTATCAAATGAGGAATGCCCCGTAACGGGGCATAAACGAAAGGGGCTATCTAATGGAAATTACAGACGTACGCATTCGTCGGCTAAGCACAAACACACTGGTAAACAAAATGCGTGCAATCGTGTCCATCACACTGGAAGAGGCATTCGTAATCCATGACATCAAGGTAATACAAGGTACGGATAAATTGTTCATTGCCATGCCAAGCCGCAAAATGGACGATGGAACGTACCAAGACATAGCCCACCCCATAAAGGCGGAGTTTCGCGAAAAGATACAATCCGCCATTCTGGCAAGGTATGAAAGCGCACTTGCCGTACATGCAGCAGAAGCATAGTAACGAGAAGCTGCCCCCGTTGCCGCGGGCGGCTTTTTTTTGCTTTGGGTAGTTTTACGCGAAATAATATGTTATATTTTTTTTCACACATCTGCTATGAAGGGAGTATTTGTAATGAGCAAGAATTTTACTGTTATTGTCGACTCGACGACCGACATTAAACCCGAATGGGCGACCGAATGGGGTATTTCTACGGTTATCCCTTTTATTGTTACCGTAGATGGGAAAGACTATTTTAACGAGTTGGACGAACGCGACATTAAAACCAAGGAGTTCTACGACCTGCTGCGCGCGGGCAAAAGCGGTTCAACTACGCAAATTACCGCCTTCCGCTATATCGAAGTGTTTGAACCCTTTTTACGCGAAGGGCAGGACATCCTGTACCTTTGCCTTTCCAGCGGGCTTAGCAAAAGCTATGAGCAAAGCCTGCTTGCCGTAGAAGAATTGCAAAAAAAATACCCCGAACGGCGCGTGGTTTCCGTTGACTCTAAATCCGCTTCGCTGGGCGAAGGTATGCTTGCCTACCACGCCGCACAAGCCTGCCGCGAGGGCAAAACGCTGGACGAAGCGGCTGCATATTTACAAACGCTAATCCCCCGTACCTTCCACTGGATAATGGCGGACGATTTGCACCACCTGCGGCGCGGGGGGCGCGTTTCGGGTGCGGCGGCGTTTATGGGGACGCTGTTAAGCGTTAAGCCCATTCTTACCATCGTTGACAGCGGGCGGCTTATTCCCATACACAAGGCACGCGGACATGAAAAAGCCTTCGAATACATTCTGTCCCGAATGGAAACACACGAAATGCCAAAAGACCAACCTATTTTTGTTGCCCATAGCGACGCCCCCGAAGCCGCAGAGCGTTTAATGCAAAAAATTTCTGCCAAATACGGCGAATGCAAATTCTTTGTAAACAACATCGGTCCTGTAATTGGCGCCCATACAGGCCCCGGCACGGTAGCGGCGGTATTCCTTGGCAACGAAAGGATAAAAGAGCATGCGTAGACTGCGTAGAACGCCCAAGGTAAAAAACGAAAAAATCACCATTAGCCTAACCCCCACCGAGGTAGGGCAAATTGATTATTTGGTAGAACGCGGCTTATACACCAACCGCTCCGATTATATTCGCCATGCACTGCGCAAGCAAAGCGAATCCCATTCCGGCGACATCAGCAAATTCCTAGCCCCCGAAATGCCCGAAACCCAGCACCTGCGCTACTTCGGCGGGCTGGGCATTCTGCGTTTAACCAAGCCCTACGTAGAAAGCCTAACCGCTTTCGGCGCAAAAGTTCATATCAGCGTGGTTGGCGCGCTTGCCGTAGACAAGACCATCACCCGCGACGAATTGGCACAGGTATTAGGCGCTTGCAAGGTATACGGCAAGGTTTTCGCGGAAGAAGATGTGAAGGCGTTGTTGAGGGAGTAAGACTAAAATCAAAAGATTAAAACCGCCTTCGAAAATCTTTTAGTCCCTTAACCTTCTACCCTGCCAGTGCATCATGTGTCTCCTTCAACTGCTTTACCACGGGCAGTTTTTGGGGGCATTTTTCTTCGCAAATGCCGCATTCTACGCATTTGGTGACGTCGGCGCTCTTTACCCACGCCGTGCCTGCCTGCATTTCTGCGTAGGCTTTTTTTGCGTGTTCGGTTAAGCCGTATACCTTGTGGGTGTTCATCATGCCGAAGATGTGGGGGATATTAATTTCCTGCGGGCAAGGCTTGCAATAGTCGCAGGAAGTGCAGTAGAGTTCAGCAAGTTTTTTATTTTCTTCCATCATTTTTTTCACTTGGGCGAGTTCATCGGGGGTTAGGTGTCCCGTTTTAGAAGCGATTTTTACATTTTCCTCCAACATTTGAATATTTTCCATGCCCGAAAGCGCTACGTGAACATTAGGGTTGGCGTGGACAAAACGCATCGCCATTTCGGCAGTGCTTGCGGGTTTTTCCGGGAGCAGTTTGGCGATTACGTCGCTGGGTGCGCCAAGGCGACCGCCCGCTACAGGTCCCATTACCACTACGCCCATACCCTTCTCGTGCATGTAGGCGATATTTTCCTCGTTGGAACGGTCAAGCAAATTATACTGGATTAAGCACGCCTCAAAGCGCCCGCTGTCTACGATGTAGCGCAAGTTTTCGGGCTTATCGTGGTAGGAGAAAACGAGGTGCTTAATTAGCCCCGCGTCTAACGCGCGTTGCGCGGCTTGCAGAGGACCGTCTGTGAGGGTTTCCCAGTGTTTAAAGCCCTTTAAATTGATGCCCCAAAAGTGGTAGAAGTCAATATAATCTACGTCCATTTGCTTTAGGGAATGCTCTAAGCGACCTGTCCAGTCACTTGCGCTGTCGTTTTCGATAGGGTTTTTGGTGGTGATGTATACCTTATTTCTGTAGCCATCTTTCAATGCTTTTCCAACTGCGATTTCGCTCTGTTTTTCGCAGTAATAGGGGGCGGAGTCGATGTAATTTACGCCCAAGTCTATTGCGCGGCGAATGAGGGGGATTGCAAGCGCCTCGTTCACTACCTTTTTTTCGCCTTCTTGCATCATGGGCAGGCGCATTGCACCAAAACCTAAAGCGGAAAGCGTAACGCCTGTTTTGCCAAATTCTTTGTATTGCATAAGATGTCCTCCTAATACGAAACTCGTATAATTTTTATTGAGTATAACAAAGCTTGCGAATATGTGGTAGAGTAAATGTAAATCATAAACGAAATTTTGGGGCAATTTCCCAAAGGCGTATGGGAGGCACTTATGGACTTACAGCAAATTTTCATTCAACATTTCGGGCAGGGGGATACGCCAACGGCGTTTTTTATCCCCGGGCGGGTAAATATTATTGGCGAACATATTGATTATAACGGCGGGTACGTTTTGCCGTGTATGCTGGCGGTAGGTACGCACGCGCTTATTCGGCGGCGCGTTGGCTCGGCAATTCGGTTTGCCAGCACCAACGTACAAAAAGTGATAAGTGCTTCATTGGAAAAAGTTACCTACAGCGTAACCAATGATTGGGCAAATTACCCGCTGGGCGTAGTGGCGATGATGCAAAAAGACGGGCACGCGCTGGGCGGGTTTGATGTGTTATTTTCGGGAAATATTCCGCGCGGGGCGGGTTTATCTTCCTCGGCTTCTATTGAAATGGCAATGGCGGTTGCGTTAAACGCGGCATTTTCATTAAATTACGAACCCATAACGCTGGTAAAGCTTACGCAAAAAAGCGAAAACCAATTCTGCGGTGTAAACTGCGGCATTATGGACCAATTTGCCGTAGGCATGGGCAAGGATGGCTTCGCCATTTATTTGAACTGCGGCACGCTGGATTATCGCCTCATTCCCATGCAGTTAGGCGAGTATGCGTTGCTTGTGGTGAATACAAACAAGCCCCGCAGGCTTGCCGACTCGAAATACAACGAGCGCCGAGCCGAATGTGAAAGCGCGCTGGCGTTGTTACAAAGCGCACCCTCGGCGGCGCACATCAAACAGCTTGCCGACCTTTCGCCCGAGGAATTTTCTGCGCTTGCACATCTTATCCCCAACCCCATTGTAGCAAAGCGCGTGCGCCACGTGGTACATGAAAACGACCGCGTAAAGCAAGCCGTACAAGCGCTGGAGGCGAACGACCTGCCCGCGTTGGGCGCATTGCTTAACGCTTCCCACGCTTCCCTGCGCGACGACTACGAAGTAACGGGCATAGAGTTGGACACGCTAGCCGCCGCCGCACAAAAACNCCCCGCCTGTATTGGTGCAAGAATGACAGGGGCGGGGTTTGGAGGCTGTGCTATTGCGTTGGTGAAGAAAGAAGCGGTAGATGATTTTGAAAAATATATTATTGCCGAGTACGAAAAAGTGATAGGTTACGCATGTGATGTGTATCGGGTGTAGGGTTAAAACAACCCGCTAATTACCCCCGCGTCATTAAGGTCAATCGCCTCGGCGCTGGGTACTTTGGGCAAGCCCGGCATGGTCATAATATCGCCTGTAATGGCGACAACAAAACCCGCGCCCGCGCTTAGGCGCACCTGCCGCACGGTGAGGGTAAAGTTTTCCGCCGCGCCCAATTTCTTAGGGTCGTCGGAGAAGGAATATTGCGTTTTTGCCATACACACGGGCAGGTTGCCGTAGCCCATTTTTTCCAAGTTGCGCAGTTGGCGTGCGGCTTCGGGGGCAAAGTTTACGCCGTCGGCGCGGTACACTTTTTTTGCAATGGCTTCCATTTTTGTTTTTAGCTTTGCATTTGTTTCATAGGTAAAAGCGAAATTGCCGGGGTTTTCCATGGCGGTGAGGACGGCACTTGCTAATTCCACGCCGCCTTCGCCGCCTTTGCCGTGTACTTCGGATAACGCACAGGGTACGCCTTCTGCTGAGGCGGCTTGTTTTACTAATTCAATTTCCGCGTCCGTATCGGCGGGGAATTTGTTGACCGCCACCACGCAGGGCAAGCCGTAAACCTGCGTAATGTTATTAATATGACGGCGCAAATTTGCCAAGCCCGCTTCCAGCGCACAAAGGTTTTCCTTGCTGTAATCGGCTTTTTCCACGCCGCCGTGGTGCTTTAGCGCACGAATGGTCGCAACCAGCACCACCGCCGACGGCGTTATGCCCATGCGGCGGCATTTAATATTAATGAACTTCTCCGCGCCTAAATCCGCACCAAAGCCCGCTTCCGTTACTACATAATCGCCCAGCGCGGCGGCAAGGGTAGTTGCCGCAACGGTATTGCAACCGTGGGCAATGTTAGCAAAGGGTCCGCCGTGTACCAGCGCGGGTGTCCCCTCCAGCGTTTGCACCAAATTAGGGTCGAACGCCTCTTTAAGCAGTGCTGCCATTGCGCCCTGCGCCTTTAAATCACCCGCTGTTATTGCCTTGCCTTCGTAGGAATACCCCACCACAATGCGCGCAAGGTTTTCCTTCAACGCTTGCAAGCTCTCGGAAAGGCAGAAAACCGCCATCACCTCGCTGGCAGCAGTAATGTCAAAGCCGTCCTCGCGCGGGGTGCCGTTGGTTTTGCCGCCAAGCCCGTTAATCATGCCGCGAAGCTGGCGGTCGTTCATGTCCATCGCACGCCGCCATGTAATTTGCCGCGGGTCAAGGTTGAGCGCATTCCCCTGCTGAATGTGATTATCCACCAGCGCAGCAAGCAAATTATTTGCCGTGGTAATTGCATGCAAATCGCCTGTGAAGTGTAAATTTATATCTTCCATCGGCACAATTTGCGCGTAACCGCCGCCCGCAGCGCCGCCCTTTACGCCAAACACAGGTCCGAGGGAAGGCTCGCGCAGGCAAATCATGGTTTTTTTGCCCAGCTTTGCAAGGGCATCGCCCAGCCCAACGGTGGTGGTGGTTTTCCCCTCCCCTGCGGGGGTTGGGTTGATTGCGGTAACAAGAATTACTTTGCCTGCCGCGTTTCCGCCTTTATATCTGTGGTCAATTTTTGCTTTATACCGCCCGTAGGGGCTGATATTTTCCTCGGGAATGTTTAGTTTGCCGGCGATTTCGTAAATGGGCTGCATCTTTGTGCTTTGCGCGATATCAATGTCACTCCGCATGTTAAACCCGTCCTTTAACTTTTTTTTGCATTATAGTATAATTTTGAAAAATGCAAAACCGTTCAAAGGAGCATCAATATGGACTTTAGATTTATTGACGACGGCACACAAATGGACATACGGCAAAAAAACGCCGACGATACGCCTACCTACTACAGTACGTTTGAAAAAATTGTACGGGGCGCAACGTTTCACGTTACGTGCGACCCGCTGTACGAGCGGTTTGACGAGTTGGATTTGAATAACATTTATGTATTTACCTTTTACCGAGGGGCAGACGCCTTCACCTTCGATGCAAAGCTTACCGAACGGCTGGCAGACTTCCACCATCAAACGCTGGTGTTTACCGCAACCACGATTGTTTCCTCCTACAGCCGCCGCAGTGCGCACCGCTTGCAAATCCAAATGCCTGTGCGTGTGTATGAAAAAGACGAAACCAAGCCCGAGCAGCGGGGTAGCTTGTTCTGCGAGGGTGTGATGTACGACATTAGCCGCGGCGGGCTTACGTTCCTTTCCAGCGAACGGCTAAAGCTGGAGTTGCGCAGCGTATACATCGCGGAATATGAAATTAACAAGATTTTATTCCGTATGCCCGTAGAATTTGTGCGCGTAAGCGAACGCGGGCTTTCTCCCATATACCGCTTCGACTACGCCTTCATGTACAGCGGCGGCGAAGCGATTAAAGAGGAACTCAACCGCATGACACTGGCATTATTTGAACATCAGTTAAAGGGTGGGAGGTAGCGAACCTACAACCACCGTCACCTCATCGCGATTATGAAATAACTGCCGCGTATCCGCTACGCGGTATTTTTTTTCTAACAGAGCGAGCGCTTTATTTATTTTGCTAAGCCCCTGCCCCTTGGCAAGTTTAAGGGTCATTATTGCCGTACCGCCGGGCGTTAGCAAATGCGCTGCGTCCAGCATAATGCGGATAGATTCGTACATATCCATTTTCATGTCGTTTACTATAAAATGGAAGGGCGCTCCTTTGTACGCGGCAAAAAAGCGCTGTGCCGTGGCGTTTACATAGGTTAATTGCGGGTGCGCTAAACGTGCATCCAATGCGCCGGGGTCTACGGCGGTTACGTAAAAACCCCTATCCAAGAGGACTTTGCTCCACCCGCCCGGGGCGGCGCCAAGGTCTAACGCGCGGGTATTTTCCGCGGGGGAAAGGTTAAATATTTCAAAGGCTTCCATTAATTTGAACTCGGCGCGGCTTATTACGTTTTCTTTTTTGTACCGCCGGGCGCCGCCATTCCATGCCGAACGATTCTGTTTAACGTCGGATACCCCCGCATATAGTATGTTTTCGTGAGAAAAAAGGGATACTACCCATGCGGGGCTTTTATCGTTTTGCGTAAATCCTTTTTCGCAAAGCAAAGCTTCCAGCGATTGTATGAATGCAAACGCAACCTCGCCGCGTTTTTGAACGGAAAACGCACCCACCATATCCTGTAAAGGCAAGCTTTCTGCCAATTTTACGGGTGTAATTTCTTGCACACTGCCTTCAATTAATACGGGAAAAATGTGGCGTACAAACATTAAACGCGGCGCATCGGTAAAAAACGAGCCATGCCCTTGGGGCACGGTTACCAGCTTTACCCCCGCGTCCAAATCCTTTAACGGGCGAATGGACGCATCGTACTTTTGTAATTCCGCCATGGCAAAAACCGCGCTTTCCGGGCGCGCTGTAATAATCATTTTATGGTATACTGTTTGCATGAGACCTCCACGTAAACGCTCGACCGCCGCACGGCGGAGAGTACCCGCGCACCGCAACGCTACCCGTTCGTCTACCCGTTCATTGTTAATGGTGTTGATTGTGCTTGCTGCCTTTGCCGTGTTTTTTGCCGCAGGGGGGGACCGCGTTTTCCAGCGCAATATGGCATTTTTGCCCGAATACGGCGAAATTATTGTCCACTTCATCGACGTAGGGCAAGGCGATTCGACCCTTATTCATACCGTTGGTCATGCCGTTTTAATAGACGCAGGCGAACCGCGTTATGGACGACAAGTAGTACAATATTTGCGTAGCTTAGGCATAACTCATTTAGACTACGTGGTAGCAACGCACCCGCATTCCGACCATATCGGCGGACTTATCCAAGTACTGGCGGACAAAGAAATTGGCACACTGCTTATGCCCGATGCGGTGAATAATACCAACGCATTTGAAAATCTCCTCGCCGCCATCGAAAACCATAATATTCACGTGCGCATTCCCGAAATCGGCGACCGCGTACAGGCGGGTATCATCGACATGGTTGTGCTTGCGCCCGTTGCGGGGCATTGGCCGCATACATCTAACTTAAACAACGCAAGCATCGTTTTGCACATGACGCACGGCAACAATTCATTCCTTTTTACGGGTGACGCGGAGCGCGAATCGGAAATGGCTATGATTGCAAGCGGAAACCGCCTGCACTCCACGATTTTGCAAGTAGGTCACCATGGAAGCCGAACGTCCACAACGCAGGAATTTTTAAATGCCGTAAACCCCGTTGCCGCGGTCATTAGCCTGGGCGAAGGCAACCGCCACGGGCACCCTCACCGCGAGGTCATTGACCGATTAGAAGCCGCAGGCGTAACCATTCTGCGTACCGACGAAATGGGGACAATAATCATGTCCACCACAGGCGATGGGGTGCGGTTATGGGATTAGACGCACAGCACGATATTGTCGGCACGGGGCTATACCCCATTATCATAGACCGCTTTACAGAGGACATCGCAACCTGTTTAGAAAAGGAAACCCTGCGCGTCCTCACCTTTCACCGAAGCGAGCTACCCCCCGAGGCCAAAGCGGGCGACACCCTATACTTCGCAGATAATCAATGGCATATAAACGCAGAAGACACCGCTTTGCGCCTGGCGCGCATTACCGAGCGGTTCACAAAAATTAAACAGCGCGTACGGCGCGCCCCGCAGCGAAGCGAGGAAGCGTAAATGGGCTTTGCCCATTGGAGCGGCGGGGNTTGGGGCAGCGCCCCATAATAAATAAAGGAGGAATTTTTAATGATTTACAAAACCGAAGGCGTATGCTGCCGCGAAATGGATATCCGCGTAGAGGACGGCATCATACAAGAAATCACTTTTTCCAACGGGTGTGACGGCAATTTGCAAGGCATTGCCCGCCTAGCCAAAGGACGCAAAGCGGCGGACGTTATCCCCCTCATTCGCGGCATAAAATGCGGACCAAAGGCTACATCCTGTCCGGACCAGCTTGCGGCGGCATTACAAACGCTGGTATAAACGGGGCTTTTTCCCACTTCGCCCACTTCTCGATAATGGGCTGTAACGCATCGCGGTTATTCATTTCCCGCAGGGCAACGAGCAATGTATCCGGCGCGGGTTCGCCCGTTGGGTTAAATGCGATGGCAAGGCGCGTTAGCAATTCTGCAAGCCCGGGTCCGCGCGAATCGCTGTGCATTAACGCGTAAACCAGCACGTCTAACGCACGGCTTGGGTTGTTTGTATGTAAAAATAGGCGAATTAACTCCACAATGTCCGCGGTCATATCTGTACCGTGGACATAATTATTTTTAAGCGCAAGCAAAAATAATTGTTCTGCCTGTTCGTATTCGCCCAATTGCTTGTGTAAATTGCCGATACGTCGCAGACATTCGGTATACAGCCTGTCATTATGCGGGGCATATATGCTCTCGTACAAGGCGCGGCGTTCATGCTCCAGGGTTAGGGCTTCACGCGCGTTGCCCAGCTTGTTTAACAGGCGGGCTTTTGCGTTCACTACATTTAAATAACTACCGTGCGTTCGCCCAACGCGTGCCAGCGTGCGGTTTTGCACCTCGGTATACAAGGGAAGCGCTTTTTCATATTGACCGCTCGCATCATATAACTGCGCAAGATAATACGCAGAGGATACATAATCGTCGTCCGTTTCTAATTCTACCGCCGCTTCCAGCGCCGCTTCGGCTAAGGGGGTGGCTTTTTCGTATTCCTTCGATTCTTCATGCAAAATAGCAAGGCTGTGCAGGCTGTCGATAATGTCGGCGGCCGTTCCCTTGCGCTTGCGAATGGTTAATGCCTCGTTATGCCATCTTTTCGCGTTTTCTTTGAATTTCTTGTCCGTAATCGCATTTGCTAAATTGTATAGGCTATCGGCAAAAACTTCGTCTTGTTCATGCCCAAAATAGCGCTTAACGGAAACCAGCTGCGCAAATAAATGGGCGGAGGGCTCTTCCATGCCCATATCAAAAAGCGCGGCAGCTAAATTGTTTAAGCACGCGGTGTAGGCGGCGGCATCGCCCGTGCATTGGCGCGAAAAGAGATGCGCACCATCGGTGTATAACTCAATGGCACGCTCAAAATTACCCAGTTCGTCATACACGCGCCCCAGGTTATAAATGTCTTGCGCATAACCCAGCGTTTGCATGGAATGGTTATTCCAATGCTCGCGTAAAAGCGCCTCGCCTTGTTCGGCTGCTTCTTCCAACTCAAAGGCGTGGTACATTTGCGCAATGTTTTTGCGAAATTGGTTGATTTTACTCATCGTTTATCCAGCCTTCGCGATATATACTGCCCTACAGCCTGTATGATTTGCACCAACACCACCAAAATAATGATTGTATAAACTAACATATCGGTACGGAAGCGCGCAACGCCGTAGCTATGCGCAATATGCCCAAGCCCGCCGCCGCCAATGACCCCCGCCATGGCAGAGAATGTGATTAAATTTATTATCGTCAATGTAAAGCCCGAAACCAAGCCCGGCGCACTTTCGGGCAGCACAACGCGAAAAATAATTTGCGAAGGTGAAGCCCCCGCCGCTACGGCGGCTTCAATAATACCGCGCCCAAGTTCATTTAACGCCGCTTCAATTACGCGCGACATAAACGGAATTGCGGCTATCGTAAGCGGTACAATGCTTGCCGTGCGCCCAATGCTCGTCCCAACAATTACCCGCGAAAGCGGGAAAACGAGGATAATTAATACAACAAAAGGAATACTGCGCCCAATGTTAATAATTGCGCCCAGCAAACGGTTAAACTTGGGCAATGCATAAATGCCCGAAGGCTGCGTTACATACAACGTCATGCCCACAATAATGCCAAAAAGCACCGCAAAAAGCGACGCAAAACTAACCATGTAAATCGTGTCAATGGTGGCCTGCGGAAGGGTACGCTGTAAATGGGCAAGATAATTTTCGAAGGTCATGTTAATATTGCCCGTTAAACTGCGCGCCAAATCGTCCCACTCGCGGGCAAATACGAGTTCAAAAAAACCTGCATCAGGCATTGTGCAACTCCTCTATTTCCTCAATTTCTACGCCGTTTTCGCGGAAGTATGCCATCGCTTGCGCAAGCAACGGCTCGTCTCCCTTTATTTCCAATATCAGCGAGCCAACCATCGTACCCGAAACGGATTCGATACTGCCCGAGAGTATGCTTAACTTAATATCAAATCGCCGTATAACGTCATGGATAAATGACTTGCGTGCCGACTCGCCTATAAATACCGCACGGAAAATGTGACGACCGATGCGTTTCTCCTGCACCGCTTTAAACCAGCCCTCTTCGCTATGGTCTTTGGCAAAGAAGCGGCGCGCCGTTTCCGTCTGCGGGTGGGTGAGCACGTCAATGACCTTGCCCTGCTCAATAATTTGCCCACCCTCCATAACCGCAACGTGGGAGCACAGGGTTTTAATTACGTCCATTTCATGGGTGATAACGAGGAATGTTACCCCCGTTGCCGCACCAATTTGCTTGAGCAATGCCAAAATGGAACGCGTTGTGTCAGGGTCAAGTGCGCTGGTCGCCTCATCGCAGATGACCAGTTCCGGCTCGGCGGCTAAGGCGCGGGCAATGCCCACCCGTTGCTTTTGCCCGCCCGAAAGGGTTGCGGGATAGGTATTTGCTTTATCGGAAAGCCCTACCACTTCCAATAATTCCAGCACGCGGGCGCGGATTTTATCCTTCTTCCGGCCTGCAATGCGTAGCGGGAAGGCGACATTTTCAAAAATGGTTGCGTTCATCAGCAGGTTAAAATGCTGGAAAACCATGCCCATTTTTCGGCGGGCATTGCGTAATGCGCCGCCTTTTAGCTTTGTTAAATCCAGCCCGTTAAGCAAAATTTCCCCCGCGTCGGCTTTTTCCAATACCGAAACGCACCGCGCGAGGGACGTCTTCCCCGCGCCTGATAATCCGATAAAACCAAAGACATCCCCCTTATTGACCCGCACGCTTACGTCGCGCAGGGCCAATAGGGGGCCATCCGGGGTTGCATAACTTTTGCTTAGGTTATTTATTTCAAGCATTTTTACTTGATACGCCCCTATTCAACCAAAAGCATGGTTAATGCTAAGTCCATCATTTTGGTAAGGGATTTTTCACGGTCTTTTGCGCTCATGGCTTGGTCGGTGAAAATGACGTCGGATATTGTACACATGCACAGCGCATTTTTACCCGCGCGTGCGGCATTCATATACAGCCCTGCGGCTTCCATTTCTACGCCCAAAATGCCCATTTTTACCCAATATTTAAGGGCGTGGCTTTCATCATGGTAGAATACGTCGGTCGTTAAAACATTGCCAACGTGAATGGGCTGTTCGGTCATTTTTGCCGCTTCCTGCACCTTGCACAATAGTTCATAGGAGCAGGTAGGCGCATAATGCCCGGGCAGTTTATATTGCTTTGCATAGTCTGAATCGGTACATGCACCAAGACCAATAATAATATCGCCAAGGTTTAAATTTAAATCCAACGCGCCTGCCGAACCAATGCGGATAATATTATCCACATCGTAAAAATTAAATAGTTCATACGAATAAATCCCCATAGAACCAACGCCCATGCCGCTGCCCTGTACAGAAACGGGTTTGCCGTTGTATGTGCCTGTGTAGCCAAGCATACCGCGCACCTCGTTTACTTTTTTCGGGTTTTCTAAATAGTTGTCGGCAATGAATTTTGCCCTAAGCGGGTCGCCGGGCATTAAAACGGTCTTAGCATAGTCACCGGCTTTTGCCGTGATGTGGGGGGTAGGAATAGGCATAGAAATCGCTCCCTCTCGCGTGGAATATGTTATGAAGTGCATGGTATAATAGTGAAGGCATAATGTCAATAATCCACATTTGCGAAGTAATTACCGCACGCGAGGTGAACGGTGCAAAAAAATTTATTAACATGGTACGCAAAGCACAAGCGCGATTTACCTTGGCGAAGCAACCCAACCCCCTACGCCGTACTTATTTCCGAAGTCATGGCACAACAAACGCGCTTGGGGCAGTTGCTTCCTTTTTATATGCGATTTATGACGCAGTTCCCCACTATTGAAGCGCTGGCCGCAAGCACCGAGGACGCCGTACTCGCCGCGTGGGCGGGTATGGGCTACTACGCCCGCGCCCGTAATCTGCACCACACTGCGCGGGAAATTTGTGAAAAGCACGGCGGTGTTTTCCCGCAAACACGCAAGGAATGGGAGGCTCTTTCCGGCATTGGCGCATACACTGCGGGGGCAATTCTTGCCATCGCTTTTGGGCAAAAAGAAACGGCTATAGACGGAAATGTTTTACGCCTTTACGCGCGCCTCGCCAATGACGAAACAGACATTTCCACTACAACCGCAAAACACCGCGCGGCGGAATATGTTTCCGCTTATATGCCTCACACTTCCGACAAAATTCGTGCCTTTACACAGGCACTCATGGAACTGGGAGCGCTCGTATGCATTCCAAGCAATCCCCGTTGCGAAAGCTGCCCTATCTCCAATTTCTGCGAAGCATACAAAGCGGGAAACGAGCGCAATTTACCCGTAAAAGCCCGTAAAAAAGCTTCCCCCGTCATTCCGCTTACTGTATTGCGCATCTTTGCCCCGCAGGGGCGCGTGCTTATGCGCAAGCGCACAGAGGGTCTGCTCAAGGGCATGTGGGTGTACTATTTAATAGAAGAGACACCCGAAAAGCCTTCACGCACACCTGCCGAGATTACGGAATACCTAGCCAAAACAAGGGGTTACACCGTCACCCATATCGAGCCACTGGGCGAAGCCCGCCACACCTTTACCCACCGCGTATGGCACATGCATGGTTACGATGTGCATATCAAGGAAAATTACTTGATAGCGGATTACCATTTCATCTCCCCCGACGATATGAAGAACATCGCATTGCCCGCGGCAATGGGGTATTTTATAGCGAAATAATCACACGGATTGAAGCAGTCCCGAAGCATGGTAAAATGAAGCTGTGAGTATGATTCAAAAATTCACTTGGGTACAGGGAAAATTGGGGGATGTTG
>WQRX01000033.1 GCA_009786535.1 Defluviitaleaceae bacterium | reverse complement strand
CCCCCTCATTTTTTTTGGGCAGGTTATAAATACTTTCCGGGTAGGTGAAATTGTATTCTTTAGCAAAATGGTCTTTAATTACATTTAGCATGTCAGTAAGCCCCATGTTTTTTGCAAGTATATAAAAATCAAAAAAGTATTCTGTTGATTCTTTTCGGTTACCGACTAGCAGTAACATTTCACCTTTGGTAAGAATAATTTTTGGAAGAAGCGAATAGTTTTGATATTTTATACATAAGCTTTGACATTCATCGGCGAGCGCAAGGGCTTCATCATAGACCATTATATTTTTCACTTTAGTCATGTTAGTTTGCGACAGCATTTTATTGAATGTGATATTAATAATAAACCATTCTCGTTCGTTACTTTGTATAAAATTATTTTCAACACTTTTCTTTAACCCATCATATACTTTGTTAGCTTTTTCAAAGAATGTAATAGCATTTTCGATTTTATCTTCATGAGCAAATTTAATACCTTTAAACGAATAGTAGTTTGCTATGGCGACGATTAGTCTTATTTCAGTATCATATAATGCGTACTCATAAATATTATTTTCGTTGAAATAAGGTTTTGATAACCGTATTCCGGTCAAAGCGTGTTCATATGATTTTTCAAACTGTTGTTTTGCATTTGATACATATGCTTTTGCATGATAAGAAAATTGCATGTTTGCCGTATTGGTACAAAAGGTGGAATCACTTTCCAACTCATTAATTATATTTTCTATTTCCTGCGGTACGTCTATTTTTTCCCGTTGAATTACAGTAGCATTCATATCGTTCGTGCGTATCAAACTCAGCACATATTTTTTCGTATTTTCATGCATTTGCTCTTTGGCGGTTAGGGCGTAACTACGAAAATATTTATTTGGGTCTTCGCCCAAACGCTGCATGAGCCGTTCAAATGCATTCCAATGGGGACGGCGCTTGCCGTTTTCTATGCGGGACAATTCATTTACGGTGCATATCATACCTTGTGATTCTGTACCTTCTGCTCCAAGACATAGGTAGGGTTGCGTCCAGCCTTTTGCAATGCGCAGTTGTTTGATTTGCTTCCCCAGTTCGAATTGTGCGGTGTTAGTTTTCATTTTTGTATTCTCCTCCGTAAAATAATATTAATTGCACAATTATTCTACATACATAGGGTATAAAAAACAATTTACTTGCTCAAAGTGACGATTTACATAAAATATATAATGTGTATAATACGTCCAATTCGCCCTCGGAGGTTTGCATGACTACCCGTTCATTATTAAACAGATTGTTTAAGACTGCCAGCATCCATTCTTATTTTAAGCGATTTGAAGCACAAATGCAGTCGTCCACCTTTGTGGAGCACCTGCACGAGTTATGTGCGGCAAAAAATTGCAAGCCCGCCCATGTAATTTTAAAATCGGGTTTGTACCGCACATTGGGGCATCAATTGTTTAATGGCTTTCGCAAACCCACGCGGGATAAGGTAATCCAGCTTGCCTTTGGATTTGAATTGGATTATGCGCAATCGCAGCAGTTGCTAAAAAAAGCAAAGAAGAGTCTGCTGTGCCCGCGCATAAAAAGGGATGCATTAATTATTTTCACCATTTCGCGCAGGCACACCTTTTTAGAAACCCAAGACATGCTGCACGAGCAGGGACTGCCATTGCTGGGGGAACGTAAATGACCTTCCTTACGCTGCCGCCCGAATGGGAAAACCGGTACACCCCCATTGAACAAATGACAGTCAACACACTTTCGGAAACATATTTGCTTGAAAATATCGCAAGCGGTTGTTTGTATGTGTTAAAAATTAACGAAGCGCCCGAGGCGTCGATTTTGCAAGGGCTTACATACCGCGGTGTGCCTGCGTATTTATCGGAGGTACAGTACAGCGGAAAATACTACACCCTGCGCGAATACATAGAAGGCATAACCCTAGAGGAATATGTAAACGACCACGCGCTTGAATGCCGTACAAATGCCCTGCGCATTATTAAAAATTTGTGCGACATTCTTATTTTTTTGCATAACCGCCCCAACCCCATTATTCACCGCGATATTAAGCCCGGCAATGTGATTATTAACCCGCATACACACGAGGTGACGCTTATCGACTTTGGCATTGCCCGTTTGTATAAAAAAGAAGCCAAAAAAGACACCGTTTCTTTTGGCACGGCGGTATACGCGCCCCCCGAGCAGTACGGCTTTGAACAAACCGACCACCGTACCGATATTTATTCCCTTGGTATTCTTTTTCGGTATTTGCTTACAGGGCACTTGGAGCGCGACTATCCCCTTCCGGACAAAGGACTGGAAAGTATTGCCCGCAAATGTACCGCATACGAACCCGCCGCACGCTACCAAAACGCCAAGGTATTAAAACGGGCATTAATCGCCTATGAGCAAAAATGGGTGGGAAAGCTTGTGCGCATAGGATTGGCGGCAGCCGCGGCGTGTATTGTTTTTGTACTGGGGTACTTGGCGGGAATGGAGGCAAACGGGCTTCCTGTTTTTCCGGAGAAATATTACGCGGCAAATATAATTGATGCGCCGCAGGCCTTCACCTTCCGCGAGCCTGTTATCGAAGCCGCCGTGCGCCTAATGCTGGATATCCCCGAAAACGAAAACGTGTATTACAGCGACCTGGCGCGGGTTACGCGTATATATGTTATTGCGAACGAAGCCTTTCGCACTCGCGAGGAAGTACTCATTACAGAGAACTATCCCACGTTTTGGCAATTAGAGCGCGGCTCGCTGTATTGCCTTCCCTTGCAACACTTACGCAGTTGGATACGGTACGTATTGACACCACACAAGAGCGTTACTTGCATACGATAACCCATGAAAATTTTAACCTGTGTGTGGACGAATAAAAATTTTTACATGAAGTGCGCAGCATGCGCACCAAAGATAGACGGTAATTGCACGACCCTTTCTTCGCCACCTAATTTCTGGTATTATGGGCGAAGAAAGGGGTTTTTTTAATGATACGCTCGCGTTTTGCGCCCAGCCCTACGGGTTATATGACAATAGGAAATTTACGCTCTGCCCTCTACGAATATTTAATTGCCAAAAAAGACGGCGGCGTTTTTATTTTGCGCTTAGAAGACACCGACCAAGCCCGCTATGTAGAAGGCGCGGCGCAGGTTATTTACGATACACTGCACCGCACGGGCTTGCATTTTGACGAAGGACCAAATACCGGCGGTAATTACGGTCCGTATATTCAAAGCCAACGTAAGGATTCGTATATGCCCCCCGCCCGCAAGCTGGTGGAAGAAGGCAAGGCATACTACTGCTTCTGCGAAAAGGAACGGCTGGACACGCTGGCAGACGAGCGCGGGCTAAAAAAATACGACCGCTTCTGCCATAAATTATCCAAAGACGAAGTGCAGGCAAAGCTAAACAGCGGCGTGCCTTACGTAATACGCCAATTTATCCCCGATGGGCGTACCGCCTTTACTGACCGCGTGTACGGCGAAATTTCGATAGACAATGGGGAATTGGAGGACCAAATCCTTATCAAATCCGACGGAATGCCTACCTACAATTTTGCCAACGTGGTGGACGATAACGCAATGGCGATTACCCACGTGGTGCGCGGAAGCGAGTACCTTACCTCTACGCCCAAATATGTGCTTTTGTACGATGCGCTGGGCTGGGACAAGCCCGTTTTTGTACACCTTCCGCTATTGCAAAACGCCGACGGCACAAAAATTAGCAAGCGCCACGGGGCGGCGTCCATTTTAGAAATGCTGGACGAAGGTTATTTACCCCAAGCCGTGATAAATTACGCGGCATTGCTGGGGTGGAGCCCCTCGGGCGAATACGCCGAGCGCGAAATTTTTACGCTGGACGAGCTGGAAAAAATATTCGACACGTCGCACATCAGCAAGTCGCCTTCTACCTTTGACCCCAAGAAAATGACGTGGGTAAATGCCGAACACATTAAAGCCCTGCCCTTAGATGTCTACGCAGAAATGGCACTGCCTTATTTGCAAACGGCGGTAAAAACGGCAGGCATAGACATGAAGGAGCTTGCGCGTATTACGCGGTCCCGCGTTTCTTTTGTGAAGGAATGCGCGGAATTGGTGGACTTTATTGATACCCTGCCTTCCTACGAAATTGATTTGTATACCCACAAGAAAATGAAAACCGACCCCGCCGTTGCATTGCAAGCATTACGCGCCGTGCAGGAAACTTTTGCGGGCGTAACCGAATGGACGGGGGAAGGCTTGCAATCCGTCATAGCACAAACGGCAGAAAGCGCGGGGCTTGCCAAGGGGCAAATTTTATGGACGGTACGCACGGCATTATCGGGCAAGCCTACCACCCCTTGCGGTGCTACGGAAATTGCTGTATTGCTGGGTAAGGAAGAAACTTTACGCCGTTTACAAAAAGGAATTGAGTTATTACATGCTTAGAAAATTTTACCCGCATACCATTTGGTTGCTGCTGTGTGCGGGTTTGCTTGTGCGTTTCTTTTTATTCGCGCGGGTGGATTTTATGTTTGAAAATGATATCCGCACCTTTCAAATATGGGGGACGCAGTTAGCCGCCTATGGGTTAAGTGCGTTTTATACGGGGGGTATGTGGTCGGACTATCCGCCCGGGTACTTGTATGTGCTGGCGTTAATTGGTGTGCTGCGCGGTATATTTGAATGGGAATTGTTAAGTCCACCGTTAAACTTTTTTACGTTTTTGCCCGCTATACTTGCCGACGTTGCCATTGGTTACGGCGTGTACCGCTTGGCACGCCCCCGCACGGGGGAGAAGCAGGCGCTTTTTTTTACTGCCTTATGGCTGTTTAACCCTGCGATTTTGCTTATTTCCAGCGTGTGGGGGCAGGTCGAATCCGTATTTTTGCTTCCCTTGCTTATTTCCCTTGTACTCCTGCGCGAGAAGCGACTGCTTGCAGCATACATGGTGTACGGCGTTGCGATTTTAATTAAACCGCAGTCGCTTTTCCTTGGACCTGTATATCTTTTTTCTGCCTTTGATTATTGGCGCACGCAGGAATATGCGTGGTTGGAGTTAAAAAGACTTGGGTTATTTGTCCTTGCTGCTGTAGGGGGCATGTTGGTTTTGGCATTCCCTTTCGCGCAGGGGATTAATTATATCCCTGTGTTCCGTCAGTTTATCGGCGGGCTGGATATGTATAATTTCAGCAGTGTGAATGCATTTAACTTTTGGGCGTTGACAGGGCATAATTGGCAGCCGCTGGATGCAATTTCCTTTGGTGTAAGCCACGCAACATGGGGCGTACTTATTGCCGTTGCAATTATTGCGGCAATAATGGTTGCGCTGGAGGCGCATAAAAGAAATGGCGGGGCGCATTATTGGTTAATTATCGCAGCCGTTTTTGTGTTAATTTTTGTGTTCTCGGTAAAGATGCATGAGCGGTATTTATTCCCCGCTATGCTATTTTTGTTGCTGTATGCCATGGAATGCCCACGCCGACATAACTTTTCACTGTATATTTTGGCAAGCGGTACGTTTTATATCAACTGCATTGCTGTACTTAGGGCGTACCACGCGGGGTGGGATTTTACCGTGCTTACGCCGTACATCGTTCCCGTTGGTTGGGCAAATATTGGGCTTGCGGCGGGGCTTGTGCTTTCATTTATATGGAGCACACACAGAAAGGTGCGGTTATGAGCGAAAAAATGACGCGTAAAGATTGGCTGGCAATAGTGCTGTTAACGTTAGTGGTTGCGGTAATTTCCTTTGCCCGTTTGGGTGACCGCGTTGCCCCGCAAACCTCGTGGGTGCCCGAGCGGGGCGAACATGCCCTTATCGACTTTGGGGAAGTGGTGCAACTTTCCGCCGTACAGTTTAGAATGGGGGCGCGGCACGACCAAGGCTTTACGCTTCGCGCGTCGCACGATGCCATCGAATGGAGTGCCCTACATACCATTACCGGCGCGAATGTTTTTTATTGGACAAATGTCGCTGTGGATGCGGAAGCGCGCTTTATTTTAATTACCGCTACGGGTTGGGATTTGCGTTTGCAGGAAATTGCCTTCCGCGATGCGGACGGCGTACAGATAACCCGTTTTGGCACGTCGGAAAACGCCCTTGCCCTTACCGACGAGCAGCACTTAGTCCCCGAACGGCGCAGCTTTATGAACAGTACCTATTTTGACGAAATTTACCACCCGCGCACGGGCTACGAATTTGTCCACGGCTTGCGGGTATACGAGACGACCCACCCGCCCATGGGTAAGAATTTTATCGCCGCCAGCGTGTATTTTTTTGGCATGACGCCCTTTGCATGGCGCCTGCCGGGTACATTGTTCGGCGTACTGATGGTGCCGCTTTTATTCGCCTTTGTGCGGGTTTTGTTGCGGTCTAACCGCTGGGCGTTGTTTGCCGCGCTCATATTTTCATTTGACTTTATGCGATTTGCGCAAACGCGCCTTGCCACCATTGACACCTATGTGACATTTTTTGTGATTGCCATGTATTTTTGTATGTATTTATATATTCGTGAGGTGAATTTTTTTGCAGAGGAACCCACCTACGACCGCACGAAATTTTTACGCCGTTCGTTAATGTATCTTGCGCTGTGCGGCGCAATGATGGGGCTTGCCATTGCTTCCAAGTGGCAGGGGGTGTACGGGGCAATTGGCTTGCCGATTTTATTTTTCCCTGCGTTGTACAAGCTTTATAAAGCCGAGCCGCAATATGAGGCGCGGTTAACGTTGCTGACGTTTTTGTCCTGCTTTATGTTTTTTATCGTGTTGCCTGTAACAATTTATGCGTTGTCGTATATCCCCTTTATTTTGGCGCAGGGCGAGGGCATTCGTGCCGCGTGGGATAACCAAAATCACATGTTTTCCTACCATGCAGGGTTGGTGGCGGAGCATGGCTTTGCCTCCAACTGGTGGAGCTGGCCCATTATGGTGCGCCCAATTTGGATTTATGTAAACCGTTTATACCCCACGGTAAATGCGGGAATGACTTCCTTTGGCAACCCTGCTATATGGTGGGTGGGGATTTTGGTAACTTGGTTTGCGGTGGGGTGGGTGGCTTTAAAGATGAAAACCTTGGGGCGTTACTATATACCGTTGTTTTTATTAATTGCATATGCGGTGCAGTTTTTGCCTTGGGCGTTTGTAAGTCGGTTGACGTTTATTTATCATTATTTCCCCAGTGTGCCCTTTGTGGTATTGTTGATTACATGGTTTTTTCAAAGATTTATTAATAATAAAAAAATAATTTATGGGTATGTTGCGGTGGTTATCGCGTTGTTTGTGTTTTTCTATCCCGTGCTTTCGGGTGTGCCTATGAATGTTTGGTTTGTGCGTACATTTCATGCATGGTTTCCCACGTGGGTATTTATGTGAGGTTATTTTTCTTACCTTGCTTCCATTTTTTATACCCCTTCACCAGTTCATATACCGCCATGCACAGCAAGAATACGGCGAAGCCCTTGCGTAGCCAGTTTGCGTCCATTCGCACGGCGATTAACGCGGCGGGGACGACGCCCATCACCCCAAACAAGGCGAGTTTTAGCAAGCCTTTTTTTTCTATATTGCCTTCCTTTACGTGTGTGCGCAAGGCAAAAATTGCGGTGGGAATGAAAAATAGCAAATTAATATGCTGGGCTTCGCGTTGCCCAACGGAAAGCAAAATCGTTAGCGCGGGGATAAGCACCGCGCCGCCGCCAATGCCCATTCCGCTGACAATACCCGCCGCAAGTCCGATGAGTATATACCACAGCCAATTCATGCGAAGAGCATCCTAATTGCGCCTACCGCAAGGAATAAGCCAAATAAAATATTTAACCACGCGGCGGAGAGCTTTTTAAGCAGTTTTGCGCCGATTATGCCGCCCACCAGCCCGCCGACGGATACATATAAAACCGTTAGCCATTGTACTTCCACCTGATTGGAAAGGGTGTAAATCACCGCGCTCACAATGGAAAGGGGAAGCATTACTGCCAGCGCTGTTGCGTGTGCCTTGTGTGTGTCCAACGGGATAAACCGCTCCAGCGCGGGGACAAGAATTGTCCCGCCGCCTGCGCCAAATAAGCCGTTGGCAATGCCCGCAACCGTGCCTATGATGGCGGTGATATGTTTTTTAAGTGAGGTTTTCATGGGGGTAGTATGTACAAACGCGCAGGGATTATGCGCGTTTTGATGAGAATTTTATTCAGAAAACAGCGCTTTCGCGAAGAGCGCCGCGTCAAAGGGCTGGATGTCGTCGATGCCCTCCCCAACCGTGACGAAGCGGACGGGGATGTCCAGCTCTTTTTTAATGGAAACCACCATGCCGCCCTTGGTTGTGCCGTCCAGCTTGGTGAGGATGATGCCCGTAATATCGGCGGCTTCCATGAAGAGCTTTGCCTGCTGGATGGCGTTTTGCCCCGTGGTTGCGTCCAGCACGAGCAGCACTTCCTTGTGTGCCCCTTCGTGCTGGGTAGACACGATGCGGTGTATTTTCTTTAGCTCGTCCATGAGGTTCTTTTTGTTGTGCAGGCGACCTGCGGTGTCGCAGAGCAACAGGTCGGTATTGCGTGCCTTAGCGGCGGAAACGCCGTCGAAGATAACCGCCGCAGGGTCGGAATTTTCGCCCTGCCGAATGAGGGGAACGTCCGCGCGGTCGCACCATACGGCAAGCTGGTCTATGGCGGCGGCGCGGAAGGTATCTGCCGCGGCTACCAGCACGGATTTTTCCTCGCTTTTATACCATTTTGCGATTTTGCCAACGGTGGTGGTTTTGCCCACGCCGTTTACGCCAATGATGAGAAATACGGCGGGGAAGATGGGGTCGAAGGGGGTAACGTCGGCGGTCATGATATTGGCAATTTCCTCGGCGAGTAATTCCTTTACGCCTTGGGCTTCGGAAATGCGGCGCAATTTTACCTGTTCGCGCACGTTTTCTAAAATGGCGAGGGATGTTTCTACGCCCATGTCCGCTAAAATAAGCGCTTCTTCCAGCTCTTCAAAGAGTTCCTCGTCTACCTTGTGGAAGGCGGCAAACACTTGGTTTACGCCTGTTTGCAGGCTTTCGCGGGTTTTGGTCAGGCTTTCTTTTATGCGGGAAAAAAAGCCCGCCTTTTTTTCGGTTTCCATGGTTATTCCCCCAGCATTTCTTTCATTTGTGCCAAGCCTTGGGAAAGGGCGGCGTCTACTTGTGATGCGTCTTTCCCCCCCGCTTGCGCGTGGTTGGGGCGCCCGCCGCCGTTGCCCCCGCACAGGGTTGCGGCGGCTTTTACAATGTTGCCCGCGTGAATGCCCGTTTTTACGGCGCAGTCCGTAGCGGAAGCGAGGAACTGTACCGCGCCGCCTTCATTGGTCGCGGCAAGGAGTAAGGCGCCGCTATTAAAATTCGCCTTCAATTTATCGGAAAGTTGGCGCAGTGCTTCGATGTCGTAATTGTCCAGTTTTGCGGTTATGAGCGTAAATTCGCCATGTTTACTTGCGGATTCAAGTATATCTTTAGCGATTTCCTCAATTTGCCCCTTGGCGGCTTCCGCTTTTTGGCGGTCGGCGGCTTTTTTTAGCTCCTTGTTTTCTGCCAGCAGCGCAGCAATTTTTGCGGGAATTTCGTGCTGGGGGGCTTTTAGCAAGTCGGCGATTTCTGTCATGTGTGCCGCCGCGTCGCGATACATTTCGATGGCGCGTTTGCCCGTGGTGGCTTCAATACGGCGCACCCCTGCGGCGATGCCGTTTTCCGAAAGCAGCTTAAACGTGCCGATTTCCACCGTGTTGGAAACATGTGTGCCGCCACACAATTCGATGCTGTAGTCCAAGGTCAAATCGTTTATTTTTACCATGCGTACCGTGTCGCCGTATTTCTCGCCAAATAGGGCAAGTGCGCCCTGCTTGCGGGCGTCCTCTAAGGTGGTTTCGATGGTGGTGACGGGGTGCTGGGCGATGAGTAAGGCGTTAATTACATCTTCCACGTTGGCGCGTTCTTCCGCAGTAAGGGGGGCGTGGTGGGTGAAGTCAAACCGCAGGCGGTCGGGGGTTACCTCTGAGCCCGCTTGCTCTACATGGTCGCCCAAAATTTCCTTTAGCACCCGTTGTAAAATGTGGGTTGCGGTGTGGTTGCGGGAGGTGAAATGCCGTTGCCACGCGTCAATGCTTGCGGTGACAATATCGTTAATCTTTACGCTGCCATTTTTTATTTTGCCTATGTGTACGCGGTTTTCCCCCGCTACGGTTAGGCAGTCGGTAATTTCTATTTCGCAGGTGGGGGCGTTTTTATCGCCGATGGTAAGCACGCCGATGTCGCCCTTTTGCCCCCCCGACGCGGCGTAGAAGGGAGTGCGGTCCAGCACCAGCGCTACCTCTTGCCCTGCGGTCGCTTCCTGCGCCACCGCGCCGTTAGCCACGATGGCAAGGATTTTGCCTTCCCCCGTTACATGCTCGTAGCCGATAAATTCCGTGGGTAAATTGGGGGGAAGTTGGTGGTACACCGTTTCGTCTGCGCCCATAAAAGTTGACGTACCCCGCGCGGCGCGGGCGCGGTCTTTTTGGGCTTGCATTTGTGCGTCGAAGCCTGCTTGGTCGAAGGTCAGCCCCGATTCCTCTAAAATTTCCCGCGTAATGTCGGGGGGGAAGCCGAAGGTATCGTATAATTTGAAGGCGTCCTCGCCGTTAAGTTCCTTTTTTCCCGCCGTTTTAAGCTCGTCCACGTACTTTTGCAGCAGGGTTAGCCCCGTTTCCAATGTTTCCAGGAAGCGTGCTTCCTCTGCCGTGAGGGTTTGTAAAATATTTACGGATTTTTCCACCAGATTGGGGTATGCCTTTCCGCAAACTTCGATAACCGTTTGCACCACTTCGCCTGCGAATTGTTTTAGCCCAATGTTTCTGCCATACCGTACAGCGCGGCGCAACAGGCGGCGAAGCACGTAGTCGCGCCCTTCGCTGCCGGGGCGCACCCCGTCTGACGCCATTATGGTGACGCAACGGATGTGGTCGGCGATAATGTTTATCGCTACTTTTTGCTCCGCCGTTTCCGTGCTTGTAATACCCGCAAGGGTGCGCACTTTTTCGCGGATTCGCGCAGCGTCGTCAATTTCATGGACACTGTAAACATTCTGCATAATCATAGCCATACGGGACAGCCCCATACCCGTGTCAATATTTTTCATTTCCAGCGGGGTATAGCTGCCGTCGGCATTGCAATTAAATTGTGTAAACACTAAATTCCAAAATTCCAAATAGCGGTCGCATTCACAGCCAACGGCGCAGTCGGGTTTGCCGCAACCCACTTCCGCACCGCGGTCGAAATGAATTTCACTGCATGGCCCGCAGGGGCCCGCGCCATGCTCCCAGAAATTATCCTTTTTACCCAAGCGCACAATGCGCTGGGCGGGAATGCCTACGTCCTTTTGCCAAATTTCTGCCGCTTCGTCGTCCTCTTCGTATACCGAAATCCACAGCTTGTCCGCAGGAATTTCCATTACTTGTGTCACAAATTCCCACGCCCAAGGGATACATTCCTTCTTAAAATAGTCACCAAAGCTGAAATTGCCCAGCATTTCGAAGAAGGAATTGTGCCTGTCGTCCTTGCCTACCTCTTCAATATCCGTGGTGCGAATGCATTTTTGGCAGGTTGCCATGCGCAGGCTTGGCGGCGTTTGCTGCCCCGTAAAATACGGTTTTAGCGGCGCCATGCCTGCCGCGATTAACAGCAACGAGTTATCATTTTGCGGTACAACGGGAAAGCTGGGCACAACCAAGTGGTTTTTTGCAATAAAAAAATCCAAGAATTTCTCTCGGATTTGGTCAACGGTTAAATATTTCAAATGAAACACCCTTTCGTACACAATTTTTCGCGGGAAGTATATGCGAAAGGTGGGGAAAGGTCAAGGGCGGGGCGCAAAAAAACCTGTTTTTGCAAGCATTATTTTGCCCTCATTCCTGCAAAAAATCCCGTAGATGCAGGATTTATTTTATGCCCGTACAAAACCAACCGATTACAGATTGTAATCAGTTGGTTGAGAACGATGGCAAACTTTTTTGTGGGACATAGTTTGTCTTTTTTTCATGCGAAAGATATAATCATACTATCATCAAGTTTTTGATGCAATAGGAAGCTGGGAAATTATTATTCAAAATTGTTACTAATTGGAGGATGTATGGGGATGCATATATGGCGTGAATTTTACCCGGTGGGGCAAGGTGCATTTTATTCAGAACGATTGTTTGAAGGATGCAGAATAATTTATGATTGTGGCGGAAATAGCCCGCAATATAAACATGCGATTAATAAAAACACATATAAAAATGAAAATATTGAAATGTTATTCATTTCTCACTTTCATGCAGACCATATTAATGGCGTGCCTCATCTGTTAAAAAGGGTAAAGGTTAAAAAAATCATCATACCGTACATGGATGATGCTGCGAAGCATATTTCAGTGCTTATGAATCGTGTATGTTTTGATGAAATGGACACGGCTGAACTTGAATTAACAGCGCGTTTTATTATTGACCCTATAGCATTTCTGCGTGAATATGCGCCAGAAGCCGAAGTAATTCAAGTCAGCAGTGTAGATGAGGGGTTTAATTTTGAAGAATCGGTGATGGATGCTAGAGCAGAGGTCCCAAATTTTGATGAAGCGTTTCGTGTAGAAAATATACCAAGCACAATAAGGTCTGGACATACGATAAATATATATGGCAACCGAAGAATTACCGAATTATTATGGGAGCTTAAACCATATAACATCAACTGCTCCAAGTATAAACAAGGATTGATAAATGAATTGTCAAGGGTTGGTATTGACATTAATCGCTTATCTGATAGTAATTATTATATTTCAAAAAAGAATATACTCATTAAATGCTACGAGAAAATAATAGGAGGGAAACAAAAATTTAACATCAACTCCATGATGCTTTTGTCATACACTAAATGCAATTTAGCGTGCTGGATGGGAATTTATTCGGATTATCAAATAAGTGGGCGATTTTCTGATTTTCCCGGATGTTTGTATTGTGGAGATGCGGACTTAAAGTCAAACTTTGTAGTCAAATTGATTCAATCTGTAAAGAAGTATATGGGTTTATTGCAAATCCCACATCATGGTTCAGAACATAATTATAACGAGGCATTGGTAATGGAACTTCTCGCAAAAAAAAGGGGAAAAGCAATAATAAGTGCCGGAATAGATGATAAAAGGCATTGCCATCCTGATAAATCAGTGCTTACAAGCTTGTTATCGAATCTTATAACAACGTACATTGTTGACAAGGAAAAAGTATCATTTGAATATACGTTATTTAAACGATAATGCAATATTCAATGCTAAAAATGGCATAAAAATTTCGCTCAAATCTTGTGCCGATTTTGTGACCGTTAGCGGCGAAGTGGATAATGCTAGTAGTTTTTGTCAAACTTTTTTCAAAAAGTTTGCAGGCACGCGCAATTGCGAAGCAATTGTCGCTCGTTTGGGGACGGAGTCCCCAAGGTTTTAATATATTCACCCACCCATCCTCAAAACTCCAGCCGAACATTGCCGCTGGTGGTGCCTGCGGTTATGTGGAAAGGGGGTTCCGGGTCGGCAGTGAAAAAGAGGGCGTCTCTGCCTTGAATGCGGTTGTTGTTTATGCGGATTGTCCCCGTCACGGTTTGGACATTGTAATGCACGTCGTTGGGGTGTTGGGGTGTATTTTCCCGCGTAAAATGCACATTGCCCGAAACGGAGCGCAGAATCGCCGTGCCGCCCTCCAAGGTGGTTGCCTCTACCGTAACGTTGCCGCTGGTACTGTTGGCATTAAGGTTGCCGATGGTACTTCCCCGTACCACAACATTCCCCGAGGTTGCCCGCAAGGTGGCTTCTCGGGTGAAGGAATTTTCCAGCCGCACATTCCCCGAGGTACTGTTTAGGGTGGCATTGGGGGCGTGGAAGTCTACCACCCGTACATTGCCGCTGGCGGCGCGTGCGGTAAGGGTTTCGGAGGTTAGCCCTTCCAAGTGAACGTTGCCCGAGGTCGCCGCCGCCGTTATTTCGTAGTACGCCGTTGCGGGCAGGTACAGGCGCAGCTCGTGACGGGTGAAATTTAAGTCCATTACCCACCATTGGGACATTGCGCTTTGCCCCCTGTGTGCATCCCGAATGGTGAGGACGCCGTTTGTTAGGGTGATTTGGGGCTCAAAGCTGCCCTGTACCTCCAGGCGGTAATCGTTGCCCGTTGCGGGGAGTATGACAATGTTCATATAGGTGGCGCCAATGTCTACGCTGTGGAAGCTTTCATGATTATTCTCAGCGCCACGAATCATATCGACCAGGCAATGGGTTTGGGTGCCGCCGCTTTCCGACCGTACTTGGAAGGCCCCGCTTTGGAAGAAAATGATGCCTCCCCGCGCCCCACTTCCCCAACCCATGGCAAAGAGTAAAACGCCGAGGATAAATAGCACAAGGGCGATTTTATTCCATGAAAATTTGCGTTTACGGGGGTAGGTTTCCTCGTAATGTTCTTCGTTATTGAAGTCGTTGTGGTTCTGCATAAACAGCGCTCCCTTCGTTTCGGTTTCTAATTTTGCGGGCAACGTAGCGGGTTATCCAAGTAAAGCCCCCTGTACACCACATCGCAAAGCGAATGCTCCAAATGCCTAGCCCCAGGGACATAAACCCAATGCCCGCCACCATTACGCCAAAGCCCGCGCCTTGGAAAAAGACAAAGACTGCGGAAAACAAGGTGACAATGCCCGCCAAAATAAAGGCGCCCCCTGTAACCCACAGGGAAAATACAATGGAACACAAGGCAATAAATAACCCAAATGCCGTAGCCCCCGCCGCAATAATAAAGGGTAAGCCCACAGGCAACGCGAAGAAGGCGATGATGAGCGCCCAAGCAAGCTTGTGCTTTTTGCGCCCGGTAAATCCCACCCTGTGTTCGGGTTCATCCCTTCGGGAAGGGGCCTTTGCCACGTATTCTGCCAGAATGTTGGCGGCGACCTCCCCCGGGGTGCCTAGTTGGGCGATGGCGTTTTCCTCGCCGTTGGCGTCGTTGATATAGCCTTCGTAGTAATCCAGCGCGTCCCGCCGCTCGCTTAGGGGAAGCACCCGCAGCTTATAATCCAGCTGGTCAAGAAATTGTGTTTTCGTCATTTCTATACGTCCCTTCCTGTAAATTTTTGTGTAGAATCCCGTCAATGTTTTCCTTAAATATGCGCCAGTCCTCGGCACATTC
Source organism: Defluviitaleaceae bacterium (assembly GCA_009786535.1). GTDB lineage: Bacteria > Bacillota > Clostridia > Lachnospirales > WQUN01 > WQRX01. The sequence goes on along the minus strand of WQRX01000033.1, from coordinate 23,927 downwards.
CCTGTACTTTGCACGCCCCCGCTCGGTTATGCGGTAGTACCTGCGGTTGCGCCCGTTGTGGGGTACATCATAGGTCGATAAACAATTATCCGTTTGTAACCGCCGCATTACGGGGTATAAAGTGGACTCGGAAACCCCAAGGGCGTCCTTTGCTTTCTGGGTTAGGCTGTAGCCGTATTCGTCGGCGCTAATCAAAAAAGAAAGCACGCAACCCTCTAATAAAATACCCGCTACGGGGATACCCATGTACAATCACCTCCTGCAATATTATATTCTGTATAATATTACGTGGGTCGGATAAAAAAGTCTGCGGAGCGAAAAAATGCAAAAAAATAACGCGCAAAAACAACGGTTTTTGAAGGCGTTTTTTATGCCTTTCCGCAACAAAAACGCCGCATTTTAGGGATTTATTTTGATTTTGAAAAATCCCAACCGATTACAGATTGTAATCGGTTGGGGTTGGGGCAACGCCCCACAAGAGGCTTTTGTACTCACTCTGCGATACTTCACCCTATGTAGGATTGTCAAAAAAGGATAATTAAAATCCGCGTCGAATTACCCTATGCGTCAAAAACGCGGTAGGGGTTGTGTCCCATGTTCTACTCCGACGAAGTAATACAAGAGGTACGCGCCCAAAACGACATAGTGGACGTAGTGGGTTCTTATGTGGCGTTGCGGATGCGCGGCGGGCGGCACTGGGGTCTGTGCCCCTTCCATCAGGAGAACACGCCCTCCTTTACGGTAAATGTGGATACCCAGTTTTTCCACTGCTTTGGTTGCGGCGCAGGGGGCAATGTCATTACCTTTGTGATGCGGTTCGAGCATATGGACTTTGTGGATGCGCTTAAATTGTTGGCAGACAGGGTACACTTCCTGTTGCCCACGGCGGGTTCCGCGCAAGGGGACGGGAAAAAGCAACGCCAGCGTACCCAAGCCGCGGCATACAACAAGCTTGCGGCGCGGTTTTTCTACGACCAACTTCGCGCCGATACCCCCGAGGCAAAAAATGCACGGGATTATTTGGAAAAACGCGGCGTAACGCCAAAAATGCAAGCCCTGTTTGGCTTGGGGCTTTCTCCCGACAAATGGGACGGGCTGCTCAAACACCTTACAAAAGGAAACGAAGCCTCGCTGGAGGACTTACATACAGCAGGTTTGTTAAAAAAAAGCCATAAGGATGAACGCCGCTATTACGATGTTTTCCGTGGGCGGCTCATGTTTCCCATCATTGATACGGGCAAGCGGGTGGTAGGCTTTGGCGGGCGCATCATGCAGGAAGGCTTAGAAGAGGCAAAATACTTAAACTCCCCCGAAACGCCGCTATTTAGCAAAAGCAGCCAGTTATACGCATTAAATTTGGCACGCAAAACCCGCGCAAAAGAGCTGATTATCGTAGAAGGCTATATGGACGTACTCGCCTTGTTTCAAGCGGGCATTACCAATACGGTGGGTGTGCTTGGGACGGCGCTGACAGCGCGGCATGTACAATTACTGCGCCGTGCAGGGTGCGAAACGGCACTGCTTCTATTAGACAGTGACGAAGCGGGTACAAAGGCGGCGCAAAAGTCGGTACCTATTTTGCTGGACGGCGGGCTTCGGGCGAAGGTCTTGCAAGTACCCGACGCAAAAGACCCCGACGAATTTTTGCAAAAACACGGCGTGGACAAGCTAAAGCAATTGCTTGCGGGCGCAAAGGGACATACGGCGTTTCAAATTGCCCAAGTGCGCAAGCAATTTGATATGGAAAATACGGAAGACCGCGTGCGTTTTACCCAAGAAGCGGCAGCACTGCTTGCCCCCCTTGCAAGCGAAATTGAAACCGACGCCTACGTGCAGGAAACCGCACGCGACTCGCAAATCGCACCCGTTGCCATTTACGAAGAAATAAAGAAATTACGGGACAAAACCGCCAAAGACGGTGGACAAGCCCCAACGCCAATGCGTATACGCACCCGCAGGGGAAAAGATGACCCGGGGCTTATAGAAGCACGAAAAGCGCTCCTATGCATGGCGCTAACATACCCAACGACCGCCCGCGCCTTGGTTAATTACATGCCGCCCGAAGAAATGGGCGACCCAACGCAAGTACAATTATTAAGCATGGCATATTCCGTGGCGCAGGAAAGTATAAAAATTGCCCCCGCCGATATTGTTTCCCGCTTCGAAACTACGGAAGCGCAGCAACAAGCGGCGGAAATTTTTGCAAAGCCCATTACCTATAACACAAGCGCGGAAATGGAAAAATCCTTAAACGAAATGGCGTCCCTCATCAAGCGTGCCTATATTGACGCACAAATAGAACACTTTGGCGCAAAAAACGATTTGCAAACCGTACAAACCCTCATGTTACGCAAGAAGTCACTACACACACAGTATATAACCTTGACAAATGGTTAAAAATATGCAAGAAGTGAAAGGATAGGTGTTTCTTTGAAACCTTTTGAAGACCCGCTGTTGATGAACCGCCTGCAAGAACTGGTAATTATCGGCAAAAAGAACAAAAGCACGCTGGACCACAAGGAGATTATGGAATTTCTGGGCGACATTGACCTGGACCCGGACCAAGTGGAAAAAGCCTACGAATGGTTAGAAAGCCAAGGCGTAGAGCTTTCCAGCGGCATGATTAACGACGTGGAGAAAGAAAAAGAAATCGACCTTGCCGCCGTGGAGGGTGCGATTAACATTGACGACCACGTGCGTATGTACTTAAAAGAAATCGGCAAGGTGCCCTTGCTTACCGCCGAGGAGGAAGTAGACCTTGCCCAGCGTATGGAAGCAGGGGACGAAAATGCAAAACGCCGCTTAGCGGAAGCCAATCTGCGCCTTGTGGTCAGCATTGCCAAGCGTTATGTTGGACGGGGTATGCTGTTTTTGGATTTAATCCAAGAGGGCAATCTTGGGCTAATTAAGGCGGTGGAAAAATTCGATTATAAAAAGGGATACAAATTCAGCACTTATGCTACGTGGTGGATACGCCAAGCAATTACCCGCGCCATCGCAGACCAAGCCCGTACCATTCGCATTCCCGTGCATATGGTGGAAACGATAAACAAGCTTATCCGCGTTTCGCGGCAATTATTGCAGGAATTAGGGCGCGACCCTTCACCTGACGAGCTTGCCAAGGAAATGCAAATGCCCGTGGAAAAGGTGCGCGAAATTCTCAAAATAGGGCAAGACCCCGTTTCGCTGGAAACGCCAATCGGCGAGGAAGAAGACTCCCACCTTGGCGACTTTATCCCCGACGACGATATTCCCGCCCCTTCGGAAGCGGCGGCATTTACCTTGTTAAAGGAACAACTCTTCGAAGTGCTGGACACTTTGACCGACCGCGAAGAAAAGGTGCTTCGCTTGCGCTTTGGGCTGGACGACGGGCGCGCCCGCACCTTGGAGGAAGTAGGCAAAGAATTCAACGTAACGCGCGAGCGTATCCGCCAAATTGAGGCGAAGGCGCTTCGCAAATTACGCCACCCCAGCAGGAGCAAAAAATTGAAGGATTATCTTGACTAAATTATAGGAGTGATTGACATGAGTACATCGTATCGTTTAAATGAACCGGGCAAGAATGCCAACCTTTCTGCGCGCCTTGCGGTTGCGTTGTCCGTTATCGGCGGCGACTGCGCCACGCTTGCAGACATTGGCACAGACCATGCACAGCTGCCCATTGCGGCGATAAAGTCGAACATGTGCGTGCGTGCCATCGCCTGTGATATAGCCCCGGGGCCGCTGGGACAAGCCGTGACAAACATATATAACGCAAAATTAAATGACCGCATTTTCACCCGCCTTGGCGACGGGTTTGACCCGTTAAACGAAAACGAAGCCGATGTTGCCGTAATCACAGGCATTGGCGGTATGAACATAGTCGGCATTCTTGAACGAGGCAGCGCAAAGGCGAAAACTTGCACCCGCCTTGTGCTTCAGCCGCAGCACGATACGATGAAGCTGCGCAAAAACCTGCACCGCTTAGGCTATTTTATTGCAGATGAAAAATTGGCGCTGGAGGTAGAGCGCTTCCACGTAATTTTGGTAGTTACGCCTTCTAATAATCCCATGGGCTGGACGGATAAGGAATATTCGCTGGGCAAGCATTTAACCGTTGACCCGCAGTGGAGAGATTATTTAAAAATTGAAATTGACCGCCTGCAAGGCTTCCTTGACGGGGGCGCAACGGGTGAAAAAGCGGACGAATATGCCCAGCGCCTTATATGGCTGCGCGAGGAATACGGTGGCTGATGCACAGGTAACGGCGGGGCGCATCATTGAAGTGTTGGAAAATTGGGCGCCGCGCCAATGGGCAGAGGAATGGGATAATGTGGGCTTGCTGCTTGGCGACCCAACGCAGCCCGTGACCAAAGTGCTTGTTGCCCTGGACGCGACCGACGCCGTAATAAAAGAAGCCCTTGCGGGCGGGTATGACTTTCTTATTACGCACCACCCGCTGATACACGACCCGTTGAAAAAAATTACTACGGAAACGGTAACGGGGCGCAAGCTGCTTGCCCTGGCGCGGGCGGGCGTTGGGCTGTATGCCGCGCATACTAACTTAGACAAAGCCCCGGACGGGGTAAATGATTGCTTATTTCGGCGGTTGCATTTAAAAGATGCAAGCCCACTGGTTGGCGAAACAGACGAACATCAGGGAATAGGGTTGGTTGGGCTGCTTGCAGCGCCTATGCCGCTTGCGGATTTTGCAGAGCAAGTGAAAGCGGATTTGCGCTTATCCGGCATTCGTTATGCGGGTGACGGCGGTACAATTATTAAAAAAGCGGGCTTGTGCGGGGGCGATGCCTCTCATGCGCAGTACTGGAAAGCGGCGCAGGAAAAAGGGTGCGACGTGTTTATTACAGGCGATTTGCGTTACCATGGCGTACACGATGCCGTTGAAGCGGGCATAACGCTGGTAGATATTTCTCACTATGCGGGCGAGGTATGGATAGTTGACGCAATTGTTGCCCGCTTAAAGGATTTTGCCCCGGTTTTCCCCTCAAAAACGGACGGGCAAATTTTTTCGCATAAGTAACGAATAAATTTTTAGAAATGGTCCACACTAGAATCGCACACATAAATTGTGAAGCGATTCTTTTTTTAACAAGAGGGAGGAAACACCAATGAAGTTAAGAGCTTTACTTGCCGGCGCCGCGTTGGTTGGCGTACTAGGCATTACGGCTTGTTCCTCGGGTGCATTGCCCGAAAACAACGAAGGTAACTATAACGGCGAACGCCTTGTAGATTCCGTAACCCGCAGCACACGTAACACCCGCAATACCCGCAACGTAACCGACAATGCCCGCGGTCTTGGTCATAACTACCAAAATGACGGCGTGCGCCACAACAATACACGTAATACGCGCGGTCTTGGGAACACGGTAAACCATACCTTTGATTACACAAATGATACAACCAACCGTGATTATGTAAATAATCGTGCCCACCGCAACCTGCGCGTAGACGAGGCAAATATTGCCCTGCGCGACGGCGATTGCCGTACCGTTCCCTGTACCGCTGTTGAAGGCGAAGTACAGCCCATTACACCCGAAGTACCTGTAAAGCCTTCGACCAGACCGCAGCCCGCACCCGAAACGGATAACGGCAATGACGGCAACGAAGCAGAAAATACCACACCCGAACCTAAGCCCGTACCTGCAAAGAAAGTACCAAGCGTGCAGCGGGTTATGAAGTAACCAATGAATTGACCTTGCAATGACTTTGTAATGAACTTGGAAAGCTACCCTATTAATGGGTGGCTTTTTTGTTGTCCGCCCTTTTTCTTGCAAAGACTGGGCAAGCTGTACTATAATGCGCGTCGTGGGAGGTTTTTATAGTGACAGACCCCATGGAAACCCAGCTTTCTATTCTGCTTGAAGGTTTAAAGCGGAAGGAAGCCGCCCTTAACGAGATTGTAAATATTACCGAAAACCAGCGCACCGTGATAGAAAGCGGAATGCCTTTTGAAGAGGTGCGCGGTTTTTTGCTGGAAATGAATAAAGAGAAGCAACCGCAAATTGACACGGTTAAGGGTTGCGATAATATGTTTGAGGCAATGCTCAAGGATATTGGGGCAGAGCTGGATGCACAGCAGCATTTGTATAAGCCGCAGGTAGGGCAATTGCAAATTCATATACGGCGGGTAATGGATTTGGATATTAAAATACGTGTGCTGGAAGAGAAGAATAACGAATTACTTGGTACGCTTGCGCCGCCCGTTCCCGCAGGGCAAACGGGGTTGAAGCCAAAACCTAAGTTGCTGCCCACCGACAATGCACGGGTGATAAAAGCGTATGAGCAGGAAAAACGATTCCGCGGATAAGGAGTAGAAATTATGGACTATTCGACCTTTGGTAATAACAGGCGACGCAGACAGTTAAATTCGCAAGCGACAAGGGTGCGCAATAAGATTGGCTTGCTAACCTTGCGCGTGGTGCTTGCGGTAGGGCTGGTTGGCGGGCTTGCGGTGGCGGCTATGGGCTTGGGCTTGTGGATTGGTATTTTACAAGCCGCGCCGGAATTGGACTTGAGCGACATTAGCCCCGGGGTGTATTCCTCAATAATTGTGTGCGGAAATACGGGTGAGGAGCTTCGCTTCCTGCACGGGGGCGAAAACCGTGTCATTGTTTCGTTAGATGAAATTTCCCCCCACATGATTGATGCCATTGTTGCGATTGAAGATGAACGCTTTTGGCAGCACAACGGCATAGATATACGCGGTATTGGGCGTGCGCTGCACTCCGCGCTTACTACAGACTCGGGTACCCAGGGCGCAAGTACCATTACCCAGCAGTTAATTAAAAATATTTTCGGCTTCTTTGAAGGCGAGCTTGTTTGGAAGTTGCAGGAGCAGTATTTAGCGGTGCAAATGGAGCGTGAACTTACGTACCGTTTGGGCTGCCGTATTTTGGCAAAGGAATTTATTTTAGAAATGTATTTAAACGAAATAAACCTTGGCAGGCAAAATTATGGGGTACAGGCTGCCTCGGTTTTTTATTTTGGCATTGATGCCGCCGATTTAAATATTGCTCAGTCGGCGGTAATTGCGGCGATAACGCAGAACCCTACGTGGCTTGCCCCCGACCGCTTTCCCGAACGCAATTGGCAACGCGCACAGGATGTACTGCGCAACATGCTGCGCCTTGGGTTTATTACCGAGGAGGAACACTTTGAAGCCATGACGGGCGACGTGTTTGCAACCATGGTGCGCGATGGCTCTACCATGGCGGTGACGTCTACCATGTGTTGCTTCCATGATGCGTTGGTGGCCCAATTGCGTAACGATTTAATGGAGTTAAACGGTTGGTCCCCCGCCTTGGCGTACCGCGAAATTTTTACGGGCGGGCTGCGCATATATTCCGTGCAAAATTTAGAAATGCAGGAAGTGGTAGACCGCCATTTTATGGACCCGGATAACTTCCCCCAACAGGATTTTCGTATACACGTGGATTTTCGTATATCTGTACGCGACCAAATTTCGGGCATAGTCACCAATTTTAGGCGCGAATACCTTGCGCGCAGCGAGGAAGAAGTGGAAGCCTTTAAGGAACGCATTCGGCAGGAGGTTGCCGGCGGCGAATATGATGAAATTACAGGGGAGACCCCCCTTATTACCTTACAGCCCCAAGCCGCCTTTGTATTAATGGACCACCACACAGGGCATGTACTTGCGATGCGGGGCATTCGAGGCGAGAAGCAAACCAGCCGTGCCTTCTGCCGTGCTACACAGGCAGAGCGCTCCCCCGGTAGCCAAATGAAGCCCCTTGTACCGTTTTTACCTGCCTTTGACCTTGGGCTAATGTCCCCTGCGTCGGTAATTGATGATATTCCGCTGTATATTTATTGCAACTACGGAATTAATCCGCCCCACCGTGTAAATAACTGGTATTCCAACCCGCCCTTTGAAGGTATTAATACCGCGCGCCGTGCCATTTACCATTCGGGTAACGTGGTAAGCGTACGCGCAGGCATGGAAACCGTAGGGCTGGACACCATGTGGCAATATTTGCAGCGTTTGGGCTTTTCTACCTTGGTAGAAGGCGAATGGTCGCACGGGCGCTGGGTAACCGACCGCAACTATGTATTGCCCATCGGCGGCTTTACCCGCGGCGTGCTCTTAATTGAAATGGCGGCTGCCTATGCTTCCATTGCCAATGGAGGGTTGTATAACCGCCCTGTATTTTATACCCGCGTGGTAGACCGCCACGGCAATGTTATCTTAGAGAATCACCACGAACCGGTTCGCATTATGCGTGATACCACGGCATATCTGCTTATCGACTCGATGAAGGATACCGTAACCCGCGGCACAGGCACGGCAATGAACTGGCTGGGCAACGCACAAATGCGGCAGGATATCCCCGTAGCGGGTAAAACGGGTACGTCTGAATGGGTGCGCGACCTTGGCTTTACGGGCTTTACGCCGTACCTTACCGCCGCCGTGTGGATGGGCAACGACGACAGCCGAGGCATGAGCGACCGTACCGTAGGGGGCTTAGGTCCTGCGCGGCTTTTCCATGGTCCGCTTTGGCGCAATATTATGCAGGAGATACACGAATGGGAGCGTTTTACCCCCCGCCAGTTTGACCGCCCGATTGGCATTACCGCCGCTATAGTTTGCATGGATTCGGGGCATTTAGCTACAGACATTTGCCGTGCCGACCCCCGCGGAAGCCGTGCGCGGAGCGACTTTTTTGCTCCCGGTACCGTACCGCAGCATTATTGTGAAGTACACCAAGAGCATATTGTTTGTACCGAAACGGGACAGCTCGCAGGGTGGAACTGCGCTAACACCGAGGCGAGAGTCGGCATTGTGCGCCCCGTTCCCATACCCGAGGAGTTTAGCCATATTGTAATACGCGACCGACAGTTTGAGCATCACGAATCGGTACGCACGGGTATACCCTGTTCATCGTGCGGGGGCCATGCGCAATGGTTCCAGGATGCGTGGGGACAGTGGCATTTTGGCGTTCCCGATTGGAATAACCAATGGAATGACTGGAGCAACTGGGGCAACAACGACAGCGAACCCGTATATGATGTACCGCAATCGCCCTTTGGACCGCAGCTTCCGCAGCAGCCCCCCATGCATGAATGGCCGCCTGCGGGCGCACCTGCCGTAGGCGATGATGACGATACACCCATAAGCACCCCGCCGCCGCAAGGTATGTGGGGGGACGGGCAATAAATGTTTCGGCATTTGCCCGTTTTGCCTAACGAAACAATACAAGCCCTTGCCATTAAGCCCGGCGGTACGTATGTAGACGGTACGCTGGGCGGCGGCGGGCATTCGGCATTAATTACGGACAAGCTGGAAGGCGGTACGCTCATTGGTATAGACCGCGATACGCAAGCGTTGCAGGCGGCAAAGGCTCGGGTAGCGGGCATTATTGCGGTACACGGCAATTTCCACGATATGCCCGATATTTTGCACGCACAGGGTATAGAAAATGTTGACGGCGTGCTGTTAGATCTTGGCGTTTCGTCCCATCAATTGGATACGGCAGAACGGGGATTTTCCTTTCGGTTTGATGCAGCTTTGGATATGCGAATGAACCGGCAAAGCGAAGGCATAACCGCCGCCGATATTGTAAATACCTTTCCCCGCGCCGAGCTTACGCGCATTTTATACCAATACGGCGAGGAAAAATTTACCCCGCGCATAGTAAACGCCATTTGCAAAGTGCGGGAAACAACGCCCATTAACACCACATTTGAGCTGGTAAAAATTATCGAAAGCGCCATTCCTGCAAAAATGCGGGACAAGCACCCCGCAATGCGCACCTTTATGGCACTGCGCATTGCCGTAAACGATGAACTTGCGCCGCTGGAAAACGCCTTGCAAAATATCGCAGCGTTACTAAACAAAGGCGCGCGCTTTGCGATTATTACCTTCCACTCGCTGGAGGATAGAATTGTGAAGCATACCCTCCGCACCCTGGCAAACCCCTGTACCTGCCCGCGCGATATCCCTTACTGCGCGTGCGGTAATGTACCGATATTACGCGTGATTACCCGCAGTCCCATTTTACCAAGCAAGCAAGAACTGGAAGCAAACCCCCGCGCCAATAGCGCAAAACTTCGTGTAGCGGAGAGAATTTGATGCAGCATCATCAGCCCGGTCACAAAAAAACGCCCATGAAAAAACGCGCCCTTCCCATTTCGCGCAAGCGCAAAAAGGGTGATAATATTGTGCGCCTTAAAAGGGGCGACCAAGTACATATTATTGACACGCGCAACCGCCGTTTTGCGTTAAGCGCGCCCATGATTTTTACGTTTATCCTTATTTTTATTGGGGCGCTTTCCAGCGGAATTGCTTCGGCGCATATGGCAAATACGCGGCGCGAGGTTACCCGCACGCGCCAAACCCGCGACGCCCAGTTAGATGCAAACCGCACCCTGGCAAGCCAAATGCCCACCCCTTTCACATTAGATGAAATTGAGCAAATTGCGCAGGAACGCTTGGGCATGGCACGCCCCGACCCTTCGCAGATAATTTATATTAATGTACCGCCCGTCAGCGGTGTTGTTTTTAACCCCTATGCGCATATTTTGCCGCCCGATACCACATTTTGGGAGGAAATGTCCGCATTTTGGGTAGGGATATTTAATCGAGTATTTGGAGGATAAATTTATGCAAAGAGAACCCAATGCACCCCGCCGCAAGCCTTTACCCACGGCAACCGCCGCCCGCCGTCGCAACCGCCGCATGGTATTTATTGGTATCATTTTCACATTAATCTTGGGCTATTTGTTGTTTTACATGGGTCATATTATGTTTGTACGGGGCGATGAATTGAACCGTATGTCCAGCGAGTGGCGAACCACACGAATGGACCATTTGGCAACTATTACGCCCTACCGCGGCTGGATAATGGATAGAAACATGCAAACCCTTGCCGGCAGCCACCCCGTATTTAATATCGCGCTGGATTTGCCGCTGCTTGCCGAGCGGGAAAATATTTCGATACAGCGTGGCGGCGCAAACCGCATTCAATGGATGGACGATACGCTTACCGCGCTGCACGAGGCGCTGGACATTCCTCTGGAAAATTTACGTGCGTTATTTGTGCGCGATGCAGCGGGCGAATGGCAGCCCGTAGTGCGCGACAATTGGCGCATTATTGCGTGGAATATACCCGCAAACATAGCCATTCCTCTGCGTGATAATCTGCGTGATGTATATCTTGAAGAGGTGTCCCAGCGTATGTATCCCGACCCGTTTTTTGCCCCGCAGGTGCTCGGCTTTTTGCGGGGTGACGCGCAGTGGGGGTTAGAAGGGCATTTCCACCACCAGTTAAGCGGTATATCGGGGCGCATGTTCCGCGCCTTTGATGCGGACAATACGCTAATCCGTGACGAAGTACCCGTACAGCACGGGCATAGCATAATCACAACATTAGATGCAGACATACAGCGCCTTGCGCAAGCTGCGGTGGATGATACGTTTGCGACTATTCCCAGCGATGCGGTTGCGCTGATTGTAATGAACCCCAACACAGGGGAAATACTTGCAATGGCGCAAGCCCCCAACTTCTCCCTTGCCGCGCCCGATAACCCCGCATTTTTCACCGACCCTTCGATTTATTTCCGTTGGGAAGAAAAAACCGAGCAAGAGCAAGTAGAAGCATGGATGTACATGTGGCGTAATTATCACATTACCCGTTCGTTTGAGCCCGGGTCAATTTTTAAACCCGTTGTTGTCGCCGCCGCCTTGGAAGAAGGCGTAATCAGCACCCACGATGTATTTTTTTGCAACGGTGTGCATCACGTAGAGGGCATTCCCATCGAATGCTTTAACCGTATCGCCCACGGCAGTTTAACCGTTTCCGAAGCGCTTGCCATTTCCTGTAACGTTGCCATGATACAAATTATGCAGCGCCTTGGGCAGCACCAGTTCTACCGCTATCGCGGTTACTTTGGCTATGGCGAACGCACGGGCATTGACCTGCCCGGTGAGGACGCAGTATCCTCTCCGCTGGTAATGTATGCGCTTAACCAACTTGGACCCGTACAGCTTGCCACAAGCTCCATCGGGCAGGGCTTTAATAATACGACCATACAAGCGGCGACCAGCTTTGCCGCATTAATTAACGGCGGAAATATGATGCGCCCCTTCATCGTTTCCCAAATTATTGACGCAAACAATACCCCCGTGCATGAGAACCGCCCGCAGGTGATACGCCGTGCCATTTCGCAGGAAACCAGCGACTGGATACGCGTAGAGCTTGAGCAGGTAGTTATCGGCGAACGGGGTACGGGACGGCAAACGCGTATTCCCGGTCATACCATCGGCGGTAAAACGGGCACGGCACAGCAGGGCATTCTGCGGGAAGATATTACCATCGGCTACTGGATTTATACCCCCGTGGAAAACCCCGAATTTCTTATTTTTATGGTAATTGACCATGTGCAGGAAAGCGGGCGCACGGCGGGTAATACTATTGCGCCTATTTTGCGTGTTTTCCTGGAGGATTTGATTATCCTGCGCAATTTGCCGCCTTCGGAGGGGGAACATGCGGGCGATATCCGCAGTCCCGTGCTTGGGCTGGACCCAATGCCGGACTTTACAGGCTACCGCGTAACGGAAGTGGTGCGCAATCTCATTAATCGCAATATTGCCTTCCAAGTAAACGGCGGCGGTACGGTGGTGACGAGCCAATTCCCCGCTGCGGGGCGCAGTATGCCCCAACCGCACCCCGCGGGTATACCTGTACAAATTTTTACCGACCCTGCCACCTATATAGAAGGGCGAATGACCGTAATGCCCCATGTAGAAGGATTAAACGCCGAGCAGGCGCATAATTTTATACGCGATGCCATGCTGCAGCCTGTGATGTTTGGCGGAGAAGGCGCACGGGACGAGTATGAGGTGTACCGCCAATTCCCCGCTGCGGGGGCAGAGCTGGAACAAGGGATGCATGTGATGTTGCGCGTTCGCCCCAGATAAGATACAATGGCAAAGTTGGAGGTTAGAGTATGGACGCAAAGAAAAATAGTATCCTCATTGTAGATGACTCGTCGCTAAACATCATCGCACTTTCTAATATTTTAAAAGACCAGTACCAGCTTTTTGTGGAAAAGGATGGCGCTTCCTGCGTTGCAACCGCACGCAAGCACCAGCCCGACCTCATATTGCTGGATATTATTATGCCCGGCATGAGCGGGTTTGACGTTATTTCCGAATTAAAGGGGAACAACGTAACCTGCGATATCCCCATCATTTTTATCACGGGTTTAAACAATACCGCAGATGAGGAAAAGGGCTTTCTACTTGGCGCAGCAGACTATATTAACAAGCCGTTTAGCCCGTCTGTAGTTAAACTGCGCGTAAAAAACCAAATTCAAATCGTAAATCAAATCCGCCTTATCCATAATATATCCATCACCGACGAGCTAACGGGCATTGGCAACCGCCGTTTCTTCTACGCCCAGTTAGAGCAGGAATGGCAGCGCGCCTTGCGCCACCGTGCTTCCCTCGCGTTTATGATGATGGACATTGACCGCTTTAAACCCTACAACGATACCTACGGTCATTTACAGGGCGACAAGGCACTAAAGGTCGTGGCGGAAACGATAAAGAACAGTTTGTCCCGCGCTATTGACAAGTGCGCGCGCTGGGGCGGCGAGGAATTTGCCGTTATTTTGCCCGATACCGACCTAAAGGGCGCCCGCGAGGTAGCCGAGCGTATGCGCTCCAGCGTTGAAAAGCTAAGCATTCCCCTAGACGATAAAACAAATACCTGCGTTACCATAAGCACAGGCATTCAATGCATTGTACCCACCCACGACGAAGAGTACAACCTTAAAAACTTTGTTTCCGACGCCGATATGGCGCTGTACCACGCCAAAGAATTAGGACGCAATCGCTCCTGCGCTACAGAGGATATCCCCCGTAGGTAGGCGGGGGTATGCAAAAAAAGCTGCTTGGGTAGGTATCCAAGCAGCTTTTTTATATGGACAGCCTTTACATGCCGCTGTTAAATATTTGTAACTGCGTTAGCCATTGCACGGAGAGATTTTCCGCATTAGAGCCGTTTAATTGTCCAAACAGGCGTGCAAATGCGTCTGTGCCATTGAGGTTGAATTGATTACGAAAATCCAATCTAATTGCCTCAATCTCTGCGGCTATGTTTGCGGAGTTTTCATCAAATGCGGCAGCGGCAGTAACAAACCAATTCGTACTTTCGTGTGTGCCCGATTGCCACATATCCCATTGTGCTTGGAAATTGTGGTATTCAACCATAGATTCAACAAAGGCGCGGAGTGCGGCGTTAGCGTTCTCCGTTGCTTGGTTTAAAGCAGACAGGCGGCTCACTTCGTCGGAAAGGGCAAGAAATTCCTCCCGCTGTACATCTGTCATATTCGCTGCTACAAACATGCCCTTGGCATGGGTGTCTTGGCTTAGAGGGCTTCTGAATGGCTCTCCATCCGATAAACGCATACTTAGGCTAAGTGTGCCATGCCAACTGCCTCGTACATACCCACGCTCTATCATCTCGGCTTCATGGATAAGGTTTTCAAAACCCGCCACAAATTGCTGTGCTTCCTCGCCTGTTAGATAGGTGTCGGCTATGCGTTGTGCTTCTTGTAATATGCCCTCACGCATGATGGTACGTTCTTCAAGCGTTAGGTCTGCATTGGAAAACCGACTAGGGTCTAAAATAGCACGTTTCATAAGTGCTAAATGCCTTTGCGAATCCTCCATGTGCGGCTCAAGGGCATTGCGTGAGAAAACGGTAAATTCCCGCTCTTGGATTAACGGCGTTTCACGGGTACGCAACCCTGCGGCGGCTCGTTCCTCATTAGATGTACTGGGCTGTGTGCTAAACATTTCTTTTGCTTCGGCACTAATGCCTACCGTGTCGAAATTGGATTTTGCTGTTTTAGCATTTTTATTGTTGGGTACACCTGCATTTTTGGTGTATGGGGTTTGTTGTGCCGCTAAGAGATTAGCTATTTTCATAGGAGCCACTTCCTTATCCTTTTTTTTATGTTGTTACACCTTCATATCTACTGTGGGTGGTTCAATTACCTTCCCTGTGATATCTATCGTGGGGTTTCCGTTGCGCGCCGCGTGAACCGCGTCGCTAAACAAACCGTGTAACGCACGGCTCCGTGCCCATTCCGCGTCTGTAGTCACTTCCCGCCAACCCACTTGCTCGTTAAAAATGGCAATTTTATTGCCGTTTGAATCATGCACATCAAGGTGATTGACCGAAAAATTAGGGTTTAGCAACGCCCTGCCAAACAGCAGTTCAAGCCACTCCCCCATACTTGTATGGGCGGGTGATAACATTTGAAGGGCGTTAATTCGGGCGTCAAGGGCGGTTAATGCGTTGGTTATTGCGCCCCTTCTATCGGGGGACACAGACGACATATACATTCGGGTTAGTTTATTTCTTTCATCGTCATTACGCTCCCCTGTTTCTGCGTACTTTCTCCCCAATTCCACCATTCTGGCTCTAATTTCATCATCGCTTAATTTTGGGGTAGATTGGGTGTTCATGTAATTGAAGTTGGGCAACCTTACGCCCGCAATTTTTTTACCCCCTTGGTTTACATTTTGGTTAAAGGTTTGTAGTGGGTTAATTCTCATGGCAAAACGCTCCTTTTTTATTGGGGTATGATAAGCACCCTGTTTGTTTGGGGTGCTTGGTTAATTATTGAACCTTGGGGCAAATGCACATGTAAATTTTCTGCCAAAAATTCGTTGATGTGGGTGTGGATATATCCAATGTTGCCATTTTCAAGATAGATATTGGCTTGTTCAAATGCCCACGCCGGTTCGCCCGAAACGATGATAAAAAGTATGGCTTCTTCGTAATAACCAAAACCCTCCGGCAGGTTGGGGTTGTTTTGGATATAAGCCGTTCTTGTTGTGGGACTTATGGTAAGTACATTTCCCAAGGTTGTTCCGCTGATAAAAATTTGCGTATTGGGTGCAATTTCATAATTTTTTGCAATGATAAGGTTTCCGTAGGGCAAATGTATGTCCAGCACATCAATGTTCGCTGCATCAAACATCATGGTCGTAAATGTGTAGGAATGTACGGGCGCAGAATCAGCGGGCAGTACACCCGCACCCCTTGGCGCAGCATAACCCGGTACAGGGTTTATGCTGCTTACAACAACAACCAAGAATGCAACCACAAGCAGTTGAATCAAGCCTTGCTTCTTCTTTCGTAAATCCATTATGTTTGAAAATCTCACTTTTATTTTGTTAGTACCTGTATAGAAATTGGTTGTAAATACGCTCCCACGCATTTTGTTTTGCCCTATCGAGTTTAATATTACCTCGCTGTACTCTCTGCGTTCTTCTGCGCTCCCGTTTTGTAAAACATCATCATCACATACCCGCTCCATATCGGCGTGGGACTCTTGTACCATTAAATAAACGAGGGGATTAAACCAATGAATCGCATTGGCAATAAATAAAGTTACTTTGTAAAAAATGTCCTTGTTTTTATAATGGGTTAATTCATGGCGTAAGATTAAAGTCAAATCGTTATGTTCGTAATCCTCATGGGGCAGTATTAGCACCGGGCGAATTAAACCCATAATCAAGGGGCTGGAAATTTCCTTGTTCACTTGCAGGTAGATAGTGGCGTTAATCCCCATTTCCTTTGATAGGTTTAGTAAAATTTCCGCTGTTTCCTGCCCTTTGGCAATTACGCTCCACCGCAATATTTTTCGCTTTACAGCAAAATATCGGGCAAGCTGAATGGCGGCAAATAAAATACTGCCCGTAAGCCATATAATAAAAAGCACTTGATAAAGGGCAAGCTGGGCTATAAAAGAATAAGCAGGGTAAGTAATGGCTTCTGTTGCGTCTGTCTGCGGTACGAAGGGTATCGGTGCAATCAGTGCTGCCACAGACATATTTTGAATGGATATAACCTGGGATAATACCGCCGGGGCGCTAAATTGAGGTAAGCCGAAATTGAACGGTAATATAAGTCTAATTGCAATTAATAACCACAGCCAATATTTCCATTTTGCGGTAAAATGCTTGTTAAGAAAGGGCGATAACACCCAAATACAAAAAATAAACGTGCCGCATACGACAGATACCCAAAGCATGTTGCTTACAAATTGGCTCACGGTTGCTCTCCTTTTTCCAATGTATCTAAAAATTGGCGCAGTTCCTCAATGTCCGTATCGCCAATTACATTTTTGTTGTACAAGGCGGCAACGAAGTTTTGCAACGAGTTTTCGTATAAATGGTTTAATACTTTTTCGCCCTCTTGTGCCTTGTACGCTTCTTCCGATACCAATGCCGTATATTGATTAAGCCGATAAGTACGGTCGCAAGACACAAAACCTTTTTCGCACAATTTTGCTAGTGAACTCATTAAAGAAGGCAAAACCCATGCCCTGCGCTTTGGCAAATTTTCCAGTACATATTTTGCGGTCACAGGTTCACCACTTGAACGCCATAAAACCATCATAATTTCCAACTCGGCGTCACCAAGCCATTTCTTGATTCTCATGTGATAGCCTCCATGCTAAATAGGTATTACCTTTTGTTTCTAATCATTATGTCGACACATAATGATTAGACCATTAGCGTTGTTTTTTAAGCACACGCCTTGTCCGCTGGTTGATGGGAAGCAAAGCCGCAAAAAAAAGCTACTTGGGTAAGTTCCCAAGTAGCCGACGGTTTTGCTTTTGCTCTTTATTCTTTCCCCACTACCGTTATCCCCAGCTCCGCTAACTGCGCCGCATCTACCACCGTTGGTGCGTCGGTCATTGGGCATGAGCCGTCCTTTACCTTAGGGAAGGCGATGACCTCGCGCAGAGAGGTTGCCCCCGTCATTATCATAATCAGGCGGTCAAGCCCCGGGGCAATGCCGCCATGGGGCGGTGTGCCGTACTGCAAGGCTTCCAAGAAATGACCGAAGCCCGCCTTCGCCCGTTCGGGGGTAAATCCAAGGGCTTTAAACATACGCTCTTGCAGCTCTCTGCGGTGGATACGAATACTGCCACCGGCTGCTTCAAAGCCGTTAATTACGAGGTCGTACTGGCGCGCACGCACGACGGCGGGGTCGCTTTCAAGGAGATGCTCGTCCTCTTCCATGGGACTGGTGAAGGGGTGGTGCGCTGCGTAGTAGCGGTTTTCCTCGGGCGCGTATTCGAGTAGGGGGAAGTTAGTCACCCACAGGAATTTAAAATCTTTCGGAAATTCACCCGCTTTTAGCTCGGGCAGGGTGCGCTTGCCAAGGGAAAGGCGAACCGCACCCAGCGCTGTGCGCGCAATAGCGTGGGTGTCGGCGCATATCAGAATCAAGTCGCCCGCCTTTGCGTTTGCAGCCGCTATAATCTCCGCCGTTTGCGCCTCGTCAAAGAATTTTGAAATGGTGGATTTGATTGTGCCGTCCTCCATCAGGTTAATCCACGCAAGCCCTTTGGCGTTTTCTGCCCGCGCAATTTCCACCAGCGCGTCAATTTGCTTGCGGGGAAGGTTGGCAAAACCCGTTGCGTTGATGGCGCGCACGCTTCCGCCGTTTTCCAGCGCGGCGGCAAATACTTGAAAATCACTGTTTTTTACTGCCGGTAAATCTGAAAGATTCACCAATTCCATGGCGAAGCGCAGGTCGGGCTTGTCCGTGCCGAAGCGCTCCATCGCGTCGTGCCAGCTAAGGCGGTCAAACTTGGCGGGGATAGTGATGTTTAGCGTTTCCCTAAAAACGCGCCCCATCAAGCCCTCCGTCATGGCGTAGATGTCCTCTTCGTCCGCAAACGAACATTCGATGTCCAACTGTGTGAACTCGGGCTGGCGGTCGGCGCGTAAATCTTCATCGCGGAAGCAACGCGCGATTTGGAAATACTTGTCTACGCCCGCCACCATTAATAGTTGCTTAAACTGCTGCGGTGACTGGGGAAGCGCGTAAAACCCGCCCGCGTGTAAGCGCGAAGGCACGAGATAATCCCGTGCGCCCTCGGGGGACGAGTTGGTAAGGTACGGCGTTTCAATTTCGATAAAGCCTTCTTCCGTAAGGTAGCGGCGTATCGACTGCGCCACGTGATGGCGAAGGGCAATGATTTTATGCACATCAGGGCGGCGCAAATCGAGATAGCGGTATTTAAGCCGCGTGTCCAGCGCTACGCCCTCGTCGGCGGGGGTGAAGGGGGGTACATCTGCTTCGGAAAGGATTCGCAGTTCCTGTACGTCAATTTCAATTTCGCCCGTGGGCATTTCGGGGTTTACGTTTTGCGGTGTGCGGGCAATGACTTCGCCCTTGGCGGCTACCACATATTCCCCCCGAATTTCCTTTGCCATAGCATAAAGCGCACTCGTTTTTTCACTTACGACGGTTTGAATCAAGCCGCTGCGGTCGCGCAAAACGATAAAATACAGCCCGCTCATGTCGCGTTTTTTATTTACCCAGCCCATTACTGTAACGGTGCTTCCAATATCGGCGGCGGTTAGCGCGCCGCAATAGTGTGAACGTTTTAAACCTTTCATGCTTTCGCCCATGTTTATAAATGCTCCTTTGTTATTAAAATTATTGTTTGTAGTATTAATTACGTGTTAAAAATTGCCCGTGCCACATGCACGCCCGCCGCGCCCGCCTGTGCAAGCCCGCGGGTTGTGCCTGCACCGTCGCCCCCGCAGAAAAGCCCGTGGATATTAGTTTGCAAATGCTCATCCAACTCGGGGCGGGCAGAGTAAAATTTAGCTTCTACGCCGTAAAAAAGCGTATGCTCGCCGGCGAAGCCCGGGGTCACTTTGTCCAGCGCGTCCGTCATTTCCAGCAGACTTTGCATCGTGTTATAGGGAAGCACTAGGCCCAAATCCCCCGCTTCCGCTTCCTTTAACGTAGGCGTGAGAAAGCCCTCGCGTATACGGCTGGGCGTAGAGCGCCGCCCGCGGCGAATATCCCCAAGCCGTTGAATAATTACGCCCCCGCCGGACAGGTCATTGGCGCGGCGGCAAATTTCCCGCGCGTATTCGTTGGGCTTTTTAAACGGGCGCGTAAACTGGTGCGAAACCAAGAGCGCAAAGTTCGTATTTTCGGAGCCCAGCTTCGAGTCGTGGTAGGCGTGACCATTCACCGCCATTACGCCGCCGTGGTTTTCTACCACTACATGCCCCGAAGGGTTGGAGCAAAAGGTGCGCACCACCGTGCCTGTAGAGGAATTAAAAAGCAGCTTCGCTTCATATAAATGGCGGTTAATGTCCTGCATGATAATGTCCGACGTTTCCGCCCGTACGCCGATGTCTACTTGGTTTATCCATACTTCCACGCCGCGCCGGGTAAGCAGTTGCTCCAACCAAGCCGAGCCGTTGCGCCCGGGGGCAAGCAATACATTATTTGCGAGAATTTTATTCCCGTCGCCGGTTACCACACCCGCAATACTGCCGTCTGCGTTTTGTATGATGTCCGTAACTTCTGTTGCAAAGCGCATCTCTATGGTTTTAATCATATCGTCATACATAGCTTGCAACACTTTTAAGTTTAATTCTGTTCCCAAATGGCGCACCTTTGCGCGTAATAGTTTTAGCCCCGCGCCGTAGGCCTTGCGTTCTATTGCGCGCACCTCGTCTGTTTCGGGGTCTGTAATTTCCGTAGGTGCGCCGTATTTTAAATTTACGCCGTCTACGTAGTTAATTAAATCCAGCAATTTTTGCGGGTGCATATATTCGCCAAGCCAGCCGCCAAAGCGGGTGGTAATGTTAAATTTGCCGTCGGAATACGCGCCCGCCCCGCCAAACCCGCTGGTTATAGAACACGCAGGCGCACACCCGGGCGTTGGGCAAATTTTAATATGCCCCCGGGACAACGCGCAGGAACGCTTGTAAATATCCGCCCCTCTGTCAATAATCAGTATCTTTGCCGTAGGCGAAATCATTCGCGCCTCATACGCCGCAAAAATGCCGCACGGTCCCGCCCCAACGATGATTAAATCATATGTCATGGAAAAAACCCCTAAAAAATTATTCGCTTGAAAGTGAACTATAGTAAAACACGTGGGTTTTGTCAAAATTGCTTATTTTTATATCATCCATGCGGGTACGATGAGCACATCCCTATTAATCGCGGACAATACTTCACTCGTACACACGACCGCACCCATACCCACGGAAAGATTACCGCCGTGCAGTACATCAAAGCCACGAACGTCCGCTTCATTGGGGAGCGTGGATTTTTTAATTTCAATGGGATACACCGCGCCATCGCTTTCCAGTAACAAATCAATTTCCTTTCCATCCTTGTCGCGATAATAATACATCAGGCATTCTTTGCCATTATTGGTGAAGCTTTTAGCAATTTCGGCTACAACGTAGTTTTCCAAAATCGCGCCGTTTAGTGCGCCGTTAATAAGAATCTCGGGGGAAGAATAGCGCGTAAGATATGCAACTAACCCGGTATCAAAAAAATACATCTTTGGTGCTTTTATCACGCGTTTTAACAAATTATTAAAATAAGGGCGCAGAAAAAACACAACGCCCGACTGTTCCATTAACAATAACCAGCGTTTGGCGGTGTCGTCACTTATGCCCACATCCCGCGCAATATCGTGAATGTTTAATACGCTGCCAATACGGCACGCCGCCGCGCGCACAAAATCCGCAAATTGCAGCGAATCTATGCGCTTCACCATTTCGCCAATGTCGCGTTGGATATACGATTGCAAATAACTCGCGTAAAAAATATCCCTGTCGGGGTACCTTCCGCTCACATGCCCCGGCATACTGCCTTTCCAAATGCGTTGGTATATGCCGCGCACATCGGTTTTTGTGCCATTGTTTACCCGTTCCTTCACTGCTTCTAACGAGATTAAAAAAGGCACATTGCCGCCCACCCCATACATTTCGTGTTGGGAAAGGGAAGTCATGTGCAAAATAGCAACGCGCCCCGCTAACGATTCTTGTGCCAGTTCCATGAGCCGAAATGCCTGCGAACCCGTAAGCCAATACGAACCCGCCGCCGCCCCGTTATCCGCCGCTATTTTTATATATGAAAACAATTGCGGCGCATACTGCACTTCGTCAATCAAAACAGGCGGCGGATACATAGAAATAAACAACGCAGGGTCATTTTGTGCCATGCGCCGCGCGTCCAAATTATCCAACGTTACATAAATGCGCCCTTCTGCAATATGGCGAAGGGTTGTCGTTTTACCCGCCTGCCGCGGTCCTGTGATAATGACCGCCGCATAATGCTGCGAAACACGGGTGATTACTTGCTCAATATCCCGCTTGATATATTCCATACACACCGCCTTCGGCTAAAATGCGATATAGTCGTATTATAGCCGAAGCGGGGGTTGTGTCAAGGTGCTTCACGCCTTTGCAGGTTTATAGTAAACCGATAATCTTTAGCGCTTAGCCTTTCACGTGATACAGTGGGAAAAGCAAGCCTTCCACCCGGTTACGGGAAAAACGCGATGCATCTTTAGTAATAATCATATCAAACTTGCCCGTCCGTGCGTCATGCATCATACGTTGAAATTCTTTGCACTTGCGCACACTCGTACCCGAAGCCCCATCGGCATAAATCCCCGCAACAAAGAAAATGCCCGCCGCAATGCGCAAACCATGTAATCAAACACTTTGTTCATAATTCATACTATTTACTGCATTTTTAATTGCTATAAAAACCTACACTTTTTTGTAGTTCGCCTATTCCCCTAACTATCTGCTATTTACTTAAAACTCCATTATCTCAATACATTTAATCAATCTTGCAAACACGTCCACAACCACTACCGCGCAACCCCTGATGAAATAATCGTGGGTTTATACTTATTAAATTTACACCACTTTTCTTATGTGTTATTATCCAATCCACAGGAATAACCTCTCTCGAAAGGCATGTAACGACATGCAAGGCGATAACCATGTCATTGGCGATGGTCAGCATATATTAAATGCCATTGACGCAAATGCATGTAAGTTAAACGGAATCTGCGCACGTAAAAACAGGTAATTTACAGTGCTTCACACGCCTATTAAAATGACGCTGCTATCAAGGATTATTAAGCACCACACTAACAGCAAAGTTGGGATGGATTTATGAAAGCAAGTGCAACAGGCGCAAATTACGATTTGCCCGGATTTTCCCCAAGCAATCTTGACATTCATTTCGGTGGTGGCGGCAGTAGCGACCATTGCAACCAGTACCCCAACATATCAAAAGTGCAGTACGCCCGGTTAGCGCACGAACTGGTAAGAAAGCCCGTAGGCGGCAACATAGTCGGTTATGTAGCCACAAAAGGCAGAAACATTGGCTCGGTTGTCCGCTACGATAAAATAACAAATGACTGGGTGCGTGGTTCGCACATAGAAATATTCACCATGTTTAAACCCGATGATAAAATGGAATATTATGAAAAAATAAAAAGCTACGAAACAGGGAGTTGATAGTATGGCAGATTTTAAATGTGCCGTATGTGGCAGTATGGTTACCGTTTCCGATGTAGGATATTGTGCTGTATGCGACTGGATGCAAGACACAGTGCAGGAGCATGAACCCGACTATCGCGGCGGCGCGAATAAAATTACATTAAACGAGGCCCGCGCACGTTGGAGTTTGCAAATTTCAACTTCGCAAACCCCAATTCGCCAGCCTTCATATGAAGCCGAAAAAATTGCGGTTTAACTACGCCTCCCCATCCCCCCGCTTCCGGTTGCTCCACCAGTGCCAGCCAATGCACGCGGTTAAAGTGCTTACCCGTTTGCTTGTCCGTATAAATATGTGCAGGATTTATACCCAGCGCGTGTAATGCGTGTAACTGCCGCGCCTTGTTTTGCTCCGCCGCACAAAAAGCACGCCTAAATCGTCATTTAAGCGTGTCTTTGTATTCCAATTAAATAGGTTGTGTTTGCTGCGTTACTGCCCACGGTTGGCGGGTTTACCGTTATTCCTATCGCATACACATCTGTACAGGCGGCTAATGCAAATCACCCAAAATAGGGGGAATTCGCATAATTG
>WQRX01000032.1 GCA_009786535.1 Defluviitaleaceae bacterium | reverse complement strand
TCTCTTCCGTTCCGAACTTCTCCATATACTCCAACATATCCATTTTTCAACTCTCCTTTGGGGTATTATCTCATATTATGAACTAAATAGATAGTCGTTTTAAAAAATTATCTCGAACAAATTAAAAATAAAAAAATCATCATCGTAGTAACCCATGATGATGATTTAAGCGCACACTGGCATCAAATACAATTGTAAACAATCCAATTCCAATAACCGCCAATACGCAGGGATAAATTCCGTATCCATGCACCTCCGCAATATGCCTTGATTTAAAGCAAAACCGATTAACGCCGTCAAATCTAACACTAATCACAAACTGTTAAATGGCGGGTGGTAAGTGACAGATTTTAAAACGACATTCTCACGCAATACCCGCCCACGGGGTTACGAGGGGTCACCCGCCTATCATTTTTACATAAGCTTTATACCTTTCGGGATGTATCTTATCCCCTATTTCCCGTTTCACGGCGCAGTCCTGCTCCTTGTCATGCGTTCCATGCAAGCAGTCATTAAATTTACATTCCCCTGCATATGGCGCAAATTCGATAAAGTACGTTGCCATTTCCCGCGGGGGGATTGTGTCAATTTCCAGGGACGAAAATCCGGGGGTATCTACCACGTAGCCATCTTTAGGCGTATTACCCAGTGGCAGAATTTCCGCAGCGCGGGTGGTGTGCTTGCCTCGTTTTAGCTTTGTGCTAATTTCGCCCGTTTCCAGCTTTGCGTTGGGTAACAGGGCGTTAATAAGGCTGGACTTTCCCGCGCCCGATACCCCCGCAAAAACGGAAATATGCCCCGCCATTTCCGCGCGCAGAGAGGTCAAACCTTCATGGAAAGCGCCTTGGGTCGATGTAAAAAACAATGGGTACCCCGCCATGCTGTAGGGCAAAAAAAGAGGGTCGTCCGCAAGGGACACCCCACATAAAGTATTTTTTGGGTCAAGCAAATCACATTTGGTGATGCAAATAACGGCGCTTATGCCCGCGCGTGCAACCAAAACAAGCAAGCGGTCAAGCAACCCCGCATTAAACGCAGGCTGCGCCGCCGAAGCGGTGACAATTACGCGGTCAATATTGGCAACGGCGGGTCGCGTTAAAACGTTGCGGCGGGGGTAAATGACGGAAATGGCGCCGCTGCGTTCCGCTTCGCTTTCAATAGTAATTTCTACATTATCCCCTACCAGCGGGGATATTTTTTTGTTACGGAATGCGCCGCGTGCCGAGCAAAAATAATCGCCGTCGGGGGTGCGCACGGTGTATAACCCGCCTACACCCTTGGTGATAAGCCCGTCCTTATTCAAGGCGGAACACTTGCTCAGCGTGCCAAAGAACCGTCGTGCCGTCGTCATCCATGAAGTAAATCGTAAATATTTCTTCGCCGTTGCCTGTAAGCGGGCGCGGCATATTGTCTAGGTTATTCAAATCCGTTTCCGTTAGCGTAAGGGGGAAGCGCCACGCAGGGGTGGGGTAGCTAACCAGTAGTACAGGCGTTTCGTTACCGATTTGTAAAGTAATTACCAGATGATGCGGGTCGGGGCGTATTTCCACAATGGGGGGCAATGCAATACTAATCGAACCCGTACCCGTTGGGGTGGGTGTTTCGGTAGGTTCCGGCGTGGGTTCGGGTGAAGGCTCCGGCGTTGGCTCAGGGGTAGGCTCCGGCGTTGGGGTGGGACTTGGCGTGGGCGCAACGGGTGCGCCGGTGGAAATAGAGAGGATAATTACGCTGTTGCGCTCCACCATTTCATAAGGGGCGAGGTCTTGCCCAAATACGATGCCTTCCTCGAAGGTCATGTTTTCGCGCCTGTCGGGTGCGCCTACAATTAGCCCCGCTTCGGTTGCGATGCGAATTGCCTCGGTATACGTGCGGCCGATTAAATTAGGCGTGCGTACCTCTGCCATTTCCGGTCCTGTGGAAATTTGCAGGCGTATGGTCATGCCCGCGCGTATTTCTTCGCCCGGCAGTGGGTCTTGCGCCACAACCATGTCGCGCGGCATGGCTGCGTCTACAAAATCATAGGTTTCGATATAGAAGTGTATGCCTTCGCCCATTTCTTCCAACGCGGCGCGGGCATCGTCAAAGGTAAAGCCTGCGATGTCCGGTATCGCGAAGTAAGGCTCGGGACCCATGCTTACGCTTGCGTGCATGGTGTCGCCTGCGCGAAGCGTATTAAATTCCGCCGTTTGCACCTGCCCAAACAGGTAGCCAACGGCAATATCATCGCTATACGCGTCGGTGAGCAGTAGCTCCAGCCCGTTATCGCTTGCCCATGCGCGGGCGGCGTATACAGTCATTCCCGTTAAATCAATAATATCTATCCAGTCGTTACGCCGCCAGCGGTAAATACCGAAGGAGAGCAGCGTAATCACCAAAATAAGAGGCAGCGCAAGCAATGCGCCGTACAGCATTACCTTGCGGTCCTCTTTTTTTTCTTCGTAGTCGCCTTCGTAATGATGGTCGTCATTATCGTAGTCGTAATACTCTGCGTCTTCGTCGTAAGGTTCTTCGGGAAGGGGGTCATTTTCCGCAGGGGGGGCAACAAAAGCGCCGCTTGCGTCGCTGTACGCGCGCTTTAGGTCGGCGGTCATTTCTTCCATGCTTTGGTAACGCTTGGTGGGCGATTTTTCCGTAGCTTTTAGAATAATCCGTTCAAGACTTTCCGAAATATGGGGGTTAAGGGCAAGCATGTCGGGTAGGGGGTCATTCAAATGCTGCAGCGCAATGGTTACGGTGGAATCCCCATCAAACGGGAGCGTACCTGTCGCCATTTCAAACATAGTAATGCCCAGCGCATAAATATCTGATTTATTGTCAACAAAGCCCCTGCGCGCCTGCTCGGGCGAGAAGTAATGCACACTACCCATGGACTCGACGCCCTGCGTAAGGGTAGAAGCCTTTGCAACGCGGGCAATACCAAAGTCCGTCACCTTTACCAGTGAGTTAGGGGTAACAAGAATATTCTGTGGTTTAACGTCGCGATGAATAATACCGTAGCTATGCGCCTCCGCAAGCCCTTCGGCAATTTGAATTGCTACGGCAATGGTCGTGTCATTATCAAAGGGTGCCTTGCGGTTAATCAGCGTTTTAAGATTGGTACCGTCGATATATTCCAGCACAATAAAGCAGATGTCTCCGTCCTGCCCATTGTCGTAGATTTGCACAATATTTTGGTGGTTAAGTGCCGCTGCGGCTTGCGCCTCTACGGGAAAGCGGCGAACGTAATCCTCGTCTTGCGAATATTCATCCTTGAGTACTTTTAACGTAACATAGCGCCCCAGCTTGCGGTCCAGCGCACGGTATACCACTGCCATACCGCCCTTACCCAGCACAGAGTCTATTTCATACCTATTAGAAACGATAAACCCGGGTTCGAATTTCAATTCGCGTCACCCCCGGAAGAAGTGGTAAAGCCGCGCAGGTCTATAAGCACCGCGCTAATATTGTCCGTACCGCCGCGTGCGTTTGCTTCATCTACCAGCCGTTGTACGCGGGTTTCTACATAGCCTTCGCCGCTAACAATGTTTAAAATTGCTTCGTCATTTAACATATTGGTTACGCCGTCGGTACACAATAAAAGGGACGCGCCTTTTTCAATGCTTTGAAAAAAGCCGTCCAGCTTTACGTGGGGGTCAAACCCTAACACCCGTGTTAAATGGTGGCGGCGCGGGTGGGTGCGTGCTTCATCCGCCGTTATTTGCCGTGCGCGGTACAATTCTTCTGCATATGTGTGGTCGTTGGTAATTTGTTTAATTGTCCCGTTATGAATGATATACGCGCGGCTGTCGCCTACATGTACAACGTCTGCGCGCCCGTCTTCAATGGTTGCTGCAATAAAGGTTGTCCCCATTCCGTGCATTTCTTCGGGGTTTTCCTTCGCCATATCATAAATTTCTTTATTCACCTTGTACGCGTTGGAAAGCAGCAGGTCGATATAATTCGAACCCTGCTCGGCATCACTAATGTAATTACAAAACCGCGCCACGGCTTGTCGGCTGGCGACTTCGCCCGCTTTATGCCCACCCATGCCGTCGGCAACGATAAATAAATTAGGCAACGGCCCAAGGCGTTCCGTCGTCGTGAAAAAAGCGTCCTGATTCTGATTTCTCACTTGCCCTACGTGGGTTTGCCCGGCTGCGTACATGCGAAACTCCAATCGTGTTGCGATATTCCGTTTCATTATAATGGTAAATGTACGCGGGGACAAGTTTTTATTTTTAAGTGAATATTTTTGACAAAATCTTAAACAATGTCTGAAGTAATGTACATAAATCCATTGTATAATCCCCTTAGTCAAGAGGCGCATTCCTGTTAATACCAAAAAAACTGTACGGCTAACCCTACGAAAAAATTGAAGAAAAGAAAGGAAGACGAGAAATTCCCTTTTATGTTAAGTTCCCTCGTTTGCGTTGCGCTCGTTCATCATCAGTTTTTCAAGGCGCATGATATCGGGGAATACTATTTTTATACCCCTACGTTGCAAACTCAATAATTCGCGGAAATTGCGGTCTATAATTGCCTGTAGGCGTGTGTCTACGGGTACGGGGTTTTGGTTGACTTTATGCACATGGTCTACATATTTTGGTAAAATTGGAAACATATTTTGCAAAAGAAAAGCCGCTTTAACATCTGCATATTCGCCCAAAATAATTTTAATACACTTGCCGTAACGGTCAATATCCTTTTGCATGAAAGTTTCGTACTTCTCTACGCGGCGGCTCATGGGGACAACCCATAAAATGCCTGTTTTTTCATCTTTAAGGCAATAATAGGTAGGGCGAAATGCGCCGCCCTCGCGGTTTTGCATAAGTTTATTATCTTGTGCCACCTCGAAATATGAATCTTTTATATGATAAACATATCCGGGTTTAATATCTAAGCTACTCATTTATGCCTCACCTACAGTAAAGCCCCGCCGACAAATGGCGGCGGGGCGAAATTTTCAAACCTTTTTTTATACCCCGCTCCGGTATGCGGCGAAAATTTGTCCAATCTTTTTTTATACCCCGCTCCGATATGCGGCGAAAATTTACCGTGCCTTTAGGCACAACTATATTATATGCAAATCAAAGAAAAAATCAACCGCTTTTTTACGTCTGCAAACACTTGAATTTTACTTCCAATCATGTATTATAACTAAACCTTTCGTAAGAAGAAATTACCATGAGTGTAATCGGGCAGTGAATACAATCAACGTCTGGCGGCATTGTAAGTAAAATAAACCACAAGCGGGGAGGGTTGCCTATGTCAATTGTTAATTATAGTGAGTACATAAAACAGTTGCGCCTGCGCAAGCAAATGACGCAAGATAAAGCGGCAGAGGGCATGGGCTATCATGTCGTTTCCCTTAGTCGAGTGGAGACAGGGGTACATCTGCCCAGGGCAGCAAAGCTGCCTAAGGGGGAGTTGGCGTTTTCCCATTTAGATGACCAAAGTATGGATGTATTGGCAGAGCGCCACAGGCTTATTACCGCGTTGGATAAACATGAAACCCGGGAAGCGGCACAAATCTTAGCCGAATTAGAGGTACTGCCCAACTTTGATACCCCCGTTAATAAGCAATTTATCCTTAGTCAAAAAGCACGGTTATTAGAGCAGCAGGGGCAACCCCCCGAAGCAGTTATGCCCTTGGTGCAGGAGGGCTTGCGCCAAACATACGGCGAAGCAGAAATTGAAATTACCGAAAATACCGCCCATATACTTGAAGAGGCCCCCCTATTCCATACCATGGCGCGTACATACAGGCGTATGGGCGATTTGCCCCAAGCCATAAGAATATTAAAAGCCTTGGAAAGCAGCATAAGCAAGCTGCCCACATGGGATAAGGACAGGGAAAAACAACAAGTCCCCGTTTTGCTTACACTGGCGCAGTGCCAATTGCAAATTAAGGACTATGATGAAGCGGTGCAAACCTGCATCCGCGGGTTTGATTATTCCGCCACCCGCAGCCAAGGCTTATGCGCCCCCAATTTTTTATATATACAAGCAAAAGCTAAGCACGCCTTGCAGCACAATGATTATGCGCCCTTGCTGCGCAATGCCTATTTTTGCTACACCATGCTGCATAAAAAGGAAGCAGCGGAAGAACTGCTTGCAGCCGCCGCTAACATGGGCGTAATTATTAATACCTACGGCGTTGACAAACTGGAATATGCACCCCGCCCAAAAGCTGTGTACGCCCGCGGGGAATTGGCTAACTACAAAAATATAGGTGAAATGATAAAAGACTTGCGCAAAAAAGCAAGGCTAACACTCGCTGAGTTATCGCAAGGTATATGCGGCGTAGCCAATTTGCAAAAAATAGAAACCGGCGCAATACAGGGTAAAATGCAATATATTGTACCTATTATGCAGCGCCTTGGGCGTGATGCGTATTTATATTGCCCGTTTTATTTAAAGAGGGAGGATTTTTTAAATGCGCAAATGCAGGAAAATATTTATATGCTGCAAGTTATGGGTGATTATAAAAAAGCCGCTAAACTGATTAACCGTTTAAAGAAAAAAAAGGGATATGATAAAAGTGCTAATTTGCAATTTATTAAAATGGTTGAAGCACTTAATTTTTCCGCAATGCAAGAAGAGCCAAGTGATGCATATCCCGATATGATAATGAAAGTGCTGTACATTACTTGCCCTAAATTTGATGAACATAACATTGAAAGCTATCCGCTAACCCAAAATGAAACAATTTTAATTGGGGAATTAGCTAATTATTACGTGGATATACAAGATTATACTCGTGCTGCTAAAATGTATAACTGCCTGTTAAATAATATTCGTAAAACTGATATAGATGAAACTGAAAAAGCTTGCATATATGCTGCTCTGGTATATAACTACTCACGTTGCTTAGGTAGAATGGGGAAGCGTCACGATGCGTTATTTATTCTTGATGAAGCTATTGATTTTGACCGCGACAGAGAGAGATTGTTTTTATTGCCTGAATTGCTTTTTAATAAAGCGTACAACCTGTATGAACTGGGAAAAAAGGAAGAAAGCCTGCCATGCTTTGCACAGGCTTATTACGGTGTAGTTACATTTATTAAATATGGCTTGGCGGAACATGAAAAAATTATTAAAAGAGTGATTTATGAGCGCTTTAAATTAGCATTTTAATATCGTATGTTTATGTGTGCTTAAATTTTGATTGGGCGGCTGGGAGCTTCCTCTATCGGGGTTATTGTTATAGGATATTCGCCCGCATACTGTTCACAGGCAACCACCTGCACTGCGGGCACAGCCATAAACAACATAACTGCCGTTACAAACACACACAACAACCTTGCGACCTTACACTTTTTCATAAGTATACCCCTTTCAATTTTGCCCGCGTTTGCGCGGGTTTTTTGTTTGATGCGCGTAGTATAGCAAGCAAAAATCCAATGTCCATAACGTATTTTGATAAATATTTTTCAAAATACGTTATGGACATTGGGCGTAATGTGTCATACAGTGGCTTTGTCGTTGGAAGATACGTACCAAATTCAAAGGAGATGAACGGAATGACTAAGAAAATGATGAAAAAGTTTGTTGCATTAATGGTGGCTTTTATTATGCTATCCCAAAGTACTATCGCACCTGTGGCGCTTAGTATTAGAAGCGATGCGACCGCTGTCACGGTTGAAGCATACGATGGCTATGCCCCCAATGATGAGTACGCCCCCGATTATGAATATGACCCCGGCGAGTATAAGCCCGATGATTACGATAGCTACGCCCCTGATGAATATAAACCCGGTGATTATACGCCGGACGAGTATGACCCGGGCGAATACAAACCCGATGATTATACGCCGGATGAGTATGACCCGGACGAGGATAAATCCGATGGATATAAGCCCGACGATTACGACCCCGATGAATACAAGCCCGATGATGAATATGACATATATGAAGAAGATGAAGATGACGAACATAATATTATAGTATTGCCTGCATTTCCTGCTTTAACAGATGTTGACTCCCTTCTGCGTGTATCCCTTTTCCCTACGGCTACTACCCACGTTGCCGGCGAAGCCTTTATTGTGTTTTTATCTGCGGAATATTCTAACCCCAATGTGGCTAACCCGCCCGCTATTCAAGTGCGCATTTCTATACGCAATCACAATGTAATGCTCCCCGAATTTAATAATAACCGAAGAAACCCCGAAGGACATAGGTTTATTGACGTATTTTTAGGCGGCAGCAGTAATATATTTACCCTTATTGGCGAAGACGGCGACCACAGCCGCTATAGAGAAATTGTGTTTTACGTATATCCCGGTGCAATGGCAATTCCTTTAACCTTCCTATTCCCTAACGGTACTACCTATCACGAAATATTAGAACTGGTTCCCATAAGTGATTATGAGCTTTCCTACGATTCGGGTATGGCACAAGCAATTACCCTGCGCAGCACCTTTGGTTGGAACGATGTAAGTATAACCCATGGCGCAGGTCAATTTTACGCCGTTATCGAACCGCCAATCGCAGAGGGCGAGCGCGCAGCACTGGATAGGGACATTGTTTATCAAATTTATGCCCAATCCCAAAACAGAACCTCGGGGTCTGTTTTTACCGATTCATTTACCCTTGCAAACACAATAATGTTCCCTGCGGGTTTTTATGTTGTAGGCAGTACAGGGGAGCAATTCGGTCAATGGGCAGACGAAAATAATAACGTTATTATCCGCGTAGCCGATGAACCCAATGCGCTTATTACGCCCATTGTTGTTGACGGCGGCATTACGGGATTTGAAATTAGTTTAACAAGAAAAAACGAAATCACGGCATGGTACAGCCTTACAGAAATTGATGATGTAAACGTATGGGTATACCTGTATGCAACAAATATTTCTATTAATACCCATGACTTTAATCAATTTCCCCAATACAACAAAATTGTAAGCACCGTTTATTTTACGGCAGTGCCTGTTGTTTACGGTACAACAATAGCAACCCACGCAAGTAATAATAATGTTTACACCACCATAGCTGCCCTGTTAAGTGATATCAGCAGTTATTTTACTTCAGCAACCCCCGGTCCCGTAGCGGTCGGTAGCGAAATTGAGTACACAATCCGTGTTCGTAATGATGGGTTGGGCTCACAAAGCATTTTAGTTGTTGCGTATATTCCCGCAGGCACAGTATTTGAAAGAGCTTATGGTAATTATCGCAATGTTAACAATGGGCGCCGCATCGAATGGGTTGCGTCCGTTCCCCCGCAAGATTATATGGAATTTATCTTTTATGTTGAAGTAGACGGCAGCGTAAGAGATGGGGCAAATATTTTTGCCGTGGCTCACGTTTATCTTACCGATAACGGAACGCAGACGCTTAGCAGAACTCTTAATTTATACCACACAACCTCCATACCCGATATTACGGCAGTCTTATCTACCGACAGGGTATTAAGCGAACCCCCTTATGATTTTACAATAGTAAGAATTGGGGAAACCATTACCTACACCGTAACCGTAAATAACGACGGCTTAGGTTACACCGCAGTTGATGTAACACTGCCCGTTCCGGCAGGTACAAGATTAACAGGCGTACTTACCGAGGGGCACAATGCTGCCGCATCCTGCGGTGAATATATTGTATGGAGCAATCAATTCGTGTCCCGCGAGGAAGCGCGGCAATTTACAATAATCGTTGAAGTGATGGATGACGTTACAAACGGCTTTATTATTGCAAATACCGCAAGGGTACAGGGTACGCTCGGAGATATGCTAACCAACATCGTATACCTGCGCACCCCGGAGGCAGACGTTCATATAAAATTAACCGCACAAACAAGCGGCGATTATCATGATAGGGTACGACCGCGTGAGCAAATTACCTATACCGTAACATTGGATAACCGCGGCGAAGGTAACGCCATGGTAAATGTAGCGGGTATTATCCCCCCCGGTACACGCTTGGTTGATATTTACGGAAATCAAAATACGTGGACAAATATATTTGTACGCGGTGATTCAGCGGTATCGCTGCATTTTACCGTAGAGGTTTATGTAAGAGCAGATAACGAGCTGCTAACAAGCCGTGCCATGTTAGATGTGTTAGGCACGCAAACCTTTTCATACGATGTTTACCACAGGGTTATTTATCCTGTTTTAGAATTTGAAGTTACCGCAACCCCCCCCAGCGGCGAAATGATACGCAGCGGCGGAACTGTCACATACACCATTACCGTGCGCAACCACGGCGGTGATATGGGTGTTGCTAATATTAATGCCACAATACCCGAAGGTACAGGCAAGCGCTCTGTGTTTTTAGGTGAATATGACATTTCCTCATCCAATATGGTAACCATGGGCGACTATGGTTTAATGGTGCGCCATGCCGCACAGGTACCTGCAATGGCAAACGGCGTACCGGGCACGATTGAATTTATCCTTACCGTTAATATTGGAAGCATGGCGGGTATGTACCGCATCGAGCAAATTACCTTTGTAAATGACCTTAACTCTCAAATGACTTACCACCTATTGCCGCTACCCATTGTTGGGCAGGGCAAAACCGCGACGGTGTATGAACGTGTAAATGGTACTTTTGTACCCCGTACCAATAATGTGTTTGAAATTGAAGAAGGCGGCAATATTGTATTTTTTGACCCGTATTTGGATGAGTTAGTACCCTTTAGTTCATTAAATACGAGATATATCACCTATGTATTTGAAGGGGATTATATTTTATACACCATTACCGTACGTAATTTTGGCGCAGGCACTGCCAGTATGCTCGTAACGGATAATACCCCCTTTGGCACAACCATATGCCCTGATTTTGACATGAGTCGTAATGGTGTTCCTTATGAAATAAACGGACGCACCATAACATGGGATTTTATGCTGGAAGGCGCATATGAGTACGATGCAGAAGGTAACCCCATGCCCACAAGCAAAGACTTGCAATTTAAAGTGCGCGTAAACGATGATTTGCGTAACGGCTTTAATATTGCCAACCAAGCCAATGTAAACGGCGAAGCCACCAACCGTGTAGACTTATTTTTACCCCTTGCGGATGTAAGAATAATACAAACGGCAACCACCGAGCGTGGAAGTGGTTATATCCCCGACTTCCCCCGTCAAGTGCAACCCGTTGGCCTGGGCGAAGTAATTACCTACACACTTACCCTTACCAACCATGGTTTAGCCGACGGTAATGTACGTGTACGTAACCAATTACCTCCGGGGGTCATATTCCGTGGTGTAAATACGGATAATGGTATGCCCGAACCCGCCCTTAGCGGTATCACTTCAACTACTTTAACGTGGGAAAATGTTATCGTACCCGGTTTAGCGGGTGTTGACCCAGATATCCCCGCAATTGAACTCACCTTCTATGTAGAAGTATATGGCGAAGACGCATTCCAAGAGCTTGTTAACCTAATGATGGGTAGAGATGCCGATGACAGCGGTTATGGGGATGATGGCGACATCGTATACAACCCCCGCGGCGATGTTGAACTGCCCGACGGCGTAAATATTAATGATACGGAAGAAATTTTTAACTTTGCTGTACTTTCCGACCTGGTAGATGGCAGAAACGACATGTTCTCTAATACCGTGCGTCATATGGTGGTGCGTCCCATTTTCAGCTTTACCTTTTATGCAGACCCCGCACCCCTGCGTAATATAGACGAAGTTACCATGTTTGGTCGCGGTGTAGAAGAAGGCGACACAATTTATTATTTCATTGACATCGCTAACTCCGGTCACGACAGCGGTGTGGCAATTGTTTTTGCAGAAATTCCCGCCCTTACCACCCATTTACCTAACCGCGCATTTATTATTGAGCTGGACGCATACGGCTACGAAATAGAGGGTACGCGTATCGACATCCCTTCCAATGATTATTTTGGCGCAACGGGCAGGCCCTTTGTTGATAAAAACGGCAACATGACTACAGGTATTGTACTGCAAGTAGAAGTGCCGTACCAAAGCGTTTTACGCTTTGCTTTTGCTGTAGAAGTGGGGCAAGTATACGACGGGTTTAGAATTGAATGCACCACATGGATAAATCGCTTGCGTTCGCGCTCTATTTTCCATTACTCCCCCATTCCACGTGTAACTATTGCACGTTCTGCAAGCGTGCCCTACGCCCACGCGCGTATCCGCTACAGCAGTGATATACCCTACGCAGAAAGAAACCACCCCAACCTATGGCCTAATACAAACCTTGTCCCCTTCCCATGGGGGGAACCGGGCGTTAGCTACCCCAGTTCGCTTTCTAACGGTATACCTCATCAAATGTATGACACATATTATTTTTGCCCCTTTGGTCCTACCGTAGTGCGCCCCGGCGAGCAGTTTACCTACTATATTACCATATGGTCGGAAAGCAGCCGCTCGGTAATTAACGTGGTAGATGTACTGCCCCTGTTTGTAAGACCTATACCCGGTACGCTACGTGCAATTGACCCGGACGGCGAGCGCGTTACAGGTATTTACAGCTCAACATCTATTAATCGTGATACCGTGCCTTATCAAGGGATTAGAGTACCCCGCTATACCTTACGGTGGAATCGGGTCGTACTTCCCCGTACTACCCAAAATATGAATGCTCCCGTGGTGCTTGCGGTGGATGTAGTTGTACAAGTGCCTCAAGAGGATATGACCTTTATCACTGCCTATGCAAAAGCCATTGGTAATTTTAGAAGACCCGACGGCTCTTGGGTAGCGGTAGACAGTTTAACAAACCCTGTAGAGCATATTATTGTAAGAGGTGGTTCCTCTTTTTCAAAAAGCGGAGTGGGGCAACACCGTAACGGTAGGTTTGTGCAGCCCGGCGAACGCATTGACTATGTGCTGCATGTAGTCAATGAAGCATTAACCGAGCCTAATATTTTTAACGTAACTGATACGTTGCACCATAATTTGGTGTATAGAGATAATCGAATTGGGTTTTATATAGGAGACACCATTACCGCAACTATTTTTAACGAGTACGGGTATGTAAAATCTATAAATTATGCAAACCCCTATGCACCGGGGCGTACATTTATTACCCCGGGTGGTCAAGGTATGCCTATAGAACCCTTTAGCTTGTCATTTGATAGTGGTACGCGCACTATCACATGGAGTGGTGGGCTTAAACCGGGGGAACGTGTAGAGATGCACTTCTCCGCGGTCGTAAATTACAATAGAGGAGAACATGAGGGTAATCTGGTAATTAACTACGGTGTATTAAATAACACCTTGGAATCTAATCGGGTTATCCACACCATTGTAACGCCGCGCGTACGCGCTGCTAAATGGAATGACAATCCTCAGCATTTGCTGGCGGGGGATGTTATATCCTATGAAATTGAAGTGTATAACATTGATGTAGTTACCGCTGCCCACGTTATAGTGTTGGACAGATTATCCGAACACACTACTTTTGTGGCAGGGAGCGATGTAATTACCGGCGGGCTTAGTAGCTTTAGGTACGGAGGCTCTAACGCGCAGGGCATCCCCTTTGGCGTAGACCACCCCCTATACAACCCGGATGAGTATTTCCAAACCGGCAGATACCTTGCGTGGATTGTAACCCTGGGTCCCGAAGATGATGAAGAAACCGGCAGCGTAAGTATTACCTATGATGTAGTGGTAAATGACCGCTTGTTAGATGGCACCGTAATTGAAAACATTGGGATTATTCTAAGGAACGGAGACAGCTACTGGTTCCCCGACCGTAGGCGTCCCGACCCCCCATGCCCTTGGAATTGTGACTGCCCCCCCCCACCACCGAGACCATGGTACAGAATACCTAACCCCCCTGACCGTGACCCCAATGACCCCAACCCCCGACCCAGGCCATGGCGTGACCCGGATCCTAACATCCGCGATTGGATACCCCGACCCACCCCCGACCCAACGCCCCCACCACACGACCCTGATAACCCCGACCGCGACCGCGTCATCACCCCGCGTTTAGTAAGCTTTAACAAGTTCTCTACCGCGCCATGGGACGGCGTTAATGAAGAAACAAGAACCCTTAACTGGCACTACCCCGCTAACGCAACCGTAGTAAGCAGCGGCGAAGAAATAATTTATTTTATTGAATTATACCTGCCCCCCGGCTCATTGCCTGCCAATGCTACTCACACCTCGCGGTTTGTAAATGTAATTGACCCCCTACCTGCTCTTACCGTGCGCAGGTACGAGGACCGATTTATCCCCGGCGACCCGCGCACCGTAGTAGGGCATACCACGCCGGTAGCAATGCCGACAATTTCTTGGAGCGACCAAATTGTCCGCGATATCGACGGCATGGGCTTTGACGGTACTAATTTTTATTGGAATTTTGTAGAAGTCCCCTACGGCGTAACCGTAACCCTTAGCTTTTCCGTTATGGCAGCCCCCGACCTTGCGGCGCTTACCTTAAACCGCTATACCCAATTGCTGCTGGAAAACAGAGCATATATTAACCATGTGCCTACCAACTCCGTTTTCCATGAAATAGCCCGCCCCGCAATCGTGGGTGAAATGTTTGTAGGTATTGTTTGTGAAGAAACGGGCGAACGTGAATGGGTACAAACCGTAGATTGGTTTGGCGGTTATGCCGCCCCCGGTCCCGACGAGCAGATTTTTGTAAATATCGGCGATGTATTCCCCTTTAAAATTGCCCTGGGTAACGCAGGTTATGGCGACGGTACCGTTATGCTGCGTAATCAAGTGAATAATTTGTTTAGGGTGGTTGACTTTTTAGAAACAGCTGACGCGGGTGTAAATGAACTCATTCCAATTAATAACAACGGAACATTTACGGATGACTTCGGCAACGTCGGCACACTTAACGTAGTTTCCAACAACCTTAAATGGGTAGATTGGGACGGCATTCGCGTACCCGGTGGCACGGCGTATATCGTTGGGCGTTACTTTAACATGGGCGATGAAGAAGACCCAAGAACATGGATTCACCGCACCAACGACCCAACCGATGCCAGCACCACCGTAGCGGGGTTAACCTTTACCATTGTCGACCCCACCTACGTTATTTTCTACGTACAGGTGGTAGGTGACCCCGACCAAGGGCAGCAAATCCCCAACCATGCCGTATTTAACTTCCCCTTTATCGACCTTAACGAAATGGCAGGCATGGGCAGGACCAACCAAGTAGACGTATATGTACAGCGCACCTTGCTGGTAGCAAGGCAGGAAGTAGATATACCCGCCCTTGGGTACGGCGCGGAGATTAGCAACGAGCTGATACAGGGCCGCGTAGTACACGGCGATTTATTAACCTACACCATAGAGGTAGCCAATGCAGGCGGCGCAGGCAGCTATGTAGAAATTGCAATCCCCATACCCCAAGGTATGGAATTTACCGGCGATGCAACCCTTGTCCCCTGTCAACAAACCCCCAACAGGCTTATATGGCGCGTATATGTACCCGCGGCAGAGCGGGGCAGAGGAATGCTGACCGACGCAACAGGTCAAGTAGTAATCGGTTATGTAGACGGCGTAAAATACATTGGCATTGGCAGTGTAGCAGGTACACACGGCACCCACCGCCTTATGCCATGGAGCGAGGCAGGGCGCGCCTCCGTTACCTTTACCATGCAAGTAGCCGAGCATATGCTTAACGGCTCGCGTATAGACAGCACCCCATTCATAACCGAAGACCCCGCGCTTATGTTTGACATACCGCAAATTAACTTGCAGCCCATTAGTGTATACCCTGCGGTACTTTCCCACTTTGTACCATTGGCAGAAATTTATGGCGTAAAAGAAGCACACTTTAACGTAAACGGTGTGGACTTTGTAATTGGCCGCAGGCTTGACGGTACAGACTTTGCAACTGTTAACGATGTACCCGTTAATCCGTTTGAATTATTAGAAAATTTAGTGGTAGAAGCAGGGACACAAATCACCTATATACTAACCGCACGTAACGTAGGTTTGGTAGGCGGCGACACGATTATGTGGAGCCAAATCCCCCTGCATACTGAATTCGTGTATGGAAGTGGCAGTGAAGGGGTAGAACCCGATAGCGATAACGTAATGCTTTGGAACGTGCGCGTGCCTGCCCGCGGTATAGTGACAAGAGAGTATACCGTTACCGTTGGCCGCTACATTGCCAATGGGGTTACCATTCAAAACGTTTCCATGATAGCGGGGCAATACACCAACACCATGATATTTAGAACCCTTATGCCCAACGTAACAGGCGAGAAGCGGGTTGTAATGGTTAATGGCAACCCCGCCGTGCCCAACAACGGTCAAGTACCCGTACGGGTAGGCGATACCGTGCAATACGAAATTATACTGCGTAACGAAGGCGCAGGCGTAGGCATAACAAGGGTAGAGGACATTATTAGCCTGTTGCTCCACGATATCCGCGATATTACCCACCACGGCGCGGTAGTTGGCGATAGGATTGTTTGGGAAGGTGTGCGCATTCCCGCCGCTGCAAACGGTATCCCGGGTGAAGAAAGGCTCGTATTTACCGCAACCGTAGGCTTTGCTCCGGGTAGCGGATTTAACCCCCCCGAGCAAGATACCCTTATCCCCAATGAGGCGATATTTAACAACGCAGTACAAACCATTGACGAAGATGTAGAATTTGACGGGGAAATTGGTTTAGGTCTTGGCAGAACCAATACAACCTACCTTATTGTAAATGCCCCTGTGCTAACGGCAACCCAAACCGCAGCAATAACCGACACCAACGGTGCAGTAATTGACGGCGAGGTGCTACCGGGTGATGAAATTACCTACACCATAACCGTAACCAACGCAGGCATGGCAGATGGTTTAATAACTCTTGTTGTTCCTGTGCCCCAAGGTACGAGCTTGCCTAATGGTGCAGACCATGTTAGATGGGAAAATGAAGTAATTACCGTGGCGGAAGGAAGCCGAACATTCACTTTTACCGTGCGTGTAAACGATAACATCCCCAACGGCGCACATGTAAACAGTGTACCCATTCTTACCGAGAACCACGGCGCAAACGGCATTGCGCGCAATATCGAACCCGCCGCCATTACCCACCATGTACCCTTGGCAAATATTAGCGGCTATATGACCGCTGATGTAGAAACCGTAACCCACCGCGGCGCAATCACCTACACCATAACCTTGCAAAACGCGGCACGG
This sequence comes from Defluviitaleaceae bacterium, assembly GCA_009786535.1. Taxonomy (GTDB): domain Bacteria; phylum Bacillota; class Clostridia; order Lachnospirales; family WQUN01; genus WQRX01. The sequence continues at coordinate 22,884 of WQRX01000032.1, read as the reverse complement.
GTAAGGGGTTATGTAACCGTTATCGCACAGGTACCCACAGGTACAGACCTAGATACCCTTAACCTTAACGGCGGCGTTTTCCACGCCGAGCGGGTATTTACCGACACAATTAACGGGGGTACACAAACCCTGCGCAACGTAGTAGTGTGGGAAAATGTGCGTGTGCCGGAATATAATAACGGATATGGGACTGCATACCGCAGCTTTACCGTAACGGCACAAAATCTGCGCAACGGCACGTATATTAGAGCCATGGCAGCCATTGGCAGCCATTGGACAAATATAGTTGATGTAAGGGTATTATCTGCCGAGTTTGAGGGAGTGTTAGCAGCAGCCGTAAATAATGTGCCCCACATCTACGGTGAAGACAATACAGTACAGCGCGAGCAGGTAATTACCTATATTGTTACAGTGCAGAATATAGGCGCAATTGCAGGGCCTGTAACCGTATCTACCCAAATACCGCAAGGCACAACTCTTGTATCCTCATACAACAATGTAATCCCCGACGAAAACGGTATGCTGACTTGGACACGGGATAATATGCCGGCGAGGGGCACACCGTGGGTTATCGTCTTCCAAGTACGGGTTAACTCCGTAGCCGAAAACGGTACGCTTGTGCGCAACAACGCAACCACCGTAAACGGCGAGCTGCTTACCCCTGCCATTGTATACAGGGTAATTGCCCCTGTACTTTCCGCCGCAATTAGTTTCGAGCCGATGGGCGGTCAAGTATATGTGGGTCAGCTCATTGAGTTTACCGTAGAGGTAACAAATAGCGGCGATTTAGGCACTTCTGTACAAATTTACGTACCCTTTCCCAACGGTATGGTACACGCTTTTGGTGGCACAAACTCAGCATTTACGGTAAATAACGTAAATATACCCGTGGGTAGTACCGTACGGGAACAATTCACCCTGCAGGTGGGAAATACTTTGCGGGGCGGTTCGCCAATACCCGAAGGCCATCGTATGGAAACAACCGCAAGGGTAAGTGATAACCATGCGGCCGATGCCATTGCTGCTCTTTACACCAACACCATACTCCACACCTTTACCCCTCAAATGATATACCCGGGCATTCGCTTACACCCAACGGGCGGCGTACGGCTAAGGGACAACGGTGTATTAACCTTATTGCCGCAGTACAGGGGCAGCATACAGGGTGCGGAAAGAACCGATGGTGTAAAGCTGGCTATTACCGTTGATAATATTGGCGGTTCGCTAAACACCATGCATATGCCCATGCAAAACTATACGGTACGCATCGCATTGGCATATCGGCATAGGCTGGATGAAAGAAACCTAACCAACGATTTTAATGCACATGCCAACCCCGTATTTATCCGTTACGCAAACGGGGTAGAGGTAGCCCGCATACCCATTAACACAACAGATGTAATGGAGCTTACCCCCGGCGCTCACGATTCGCACATTATCGAGTTTAGGTTGTATGGTAATGACTTTTATTTGGCACCCGGTGAATGGGCGCGTATTGAGCTATTCACCTATGCACAGCACGACGGTAACGCCGACCCCCTTAACTTCCTTGCTCATGTAATACCCAACTACACACAAAGCTATAACCCAAGCCGGGTGGTGCGCGGTGTGCATGGGGCAGTGGATAACAGCGATGTATATGGCTTAAGTGCCGCAGCAACGGTATTTGTTGTGGGCATTCATACCATGCTGGCGCATATTGCCGCAGGCGATGCACGAGGCGACGCTCATGAGGCGCGTACATTGTATCGTCCAACAACAAACGAAGAAGGCGTTGCCAACTTCACCTATGTGTTAGAGTTTACAAACACCTCCCCCGGGTCGTATACCGATATTATATTAATTGGCAGAATGCCCCACGTGGGTGACAGGGCGGTAATTAACAACCAAATACACCGCAGAAGCCAATTTAATGTAGACCTTGTACGCATAGGGGATATGTACGTGGTTAATGCGCAGGGCACACGTATGGATACTAATTTACGGCAATATGCAAATGTCCGTTACATGCGCTATGCAGGTGAACTTACCCCAATCCAATGGAATAACAGAAACACCCCCGGCTGGCTGACTGATGTACAAAACACCCAAGGCAATGGCCAAACCTACAGAATCGACTTTGGTGATTTTGTTTTACCGCCGGGCGCAACCATTCGGGTAAAAGTGGAAGCTACTGCACAATCACCCATCGGTGACACTGTAGGCGTACCGCAAACGGCGTGGAAGTCCTTCGCCTTCCAGTACAGCCCTGCAACCCTGGCAATGCGCTTCCTAAACCTTAGGGCAGAGGTAGCCTCGGTAGGTGTGGAAATGTTTACGGTTGCACCTGCAGAACCTGATAGACCGTTAGTGTTAAAAATCGTAGACGAGGATGGTAGCGATACTTTTGAGGTTGAAGAGGGAGATGAATTTATCGCCTTCGTAAGATTGGAAAACAACCCAGGTTTAAATTCAATAATTCTCATTATTGATTTTGACGAAAATTTCTTGACATTGCAAGAAGTGATTGTTGAAAATGAATTCGAATGGATAATCGACCCATTTGGTGATGAATTAATATTAATGTGGTTTGGACCTGTAGGGAATGACCCAACACGCGAAGAATTGCTTGCACTGCGATTTGAAGCTGCTTCTGTTACAGATGAACCCGTTGAAATTGCTATTGTTCGGGAATTCAGCTCACTTGCAAGCATAGATAATTGTTTTTTATTAACTTGTCCCTGTGATGAGTGTGCTTCAATTAGGGTAGAGAGCGCCGTTGTAACGATTACGCCTCCTTCGACTGTTCCGGTAGGTTTCTACAATCAATCCCTAGAACCTGCAAGACCAATGGATTACGTGTATATAGAGGTTTTATTACACGATAACCCCGGCGTAGCCTATGTAGGACTCACCCTAGACTTTGATGAACGGGTTCTTGAATTGGTAGACTTTGTTAATCGGCATATGGGTAGCCAAATAAATTCTTCCATATCGACGCGAAGCGTCACGTGGGAAAATAACGAAGATGCCCATCAAGATAATTTATTTGCCGCAAGGTTTAGGGTAGCAAACAACTCTCACTTCGACCCAACGGCAACAGATATTACAATAAGCCAAATGCGGCTTGTAAATGATGCGGGTAGGGAATTGCCGGTAGAAGTAACGGGCGAAGCATTTAACTTCGAAATGCATGTGTTTAGCGGTGATGTTGATTTTAGCGGTGTAATAAACAGTGCGGACGTTATGCTACTGCAACAGTTGGTGCTAAATCGCCCCGGTTTAACAATAGACCGCAGAGCCGCCGATACTTTCCAAGACCGCATAATTAATATGCGTGATGTACAAACGTTACAGCAATTTTTAATTCCAAACAGCCCCATAACATCCTTACCGGAACTACCCCCTGTAGCCGCTAATGTTTTTATTGCACCCTTTAATTTGGGAGAACAAACACCTGCGGATATAAGGATGGTAATTAATCCCACAAATATACGAGGCGAGTATGAGGCAGTTGTTAGCATTGCCAACAATCCGGGCATAGCTGCATACCATTTGGTTGTGGCATTTGATAACACAGTGCTAACGCCGGTTTCCATCACTTACGGAAATGCGTTTGCAAACAATGCAATCTTTATGTCAAACCTCATGTGGGTACAGACTGCGGCAGAAAAGGCAGAGCTTAATGAGATTACAGTTGCATGGAATGCAATGGATGCCATTAATGAGGATGGGGTATTATTTACGGTACGCTTTGTAACAGGCGCTACACAATCCACTGCTACAACGCTGTCTTTGTATGGTATTGAAGTAATTGGTCATGACTTAACGAATGACTTGGTGCTTGTAGATATTGCTACAAATTTATGCAATGCCGCATACAATGTTGTAATTACCGTAAACAGAAGTCAAGAAAACGACAACAGCCAAGGTAACAATAATAACCAAGGCGGTAACAACCAAGGCGGTAATAACCAAGGCGGCAACAACCAAGGCGGTAACAACCAAGGCGGTAATAACCAAGGCGGCAACAACCAAGGCGGTAACAACCAAGGCGGTAATAACCAAGGCGGTAATAACCAAGGCGGCAACAACCAAGGCGGTAATAACCAAGGTGGTAACAACCAGGGCGGTAACAACCAAGGCGGTAACCGGCAGTAATTAGATTCAACAGCTTGCTCGGAAAAGCGATAAGTTATTTCCGAGCAGGCTTTTTATCATTTTATTTGTATTTGTTAGGGGCGTTTTATGTCTACGATTAGAACAAACCTACCCACGATAAATGCCCACAGAGGTTTAAAAAATACAGGAATAAAGCAACGCCGTGCATCTAACCGCTTAGCAAGCGGTTTTCGTATAAACTCCGCCGCAGACGATGCGGCGGGTCTTGCCATATCCGAAAAAATTAGGGGGCAAATACGGGGATTAGACCAAGGAGGGCGTAATATTAATGATGGTATATCCCTTATCCAAACCGCTGAGGGGGCACTCAATACCATTAATCATATGGTTATACGTATGCGAGAACTGGTAATACAAGCTTCCAATGATACGAACACATTAGAAGATAGGGGACAAATCCAACGGGAAATAGATGCAATTATTGACGAAATAGACGCAACAGCACAGCGTACACAATTCAACACGCGTGTACTGTTAAGCGGTAATTATAGCAAAGAAATGTTTGATGGGCTTAACATGGCGAGCTTAAACGCAGCAGGGTTTGATATCGGAGTTGCACCATTTAGTGGTGACAGTGAAGGTGACATGTTAGCAGAAATGATACGCACCGCTTATTTTAATTTAACAACCGCACAACGAAATAATTTAGTTGGCATAACTGCAGCTGCTACGGGTAGAAATGTAAGAGATTGGGCTAACTCTATACTTCCAGCGGGATTTAGATGGGGAGCGGGTCCGTCCTTTAATGATTTAGGTTTCGCTGGTTTATTTGGATCAGATTTTACAAATAATGTTGCTGGATTAAATAATTTCTTTGAAAATCACTTTTTCACCGAAGGGCATATGAGTAGAAGATTTCATTTAACAAGCATAGCCGACGCGCAACAAGTAGAACAAGAAATTAGGCAAGCCTTTCTTGATTTGCCAACTTATCACCCTGCTCGTAGTCTTGGTGGAATGGATTTTGTAGATTGGTTTAGGCAAATCGTTCATGACACTGGTAATTTTGATAGCCAGTTTCCTCTTTCATTACAGAATGCCAGTCCAATAGCAGTACACGCATGGATGACAGGAGGCGTTGGGTTACCCCCAAGTGCTTCGAATATGACTTCTTTCTTTACGTCATGTAATATTTCTGGCATGTCTTGGGAGCGCTTACAAGGTACACCCTCACAGCCCCCTAATGGCGGCGGTACACCTACACCCCCCACTCCCCCGCGGGGGCAGGGCTTATGGATACAAAAAGGCGCTAACTTCGGGCAGGGCATGTTTATCACCATCGAAGCCATGACCGCCGAGCGCCTTGGCTTGCGCACCGCCAACCCCACCAACCTCATAGACGTACGGGAAGAACACGGCATAGACATTCAAGAACAGTTACTCATCATCGACAACGCCCTGGCCCACGTAACCGGCGAGCGCGCCAGCCTTGGCGCAAAGCAAAACCGCTTGGAATACGCCGCCCAAAATGTACAAGTAGCCAGCGAAAACCTAAACCAAGCCAACTCCCGTATACGCGATGCCGATATGGCACGGGAAATGATGCGCCTAACCATGGCAAACGTACTGCAACAAGCAGGTATTGCCATGCTCGCCCAAACCCAAACAACCACCGAGCGGGTACTGCAGCTGCTACGGTAAAAGGTTGGTGCATAAGCCACTTTACCCCTCGGGCGTTACGTACACCGTTTTATGATAATCATAAATCACATAGCCCGGCTTTGCACCGGCGGGTTTGCGCACGTGTTTGCGGGCTACATAGTCAACGGGCACATTGCTCGACTCGCGCGCCTTGCTGTGATATGCGGCTAGGTTGGCGGCAAAAAGAATGGCAGTTTCGGAAGGTTCGTCTCCCCGCGTTAGCAAAATTACGTGCGAGCCGGGAATGTCCTTTGTATGCAGCCAAATGTCTGTTGCGCGGGCGGTGCGCAGGGTTAGTTGGTCGTTTTGGGTATTGTTTTTGCCTACATACACATCGTAGCCGTCGGGGGTGGTGTAGTGTAAAGGCTTCGATTCGCGTTGCTTTGGCTGCTTTTTGCCGCTTTGCAACGGGCGGCGTTTAACAAAGCCCTGCCCGGCTAATTCGGCGCGTATTTCTGCAATATCCTCTTCGGCATTGGCGTTTTGCAATGCGGCAGAAACACTTTCCAAGTACGCAATGTCATCGTTATTTTGGGAAATTTGCGCCCGCAACGCGGCATTTGCGCGTTTTTGTTTGTTGTATTGGCGGAAATAACGCTGCGCATTTTCCGAAGGGGTGAGGGTGGGGTCCAGCGCAATTTCAAGCATTGTATTTTCTTCATAAAAATTTTCCGCCGTAAAGGACGCCGCCCCGCGTTCAATTTTGTGCAAAAACGCGGTAAGCAGCTCGCCCTTGATGCGAAGCGTGTCGCGGTTATGGGTATCCGCAAGGGATTTTTCGTGGGTAAACGCCTTTTTACGCGCACGCTCCAGCAGCGTGTTTACCAGCTTTCGCAAATCCGTGGTGCGTTGCTGCAGGCGGTAATCGGTATCGCGTTTTTCGTAAAATTTTTCAAGCATTTGTGAAAAGGATGCGCACGCCTCGGCGCGGTGTGGGTTGTAATGCAAAAACGGCCAAGGGGTAAAGTCAAGGGGTTTGCCCGTTTCGCTGTAATACATATGTGGCTCGAAGGTATTGTTTTTAATTTTTTCCATGGCTTCGTCAAATTTTTGCGTGAGTTGCGTGCCTTCTTCGGGGGAAAGCTTAAACGCTTCGGGGTGGATTTTTGCCCGTGCGCAAATTTCTGCCGCAAAAAGTGGGCTAATTCCGTTGTATTTAGCAAAAATGGCTTGCGCAATGCCCGTTTGCGCAAGGGTGTTAACATCAAGCTTTGTTTGCAGCGGATTTTCCTTGCCTCTGTTGGGGGGGGCTTCATACATTGCATTGGGCAAAATGGTGCGTACCGCACTTAACGAAGGCGGCACATGCTTAATTGCGTCCAGCACTTTGCCCGCGTGGTCGGTTAAAATAATATTACTGTGCTTGCCCATCATTTCGATAATAAGTGTTTTGCGCGCGGTGTCGCCCATTTCCGTTCGGTTTTCTATCTCAAAAATGATAATCCGTTCAAAATCGGGTTGCCGTACCGCAAGTACGCGCCCGCCGCTTACATGCTTGCGCAGCACCATGCAAAAAAGAGGCGCATTTAGCGGCGCAACCTTTGCAGCTCCGCTTAAATGCACCCGCGGCGCAGAGGCATTTGCCGTAAGCATTAATTTATGATTTACCCCGCCCGCGCGTATGCCAATCACTACTTCGTCCGCTTCGGGTTGAATAATCTTGTCCACGCGCCCGCCAACAAGCAGTCGCTCCAGTTCATGCACAACGCCCGCCAGGGCGGCTCCGTCCAGTGGCATAGAGGTTCTCCTTTGCGAAATATAAAGAAGCGTAGCATTTTGGCGGGTTAAGGTCAAATAATTAAACACAATAACCGCGCCCACGGTTTTAATCTTTACTCTTTTCCGCTATAATCCCCGCATTACCCATCGAAAGGAAGATTTGCATGAAAATCATTCCCCCCTCATTTGAAGTTATTGGTACTTTAAACGGCGCCGAAATGCTTAAAAATATTGAGCGTGCCGGGCGAACTTGTTATAAAAGCGAGGATTTGATAACCGAGGATTCTGCCGCATTGTTTGTAAGGCGGATATTAAAGCGCGGGCACGAATCGGTAATAGAGCATGAAAAAATTTCTGCCAAAATTGTGTGCGACCGCGGCGTAACACACGAAATTGTGCGCCACCGTATCGCAAGCTACAGCCAAGAAAGTACGCGCTATTGCAATTATGCGAAAGATAAATTCGGGAACGAGCTGACCTTTATCCGCCCCTATTTTTGGGTGGAAAGCGACGAAAAATATAAACTGTGGCAACAAACAATGCAAGAAATTGAAAACGCTTATATGAAATTGTTGGAATTGGGCGCAACGCCCGAAGAAGCGCGAAGCATTTTACCCAACAGCTTAAAAACGGAAATTATCACCACCATGAATTTACGTGCATGGCGGCATTTTTTCCGTTTGCGTACAGATAAGGCATCGCACCCGCAAATGCGCGAAATTGCAAGACCTATGCTGGATGAATTTAAACGGCTTTTACCCGTGGTTTTTGATGATATTACGTATTAACTTCCGTTTCGGCAGCTTCCTGCTTCTTCCCAAAGCGCAGGGCAAGCAGCATAGCGCATAGGAATGCGATAACCGTCGTAACGGTAGAAAGAATTGTTACCTCGCCGCTTTCGTAGGTGCGCGGGTCGGCAAAAAGCGCAAAAATTGTACCGAAAACCAAGCCGATAATAATAAAATAGGTTAGGGAAAAATATTTTTCCAACAGCACGGCAATGCCGCGGCTTGCCAGCAAAATACCGGGGATTATCCCAAGCCCAACGGGTATTACCACCCGCAAAATAGGGGGCAGCAGCGAAAAATCGAAGGGCGTGGAAAGATAGGCGCGTATTTGGTTAATCGTGTCCATGGCAAGGGGGTAAATGCCCAACAAAATGAGTACCATTGCGCCGCTTACGCCCGGTACAATCATTGCCGCCGCCGCAAGAAAACCGCCGATAAATAACAACACCATAATGCCGATGCTTAGTGTGCCCTCAATGTACAGCTCGGGCGTTGGCGCAAATATGGCAAGTGCGGCAATAACAACCGCCGCGACCAATAACGCCGCGTAATACAGCGCCTTAGAAGTTTCCCCAAGCCGCGAAGCCGCTTGCCCGTACAAAAAGGGGATGCTTCCCGCCATCAACCCCGCAATAAAGCCCGCAGATTGAAACGAAAACATCCCAATTAATATACTGATTATCGAACCTACCGCAACAATGCCCACCCCCATGCCCAGCCCAAAGGGGATTAAAAACGCAAGCGAAGCCCTCCGGTCCGACATAAGCCCGTTTATCGCCGCAATTAAGCGGTCATATACGCGGAAGATAACCGCAAGCGTAGCCCCGCTAATGCCGGGTACAACATTTGCCGCGCCAACGGCGGTGGCTTTTAAAAACAACGAAAAAATTGACACAGGTCACGTCCTAAAGATAAGGTCAAATATTTTATGCGGGCAAAGCGCGGTTAATACCGACGGTACAGACCGATAACTTTACCTAAAATACTGCATTCCTTCGTTACGATAGGTTTAAAGTCCTTATTCGCGGGCAGTAGGTGAATATACTCCCCTTGGCGGCTGAAGGTTTTTACCGTTGCGTCGTCGTCCAGCAGAGCGATAACGATATCGCCGTTGGTTGCGTCTTGTTGCTGGCGCACCAGCACCAAATCGCCGTCTAAAATGCCTTCGTCCACCATGCTGTCGCCTTTTACGTGCAGCATATAACAGGTGTCATTTTTTACATAATCAATGGGTATGGGGAAGGTATCTTCAATATTTTCTTCCGCTAAAATAGGCACGCCTGCCGCAACCTGTCCTACAATAGGCACATTAACCAGCTCGCGCGCGCTTTGGTAAAAATCCTCTTCCAAAATTTCCGTTGAACGATTTTTAGTAGGCGAACGGCGGATATACCCTTTACGCTCCAGCGTTTCCAAATGGGCGTGTACGGTGGATGTAGAGCTTAGTTTAACCGCGTCACAAATTTCCCGCACTGTGGGGGGGTAGCCGTTTTGCCGAATTTCCGTTTTCAAAAAGTCCAAAATCATTTGCTGCTTGGTTGAAAGATTCTTAGCCATAGTCCGCATCCTTTCGCCCGCAGATGCAAAAAACGGGCTTTTTTACGAATATAACACACAGTTTCGTAAAATGCAAACATTTGTTCACTTTGATGTTTGTGTTTTAAAACCCTTCCAGCACTTTCGCATCAAGTCCATTAATTACCGCAACTGCCAGCTTTACGCACTGTTTATAATCGTTTAGCGAAATCATGGAATGGGGGCTGTGTGCGTAGCGGGTGGGGCAGGAAATTACGAGCGTGGGTATGCCCGTGCCCGCGATATGGAAGTATGAGCCGTTGGTGCTTCCCGCCTTGCGCACGGCTTGTTGTACGGGTATTTTTGCTTTTTGGGCGGCGGCTAAGGTGTACGCCATTAGGCGGGGGTTTGTAATCATTCCGCCGTCAATGTGGCGCAACATCGGACCTTTGCCAAGGGAGGTTTGCGCAAGGTCGGTTAGGGTGTCGTCTGCGGGTGCGCCTTCAAAGCAAATGGCAAAATCGGGTTTAACGCGGGCTGCCATGGTTTTTGCCCCGCGAATGCCTACTTCTTCTTGGGAAGAGAACGCGCCGACCAGGTTAAGGGGTAACTTTTTGCTTTTAAAGGTGTCAAGCACCTCCAATACGGCGGCGCAGCCTACGCGGTCGTCAAACGCTTTTGCGATAAGGGTATCGCCCTGCTGCTCGAAAACGGAATGTGGCACAACGGGGTCGCCCGGGGAAATTTTGTACGTGTCAACGACTTCCGCACGGGAGACTGCGCCAATATCAATGACCATGCCTTCCAGTTTGGGTGCGGGTGCGTCTGCCCCGCCGAAATGGGTGGGCGCGGTGGCAATTACGCCCGTGATTAGCTTGCCCTCGCTATTGCGAATCACCATGCGTTGACCGGAAAGGGTCGCCGGTACCCAGCCGCCCAGCGGCAAAAATGTGATTGTGCCGTTGCCTTTTACGGCTTGTACGATTAAGCCAATCTCGTCGGAATGCGCCTCGACAAGTACGGTGGGCTTGCCTTTTTGCGAGGTCTTTTGCATGTAGAAATTGAGCATGTTGTCGCGGTCGGTTTCGTATCCTTTGGGTACATACTTTAACGCCGTGGCGTTTACGTCCTCTTCAAACCCCGAAGGACCAAATGCATTGGTTAGGTCCTTTAGTAATTGGATTGAGTTCATGGTTGTGCCTCCTCTTCCTGCTTACGGCTATTTTGCCGTTGCGCCATAACCAGATTATAATACATGCCCTTCTTTTTAAGCAATTCCGCGTGGGTGCCTACTTCTTCCACGCCGCCTTCCGAGAGTACGATTAAGCGGTCGGCATTGCGCAAGGTGGATAGGCGGTGCGCGATGGCAATGGTGGTGCGCCCTTCGGTGATGCGGTTTAGGCTCTCTTGGATAGATGCCTCCGTTTCCACGTCCAGTGAGCTGGTCGCCTCGTCTAAGATAAGAATTTCGGGATTTTTAATTATTGCCCGGGCAATAGAAAGGCGCTGCCGCTCCCCGCCGGATAATGTTTGCCCGCCTTCGCCAATGTGCGTGTTGTAGCCGTCGCTGGTTTGCACAATAAAATCGTGTGCGTTTGCGGCTTTGGATGCGGCAATAACCTCTTCAAAGGTGGCATCGGGTTTGCCGTATACGATGTTATCGTAAAAGCTGCCCGCAAATAGGAAGCTGTCTTGGAAAACCACGCCCATATTTTCATGCAAGTGGTCGCTGTCCATGTGGCGTAAATCGGTATTGTTTATGCGAATGCGCCCTGTGTTAGGGTCGTACAGACGCATGGTAAGGTTAATGAGCGTAGATTTGCCAACGCCCGATTTGCCCACAATGCCAATCATTTCGCCCGGTTTAATGTCCACGGAAATATTTTTTAGCACAGGCTCATAGGATTTGTAGCCGAAGAATACGCCGTCAAAATCTACCGTGCCTGCAATGGGTACGTTTTTGGGCTTCGCCACAGGCTTTAACTCCGATTCATCGTCCAATACTTCAAAAACCTTTACCATGCTGGTGGTTGTGTTTGCCAACCAGCGCGGGAAGTGTACCATCCAGCGCAGCGGACCGTAGATAAAGCCAAGGTACATAGTGAAAAGTACTAAATCGCCGATTTGCATGTTTGCATCAAAGAGCCACCAACTGCCATTGAGTACCATCCACCCGCCGATGAAAAGCACAAGAAATTCTCCAAGCCCCATAAAAAAGCCGATGGGCGGGAAAAGTATTGACCACAATACTTCATTTTCTTCACCGATTTTTGCATGGCGGTGGGTAGCGGATGAGAATTTTTTAATCTCCTTTTCTTCATTGCCGAAGGCCTTTACCGTGCGTATGCCCTTGATAATGTCATGCAAAATGGAGTTGCAGCGCGAACCCCAGCGCCAATGCCGTTCAAACCGTGCCATCATCATGCCCCAGAAGCGGCGCAGCAGGAAAATAACAATGGGCACGGGAATAAAGACAAGCAAGGTCAACTGCCAGTTGAAGTAGAACAAAATAATAAATGCGATGGCAAAGTTAAAGAACATATCTACCACCCAACGCCCCAGGTCGGTGACAAATTCATTAATGGTTGATGTATCGTCCATAATGCGGCGTATTAAATCCCCCGGTGTGCGCTTGGCGAACAGGGACATGGAATGGCTCTGTAGTTTCGCATACGCTTCTACGCGCAGGTCATTGGTTATTGCAATGGTGGCGCGGTTAAATATACGCGATGTATAAATGAAAAAGCCGTCGCCAATAACCCGCGTAAGCAACATAGCGCCGCAAATAAGTAAAATATCAAACCATGTGCCCATTTGCAGTTCAAGATGATTATTTACCAGAACACGGATAAATAACGGCGATAACATGACCGTAATGCGCGGAACTAATCCAAGCACCTGCGAATACGTAATTTGCTTAATATACGGCTTGGCAAAGGAAAGGGCGCGCTTCATTACGCCCAGCTTTGAATAGCAGAAAACGCAAACGTTCATTTCCGCCATAAGGGGGCGTCCGCAGGTTTCGCATATGCGCTTTTCCTCTTCTTCGGGGAAGGCAGCGGTGCCGTTGGCAATAAAAAAGTTGACGATTTTTGCAAATTCGCCCGCTTGCTTGATGCCGCTCATGGTAAAGCGGCATAGGATACGGTCTTCCTTGCCTTCTGCCTTGGCAAAAAGCAAGCCGCAGCCAACCCCCGCGTGTACTACGGCTTCTGTTATTTCGCTCGCGAAGAAGCGGAATAACTCCGTCCCGTTTGCGCTGGAGGTGATGCTTCCGTCCTCGGCAAATACAAGCGAGCCCGCGAGGGGGTTCATGTCCATGCCCAGGTCATATTCAAAGATGAATGATTTCATGTGAATCCCCTTCAAGTTTGGTGCGTTAGAATAAATATGCGTCAAGTTTCTTCAGACTCTGCTTGCTAAGGTTGGCAATTTGTGCGGTATAACGGTTGCCGTCTACGTCGAAGATAAGCACGGTCTTATCCCCAAGGGTGCGGATGTTACGGCTTACATCTTTAATCGCGCAGGACTTGTCGTAAATGCGCCCTTGTTTGTTTTGCAACTTCATTTCCATGTACACATAACCCAGCTTATCTTGCACGCTAATTACGTCCATCACCGTTGGTGAGTAATAACGGTTGTTTAACTCCCCTTCTACCAATGCACGCTGTGCCTCACTAAGCGCCGTTACATCGCGTAATATGCCAATCTCTTTATTCTCGTGGTCGGCTACGCTAATGTACGCCAAGGGATGCTCAATGGGCATAATTCGGCGGAGAATCACGTGCTTATAATCCTCGCCCTTGCATTTTACGCCCATAAAGCCACCTTCGGCGGTGTAAAAATCCACATCTTTAATATCCAAAATGCCTAAATCTAAATTTGTGTCTACGGTTGACATATGATTACCCCTATTCCATTGAGATTACTTTCAAGCCTTCCATTTGTATGGAATATAGCTTGTGATACTCGCCTTTTTTGCGCATCAGTGATTCGTGTGTGCCTGTTTCTACCACTGCGCCGTCTTTGATAACGGCTAAATTTTCCGCGTCTTTGAGCGTAGAAAGCCTGTGTGCGATGGCTATTGTGGTACGCCCGGACTGTAATTGGTTAAGCGCGTTTTGAATTTTGCCTTCCGTTTCCGTATCCATTGCGGCGGTGGCTTCGTCTAAGATGAGAATCTTTGGGTTTTGGATAATTGTGCGGGCAATGGAAAGGCGCTGCTTTTCTCCACCCGATAAATCTTGCCCGCCTGCGCCTACTCGTGTTTCGTAGGCGTCGGGCAGTGCGGTAATAAAGTCATGTGCGCTTGCCATTTTTGCCGCCCAAATTACTTCTTCTATGGTCGCATCGGGGCGGGCATAGCGAATATTGTCGATAATCGAGCCCATAAACAGATATATATCTTGGGATACAATACCGATGGATGAACGTAATTGTTTTAATGACATGTGCCTAACGTCGGTATTATCTACCTTAATACTACCCTCCGTTACGTCATATAAACGGGCAATAAGATTTGCCATGGTAGACTTGCCCGCCCCCGTTTTGCCTACGATGCCCAGCGTTTTGCCCGCAGGTACGGTAAGGGTCATGCCCTTTAGCACAGGGGTTGCGGGGTCGTATTGAAACCATACATCGTCCAGCACAATTTCGCCCTTTAGCTCGTTTAGCATAATGGGGTTTGCGGGCTCCTCAATTTCCGCTTTTGCGTCAATGACCTCGAACACGCGCTGTGCCGAATCCACACACCGCGCCCACCAGTTGCTTACGGTGGAGAGGAACTCCAGCGGACCGTAGAGCATTCCGAGATACATTAAAAAGGTGAGTAGCGTTCCCAAGGAAAGCGTTCCTTCAATAACCATCATGCTGCCTATAGCGGTAACGACTGCCTGCCCAAGAAACATGAACAGATAAATAAGCGGGAATGCCGTAAAGGCAAGGTTTGCGCCGGAAACATCTACCGCGGCGTGTTTGCCGCCCATTTCCGTAAATCGGCGTGTTTCCTCCCCCTCGCGGGCAAAGGCTTTAATCACGCGTTGTCCATTTACCGCGTCGCTCACCATGTTATTCATCTGCGAGTTTATCGTCCATTGCTTGTGCCAAATACGCCCAAAAATTTTGCGCAGTAAACGAAACATAAAAGCCGTAAAGGGAATAATCGTGATGCAAATAAGGGCTAACTGCCAATTCATCCACAGCATAACGCCAAAAATACCTGCAAACATAATCACATTTATTACAATAAAGGGGAAGCCGTCGATGAAGAACCAGTAAATATTGCGCGCGTCGCGGCTAACTCTGTTCATTAACGCGCCCGTGCGCTTGGAAGTGTAAAACGAAACCGACAAACGCTGCATCGCTTCAAAAATGCGCATTTGCAAGTCATAAATCATCCACGGCATGGTGAGCGCAAGCACATATTGGAAAAGCATGTTAAACAGCGTAATCACAATGCGCATGGCAATAATGATTAATACAACCGTACCTACCAATCGGTACAGGCTGTCTACGCCCAGCAGCTGCGCCAGCCAATGCACATCGTAGCCGTGATAGTACACGGGGGGGGGGGTAAGCACCTCGTCGATAAGCAAGCGAGTACTTACATAGGGCGCAAGTACTTGTAAAACGGTTACGGCAAGCATGGTAAGCCCCACCATAGCAACCTTGCCTTTGTAATATTTAAAGAAGCCCATTAATCGCATGAAAATCGACATTTTGTCGGTACATTTGGGGCAGAGCTTGCGCTCGGGCTCGGGGTAGCGTGTACCGCATACGGGGCAGAAGAGTTCGTCCATTTCTTTAATTTCTTTAAGCGGTTCTTCCCCTTTGTTGATGTTGCGGATTACCTTTAGCAGGCGGTCAACAAAACCTTGGCAGCCTAAGGAGAATAGCAGAATCAGCGTTTCTTTACCCGATGACCCCTTGGATTTATCCTCCCCGTTTTTTTCGTCTTCCTCTTCGTCTTTTTTTGTCGGGTCGTTAATTAAACGGCAGGTAGAAAGCATGGTATGCGTAGAAAGCCCTCGCAAACCTTTTAACGGATGCGTTACCAGCCGGCGTGCTTCGTACTGCGAAACAATACGCCGCGCGCCTTCAATTTTGACGACCTTTTCCTCCCCATATAATATGTAGAGATTATTTTTGTCCACGCCTACGTAGGTATCAGAAAAATCGCCGTCAATCGCCATATCGGTATGAATGGCGAATAGTAGCTCCGTTGCATTAACGCCCGCGGCAGAAAACGCCCCAAGCATGTATGCGGGTACTGCATCTGTACGTGTATTTGTATGCTTCATAAAAAATCAACGCCTCTCACTTTTTGACGCACCCGCGCAGGGTATCACTCCCGCGCAATAAATGCAATGGGAAAAGTTGATTTATATAAAAAGATTATCCGAATTTCCGCATTGTAACACTTTGTGAAAAAACCCATACAATGCAAGTGTACAATCCCCGTGCGGGATAATTATTAAGGAGGTTCTCATCATGGCACATCATTTGGATTGTTTGGTAGAAAGCATGTTCCGCCACATTGGTCAAACCGTTACGATTTTCACCACTTCGGGTGGTTTGTCGGGCGGCGGCTTTACGGGTGTACTGCTTAGCGCCGATTGCAACTGCGTGCGCTTGCTTGCCGATATTGGCGCGCCCCCGGCTTGTCCCGTAGGTTCGGCTTGCTGCGACACAATGACACCCATGGGTATCCGCGACAACGAAATGGGCTGCTGGGGCAACCCGCTGGGTGCGGTATGCGTGATACCCACCTGCGCCATTGCTGTATTTACGCACAACGCCATCTAAGCGTTTCCACGAAGTGAAAATCGCCAGGTAAAGTAAATCGTCAACCGGTAACAATCTGTTACCGGTTGAAATGCACCATTGACAAAAAAAGCCCGTCGAATCGGTAATCATTCGGCGGGTTTTGTGATGTGAATCTATATAATTGCTTCGCAATTATGCTTTATTGACGAGATATCAAAAAAGGAATATTCTTCGCGTAAGGAGATATGATATGTTTGATGTGGAATATTACAAACAATTGCCCTTGCGAAGAAATACAGAGCGGATTATGAGGGGAGAAATAAAAAATGAATGATTACAAAACATATTTAGATGAGCAGTTAAAAAACCCGGATTTTGCTGATGAATGGGAGCGGCAAGCCCCAGAGCGTGAATATATCAAGGCGATTATCGCCGCCCGTATGGAATTGAATTTAACGCAAGCGGCATGGGTAAAACGCTTCACGTCGAGTTTAGATAAAAAGCCCCGCTGACAAAAAAAGCCCGCCGAATCGGTAATCATTCGGCGGGTTTTGTATGCAGGCGGGCTTATTTATGATATTTCTCATTCGCGTTAATTTTGCAGGCGCGGTAAATCTGCTCCAGTAGCATTATACGAAACAGCCGATGCGGGAAGGTCAAGTCCGAAAAGCTAAGGTGTAGCGGACATACGCTAAGTACCGCGTCGTTTAACCCTTCCGACCCGCCGATAACAAATGCCATGCGCCGTGCGTTATCGCGTTCTTTCCGGATAAATTGTGCCAATTTTTCGGAAGTAAATCGCTTGCCCTTTACGCTAAGGGCAATTTTATATGCCCCCGCCAGGGTGGGGTGCTGTAGGCGTTGAAGGATTTTTTCATTGGCAGTAGTGTCGTCGGGAATTTCATTTACTGTAACTTCGCCGTAATTTTTCAAACGTCCCAGATATTCGTTCGCCGCTTCTGCAAAGTGGCGTTCTTTCATTTTTCCTGCGGCGATAATTGTGATTCTCATTCATCTTCCTCGTCTATGCGCTCTACCATGCGGGTCATGCCGTCGGCGTCCAGTATTTTTCGTATAGATGCTTCCCCGCCCAGGTGCTTAAGCAAAGATTCGTCCGTTAAGCAAATTTCAAGGGCGGTTACGCCCTCGGAAGACGCGATGCGCGATATCGCGCCCGCCCGCTCGTACCCGATGTAGGGGTTTAATGCTGTGGCAATGATGGGGCTGTTTTCTACATAATTGCGGATACGCGCGCGGTTGCGTTCAGTCACTTTTATGCGCCGCACGCACCGTTCGGCAAATACGCGGAATGCATTACTCATCATACTAACGGATTGTATAAGGTTAAAAATAAGCACGGGCTGCATCACGTTTAAGTCCAGCTGCCCTGCTTCGGAAGCCATGGAAACCGTCAAATCATTGCCGATTACTTGGAAGGCGACTTGGTTTATTAGCTCGGGCAAAATGGGATTTACCTTTTCAGGCATAATGGACGAACCCGGCTGTAGCTTCTCCAGCGTAATTTCGCCGAAGCCGCAGTGCGGTCCGCTTGCCATAAGTCGCAGGTCGTTTGCAATTTTAGACATGTTAATTGCGCAAATTTTTAACGCGGCACTAACCTCGGTAAAGCAGTCCGTATTTTGTGTGCCGTCTACCAAAGATTCGGCACGGCGCAGTTGCGAAAAGCCCGTAATGCGGCGCAAATGGTCAATAACCTCGCGGATATAGCGGGGGTTTGCATTTAGCGCCGTGCCTACGGCGGTTGCGCCAAGGTTAATTTCAAAGAGATAATTACCTGTATTGCTAATGCGTTCCATGTCGCGTTCAATTACACGGCGGTAGGCATCAAATTCCTGCCCCAGGCGAATGGGTACGGCGTCTTGCAAATGGGTGCGCCCCATTTTTACAATGCTGTCGTATTCTTCCGCTTTGTCGCGGAAGGCTTCGCATAACACGCGCATGGTGGCAAGCAACTCGTCCAACAATTTGCGTATGCAAATACGCGCCGTAGTGGGGATAACGTCGTTGGTGGATTGTGACATGTTTACGTGGTCGTTGGGGTGAATTACGTCGTAGCTGTGTTTTTCGCGCCCCATTTCTACGAGGGCAATGTTGGCTATAACCTCGTTTGCGTTCATGTTTAACGAAGTCCCCGCCCCGCCCTGTATGGGGTCTACAACGAAGTGTTCGTGATAATAGCCGTCTATTACCGCATCACACGCAGCGGCTATATAGTTGAAGATACCCGAAGCCTTGCGTTCCAACGCGCGTTCGTTGGCGCAGGCGGCCGCCTTTTTAACCATGGCAAGTGCCTTAATCAACTCGGGGTGTAGTTGGTAATTGGTTATTGGGAAATTTTCCAGCGCGCGTTGTGTGTTTATGCCATAATACGCCCCGGGCGGAATTTCCACATGCCCCAGCGAATCCTCCAGCGTTTTGCCTTGGCGATTATTGGTAAAGGTTGTCATTTGATTGCTCCCCCGATTCAGTAATTGAAGATACCTAACGCGTGATGTGCATAGGTAATATTATGCACGAAAAACGAGCAATTACAATGTATCTTGCATTTAGTTCCCTTTGTAGATTGACGCAAACAAGACCGCGCCGTAAATTCTCGGGGGACAAAATGCAATTGATGCATATAAAGGGGTATAGGATGCTTGCTTCACAAACTGCGCGCGCAAAGAATGATGCCCCATCCCTTTCCATATGGCATAGAAATGTGGGGGATATATTTGCGCACGGCGGTGCAAAAATACCTGCAAGGGAACTGGCTGTATTTAATAAACAACTGGCGTTTTTGCTTGCAGCAGGCGTTACAATAAAGGAAGCGCTGCCCATTATCCAAACGCAAATAAAGGGGCGGCAGTTATCGCAGGCAATGCCCAATTTACATAAAAGCGTTATGCAGGGGGAAAGTTTTTCTGCCGCGTTAAAAGCGGCAGGGTGCTTTCCTGTTTTTATGCACAGCTTCGTCGTAATTGGGGAGAAGACGGCACGCCTTCCGCAAGTATGCGCACAACTCGCCGACTACTATGAAGGACAAGCCCAAACCGAGAGCGAATTAATTGCCGCGCTTATTTACCCCGCCGCCGTTACCGCTATGATGCTAAGCGTAATTGTTATGGCAATTGTATTTGTACTGCCGGGCTACGCAGAGGTGTTTGCCAATACAGGCGTAGCATTGCCCGCGCTAACGCGGGGGCTGCTTGCGGTGTCGGCATTTCTTACGGGGAACGCGGCGTGGTTAGGCTTAGGGCTGTTGGTGTGTATCGCAAGTTTTATCTATGTTGCGCGAACGGAGCAAGGCAGCCTGCTTTTCTCAGCCTTGCAGTTGCGCTTTGGGTTGTACAGGCAACGGGTAAATTTGCGGTTGGTGCAGTCTGTTGCGCTAATGTTAGATGCGGGGCAATCGGTTTCCAATGCAATACCCCTGTGCGGAGATGTGGCGGGCAACAAGCGTGTAAAGCAGGACATGCAGTATATTCATGCGGAATTAACGGCAGGGCGCGCCTTTTGGACGAGCATAGCAAATTTGCCCTATATCGACCCATTGCTTATTGGGCTTGCCCGCGTAGGGGAAGAAGCGGGCGCCCTTTCCCAAACCATGGCGCAGTGTAGCAATTATTTTATGCAAAATTATCGCCATTCAATGAAGCAAGCAAACAAATTGGTAGAGCCGATTATTACGCTGGTGCTGGGGATATTGTTGGCACTTGTTATGCTCGCCATAGTGTTGCCCACCTTTGAAATGGCAACGGCGGTGTAAGCATGAAAAATGCAGGATTTACTTTAATGGAATTAACGATTGTGTTGGCTATTTTAGCCGTTATTGCCGCAATTTTAATTCCCACCTTTTTAAATACCACCGACCGCGCACGGCTAAGAAGCGACAT
The DNA here is from genome assembly GCA_009786535.1 of Defluviitaleaceae bacterium. GTDB lineage: Bacteria > Bacillota > Clostridia > Lachnospirales > WQUN01 > WQRX01. The sequence continues at coordinate 2,399 of WQRX01000032.1, read as the reverse complement.
ACAATCCGCGCGGGTAATCCACAACGCAAAAGAATTGTATCGTGCGGAACGCGGGCGCGCCGTAGCGGGCACAACCATGACGGCACAGTTAAACCATTTACGCACGGCGGGCTTTCTGGATGCAAGCGTAACGGATATCCAGTCGTCGGGCGCGGTATGGGAAACGCACCCCCAGCGCGGCGTGGTGGTAAATATTGCAAATGCTGCGGCGGGTGTGCAGCGCGCATTTAACGGTCTCCCCGCAGATGAACAGGCATATGTAGTAGGTGGGCAGTCAACGCCAACGGGAGCAAACCCTGCAAATGGTGGTTGACCTAAGCACAATTGAAATTGACCGCACTGCTGCCCAAATATTGGGGCATGAATACGCGGCACAGTTTAATGCGTTGCCCATAAAGCGTGACGCAAGCATATTATATGTAGCAACGCACAATCCCGCGTGCATGAAAACGCTGAACGATATCGCCGACATTACCGCGTGCCATATCGTGCCCCTGCATGCCCGCGAGGAAGACATTCGATTTTACATAAGCAATACCTTTGGCGCGGCGGCAATACATACCATTGCGTCACAATTTGTAGTAGAAAAAAATTTGCAAGACCGTTCGGAAACCGACCCCGCGCTATTGGAAGCCCTAAACGCCGCCCCTGCCGTGCGCCTCATCGACTCGTTGATTGACACAGGCGTGCTTAACCGCGCAAGTGACCTGCATATAGAGCCCTTTGGGCGCCAACTCCGCGCCCGTTACCGTGTGGACGGCATTCTGCATACCCATGGACTGGTGGATATTTCCTTGCTTGCTAACATTATTTCCCGCTTAAAAATTATGGGGAATATGGACATTGCCGAAAAGCGTTTGCCGCAGGATGGGCATTTTACGCTTTCCCACGCAGGGGAAGCAATAGACTTCCGTCTGTCTACCATGCCCACAATGCATGGCGAAAAAGCGGTAATTCGCCTATTGTACGGCGGCGCGTCCGCACGTATGCGCAAAAATGACCTCGGCTTCAAAGCCGATGATTTGGTGCATATCACGCGTCTTTTTCACCAGCCTTACGGCGCGGTGATTATCACAGGTCCGACAGGCAGCGGGAAGTCCACTACACTAAGTACATTCTTGGAAGAATTAAACCAAGCAGGGCGCAATATTATGACCGTAGAAGACCCCGTAGAAAATCCCCTGCTTGGGGTTAATCACATCAACGCGCAAACGGGCGGGCTGGGTTTTGCGGGTGCGCTCAAGCATATCCTTCGGCAAGACCCCGACGTAATTATGATAGGTGAAATGCGCGACCGGGAAACCGCCCGCATCGCGGTGCAGGCTGCGCTTACCGGGCATGTCGTCCTTTCAACCTTGCACACCAACGACGCGGCGGGCGTAATCGAGCGTCTAACAGATATGGGCGTCGAGCATTATCTCGCCGCCGCCGCGTTAAACGGCATAATTTCACAACGGCTTGTGCGGCGTACTTGTCCCCATTGTGTTGCCCCCGCTACGCTAACGCGTGAGCAGGCAGCCTTACTGGAAATCCCCGCAAAAGCGCCCGTTTTTGCAGGCGTAGGCTGCGGAAGGTGCCGAAGCACTGGCTATCACAGCCGCTTCGCCGTATATGAATATGTAATCTTAAATGAACATTATCGTCGTCAAATGGCGGAAGCCCCCGTTGTCTTTGCGCGGGACTTGCGCGCACTGCGCGGGCTTCGTAAAAATGCCCTGCACGCGCTAACGCAGGGGCGCACCACCGCAGAAGAAGTGATAAAGGCGTTGCATCGCGATGGATAGGAGAATTTCCCCCCGCGCGGGGTTCACACTGTTGGAAGCGGTCATTGCCCTTGGCATATGGTTTATCCTTTCAACGGGTGTAATTTTTGCGTGGCGCTACGCTGCCAATGCATCGGGCGGTTTAATCATGCGGCAAAATGCCTTTGAAAATGCCCGCGCCGCAATGGACGCAATTATAATGAATGTACAGCTTTCCAACGAAATTGAACTTATCACCGATGATAATCACGTATTGCGTTATTTAAGAATGCCCGGCATAGACCCAAGCGGAATGCCGCGGAATTACACGTTTTCGTTTAACCCAGCGCTCCCCGCGGGGCATGTGCGGCACAACCGCTTAGAATTTAGCGGTAACGAATTTGCCTCACACATCGCCCGCGTGTATATTGTATATGTAATGCAGCGCCGATTAGAAATAACAATTATTACCGACTGCGCTGTGCCAATACGCTTGGAAGGCAGCGTTTGTGTGCGCTATAAAGCGGTGAAGTAAGGTGAAGCAAAATTGGGAGAAAATTTTTTCAATATTTTTTTGAAAAAGGTGTTGACAAGTTGTGAAGGGTTGATATAATACTCCTTACGCCCCCGAACGCGGGGGGCATGTTTTTTTAAAGA
>WQRX01000031.1 GCA_009786535.1 Defluviitaleaceae bacterium | reverse complement strand
TAATCGTCGCTGGTTCACATTGGGCATCTTTTCTCGCCTTGTTAATGCCTGTGCTTCTTCTCGCAAAATTACGCTTCATGAGCTAATTGGATAGTCATTTTTTTTAAATGTAATGCGCCGGTTGCGTCTAGGGCGGAGGTGGGTTCATCCAGTATTAGAATGTCGGGGTCTTTTAACAGGGCGCGGGCGATGCTTATTTTTTGTTTTTCGCCGCCGGAGAGGGTAGTTGCGCTTTCGTTTACCGCGAGCTCCAGCCATTGCAGCCCCAGGGGGTTGAGGTTTTGTATGCGCGTTTCGTCGTCTAAATTTATGTTATAGGTGGGGGTATCGTTAAGCATGGTGGGCTCTTGTTCCGAAACGCCTATGTGTTGGTGACGCAGGGCGTACATATCCAAATCGCTTTGGGGAATGCCGTTATATAAGACCTCGCCCGTGTATTCACCTGCTTGCAAGCCCAGCAAAATATCCATTAACGTACTTTTGCCTGCGCCGTTTTTCCCTTTAATTGCGTAAATTGTACCGCGGGTAAAGCGTAAATTAATGTTTTGCAGCAAGGCATTTTCGTGGTAATGGAAGATTAAATTTTTACACTCAATCTCTGTTATTTCTTGTAATGTTTGAAAACCGTTGGGTTCCTCCCGGACTTGTGCCAGTTCTTGCAGGCGGGTGTAGGAAACCATGCTTGACTGTATCGTAGAACCCAACCCAAAAAAGTAGCGCAGTGCGCCCAGCAAGACGCCCGCAAGGGCGGGGNGGAAGTAAAACATTAACGCAAGGGCAACGGCAACAATTACAATATTAACCAACACATTTTGAATAATGCTTACGCAAAATATAATTAGTGCGTTTGCATCATTGTTAATGCGTTGGTTTAAATACTCCATAGTATGCTTACAAAACGCCTCACTTTTTAAAGTCCTGTCGATATAATACGATTCTTGTATATATTGCGGGACTTCTTTTTGTGTCTCTGTGTAACTAAGATATAGCCTTTATTAAATAAAAGCCTGGATAGCAATTTTATAGCGAAATAATTCGAAAAGAATACAAACGCTTATTTTCGTTGCATATATAAAAAAGCTGCCTTTTTGTAGGCAGCCTCTTGCGTATTGTTTTAAAACACTGTCTGTTCTTCCACCTCGGTACACAGCGCATTTAGTGCTTTGCGTACAAGTTTTCTGCGGAGATCTTTTTCGTCCTCGGGGGGGAGGGACGGGTCGCCCAAGGGGTAGGGGATTGCCACCGTGGGTACGATACGGTTTGCACCTACCGTCATGGATATGGGTACAACCGTACACATATGGGCGACGGTTATGCCTGCGCGTTCAATTTCTTTCACCATCGTTGCACCGCAACGTGTACAGGTACCTCATGTGGATGTGAGGATAACGCAGGAAACATTATCCTCTTTAAGCCGCAGGGCAAAGTCTTTGGCAAATGCCACCGAGTTGGCTACCGAAGTACCGTTGCCAACGGTGGAATACCAGTATTCGTGCAGTGAGCCGATTTCTCCCGCTGTTACCATTTCCTTAATTACGTCTACGGGAAGCACGCGGTCTAAGTCAAGATTTGCGTACACGGGGTCGTAACCGCCGTGGGCGGTTTCGCCGTTTTCGGGGGTAAAGTCGGTAATGTCCTTGAGGGAATACGTGCCGTATTTGCTGGCGCTGGAGGATTCGATACGGTCGGGATTACCCTTGGGCACAGGCCCGCCTGATGAAACGAGGGCAATGCGCGCCGTTTTCATGTCCTTTACCGCAGGGGGCGGGGTAACGCGGTCGAATACGGGCATGGGATATTCGGTAATAAATTCCTCGCCCGCGATTTTTTTGAGCAGCATGTCCACCGCGCGGCGGCTACCACGTTTTTCCGCAAAGTAGTTTTGGCGTAGGCCTTTTTCGAAGAAGCCGACCGTTACAGCTTCCCCCGCAAGTAGCTTTTTGATGATTGCCACCATGTCGGGTACTGCTTTGCGCATTGTGGCTGCCGAGTCCCCCGTTGGCACAAAGTAACCGTGGCGTTTATAGATTTCCAGTCCCGGATTTTCCTCATACAGCCCGCCAACTACGGGAACGTGCAGGTTTTCGTCCACCAACTTAGCCACCATACCGCACGCCATGCCATAGCGCCCCGCGTTAAAACCGGGACCAACGACCACGATGTCGGGTGCGTAGGATTTAATCATTTCAAGCACTTTTGCGGAGGCTTCTTCCAAGTTTTCGTTAAAATAGCCGTCACCGCAGATGACAGTGCCCACGACTTCCGCCGTGCCCTCGAGCGCCATGCTTAATGCCATGCCCGGTCCCACAAAGCCGTCGCGCTTTTCGGGGGGGTGGGCGGCTTTTTCCTCGCCGCCTAAGCCCGCGAAGAATTGGTTAATATAGTGTACAATTTTTGCCACGAATGCACCTCCTTACCCGCGGTACGTAGCCACTTCTTGTATAATGGCGTCTACTTCCAGCACCATTTCCATCATGGCGATTTGTTCTTCGTACACGTCGGGGTTAATTTCGTCCTTTACTTCTACAATGTGGTACGCTTTGAGTCCCAACGGGACCCCTGCCAATGGGCCTGCAAAGGTCGGGTCGCCTGTAGAAACTGTTTCGGCGGCTAAGCCGCTGGCTTCCGCTTCCGCGCCGCCCAGCAAAACGACCAGGTCGTCTTTGCCGTATTTCTCGAAAAGTTCCTTAATGCGTGCCTGATTTTCCAAGTCCATTGCGCCTGCGCTGGTTCAGACGAAGCATTCCGTAGTGCTAAAAACCACTTCCGCGCCCTCTACCGTAGCAACGCAGGCTTCGATAGCGGGACCGGGAATGCCGTCGCGGTCGCCTAAGATGGCGATTTTTTTGTTGATTAGGATAGACATAAAAACCGCTCCTTTCTGTGATAGGTGCATAATACATCACAAAGGAGCGGTTGTCACGCGTTAATTATCGCGGTCGTTGTTTTTATTATCCCAATCGGTGGCGGCGTCTATTGCTTTGTCTGCTGCATTAGTTGCGGTTTCAACGGCATGGTCAACAATATCGCCTACGGCGTCAAACACATCGCCTTCGTAGCGGTATTTTTTCTTTTTCTTCTTCCGCTTCTTCTTCCCCCCGCCGGGGCACAGAATGGCGCAGATGGGGATAATCATCCAGCCCCATGCCCACCAAGTGCCGCCAATGGCGAAGCCGATGAACAGATAAATGAAGGGGGCGATGGCGGGCAGGGAGTAAAACCCAACGCCTGAGCTGAGTATGGCAATGACGGGGATAATCATCCAGCCCCACAGCCACCAGCTTGCCATTTCGAAGGGCAACCATGGCATCCATGAATTTTGCGTTACGCCAAGGATAATATAGATGAAGGGGGAGAGGGGCGTAAGGCGTGTAAACAGCTTGGAAAATCGGAAACGGAAATTTACGCCGTAATCGTCGTCCAAATCTTCCCATTCCACCACTTTTTTACGAGGAAAGCCCTCCACAAGCTCGCGTGGGTTGCCCAGGCTTTCCTTGGCGAGTTGCAGTGCATCTTCGAAGGTGTAGCCTTCTGCCATGTGGTCGTTTACGCGTTCGGTAAGGTGAATGCGCAATTCTTCCTTTTGCTCGCGGACCTCGGGCGTATCTTGTATATCGTAAAATAGGTCGTTTACCAGTTTGTTAATTCGCTGTGAATTCATGTGTGCGCCTCCTCTTCATTTTATTGACCAGTTGCTTGAAGCGGGTAGCAAAGCCGTTTTCATCTGTGATGTACAGGGGCAAACATACGCCGCTTATTTGTGCTACGTCCCGTAAACGCGGGTTAGAAATGCAAAGTACATGTGCGGGTGCCAGGTTAATTAGCTCGTGATTTGTCATGGCTGGTGCCTCCTGTTTTTAAAATCCTGTCCAGCAGGTATTTGGTGAGTTCCCATTTTTCTTCGTTTTCTACCAAGCTGTCGCGCCCTGCTTGGGTTAGCGTGTAATACTTGCGCCGTCCGCCTTGGCTTTCGTCCCCCCAGTAGGAAGCGATGAGCCGTTCGTTTTCCAACCGCCGCAGCCCCGAATATAGGGTCGCCTCTTTTACCTCGCAGCGGTTTTCTGTCATTTGGGTAATGGTTTTGGAAATGCTGTAGCCGTAGCCGTCCTCGAGCGAAATAACTTTCAGCAGAATTAAATCAATATGCCCGCTGATAAGCCCGCCCGTGTCTAATATTTTGCTCATTGCGAAACCTCCTTTGCAATAGTACTGTGTCGCGTGAGGTAATATAGCAGGTGCATTACTATGTGTCAACAGTTTTTCGAAAAAATTTTTTATTGTTTAAAAACTCCGGTGGGAAAATAAAAAGCCCCCGGTATTTTGTATACACAGGGGCAGTATTGATAGGGAATGGTATGGGGTAAAGATTTATTGATAACTCGAGCACACAGGAACAACACTTTGCGCGTCAATATCATCTTGGAAAGGAATAATAATTCTTGTTGCTCCGCACCCATCGTGGAAAGGGGCGCTTGTAGATGTTATATTGCCGCAATTTCTGCAATAACTAACCCTTATACTTGTACCAAATGTACAGCGCTGCAACCCTACACCTACGAATCCACACGCAATGTGGTCTGTGCGGGTAGCCGGCTGGTGATTTGCACAACAGTCTGCCCAGCCCCAAAAAGGTTCAATGCAAATATACATTGAATAGCTTGGTACATAGTACGAATCCCCGCCACATTCATGCTTGAGCGATTCTGATAAAAATAGCAAGTAGTCGTCCCAGCTACGTTCAGCCGTTGCCTGTTGTACGAAGTATTCCCACTCATTTTCGCTCATAGTTTGAAGCAGTTCATTCCAAGACATTTCAACGTCCAGCAATTGTACCACTTCATTCCATTTAAGCTCATTCGCTGATAAATAAGAATCTTGGGTAAGCGCTTCATCATTTGTATTCAATCCCGCACCCATAACAATGATCGCAGGAATAGTAAGTGCCGTTATAATTGCCATAACAACGATAGTCAGGAATAGTTTTTTACCCTTCATTTTTCAACCTCCCAAAATTGTTTTTCTTTCGGCTTTTGTTCGGGCGCTCATTATTGTACCCTCATACACATCCCCCCTTTCAAAAATTTTGCCGATTTTAATGCGCCAGAAAAACTATTAATCATCATGTATTATACAAAAAATAAACTAAAAGTAAAGCATTCACAAATTCGCATATAAACGGTATACTTGTTTACATGAAACCCATAATCCAACTAGAGCAGCGCTTAATTGACAAAATTGCCGCGGGGGAAGTGGTGGAGCGGCCGCTTTCTGTGGTAAAAGAGCTAACGGAAAACGCGATAGACGCAGGGGCAAGCATGGTAACGGTGGAGCTTGCCGAGGGCGGACTTTCCATGATACGCGTGACGGACAATGGCTCGGGCATTCCCGCCGACCAGTTATTGCTTGCGTTTTCGCGCCATGCGACCAGCAAAATTGAACGGGCAGAGGATTTGTTTTCGGTGCTTACCTTGGGCTTTCGGGGTGAGGCGCTTTCCAGCATTGCCGCCGTAGCACAGGTGGAAATGGTGACAAAAACCGCGTCGGCTGTCACAGGCGTTCGGGCAGAAATACACGGCGGGCGCTTTATCAACCGGCAGGATATCGGCTGTGCCAACGGTACAACGGTAGTGGTTTCTAATTTGTTTTACAACGTACCCGCACGGCGTAAATTTTTAAAAAAGCCCGCAACCGAAGCGGGATATATCTCAGAATGCTTGCAAAAACTGGCGCTGGGCAACCCGCGTCTTGGCATTCGCTACATAAACAATGGGAGTATGGTGTTCCAAACAAATGGGAGCGGCGACCTGCGTACCGCGCTGCTTAACGTGTACGGGCGAGAGGTAGCGGGCAAATCCCTTGCTGTAGACGCGCGCACGGGCGACATGCGGCTGCACGGTCTGCTGGGAAAGCCCGAAATAGCGCGGGGCAACCGCAACCACGGTACATTTTTTATTAACGGGCGCTACGTACAAAGCCGTTTGCTTTCAAATGCCGTGGAAGCGGCGTTTGCCACTATGCTACCCAGCGGAAAATTTCCTTTATACGTGCTAAGCCTTACGCTGCCTGCGGAATTGCTGGACGTAAACGTACACCCAACCAAAATGGACGTGCGCTTTGCGGAAGAAGACGCAGTGCGCAATTTTATACACGGCGTGTTAGAGGAAGTGCTGAGCGAACAAAACCTGGCGCCCACCGCACGCACGGTATATACCCGCGTAGAAGGGCATAAATCACTTGACCAAATCGCATTGGACGAGCGCCCGCCCGCGGTTAACCCCAGTGATTATTATACCATGCGTACCTACGCCGCCCCCGTTGAAAATACTATGGCGGTGCGGGAAACTGATACCCCGCGCACCGCACCTGTACCCGTAACCACACAGGCACTCCCGCCGCGCAGTGCATTATTTGCGCATTATCAAATACAGGGCTTAATTTTTGGCACGTACTGGCTGGTTACGCAGGGTGAAGTATTATACGCCATCGACCAACACGCCGCCCACGAGCGCGTGTTATATGAAACGCTGCTGTACGACGCAACAAATGCGCAAGTGCATTCGCAGGTATTGCTTGCGCCCGTTCCGTTGCGCCTAACCCCGCGGGAGCGGCAAACCTTGCAGGATAATATTTCACATTTTTCCCGCCTTGGCTTTGAAGTAAGCGGGCAAGACGAAATTACCTTAACCGCCGTGCCCTTCCTGTTTAAGGGGCCTGTCGCAAGCGATTTTTTTATGGAAGTATTGGACAAGCTTGCCGACGGCGAAGCGCAGGAAAGCAGTATATACGCGAACAAGACCGAGTTAATTGCGCTGTCTGCCTGTAAAGCCGCGGTGAAGGCAGGCGACCACTTAAATGAAGCAGAAGCCCGCGATTTAATCAAACAGCTGCTCACCCTCGAAAACCCCTTCACCTGCCCCCATGGACGCCCCACGATGATAGAAATTACACGGCGTGAATTGGAACGCCGCTTTAAGCGTACCTGATGCTGTATGTAATTGCAGGGGCAACCGCAAGCGGTAAATCCGCCGTTGCCGTAGCCCTTGCGCAAAAAATTAACGGTGAAATTATCAATGCCGATTCCATGCAGGTCTATAAGGGAATGGACATTGGCACGGCAAAGCCTACCTTGGATGAACGCGGGAGCGTTCCCCACCACTTATTAGATATCGTGCGCCCCGATGAGCCGTTTTCCGTTGCGCTGTTTAAGGAGCTTGCGAAGGAAAAAATTTCCCAAATCCTTGCGCGCGGGAGCGTTCCCATTCTGGTGGGGGGTACGGGCTTTTATATCAACGCCGTGGTATATGATACAGATTTTTCGCAGGGCGGGGAAACAGACGATACCACCCTTCGGGCGCAGTACACCGCCCTCGCCGCCGAAAAAGGCGCTAACCATGTACATGAAATGCTAACCCGGCGCGACCCGCAAGCCGCCCAAGGCATACACCCGCAAAATATAAAGCGCGTAGCGCGGGCACTGGCGTTTTGTGAAAGTACAGGTACGCTTTTTTCGCTGCACAACGCAATACAGCGGGAGAAGAAAACGACAAGCCTTCCCGCAGATACGCACTTTTTTGTGCTGGATATGCCCCGCGAGCAATTATATGCGCGCATAAATGCCCGCACAAATGTTATGCTAAGCGCAGGGCTTGAACAAGAAGCGGCAAATTTATTAGCAGCGGGTTACGCAGCCCACTTGCCCGCAATGCAAAGTATCGGGTATAAAGAAGTATTGCAAAATGCACAGCCACTGCACGAGCATATTGCGCAAAGTACGCGCCGTTACGCAAAACGCCAGCTTACGTGGTTTCGTAATAGCGCGCCTCATGCAATTTGGATTGATGCCTCCGGCGGGTGTGCCGATGAAATTGCTAAAAAAATCCTCACGAAAGGGAGATAAAATATGAGCCAAAATTACCAAGACATGCTGTTGAGCGCAGTCCGTAAGGAGAACGTGCCCGTAACCATTTTTCTCACCAACGGCTTCCAAATACGGGGGCAAATTAAGGCGTTTGATAACTACGTAATTATCGTAGAAGCAGACGGCAAGCAGCAAATGGTGTATAAGCACGCCGTTTCCACCGTTGCGCCGTTAAAGGCTGTGCTAAGGCTAAATGTGGTTGACCGCGTAACCGTAACCGAAAGCACCGTAACTAATGCGGAAGGCGACAGTACCAAATGCTTTACCACCGCTTAATTCAAAATGGTACCGCTCCCATTGTTGCAAGCTACGCCGAAAAAACAGAGCAGGACCCCGCAATAGCCCGCGTCTACGCCCAAGCAAACGAAATTGCCGATGCCAACCAGCTAAAGGTACTGCACGCCATGCAAAAATGCCGCCTTTCCGACGGGCATTTTGTGGACAGCACAGGCTACGGCTACCACGACATTGGACGCCAAGCATTGGAGGATATTTATGCGGAAATCTTCTGTGCTGAGGCGGCATTGGTGCGCCCGCAGTTAATTTCGGGCACACATGCGCTGGCGGTAGCGTTATTCGGCAATTTGCGCCCGCATGACATGCTGTATTCCCCCGTGGGTGCGCCCTACGACACGCTGGAACGCGTAATCGGCATTCGCCCCGCCGAAGGGTCACTGGCGGAATACGGCATCACCTACAAGCAAACAGATTTAACCGAAGTGGGGGAAATTGATTTGCCCGCCGTGCGCCATGTGCTGGGAGCGTTCCCGCAAATAAAAATGGTGACTATTCAGCGTTCAAAGGGCTATGCGTGGCGTCCGTCTTTCACCATCGCTAACATTGAAAACCTTATTGCCGAAATCCGCGAAATCCGCCCCGATGTATGCATTATGGTGGACAACTGCTACGGCGAATTTGTAGAAGACCGAGAACCCATTGAAGCGGGGGCGGATATTATCGCAGGCTCGCTGATTAAAAACCCCGGCGGCGGTATTGCCGCAGGCGGGGGGTATGTAGCGGGTAAGCGCAAATATGTTGAACTCGCCGCAACGCGGCTAACTGCGCCGGGTATTGGCGGCGATGTTGGACCAACGCTGGGTATGACGCGCAGTTTATTGCAAGGTCTGTTTATTGCGCCGCAAACTGTAAGCGGGTGTATTCAAGGGGCGGTTCTTACCTCGGCGGTATTTGAGAAATTAGGATTCCCCGTAAACCCAACGCCTGCCGCAAAGCGTACCGACATTGTGCAAGCCATTCGGCTTGGCGATGCGAAGAAGGTTCTCGCCTTTTGCCGCGGAATACAGTCCGCCGCGCCCGTAGACAGCTACGTAACCCCCGAAGCCGCGCCAATGCCGGGCTACACAGACGGTGTAGTAATGGCGGGCGGTACATTTGTGCAAGGCTCGTCTATCGAGCTTAGCGCCGATGCGCCAATGCGTGCGCCGTACAACGTATTTTTCCAAGGCGGGCTAACGGCGGCACATGCACGGGCGGGGGCGATTTATGCGCTGGACGCATTATACAAAGAAGGGATGGTTCAACTATGAAAATTATCCGAAAAATTTTAGGTAGTGACTATTTTTTAGTATTTTGTGTGGGCGGCATGATTGGCGCAATCGCTACGTCGCTCAGCATTGGGCAAGGTTTTTCGCTGGCAGTTTTCCTTGGCTTGCTTGTGGGCGCTATTATGTTCCGTCTTAACCGATTGGAAAATAAATTGTGCGAAAAGGACGAAGTAACCGACATACCCGCCGCAGAAGAGTAAAACCGCAAAAACGGCGTATACTAGCGGCATGACTTCCCTTTTTTTATGCGCATTTTTATGGCTGGTAAACGCCGCGCACCCCCTGCCCGAGTGTTACGAACCGCCTCGGCTTGTTGCCTATAACAACGTATATTTGCACCCCGCCGCCAACGCGGGGTTTTTGCAGTTGCTCGCGCATATGCAGGAGGAAAACCTCTGCGGGCTGCACCTGCACAGCGCTTACCGCTCGTATGAGCGGCAGTCGCAACTGCATCGGCAAAAAATACGGCATTACACATCGCAAGGGCTTTCCGTACAAGAAGCAACCGCCCGCGCCGCAAGCATTGTACAAAGCGCAGGCGCAAGCGAACATCAACTGGGCTTAGCCCTGGACGTAAGCACAACGGGCAGCCTGTCCCAGTCTTTCGGCACAACGCAGGCGGGTATATGGCTTGCCCAAAATGCCCACAAGCACGGCTTTATCCTGCGCTACCCTGCGCACAAAACGCATATTACAAACATCATTTACGAGCCGTGGCATATCCGCTATGTGGGCTTTCCCCACGCGCAAATCATATATGAAAACGATTTAGTGCTGGAAGAATACGCCGATTTTCTTGCCGAAAACGCGGGATATATCCACCAATCCCCCGACGGCACGCGCTATCTGGCGGAAATATTTGATGCCCCGCCATGCCTTATTCATGTAGATGAAGCCGAAATTTCCGCCACACACTACGGCGACGACGCGCGGTTTATTGTAACCATATTAGCGGTGAAGTGAGCGTTCCTTTTTTTACGCAGGCTTTTGTAATTCTGATAGTCAAAAAAATGTATTTACATCTTAGCGCTTAGCGTATATATTCTACCGAGCAAAATAAACAAGCAAATCCAAAGGAGCGTAATGCCCATGAACAATTATGTGATTATCACCGATTCGACCACCGACCTTCCGCAAAACAAAGCGACGGAATGGAGCATTGAAATTATTCCCTACATTTTTAATTTAGACGGCAAGGAGTATTACAATTATTTGGACTGGCGCGACCTTTCCGTGACCAATTTTTACGGTGCGTTACGGGCGGGTAAAACGGGTTCTACCACGCAGGTAAACCAGTTCCGTTACATGGAGATTTGGGAGCCGTTTTTACAAGAGGGCAAGGACGTGCTGTATATGTGCCTTTCCTCTGCGCTAAGTAAAAGCTATGACCAAAGTATGCTTGCCGCGCGGGAGCTGCGTGAGAAGTTCCCCGACCGTAAAATTATCACCATTGATACAAAATCCGCATCCCTTGCTCAAGGAATGCTCGCCTATTATGCCGCCAAGGGTCGCGACGAGGGCAAAAACATTGACGAGCTGGCGGCGTATCTTGAAGGACTAATCCCCAACCTGCACCACTGGATAATGGCAGACGATTTGCACCACCTGCGCAGGGGCGGGCGTGTTTCGGGTGCTGCGGCATTTGTGGGTACGATGCTAAGCGTAAAGCCCATGCTTCACGTAACCAAGGAGGGCAAGCTTACTCCAATGCATAAAGCGCGCGGGCATAACAAAGCGTTGGAATTTATGGTGGAGCAGCTTACCGCCCATGAAATGAACCCCGGAAACCAGCCCCTGTTTATTTCCCACAGCGACGCCCCCGATTTGGCGGAGCAATTGAAAAATTTAATCATCGCCAAGCACGGCAAGCACGAATTTATTATTAACGAAATTGGTCCCGTAATCGGCGCACACACAGGTCCCGGCACTATTGCCCTATTCTTCTTAGGTAATGAGCGGAGAGGATAGCACTGTCCCGCAATAAATATGACTTAACCCAAGGCAAAATTTTTACAAAGCTGCTTTTCATCTCCATGCCGTTAATGGCTACGTCCTTTATGCAAATGGCGTACAACCTAACGGATATGTTCTGGATGGGGCGGCTTTCTTCGGCTTCTGTCGCGGCGGTGGGTACGGCGGCAATGTACCTTTGGCTTGCGCAAGCGCTCATTGTAATTGGCAGAATGGGCGCAGAAATAGGCGTTTCGCAGTACATAGGCAAGGGTGATGAGGAAGGGGCGAAGAAATTTGCCAACAATGCCTTTTGGGTTGCCGTTGTGCTGGGTATTGCGTTTACCGCAATAATGATTTTTGCCCGCGCTCCCCTTATCGCCTTTTTTAATATTGACGACGCCCAAGTAGTGTACGAGGCGAAGCAATACCTCGCAATTTCCGCACTGGGTTTGCCGTTAATTTTTATACACAATATTATCACGGGTGTGTTTAACGGTTTTGGCAATACCAAGCTGCCGTTTTATATCAATGCCTTTGGGCTGGTTGTAAACATCGTAATTTCGCCGTTTTTAATATTTTCCCGCTATCTTCGGTTTGATGGGGCATCCTTTGTCATTATGCGGGAAGCGTGTTACATGGGGGGATTTTCTTTGCCCATCGGCGCGGGGCTGGGTATTACAGGAGCGGCGTTGGGAACGGTAGTCGCCTCCGCCGCAAATCTCGCCCTAAAAATATGGGCAATGAAAAAATACAGCCAGCGCCCCTTCCCGAAATTTGCCTTCTTTGTGCGCCCCTGCCGTGAATCGGTGCGCCAAATCTTTAAGTGGGGCATTCCCGTTGCTATCGAATCTGCGCTATTTACTTTCTTGTTTATGGTGGTGGCACGTTTAATCGCCGATTTTGGCACGGGCGCCATTGCCGCCCACCGTGTAGGCTATCAGGTAGAAGCTCTTGCCTATCTTGTTGGTGGCGGGTTTGCCTCTGCAATTACGGCATATATGGGGCAAAATTACGGCGCGCAAAAATGGGAGCGCATACGCACGGGCTATAAACTGGGCATCATTGCTATGGGCATTTACGGCACACTTGCCGCCGCATTCCTCTTCTTCCTTGCCGAACCCCTTGTGGGCATATTCCTTACCTGCCCCGAGGAAATTCGCATGGGCGGGGATTATTTGCGCGTATTTGCCCTAACCCAAATCCTCGGCTGTATGGAAGGCGTTTCCGCAGGGGCGTTCCGCGGGCAGGGGCAAACGGTAAAGCCCAGTATTGTGAGTATTGTGAGTAATGTGCTGCGTGTAATCTTCGCCTATGCACTGGTGCGCGTGTGGGGCTTAAACGGCATATGGTACGGCATTGCCATTTCTGTAACGATACGGAGCTTGTGGCTGATGGGCTGGTATTGGTGGTGGGATAAGAAATTAAAACCGTGGGGCGCTGCCTTTGCTACTCTACTAAGGGGGTTAAGAAATTAACCCTACTAGAATAGCATGGCGGTTGGCTCGTTTACGGCATAAACAGACATTCCAGCTATGCGTGAAAGGAATTGATTTATGCCGTCAAACATCTCCTACAGCCAAGTTGGGGATTATTTGCGCCCCAACATCGCACTGAGCGAACCCAAGGATACAAAACCGTTAGACAAGTATGGACGCATGAGAAAGGCGTACTTGAAAAATCATCGCCTAATCTTGTACAACCAATTATTACTAACGGAAAAATTGTACCCACATTTACGCGACATTCAACGTGTCGCACAACAGCGATTGGACGTGATTATATCACATTTCGTCCAAAGAAACCCACCACCCAATAAATCAACCGACCAAATGGGTTGGGTGGCACACATGAAAGCGTTGCACCACACAGCAGAAGCAATTGTTATATCTGAACTGGTGTACAAGTAACCCCAAATTAAAAGATGCTTCATTCGGGATAGATGCACCCCGATTGGGCATCTTTTTGTTTTACATATAAAACAGATTGATTTTTTGTTGAATTATTGATGAATTACACATAAATTATCACCTATTTTTTTGACTGCGTTTTTACGCTACTTTACAACAATTAAATAAATCTTATTTTTACCCCCTATCCATATAATGCTTCGGCTCAAAAATGAGGGGTATATTTTTTATTAAAAAAAATTTTCTTCACAGGTTGTTAAATGCCCTATTTCACGGCTACATAGTATAACGCCTGTGGATAAATATTTTTATGGGGTATACATAAAAATGCCCATTCCCACGGCTATAAGGGGAATGGGTAAATGATGCATTATTTTTCGCCCACCCCCATGACTTTTTCGGCTTAGTAGTGAAAGTATTTTTCTGTGGATAAATATTTCTCTGCCGATATGCAGGAATTATATCTTTCCACGGCTATAAGGCGAGGGAGTAACGCCCACACCATGCACCTTGACAACCAAATATCGTGATTCCATTTTATGCCATGTTTTTCCTTGACATAAATGCGAATCCGTATTATCCTCCGCATATAAATCAAGCGGGTAACCCGTCAGCGCGTAAAACGTGCTAGGTAGGTGCCCGTTCGGTAGTTATACCGCCGCAAATCGCGGAGGACAATTGAATACAGCAGAGGCCGGACGCGCCCCGCAGTATTCGCGGGAATTGCGTCCGGCTATTTTTATGCCCATATGGGAGAAAGGAAGTGATACGGCGAAACAAGCACCACCCAACGGCTAGCCACCGAATGAACAAAGCTATCCGCAGCCGGTTGATACCGGAGGCGGGCAATCCCAGCCATGATGTGTCGTTGGCACGAGCGGGATGCCCGAAGGTCGATAACAAGGCCTACTGTACCCAATCACCACGACGCGTCGGAGGGCGCGGGAGCGGGGCAGTTCTTCCGAGATAATGCGCCAAACTCACACAAGGGTCAACGCAGGAACATGCCGGGATGAAAGCGGAAAGGGTGTCAAGCACTCACCCTCCGACCGAGGGCTTGACAAACCCCCATTTTCCAAGGGGGTCGTATGCCTATCGCATGGTAAACGCATAAATATTGGGAAAATCAAACAACGGTTAAGCTAAAACGAAAGGACTGCCGGCCAATAAGTCGAAATAAAACCCAAAACAATCTAATTATCCATAAATTGAGAGAGGAGCCGATTTATGCAGAAAAATAGTAAGGCGAAAAACATCCAACGCGATGCAGAACCGAGCCGATTCAAACAGCGAATCGGCTCAATTATTTACGAAGTGGGGGTGCATTTCAAAGAAGATGCAACGGAAACCATGGAGCAGAAAATTCTGCGTTTAATTAAAAACGACTTGGCGCAGAATGCCCGCACAATAATAATCGCGCATCAACCGCGAGAGGGTACTGCAAGGGCGGTGGCATCATGAGTTTCGATGAAAAAACACTTGAAACCGTCACCCAAGCGCGCTACAATGCCCATGCCGTAAACGAAGCCAACTGCCCGAAGGGAGAACTACCCATGAGGCAGTCGCAAAGAAAAATCACCGCCCTGTACGAACGCCTAAGCCGTGAGGACGACGATGTACAAGGTCAATCCAATTCCATCATCAACCAAAAGCAACTCCTATCCGACTACGCCAAAGCTCATGGCTTCACCAACATCCGCCACTATACCGACGATGGAACGTCAGGTGTGCGTTTTGACCGCGAGGCGTGGAATCAACTCATTGCCGACATTGAAGCAGGTAAAATCGGAACTTTACTCTGCAAAGACATGTCGCGCATTGGCCGTGAGCATGTGCAAGTCGGGGCAATTCTTGAACGGCTAAGGGTGGCGGGGGTGCGATTCATCGCTGTAGGCAACAGCATCGACAGCGCGCAACCCGAATCCATGGAGTTTGCACCGTTCATTAACATCATCAACGAATTTTACGCCCGTGATATCAGCCGTAAGATAACGGCGGCGAAGCATTCCGACGCACGTAATGGCAAGTACGCTTCTGCCATCTGCCCCTACGGATATCGCAAATCTACTACCGAAAAAGGTGTGTGGGAAATCGACCCCGAAGCCGCCGAAGTGGTGCGTCGCATCTATCAAATGGTGCTTGAGGGGTACAGTGCATTCCGTATCGCCAAACGCTTGCGCGTCGAGAAAATCCTCTCGCCCGCCTACTACATGGCGGAACGAAATATCGGCGCATATAAAAACAAACCCACCGATAATCCGTACCGCTGGCAAGCCAGAACCATCGACGACATCGTGACCCGCATGGAAAACAAAGGTTGCATGGTGAACTTGAAAACCCGCAAACAGTCATTCAAAGACAAGCGTGGGAAGAAGCAACCGAAAGACGAATGGCTCGTTTTCGAGGATAAGCACCCACCCATCGTGGACGAAGCCACATGGCAAGCGGCGAATGACATCCGCGAGAAAACACGCCGTAAAAAATCCGATGATTTGGGCGAACCCCACGCGCTGTCGGGTGTGTTATATTGCGAAACATGCAAATCCAAGATGCACCATAATCGAGGCATCAACAAAAGCACGGGTGAACGGTTCAATTTCTACACTTGCAAAAAGAGTAAGTTAGAAATCCGCGAATGCACCGACCATCGTGTGCATGGTGCGGTGCTTGAGGAATTGGTGTTAAAAACGTTACAACGGGTAAGCCGATATGCAACTGCCAACGAAGCCGATTTTACCCGACAAATTAACGAACTTTACGCCAACCAACAGGCCGACACGGTAAAATCCCAACGCAAGAAACTGGCAACCAACCAACGCCGCCACAACGAACTGGATACGCTAATCCAACGCATCTACGAAGATAATGTGTCGGGCAAATTGAGCGAGAAGCGGTACGAAGTGCTTGCCAATCAATACGAGCAAGAACAATTCGACTTGGAAGAAGCCATCGCCCAACTCGAAGCTGACCTTGCCGGTTATGATGACAGCCGTGACCGGGCAGCGAAGTTCCTCGAACTCACACGCCGTTATCGGGATTTCACGGAACTAACTCCCGCCATGTTGTTGGAGTTTGTTGACCGCATCGAAATTCACGAACGGGCAGAAAAGCGGGTGCGCGTTACGACCCAAAAGATTGACATTTATCTCAACTTCATCGGCACGTATACGCCACCTGTGGAAGATGATGTGTTAGCAGTAAATGAAGAAAACGCAGGGTACGAAAAAACAAGTAACCCCGATGATTTAATTTTTACCGCACCCCTTGAAACCGCCGTTGCCCAAGACCAACGCATGGCAAAAATGCTTTATCAGCGAGAGTACAAAAAACGGCGCAAGGCTAACGGTGGAAAACCCCTGTTAAGCGGTGTTGTAATAAATAACACCAAGCGCACCGCAACAGCGTAGTATCGTAAAACGTAATCCGCACCACCCGCGCCCTCCCCAATCAACGGGGAGGGTATTTTATTGAAGAAACATATCCAACTCACCCCACTAAACCACAACTCTAGGAGGAATTTAATGCCAAAATCAAGCAATCCAATCGAACTACGAATCATCAATCTCAATGACATCCACCCCCAACCCATCAACTGGTTGTGGGAACCGTACATCCCATGCGGTGCCATCTGCCTTATACAAGGAGATGGCGGGCAAGGTAAAACTTCTGTTTCCCTCGCCATCGCCACTGCGCTCACTCGTGGCGATGCATTACCCAGCGGAAACTCACTCATTCCATCAAACGTAATCGTGCAAAACGCTGAGGATTCATACGCGCAAACCCTTCGCCCACGGTTGGAGCAGCTCGGCGCAGATTGTGAGCGTATCCACGTTATCGACGAGAGCGAACAACCCCTCAAGCTGTCCGATGAACGCATCGAAGAAGCAATCATTCGCACCCATGCGAAATTATTAATCCTCGACCCCGTGCAAGCCTACTTCGGCAACGCCAACATGAACAGTGTAAACGGCGTTCGCCCGCTGATGAAAAAGATGGGCGAGGTAGCCGCTCGCCACGATTGCGCTGTCCTGCTGGTTGGGCATCTTCATAAAAAAGCGGGTAAAGCACAGTATGCGGGGTTGGGTAGCATCGACATCTACGCTGCCGCACGGAGCGTTCTCACTGTCGGAAGCACAGGCATTGACGAAAATATCCGTGCCATCGTTCACAATAAAAGCAACCTCGCGCCAACAGGCAAGTCGCAGGCGTTTGGGCTAGACCCCGCCAGTGGGTTCACATGGTTGGGCGACTGTGATGTTTCTATTGATGAGGTTTTGGGCAAGCCCAAAAAGCCCGAAAGTCAATTTGCAAAGGCACGGCGGTTGCTTGAAACCGCACTTGCAAGCGACCCCATGTCCGCTGTGGAAATCATGCAACTGGCAGAGGAACAAGGCATTTCGCACAAAACATTGCACCGAGCAAAAGATGCGTTGGGTGTAGTTTCGGTCAAACAGGGTACAAAGTGGTACTGGATTCTCCCCATCGAAGTGGCATACGAAGATGTTAGCCAAGGTAGTCAACATGGTCAACCATGCCACCCTAGTCAAAATGAAGCGCAAACAATGACCAACATGGCTAACTTGACTACCTTGACCATCTTACCCGCAAAGGAGGTTGCATAACATGGCGAAAGTAAAAGAAAAAACCACAGGCTTCTACTTCAAAATGTCACCCGCTGAATGGGAAATGGTGGAGCGTCGCATGTCGCAGACGGGCATTCGCAATAAAAGTGCCTTCATTCGTAAGATGTGCATCGACGGTCATGTATTTAACCTTGACCTCACCACGTTGAATGAAATAAAACGTCTGCTCGGCATCACGGCAAATAATGTAAACCAGATAGCCCACAGGGTTAATTCCGGCGGTGACGCACACCGCAATGATGTTGCCGATGTGAATGCACAGCTAACGACCATTCGCAGTGACTTCGGTAATCTGCTTTCCTTGCTGACGGAAATCGCTGACGCGAAACCGGGTAAGCGCTTCATCAAGCCACCAACGCTTCGGGATTTACCAGCGTATCAAGCATCGTTAAATAACTCGGAATTATCAACTAACAACACTGCATCCATGCAGTCACCGAACGCACCAACCACAGCGAAGGGGGCGTAACCATATGGCAACCACAGCCATCATCCCCATCCATGCAAGCGGCAGAGCGGTTGCTAGGGCGTTAAAAAAATCCGTCGGCTACATCGAAAATCCAAACAAAACCGATAACGGCGAGTGGGTCACATCATATGAGTGCGACCCACTCATCGCCGACGCGGAGTTCTTATTTTCCAAGAACCAATATGCCGCCATTACAGGGCGTAGCCAAGGAAAGAATGATGTCCTAGCTTATCATCTACGCATCAGCTTCAAGCCGGGTGAAACCGACGCAGCTACCGCCAACCGCATAGGCTATGACCTCGCAATGAAACTAACCAACGGACAACATGCCTTTGTCTGCTGTACGCACACCGACAGAGCGCATACGCATTCGCACATTGTCATCAATTCAACCAATCTCGACTGCACGAAAAAGTTTCGCAACTTCAAAGGTTCAACATTTGTGGTGCGGAAAATTGCCGACCAGCTTTGCTTGGAAAATGGTTTATCCATCATCGAAAATCCAAACCCTAGCTGTGGCAGTTACGGCAAGTGGCAAGGGGATGAACGTCAAATTTCCAATCGCGAAAAATTAAAACAGATGATTGACGAGGCGTTGGTAGGGTGCGATAATTTTAACACCTTCCTAGCCAACATGAAATCGGCGGGATGTGAAATAAAAACGGGCAAGCATCTTTCCATCAAGATACCTGATGCCAGTCGCTTCGCTCGCTTGAAATCCCTTGGCGATGACTACACAGAGGAAGCTATCCGCGAACGGATACTAGGCAAGCGTATTGTCGCAACCGAAAAAGAATTATCACTACCAACGCCAGCTACACGAAAAATAACAACCGTTCCAACACCACCCCCCGCCCTACGTCGCCCTGTTTTGCTCATCAACATCCAAGCCAAACTCCAACAGGCACACAGCCCCGGCTTTGAACACTACGCCCGCATCTACAACCTCAAGGAAATGGCGCGTACATTAATCTACTTACAAGAGCGTGGCATCGGCACTTACGACGAACTAACGGAAAAAATCCAAGCAACCAAAACCACCTTCAACAACAGGCAAGACCGCTTGAAAATCATCAGCGCACGGCAGGAAGAAATCACAACCCTCCAACGGCACATCGGCACGTACAACAAAACAAAAGACACCTACAACGAGTATCGTCGATTGAAAAAAATCCCACTCACGCCATTGCAAAAACTAACCAACGCAACGCACCCCGCCGAGGCATTCTATGAAGTCCACCGCGCCGACATCACCCGATGCGAAGCCGTCAAAAAATTCTTCAACGCCCAAGGCTACGGCGTAAACAAAAAAATCCTAGCCATGCAAGCACTCCGAACCGAGTACGCAAAACTGGAAACCGAAAAGAAATCGTTGTACAATGGCTACAAAGAATTACGCACCGACATGATTGACTTGCAAAAAGCACGCCACAACATCGACACATTTTTGGGCGAACGCCACCACCCCGAACGCACCCGCACCCAAGACCATACCCGCTAACAACACACGTCATGCCAACGGCGAAATTATTTAAGCGGCAACGCCGCCAGTAGCCGCCCGCAAGGGTGGCTTACGTGCCAGTCGCAACGCGACAGCACGAGCGGGTTTGGGCAGCCGCCCAACAAGCAAGCAGACGGAAATACCGAAAGGTATATACGTCTGCCTTGCTTGCCTTTTACTTTACACGCGATATTAATGCAGACGAAAACCGTGGAATTACAAGATTTTTCGCTCACATGATTCAATATTAAATTTTATTGAAGCAAAATATTTTCATTCATCGTTGCGTACAATTTCCCAACGCCCATCTTTCTTTGCGCCGACGCGCCGGATAATGTTTTTCTTTTGCAAGCTATCCAAATATCGTTGGGCGGTTCTAGCGGATTTTGAAAGTAACGACGCAAGCTGTTCTGCCGTCACAGTTGGGTTATTTTTTATAACAACCAACGCATCGTTTTCCATTTTATTTAATACGACATTTGTTACGTCATTTAATACGACATCGGTTGATTTTTCTGTCGTAATAAAGTTTTCATCCGGGCGGTAAAACACTACTGCGAAACCATTTTTCAATAAACGGAACTCGTATTTAACATTTGCATTTTCGCAAGCGAGGGCGATGCGCTTTAAGCCTGTGCCAAAACTTTCTATATCTTTCGTATAATACATAAGCTGCGCAAGGGTTGGGTTGCGTTTGATGGAGCGTTCTTCTCCCTCAATAAAATCTTGCGGGGTATGCCCTTCGGGGAAAGTACCGGGGTTGTAGATTTCGATGCGGTTGCTGAAAATCGTTATTTCATTATTTTGTGATGAGGTATACAGGCGATGGCAGTATGAATTAAACAAAGCCTCGCGTACAGCGTCCATTGGGATTTCGGGTATCTCTTTTCTTTGTAATGAGCCATCCAGCACCACACGCCAACGGATGTTACTTTGTATAAATTTTTCAGCTGCTTCAACCAATGATTTTACATTGCCGCTTTCCCGCTTTATGTCAATGAAAGTCAGCCGCTCTGTACCCGCGAAGATGGCCATTTGAATTTCAAGCATATGCGACCCAATAAATAGCACATTTGCGGCATTATTTATTTTGTTGCCGACAGTTAATTTGAGTTTGTTTAACACATCCTCTTTGGTGGTGTATGTAAAATTAATGCGCCCAACGCGGTTGGCACGTTCCAAATATTCTTTCAACACATTTTCATCTATATCGGCAATGGTTTTGTCAGATAGTCCACTATCCCAAACACCACGCCATTCGTTTTTCTTGTTGATGAAGTTTTCCAGTTCTGCGGGGGATAACACCCTGTCCTCATCAGCGACACGAATATATGCGCGGCCATATGCGAAGTAAGGGGCATCGTCACCTAAAAATTCAACGTGGATACAAGATTTTTCATCAATGAATACTTCTGTAATTTTCGGGAAAATTTTCGGCTCTATGTGATTAGCAACCCCTTGGCTAATGTCGCGGATTGTTTTTTCAGAAATATTAAACCCCATGGGCGTACCATCATTGCGTATGCCAAAATAAAGTTCACCGCCACCATGCTTGTTAAGCATAGCGACCATGGAAATAAGACCTTCTTTAAGCTCGGCAGTCGTTTTCTTGTACTCTAATTTTTCACTTTCTTTGCCCATGCTCATTTGTGCCTTCTCCTATATCCCAATCATTTTTTTGCAATGTAAATGCTTCAAATAATTTGTTGTTAATGTCTAACATCAATTCAAGATATTTCGGCGGCAGCAATTTTATTCGCTCCATTAAAAAACCTGTTTTATCTATATTAGCACTGCATGGTTCATCCATTATTAATGAATCGCTTGATATACAGAGCGATTCGCAAATTCTTTTAATGGTAGACAATGAAACGCCGACTGCACCTCTTTCGATAGCGGAAACATTTTTTGTTCCCATCCCAATTAACTCGGCAAATTTGTCTTGGGTATAACCCGCCGCTTCGCGGGCTTTTTTTATTTGCTGCCCGACATGAACATCCAGTGATTTTTTGCTTTTCAAAACAACACCACCTATCACCATTAGTATATGTAATGGTGAATTTGACATGAACATGGTGTGTGCGTTACAATATGTAATGCCAATAGCGTTATGCTTGAAGTGAAAAACAAAAAAACAGCCCCTTGGCCGTTTATATATGCGCTGTGATTTCGTAAAGTATCGTCCTTGACGAACGCTACTGCCGTCAAACTGACAATACCATTAAATGCTATATTCTTTGGTGTGTCAATATATAAGCTAATAAAAATGGGTTCTGTGGAAAACTAATAGCAATTCAGCTAATCCACAAAGAAAACGCAGGAAATAAAGCGGGTGCATTTTTATGCAAATTTTATAGCCGTCAAATTTCTGGTCAAAAACGCCAGCGCAAGTTCCGAATAAAATCCGTATGGAAAGGAAAATCAAATTATTCGGAGGTAATCATTTTGCCAAAAGCAGGAAAGAACATTTACAAGCGTAAGGACGGACGCTGGGAAGGTCGCTACCCCAAGCACCGTGATTTCAACGGTAAAGCAATTTATGGTTCTGTCTATGGAAGGTCATGCACAGAGGTAAAAAACCATCTTGCGGCAATCAAAGCTAACCCCCATGTCGAAAAGCCGTGCGTCGTCACCAACAACCATACTTTAACATTTGCCCATATAGCAAAACAATGGTTGTCTGTAATTGTCTTAAAAGTGAAGCCCTCTACATATGCCGGCTACACATCTGCGCTCGACCTTCATATATTGCCCTCATTCGGAGAACACAGGATTCATCGCTTGACCGCTTTGGAAATTAACCGCTTCGCCAAAGAGAAGCTGGAATGTGGCCGAGCCGATGGTCGAGGTGGGTTATCGCCCAAAACCGTGCGGGATATACTTTCCATAATCAAATCCATTATGGATTTTGCGTGGAACGAAAAAATTATCGCCAGTCGCATCATTACCACTTACCCAAAGCAATACCAAGAAGCAATGCGGGTGCTGTCGCGCCAAGAACAAGCCGCGCTTGAAACCGTATTAACCACCGACATCAATATTCATAAGCTGGGCATATTACTCTGCCTATACACAGGCCTCCGCATTGGTGAGGTCTGCGCATTACTATGGCAAGATATATCACCCGAATATGATATGTTATCGGTTCGGCATACTATGCAAAGGATAAAAAATTTGAATGATGATAAGAGTAAAACGAAAATCATCACCGATACCCCAAAGAGCCTACGGTCGATAAGGGTCATTCCTATCCCTACATTTATATCCCCGTTGCTTCGGCGTTTTTCCGTTTGCAATCATGCCCATTTTTTAGGCACAGACAATTTCACATACACAGAACCGCGCACAATGCAAAATCATTTTTTGAAGATAGTAAAATCGGCAAATATTCCCGATGCCAATTTCCACGCCCTCCGTCACACATTCGCTACCCGCTGCATTGAAGCAGGGGTAGACATAAAATCGCTTAGTGAAATGCTGGGACACGCCAACGTAAATATTACGCTTAACCGCTACGTCCATTCCTCATTTGAGCAAAAACGCGAGGGAATAAACAAGCTGGAGCGGTATATCGGAAACGAAGGTTAAATCTGGTCAAATTTATGGTCAATGAGCCGTACAAGTTCGTTATTTAACGGGTTTGTACGACTTTTTTCGTCAAGGACGATACTTTACGAAAGTGCGATGGGAATTGTTTTTGAAATAGAAGCATTCGCATGTGATTTTCGTTTGGAGGTATCGGATTTTTAATTTTGGGTCATTGAAAAGTGAAAATGTTGTTTGTGCGCAGTTGGCATCTATTGAGTAGCCGCAATAAAGGCTTTTTGTTAGATGCCAGCATACCCCAATTTAACATACCCCGCGCGGGTGCGAAAGGTGATTGAAATGAAAAAGACGATGAAAAAAGTTATGGCATTTGTAATTGCGTTTTTGATGGCGATTTCGTCTGTCCCCATGGATGCTTTGGCCTCTGGATTGCAAAGTGCAGGTACTGATGGATTTGCACCTATTGCGCCGGCATCCTCAAATATTCCTGATGCGCTTGGGCTTGGGCATTTGTTACGGGGGTTTAACGCGCTGGCTGCTGACCCAAGAAATCGGACGTTACGTATTGACAATTTAACGCCGGCGCACCGCATTTTTAGAGACGATACATTTGAGGTTTTCCGTGATGCGAATTTATTGCGCGTTGAAACAGGTTCAAATGAAACCTTTACTACAATCACCTACGGCTCTTCGTGGCAAGAATATTTGCACGATGCTGCAAGAGGTGGAGGATTTAGTCTTAATGCTACCGTAAGGACAGGGTTTAATATAGGCGTTGTTAAGGCGTCTGTTAAATCGCGTTTCGAAACTACGTATCAACATATCACGAACACTACTACACAAAGTTCGTCCAGCCAAATGCATTTTACTGCACGGCAATGGCACAGGCGTGCTGTGTATCAAATTGTTGATTTCAACACAATTCCAAGTGAGTTGATACAGGCGCAGCTAGATGATTCGTTTAGGCAAAATTTGCTGACAATGCCGCCTAGTGAATTGTTTCAACGATACGGCACATACATTTTAACGAGATATGAAGCCGGCGGATGGGGTGAAACAACAATAAATTCGTTTAATGATTCATTTAATAGTGCTGTTCAAACAACCAGCGAGTTAACGGGGACGATTATAGCGATAAACAATGCACGAAACGCTCACGCGAATAATGTTGCGCACACTAATATCACTTCGAATTTTATTGGTGGTGGTGGTGGCGCAATCGTGGGTACCAGTGAACAAGTTGTTAATAATGCAATTCAAGAATGGCTTGGTCGATTAAACAGCGGTAATTGGTGGGAAAGGTCTGAAATTTTGGATATACCCGACCGACGAATTAGTAATGAATATGTATATATATGGGAGCTGTTGCCCCGCGAAAACCGAACGCGCATCAATGAACTTGTTCAATATTATACGCATGAGCGCCTTCGTAGGGATATGGGGTTTTTGAGTGAGTTTTTTTATGAAACTCCGATTGTAAATGTGCCAATTGCGCCAACAGTGCCTAATCAAGCGCAGTTGCCAGCTTTAAGGGGAATGTCGAATACTATTCCAACAAATGCGGTGCGCATCGGTGCGAGTGGTGGTACGCAAGCGCAATTGCAAGCGGAGTTAAGGAACGCATTATCGGGGGGCGCGGCTACTGCCGGTAGATATGTTGTGCTTATGCGGCCGATAGTGTTGTCGAGCATGTGGGAGCCAATAAATGATTTCCGTGGTACGCTTGACGGCAACGGTTTTACGATTAGCAATTTGCACACCAATGGTACGCATGTAAATGCGGGGCTTTTTGGCAGTATCGGCAATAATATGACAATTAGAAATCTTAATGTTGGAATTGCTGGTCAGTTAGCCATAAGTACCCCCAGCAATGCAAGTGGGAACATTGACCTTAATGGAACTGCCGGGGTAAGGACTATTAATGTCAGCAATCAACATGGAAGAGCAGGTGGGTTAATCGGTTTAGTAACTGGCGGCATTGTGTCCATTGAAAATGTGTCTGTTGCCGGCGGCGTTGTTTTTGCGCATACTCGTCGCACGAGTTATAATAATCACAATAGGTCTCATGCAGGAGGACTTATTGGTGCAGTCACTGGCGGCACTGTGAGAGTTGAGCGAAGTCAGGTATCGAGCGATGTTATTGCGAACGCGCAAAGGATAGGTCAAGTTGGCAGTTATGCAACTAATGCCTATGCAGGTGGATTTATTGGCTTTATAGACGGGCGAAATACTTCTGTTACAATCTCTAACAGTTATGTCTCAAGCCCACGTATATATGCTCGCGCAAGGAACAATCGTTCGTCTGGGGGGACTAATGCAAACACAAGTCGCGCTATTGCAGCAGGGTTTGTAGGTGCAAGGGAAAACAGCGCTGTAACGCTGACTAATTTACTCATTTCCACACCGCTAGGTACAACTACTGATAATGCGTCTGCGTTGGGAATAAATTCATACAGATATGGTGGAGCTTCTGGCCAACGAACAAATGCACGGAGTCTAACTCTTGGGCATAGCTTTGCTGGTGGAAATATTACGATTGGAGTTGTACGTACAAGTGCTGATGTTCTTGCAAATCCAGGGATTGTTAATGAGTGGTTTCCAGTGCCGCAACCACCGATTCCTATTTGGGTGCGCAGTGGAAGCAATCACTTAAATAATTGCATTGCCAACTGTGGTGATAACTGTATCCCTCTCTTAAATCGCCCAACGCGTCCTGAAATTGCGGTGGTGCTTCCCGCCGGTGCATTGCAATTCGAGCAGGGGCATATCCTTCCGCGAGATATCGCGAGCAGGATGCGCATTTTCTACACCGACAACTTGACTCCATACAGGGAAATCACAAGAGATAGAAATGTAACCCTACTCTACGATTTTAGCACCTCCGGGCAGAGTCATATTACAATTGTGTATTCTTCTGCCAACAGCGTTCATAGAAGCCGCGTGCCTGTCACGGTGGTTGCGCCGCGTGTTGACCGCGTTAGGTTAATAACGCCTGTAAGAACGCGGTTTGCGCAGGGTGCGCAACTTGACCTGTACGGGCTGGCATGGCAGGTGGAATATAGCAATGGTAATATCCGCTTTATTGAGCGGAACAACTTGATTGTGCAGCATCCTTTTGATATTACCGCAACGGAGGGTGAAAAAGTTGTCACCGTCACTCATTCCGATTCGCGATATGCCACACGGATTGACCGGGGTTATTTTACGGTTACTGTCGGCCCGTATGAATTGACCAACATTGCCTATGTAGAAATCCCCCCATCATTCCCCACTCAATATTTTGTGGGGCAACACTTTAACCCTGTGGGATTGACGGTGATGGGTACTTTCAGTGATGGTTCTGTAAGGGAGTTATCATTTGACGAGTTGCATTTCAGCCATGATGTTTTCCGCTTTGCGCGGCAGGAAACGGTGCGGATTTCGGCGATTACCGATTCGCGTATTTACCACACGATAACCGTCAATGTGCTTCCCGATTCAATTACGAACTTCGTCATTGAGCAGTTGCCTGCCGATACGAATTTCATGGCGGGGCATGTCCTTGGGCGGGCTGATTTAGCCGAGTTTAGTGCAAGGGTAGAACGTGCTAGCGGTGATATTTACCGCATCAGCGGGCATGACCTTGACATTATTTTTCCTCGCAATCCGCTGGTAGCGTTTGATACTTTTGCCCGATTGATTTACCACTGTCGGCGCGGTGGCGCAGATAGGATTTTCGACGATTTAACTTTTACCGTAACCCCCGAGATGCAAACGGGCATTGAAATTACCAAGCCTCCTACGGTGCTGACGTATATTGATGGTGAGCAGTTTAATCCCGATGGTTTGGAAGTGACGCGAGTATTTAACACCGGGCGCAGGGAAGTGACTACAGACTTTACCCTGTCCCATGGCGTGTTGAGCGTTAGTGATTTTGTGGTGACGGTTATGGACGGTGCTTTCACGGTGGATGTGTTCGTTCATGTGCGTCCGTTGCCGGGCATTTCAATGAATCGCGATACGATAACGTTGATGGTAGGTGCAACGGATTTCTTGTGGGCAAATGTAGTTGGGGTGAATGATTCCGATGTGACTTGGCACTCCAACCGCCCTGATATTGCCTTGGTGAATGAAGACGGATTTGTCACGGCGGTTTCGGAAGGGGTGGCGGTGATTACTGCGACTTCCGTTGAAGGCGGGTTGGCAGCAAGTGCCACGGTTACGGTAGTTGCCGATTCGGTGGCGTTGATTGCGGTTTCTACGGCAACGACTTTGCCGGGCAATACCGCAACGGTGGATATCAGCATCGCCAACAACCCGGGCATTACCGCAATGGGCTTTTACGTTGCATTTGACGATACCGCAATGACGCTTGTAAACGTAGCAAACACTGGTGCGCTTAACGCTCCCATGCACCCCACACATGACGGTACTTCCCCTGTTCGTTTAACATGGAGCGACCCTCTTACCGCGACTAATAACATGAACAACGGGATAATTGCAACATTGACATTCTTGGCGTCGGGCGACGCAATCCCCGATAGCTATGACATTATCATCACGCCCATCCCCGGTAGTACGTTAAATACGATGGTGCAACCGATACATTTCCATGCGATTAACGGAAGTGTAATTGTTGCCCAATATAACCTTGGCGATGTCAATGATGATGGTGATATTGATATGGCTGATGCAGTCATCCTTACGCGATTGACAGCGGGCTGGAGTATTCCCAGCATTATGCCCGGGCTTGCCTATGTGAATATGTTTGCCGCCGATGTGAATGCTGACGGCGCGGTAGATATGGTGGATGCATTTGTGCTGATGCGCCATACAGCAGGTTGGTCTGACTTTGGAATTTTACCATGGACACCACCTACCCCAGTCATAGGTTTCAATTTGCAACCATTGAGCGCAGCTACCCTTCATGTGGGTAATGCATTTGGTGAAGTGGGAGAAACGGTAAAAATCCCGATAAGTATTTCCAATAACCCTGGTATTACCTCTATGGGCTTTTATGTTTCGTTCAATGATACAGCACTGCGGTTTACAGGGTATGACAACACGGATGAATTAAATTCACCCATGCATCCCCCTGACCGGGATGGCACATCACCCGTCCGTTTTACATGGGCAGATGCGCTTGCAACTGCAAACAATCTGCACAATGGAGACATTGTTGTTTTGGAATTTGAAATACTGGATGGGGCGACTGCACCGCAGTATGCCATTTCACTTGATATTGTCCCCGGTAGCATAAGAAACGCATTTATCCAAAATGTTCCGTTCGCGGTTGCCCATGGGTACATTTCAACGCCCGCAACGCAAATGTATCATGCAGCCATCACCCCCGAAACCAAAACATTCCCCATGGCACAAGTCGGCTACAATAACGCCGCCATGGAGCAAATCTTCACAATTACCAACACCGGCACAGGTACGCTCACCAACTTAACTGCCGCCATGCATGTATTGCCTACAGGGGTGCAATTTGAAATCAGCACGCCATTATCGACAGCTACATTGGCACCAGACACATCTGCAACCATTGGGGTGCGACCCATTGCGGGATTGCCAGTGGGTAATTATTTCGGCGTGCTTGAAGTGGTGGCTGATAATAATATTGAACTGGTTGTTGTGCTGGAATTTATAGTAAGTGACGAGCCTGTAGTATCGATTGCGATGAATCCGCTGTATGTGGCATTTCCGGCGGCGCAATTGGGGTACGACCCTGCGGGTATGGCACGCGCCGTTGTGGTGAATAATAACGGCACGGTGAATATCACCGACTTGACTGCCGTTATCACCAACGCATATTTTACGATTGATGCCCCATTTGTTTCATCAACATTGAATGCGGGCGAAAGTAAAACTATTTATGTAAGACCGGTTGCAGGGCTTACTGCTTCGGCTACCCCGTATGAAGGTACACTGGTTATCACGGGTAGCCATGATGTGCGCCATACCGTCAATTTATCCTTTGTCGTTAGCGATGCACCCATTATTGACGCAAGAATAAACCCAACATCCCATGTATTTATTTCGGCACAAGCGGGATACAACAACGAAGCGCGTTCCCAATTATTTGTTATTGAAAACATTGGAACGGTGCCAATTACCGGTCTTGAGGCTTTGTTAAACAACGCTTACTTTGAGATTAACGAAGGGTTGTCTGCAACAACAATACCTGTCGGTGGTTCGGTAACAATTTCTGTGCGCCCTGTGAATGGATTGAGTGCAAGAGCGGCGGCTTATACGGCCATCTTGCGTGTAACAGGTGATGCAGGAATTAATGTAGAATCATCGTTGAGTTTCACGGTTACGCAAGGGCAAGGCATTATCTTCGGTGACTTGACCGGAACAGGGGAGGTTACAACCGCAGACTTGGTATCAATGCTTCGATTGTTCGCCCAGCCCGGAAGCACCTTACCGCCTGAAGCTGATGTAAATGGTGACGGACGCATTGACAGCGCGGATTTAATTCTATTCCTTAGATTCTTTGCGCAACCCGGCATTATTTTAGGGCCGCAAGGTGGCAACTGATGATTAAAAAGCGAATTGTCATTTTTTTGACCATTGTTTCATTGTTGATGCCGCTGTTGATTTTTCATTCAACAGCGGCTGGGTTGTTGACGTTCTCTATCGAATCGGGTGCCGAGGTTTCACGGGGAGAATCAATAACCATTCCCATTCGCGTTGCAAACAATCCGGGATTTACCGCAGTGGGGTTAGTGGTTTCTTATGACCCTGCTGTTTTACAGCTACAGGATGTTATTGCACCTGTAGCGGAAATGCCGTTGAATGACCAATTTCTAATGAGTACAGTACAAGGCACACAATGGATATCCCTTGTTAATGACGACACCGAAAATTGGTACGTGAATGGCACGGTTATTGAATTAAACTTTTTTGTGCGCAATGATGCACCGCTTAGTACGAGTGCAATTAATCTTGGGTTTACGAACATACCGAATGGAATTCCTTCAAACGCGACGGGAGATTTGTTGACGGCATCTACTACCGTATCGGGTAGCATAACGGTGGGAAGCGGTACAACACAGCCGGCAGATGGGCCTGTGTTTACTATTAACAGCGGTATTGAAGGGATTCGCAACCAAGCAGTGACTGTTCCCATTATAGTGAGCAATAATCCGGGTTTTGCGGCAGCGGGAATCATATTAACATATGACCCCGCGATTTTGCTGTTAACAAATGTTGTTGCGCCTATCGCAGATATGCCATTAAATGCGCAGTTCGCCCCAAGTGCCGTACCGGGTACACAATGGATTCCATTATTAAATGATGTGCCTGTCAATTGGTATAATAACGAAACCGTAATTTATTTAACGTTTCAAGTCTATTCAAATGCAATGCTGGGTGCGAGTGCCGTTAATATTGGCTTCACGACTACCCCCAACGGCATTCCCGCAGACGCTGATGGAAATTTATTAACTGCGTCAACAACGGTATCGGGCAGCGTTCTGGTAAGAGAAGGGCAACAACACTTACCCAGTGAATATTCAATAACTATAATAAATAATCCGCCCGGTGTAATTATTGGTCAAACGGGCGCGGGTATGCATGTGTCGGGAAATACGGTAAACCTTTTTTCAGGAAATCGTGAAGGGTATACATTCACCGGCTGGAGTTCGATGATTAACATTAACAATGCCTCGAATGCAAATGCCAGTTTTGTTATGCCCTCTAACAATGTTACGGTAACTGCACAATGGACTCCGATAACCCAAAACAATTTAACATTTTCAATTGACACGGGTATAACCGCTATGCGCAACAGGAATGTAACCATTCCTATCCGAGTGAGTAATAATCCGGGGTTTGCTGTGGCTGGGTTAATGCTGACTTATGATTCGGCAGTATTGTCGTTATTAAATGTTAGCGCACCGGTTACAGAAATGCCGTTAAATCCACAATTTACACTAAGCACAGAACCGGGAACACAATGGATTCCTTTATTAAACGAAATCCCTGTTAATTGGCATGGTAATGGCCCTGTGGTTAATTTAACATTCAATGTAAATGCAGGCGCAGCATTAGGAACAAGTGCCATCAATATTAATTTTACATCCGTACCTAACGGCACACCCTCTAATGCAGCAGGAAACTTAATAACGGCATCTACTGCTGTTTCCGGTAGTGTTATTGTGGAGGACGAGCTTCCAATTTTGCCCGATGAATTTTTGGTGACGATAAATAATAATCCTTCCGGCATTGTTAGTGGTCAATCGGGTGCAGGGCTACATGCGCCTGGTACGGTGGTAAATTTGAATGCAGGCAATCGCGCAGGATATGTTTTTTCAGGTTGGAGTTCAGCCGTTACTATAAACAACCCATCAAATGTAAATGCGAGCTTTATTATGCCTTCCGGCAACGTAGTAGTAACGGCAAACTGGACGGCAGTCGTACAGCCCCAAAGGCTAACATTTACGGTTGATTCGGGCATTCCCGCCACGCGCAACCAAATTGTAACGGTTCCCATACGTGTGAGCAACAATCCGGGGTTTGTTACCACAGGGCTTGAAATCACATATAACCCAGCCGCTTTGCAATTAACGAATGTTAATGCGCCTGTTCCCGCTATGCCCTTGAATGCACAATTTTCAATGAGTACAACACCGGGGATACAGTGGATACCGCTGTTAAACACAAGTTTAACCAATTGGCATGGTAATGAAGTGGTAGTAAACTTGACTTTCATGGTGAGGGCGACTGCGCCTTTGGGTTCAAGTTCCATAACGCTGTCGTTCACATCGGCACCTGACGGTATGCCCGGTAATGCGGCAGGGCAAATATTATCCTCGGCAACCACTGTTTCGGGTAGTGTTATTATATCGGGTGAAGCCATACAACCAACGCAACATAGTGTAACGATGATTAATAATCCTACGGGTATGGTTTCCGGTCAAATGGGTGCAGGGGTTCATACAGTAGGTGCATGGGTTAATATTTCGGCGGGAAACCGTCCGGGGTACACATTTACCGGTTGGTCATCAAATGCCCCCATTAATAATAATTTCAACGCAAATGCAGGATTTATCATGCCTGCGCACAATGTTACCATCACGGTAAATTGGACACCGATACCTGTTACCACAGACTTTACTTTTGCCGTTGGCACAGGATTATCGGCAGTACGCGGTAGTACAATAACCGTGCCGATAAATGTAAGTAATAACCCCGGTTTTGTTGCGGTTGGTATGGTTGTAACGTATAATCCTGCGGTTTTACAGTTAACGAATGTAACTGCGCCCATTACGGCTATGCCATTAAATGCGCAGTTTTCGTTAAGTGCTACTGCGGGTACGCAGTGGATTCCTTTAATTAATACGGGGCTGGTAAATTGGCATGGGAATGGAACGGTAGCAAATCTCACGTTCACCGTTCGTGCAAACGCGCCTTTAGGTAATAGTACGGTGGGGCTTTCGTTTACCGCATCTCCGAATGGAACACCATCCAATGCCGCGGGGCAAATCATACACACCGCCAAGACAGCCTCTGCGGGCATATCCATCACTGCTACAGCAACAACGCAACCTGCGCCCACAACAACGCCACAGGCAACACAAGACCCAAATGTCGGGCAGGACGTTGCACCGCAAAATGAACCGCAAGATAATGTTCGACCTTCGGTTCTACCGGATATAAATTTACCGACACCAATGCCAACACCACGGCCTACGCCAATTCCAACGCCTGCCCCAACGATTATTCTAACAGAACCCATTGCACAGCCCGCTCCAATTGTTTTAACTACATTGTTAAATGGTCGAACAATTAATTTCGCCAATCAACCGCCCATCATAATGCCTTGCGGAACAACGTTAATTCCTGTACGGGAAACGTTTGAACGGTTAGGGTTTAGCGTAACATGGGATTCAACGACCAGAACGGCAACATTAACACGCGAGAGAACGATTATCACCATAACAGATGGAAGCCGGTTGTTTACGGTTCATGGCATTACTCGCCAACATGATAATCTGCCTGCTCAGATGATTAATGGTCATCTTATGGTGCCTTTCGTACAGTTAATGAATAATGTCGGTGTTAGGGCTTGGCGAGATGAATACAATGTGTTACATCTATTTCAGGCGTGATGTGTAATGTTGTAATGTAGTAATGATTTACTGTTGCTTTGCGAATTCTTTTTGTCCAAAATGAAAATGCCATCATCGACAAAGCCGTACAGCAAGCGGTGTTGAGGACCGGTGAGGATTGAAATCGCAGGAAATAAAAAGTGCAAAGCCAATCCGAAAATTGATATAAAAAGTTGATGATAGCGTCGAGGTCATGCTGAATGTTGATGCGTCCATGCGATTATACGGATTTGCAAAGTTCATGTTCTACGTCATTTCCGATGGATTGGTTGAAATCTTTTCAAAGTCTCGTGTCGACCTTTGCTCCTTCTTCCGAAAACCTGACTATGACCCCCAACTTACTATTTTTAACTATGCTTAAAAAAATGGGGAAACTCAAAAAAATGTTAGCCTTGACAAACTGGCACTGGAGTGAAATAATCGCTCGTAGTCACTCTTGTTGCAAGGGAGACTGTGCCCAAAATTAATTTTAAAAAATATTCACAGAAGGAATCTTATTTCATATAATGAAATAAGATTAACAAGAGAGATGACAAGACAGATACTTTATGAAATTTGCGCTGCTCGATTAGCGGATGAAAATTACAAGAACTCAAAGCCTAGCTGGCAAAAAGATATTGCCAGTTGGTTTTGTTGTGTTTTGCTAGGCTTGACCCCTTTTTTTGCCGTTCTTGCAATATATACATTTGTCGATGGAATGATTTACGACCTGGTGATGGCATTGGCACTTTCGCTGTTTACAATAATTGGGCCACTGTGCGCCGCTATAATTTTTGATGTTGCCGCATCTCCGATCAGCTCATCGCAACGCAAAATAATTGCGGGATTAGCCTTGGCTATACTCGTTGCTACAATTGTTATCTTTTTGATTGCTACATTGTATACATACTCCCCATTAAAGGATAATGCAGGGAGCACAATGTTGTTTATTGAAATTACAAGAACACCTCTGCGTATTTTGATTTACGCCATCGTGCTCGCAATCTTAATGCTTATCTTAGGGGCTATAGCAAGATATGTTTCATATAGCAAGCGACATAGTATCAAATAATAGAAGGGTTGATTAAATTGGAAATTTTAATAACCATTGTACTCTTAGCATTACTGGCACTGTTCATATTCTTCTTTCCGACAATTATCAATTTCGTGAAGTTAGTATTTGGGTTTTTCGCTCGCACTAGCTCTCATAGAGGCAACCAAGCGACAACTTCCGAGGTTGCCCCCCGTTCATACGAGTATTACAAAAAGGCAGTTGAAGATGTTAGTTATAAGAGTTTCTACAAATAGATGTTTGCATTTATATTAATCAGTTCATCTAGCAACTTCGAACACAGACATATAGTAAATTTACGGAGCAACTATCACATTGAACTATGAACTTGCATTTATGTTAGAAGTCGCAGAATTTCGATAACGAGCTTCCGAAATAGGTGTATTTTTTTAGAAAAGGATTTCGAATATAATGATAAAAACAGATGTGTATATGATAACTTTGGCAAAGCAGACGCTCCCACATAGATTTAACAATATCGATGAAGTTCAGTCGAAATGGTTTACGGTATTGGGTTTTTACGATCACCTTAAAATTGAGACTCTCCGAAAATTTGATAATATTTTAGATGTTGACTGGACTTCAAAAAATTCTAATGGGCTAACGCGAAAAATCTCACTAATTGATTTTGCACCTTCAAGATATGATTTGCCATCTTTTATCAGCGAAGCGATTACATACATATGTATGATTAAATTAGATGCGCGTCTTTTTGCGTCCAAAAATACTAGCAGTGCTTATGCTGAACTTGAAAATGTCAAAAATGCTATTCTCCAGTCATTTAAGGCATATAAAAAATATCAGCCAGAAAATGCAGAAAATCTCGAATTAAAGGTTCTGTATTCTCTAAGCGTGTATGATGTTATTATTTGTATCAAGCATCCAGCACCTTCTGCCATGGCAAGCGCATACCTTTATATAAAACATGCTGTAGCAAGCCTGTCTTTTAGCACATCTTTTTTTATTATAGATTTTTCAAACTACGAAAAGTACATGGAAATCTATAATAGTATACACGCTGAAAACATGCATATAAAATTCAAATTAAAACATCCCATAAAGTTAGACATATTGAAATGCAAAGCAATCAAAACCTTAAATCTCATCAATGCAAAAGAAATAACTATTGGTTACACACCTGGGGACACAGATGTTGTTTTGATTGCGAAACAAGTTCCTTTGCTCGACATTTTGTGTGCATTTAATAATATGCAAAAAAACTCAGACATCGTTATAGATGTTGCAGTGAAGCATATGCAAAGTAGCTTTTCGTTTTTTAATTTTGAGGAAGATAATAGAGATAGTGGGCACAGTGATTTGTTATCTTTGCAAAGATTTTCTGACGGGTTGAGAGAGTTTGAAGCAGTAGTGGGGCAATACGAGGATATGAAAAAGGAAAATAGCATTCCTTACTCATGCTTCAACGTGCTAGAGAATTTTTTCTTAACCTTTGATTATCTATTTACTTACAGAGAACATCATGATGCAATTTTTAGATTTTTAAGAGTGCTAAAGAAGGGGTTAGACTCTCACAAAAAACTTTCAAGCGAACTTAAAAATGCAAGAATGCCTGCAATTATTGAGTTTGTGTCTGATTTGCATTTATCACTCCGAAATTTTGCTAGTGCAGGAACTGTTTATATGGATAGAATGTTAGAACTGCACCCCATGAATCCATATGCAAAAATACTTTTTTCATATGGACACTTGGCAAAGACGATTTTTTCTGTATTGCCGCATTGTGGTGAACGAGTTAAAGAACTTGAAGTAATCATAACAGTAAGCAAGAAGATGGAATTAAACAGCACTCAGCACTTTAAGGTTTCTGATGAAAAAAACGTTTTTGTTACATTAGATGCTCCTCATATACAATTTCTTTCACTGCGGCAATCCTTTTTGTATTTACTTCACGAGATGGCTCATTATTGTTATGGTGGAGAGCGCAGAAAAAAATTGCTAAAATATGCGGCTCTGTTCTATATTTCCAGAGAGGTAGCAATGGATAAATATGGGGAATGTACTGTTAACATGAAGATTAAGCGCAAATTAAGAAAAACACTGTTAGAGCTTCGGAGTTTAGTTAACGAAATTTATTCAAAAAAAGGACAAGATTTAGATGTAGAGGACGCACTTTATTATTTAATTGGTCTCCATAGAGACGATAATGGATTGTCGATAACGCCTTCCAACGTGTCAAATGAAGTTTTTGTCGTATTAAAGGACTTGGCAATGGATAATGACTTTTCATTCGTTGACGATGTAGATTATTCGCTGAGCGAAGCCACAGCCGATGTCTTAATGCTAGAACTGTCATCAAACGATGATAGTCGAAAAAAATTGATTAAATATATACGTTATGTTAACAGATATTTTAATCAAAATGATATTAATCCATTTAAAGATAAACGCAGAAAGGTATTTTCATTCGTCCGAAGATGTTATTTTGTATTTATGTTTTATGGATATGAGTTCAAGTTTCTTCTTGAAAGCACTTTTGAGTCGATTTTGAATAACACAATCACGGATGAGCATGAAAAAAAACAGATTGTATCCATATTAGGTGAATTAAATAAACGATATGCTGCTTTTGCAATGTATGAAGATTTGGCTAATGAGTTCACCATTTTTCTCAAGGACTTAATTAACAGTAGAAATCTTTGTAATGACCTTTTGAATGCTTTGTGTCTATCGCAAACAGATGGAAAGGTGAATTACACCTTAGATAATTTAGACGCTGAATGTGAAGTCAACCTTCACATGAACAACTGGTATTTGAGCTTATGCAGTGACACTTAGTGAAATAATGGTTGAATGAAAAAGTGCGTTGAATCGTGACAAATGCGATATCGTATAAGGGGTGTAACAATTGAGGCAAGATTTGGGCTTAATCGCCGCAAAACCAAAAACTGTGTCGATTTACTCTCTATGCCATTTCTGATGGTTTATCTGCCATTTTGAGCAAGTCTTTTTCCGGTATTTCATGCTTCTTCATAAAACCCGAACCATCGCCTCAACTCTCTCTACCTTGAGTCGCCTGAAAAAATGGAGAAACTCAAAATTTCTTAACC
The DNA here is from genome assembly GCA_009786535.1 of Defluviitaleaceae bacterium. GTDB lineage: Bacteria > Bacillota > Clostridia > Lachnospirales > WQUN01 > WQRX01. The sequence goes on along the minus strand of WQRX01000031.1, from coordinate 2,610 downwards.
CTCTTGACAGAGTGCTTATCCCCACCCCCCGCGAACCTTTAAAAAGGCTCGACCCAAACTTTGTTTTTGCGCTTGGTATGTTGTAGGGTGGATAAAAATGAGGGGCTGTCTTATTAATTTCGCCAATCAAAATTTTATGGCAACCCCACAGGGAAATGAACGAGCTTCATTCCCCTGCGCGGATGTGCCAACAACAATAAAGGCGCGTAAGGACGGCAAAAAATCTGCCATCACCTACACACCTTGTATAAGCGTATATACATATGAAGCAACTCGCCGCCGTTTCCGCGTTGCATGAAACTAAATCTAACATGCCCCGCGCCGTTATTGAAATGCGCGTGGAACAGTGCTAAACTTGCGTTTGCGTAGTGGCAGGCGTGCGCCTGTGTGTGTTAGGTGATGTGCGAAATCCCTACACTCGCCGTGGGTTGTTTTCCGACAACTCACGGTCACTGCGATTTGTTACAGGCGCATAGTAACATATTTTACCCGGTCAACACAAACATTTAACAAAAAAATAAAAATTATTAACCCCATAGGAGCATAAAATGACAAAAAACATCCGAAATATTGCAATCATCGCCCACGTAGACCACGGCAAAACCACGTTAGTTGACCAGCTATTATGGCAAAGCGGGGCATTCCGCGAAAACCAGCACGTAGCGGAACGTGTCATGGACTCGGGCGACCTTGAGCGCGAGCGCGGCATCACCATTCTGGCAAAAAACACATCGGTTTTCTATAACAACACGAAAATAAATATTGTAGACACCCCCGGTCACGCCGACTTCGGCGGTGAAGTAGAGCGCGTGCTAAAAATGGTAGATGGCGTTGTGCTTGTGGTAGACGCCTTTGAAGGTCCCATGCCACAAACCAAATTTGTGCTTAAAAACGCGTTGGATTTAAATTTGCCCGTGGTGTGCTGTATTAACAAGGTGGACAGGCCCGATGCCCGCCCCGCAGAAGTAGAGGACGAAGTGCTTGAACTTTTCATGGAACTGGACGCATCGGAGGCGCAGCTGGATTCGCCCTTTATTTATGCGTCAGCAAAAAAGGGCTGGGCTTCTGCCGATATTTCTGCCGAAACAAAAAATATGGACGCGCTTTTTCAAATGATGCTTACCCATATCCCGGAACCCGCCGGCGACCCCCAAGCCCCTACGCAAATTCTTATTTACAACATCGACTACAGCAGTTACCTGGGGCGCATTGGCGTCGGCAAGGTGATTAACGGCGTTGTGAAGGTGAACGACAGCGTTGTAATTGTAAACGCAAGCGAGCCCGATACGAGCAAAAATGTAAAAATCGCCAAGCTATATGAATTTTCGGGCTTGGAGCGCGAAGAAGTGACAGAAGCGGGCATTGGCGCAATTATTGCGCTTTCGGGCATTCCCGAAATTAAAATCGGCGATACCTTGTGCAGCCCCGAAAACCCCGCAGCCTTGCCCTTTAGCAAAATATCCGAGCCCACGCTGGTTATGAATTTTATGGTAAACAACAGCCCCTTCGCAGGGCAGGAAGGGAAATTCCTTACCTCGCGGCAGGTACGCGAACGCCTGTATCGCGAACTTAACACGGATATGAGCCTGCGCGTAGAGGACACCGACTCGACCGATGTTTTTAAGGTATCGGGGCGCGGAGAGTTGCATCTTTCTATTTTAATCGAAACCATGCGCCGCGAGGGGTACGAGTTCCAAGTTTCCAAGCCTACGGTGCTGTACAAGGAAATTGACGGGCAAAAACACGAACCCATGGAGTCGGTAATTATCGACGTGCCCGAGGATTTTGCGGGTGTGGTTATACAAAAACTGGGCAGCCGCCGCGGCGAAATGTTAAATATGGCGGCTTCCAAGGGCGGTTATACGCGTATCGACTTTTCCATCCCCGCCCGCGGGCTTATCGGCTACCGTTCGGAATTCCTTACCGATACCAAGGGCAACGGCATCATGAACACCTTATTCGACGGCTACGCGCCCTACAAGGGTGATATCGCCGACCGCCCGCAGGGTTCGCTCATTTCCTTCGAAACGGGCAAAGCCGTAGCCTACGGCATGTTTAACGCCCAGGAACGGGGCGCGCTGTTTATCACCCCCGGCACAAAGGTGTATGCGGGCATGGTGGTTGGGCGAAACGCCCGCCGAGGTGACATGGAAGTAAACATTTGCAAACAGAAAAAACTCCTAAATATCCGCGCGGCAGGTACGGACGAAGCCCTGCGCCTGGTCCCCGCCGAGATTTTAAGTTTGGAGCAATGTCTGGAATTTATCGCCGACGACGAACTGGTAGAAATCACCCCTGAGAGCCTGCGTATCCGCAAAAAACTGCTGGACGCCAACGCCCGCCAACGGGCAAATAAGCCCGCGAAGGGGTAGAAAACTGGTATTTGCATCTTTGGTTTATATGATGTAACATGTTTGAAGCGAATTGAGAATTGCTTCGCTAAGGAGATGTACCCAAGTGGCTGAAGGGGCCGCACTCGAAATGCGGAAGGTCGGGCGACCGGCGCGGGGGTTCAAATCCTCTCATCTCCGGAACGCAAAACCCCTGTAAAATTAACATTTATAGGGGTTTTTGATTAGCAAAAATACGTTTTTACCCTTTAGTTTACCC
>WQRX01000030.1 GCA_009786535.1 Defluviitaleaceae bacterium | reverse complement strand
GGTATATGAAGTTCGCCATTTTCCACTTTAACTTTCATCGAACTTTTTTTCATCGTACCAAATTTTGTTAAACCGTCCGGCGTTATTGATTCCAGTGATATATTGTGAGTTTTCATTTTTACACCGCCTAATATAAATTTTTGTTCGCTTGCCTTTCAAAATTTTAGCACAGTTTTGAAGGCTTGTCCGTCCAAGCCGACAACCCCACAAAACCTTAAAATATACCCAAAACCGTCCCCCCCCCAATTAAAGTTTTGGTCGAGCTTTTTCAAAAGCTCGTGGGGTTTGGGGCAAAGCCCCAAGGTCTTAATCTTTAGTCTTTAATCTCTCATCGCTAATCTTTATACCCCCAACCCCTGCGCAACACAAGATAAAACTTATTTATAACCAACTATTCCCTTAACCGCACGGCATTTGCGGCGCGTCGTCTGTAATTTTCGTCCATTTTTGCGTAATGCTTACGGGTGGTGTTTACATCGGCATGGCCCAGTACGTTGGCGACCAGATAAATGTCTCCCGTTTCGGCATAAAGCTGGGTGCCGAAGGTAGAGCGCAGCTTGTGGGGAGAAATATTTTTCAAGCGTGTTACGAGTTGGGCGTATTTTTTCACCATATTTTGAATGGCGCGGTCGGTGATTCGTCTGTTTTGCAGGGAAAGGAACAAGGCATTTTCATGTCCGTCTAAAGTGATAATTTCCTCGCGAAGGGCTAGGTATTTTTCCAGTGCGGTGGCTACTTCTTCGCCGAAATACAGCACCATTTCATCGCCACCCTTGCGGGTTACTTTTATGCCGCCTATTTCGAAGTCGATATGGTGTAAATCAATGCCCACGCATTCCGAAACCCGCATTCCCGTGCCCAGCAGCAGGGTGATGATGGCGGCGTCGCGCAACTTGGTACGCTCGTGGAAAACCTTTTGCCGGGGCGTTAATTTTTCGCCGCCGTCTACCTCGTCCAGTAGCTTGGCGATTTCGTCCGTTTCCAACGTGGTAATTACCTTGTTGTTAATTTTGGGGAAGCTCACAAGCTCCGCAGGGTTGGCAGGTAGTTTTTTTTGCATGTAGAGATAGCGGAATAACCCACGCACCGCCGCCAGCTTGCGTGACTTGCCCAGTGCCGCGTTTTGCAATGCGTCCTCATTTTCCCCTGCGGGGAAATAGTATGTAAGGTATTCCATGAAGCCTTGCAAATGCTCGCTTTCGACTGCCTTTAAATCCTCTACCACAATTTCGCGCAGGGGGCGATTGTCCAGTATTTCCTCGCAAAGATAATTGAAAAAAATACGCAAATCGTAGGCATAACCCACCCTTGTGAGAGAGGATGTCTGGTCACTCATGCTTGAAAAATACAACCCCAAAAAGGGGGGAAGCTCGGCGAGAATTTCGCGCAGGCGCTGTATATCCTGCGCCTTTTTTTGTTCGTGATATGTAGCCATTGGGCACGTCCCTTCGGCGCGCAGTATAGCACGATTTGCAAAATTGACAAAATCTTAGAAAATGTCAAAACCGCTGTGCTATAGTACCCCTTGCCAAGAGGCGCCCCCATGGGTCGCATCAGGGCACAATCGGATAATCGCGTTTTGTTTTTGTCAAAACCGAGCTTGCGTTGCTTATATTTATGCGCGCGGTAATGCAGGCGAGGTTTGCACTTTTCAACTTCGAAGCGGCAGATTATCCAACACGGGGAAGCACTTCCCGCATCATATACCGCATGGGGATATTCCAGCCGACGGGTAAACTGTACAGCGTGTGTGTATATGAAGAAATGCGATAATTGCCAACCGTGAGCAGTATAAGAAATGAATGTTTTGTGACTTAGCCTTAATTAAACGCACCCTGCGTAAGTGTTTTATTTGCTTGCGTGGGGTGTGTTTTTTAATGAATAAAATTAATTGAAGAATTGTAGGATAATATGTTACAATGTGCTATAGCGTATGCATAATAACGAGAAGGGGCAAATAATTATGGCGAGCAAGAACTTTACCTATTTTCTAATGGATGACGTTCCTAATGGGCGTGTAAAATGTACCTTTGCTAATTGGACGGGTGTTGCCTATAGGATACCGCGTATAGACTTGAATAAATGTAAAGACCGCCCCGACCTGCAGCAAAGTGGTATTTATTTCTTATTTGGCATAGATGAAGTCACAGATGAACAAGTGGTGTACGTAGGGCAAGCAGATGTAAGAAAAAACGGTAGCGGACTACTCGGAAGATTAATTGAACATAGAAATAAATTAGAAAGCGATTATTGGACAGAAGCGGTGGTATTTACCACAAAAGACAAAGATAATTGGCTGGGTGCTACAGAAATAAGCTGGCTGGAAAATCACTTCTGTACGTTGGCAAAAAATGCCAAGCGATATGTGATTAAAAATAACAATGAGCCCGCCGCGGGAAAACCTACGGAAGAAGAAATAAGCGACCTTGAAGAATTTGCTAAAAACGCAGCTATTATAATGGGTGTACTGAGCCATCGCGTTTTCGAACCCAAGGCAATCCAAAAAACAGAAAATGATTCTGTAGTAACCGACATTGTTAAACCACAGATATATGAAATTAATACCAACAAGGACAATAACAATAAAGGTGTAAATGTTAAAGGATGCGAAACCAGTGACGGTTTTGTGCTTTTTAAAGGCGGTAAAATTAAGCTGGAAGTTGCCGAATCACTTCGTTATAGCATTAAAAGGCTACGAGATACGCTGGCTGATAAATATGATAAAGAAGGGATTTTACTGGAAGATTTATTGATGCGAAGCCCAAACGAAGCCGCCAATTTTGCCACCGGGTACCCGGTTAATGCGCAAATATATTGGAAAACACCGGATGGTGTAACGTTAAAAGACTTTACAAGCATGGACTGATGTTATTAGCATTCAATTCCGCAAAACCCATCGATATTGAATAAAAATGGAATACAATGTGCATAATCTACGTTGTTTATAATATCACCAAATTTTAAGCGGTTTTACAAAACGCGACAAACATATTTAAGGTTAGCGTTTGTTCGTTCCCGTTGAGATATTGAAAAATGCGCCAATCATCTTCTTTTAAAATGGGAAGGTAAAAAATATGCTCCGTTAACTTAGATGCTTGCCTATATGCGCTTTTTAACTCGTTCAGTTTTGCCTCGTAGCTTGGGCCATCAACCCCCCCTGCCATAGACGAAGAAGCATTAACGCTTTTTACTTCAAATATATGGATTCGATTATAGCTGTCCTTCATTACAAAGTCGGGATAGGATGAATGTATAGCATTTAAATAGTATTCAAACCTGATGGGCGAGTTGTGTACATAGTTTTTGCCCCAAAGATAAATTTTCTTGGTTTCGCCAATAAAATCGTCCACTGTTTCGTTTGTGATATTTATATGTGCGGGGTTTTTAATCCCCACAGTTACGCGTTTGCCAATTCTTTCATCGTTGCTATTTTCATCTTTTACTAAGTCCTTCAATATTTCCGCCCATTGTTGCTCGGCTTCACTATCGAAGGAAAATCTATCCCTACCGTCACTTCGCTTCCATATCCAATCGGTTATGTTCATGTAATTTCCATTGTCTACATAGAAGGAGTCGGGCGCAAACGAAACCTCGGCGGCTTCATCGTTTTTGTTTGTGACCAGCTCCATGCTATTTTCGTAGTTACAGGTAAATCGCTTGCTTTCATTTGAAATGGCTTCAATGTGTTCGGTAAAAGTTTGCCAATTATGATAATTTGTTGCGTAGTTTGCACCCATTTCCTGTATGTGCGCTTCGGCTTTTAAATAGTTGCCGTACAGCTTAAAAATGCCGGTAGGGGCAGATATGGGAGGCAGCGTGGTTAAAAATGACGCGATATTAAATGAGGGTTTTTCGATTAATGTTTTTAGGCGTGTTGTTTTTATTTTAATTTCGTTGGTAATAATGTCGCTGTCTTGCCATAATTTTACGCGGAAGCTTTTTTTCATTTCATCGGGAACAATACCCCATACCCATGCTGTCATTGCTAAATCCTGTGCTTCTTGGGAAAGTGTTTCAAAGTCCATGAGTCTGGGGTTGCGTCGTACGCGCCCCATTACTTGCTCGTCTAATTGCTTGCTTTTACTGTCCCGCATTTGGTAAAGCATACAGGCGCGGGGTATATCCCACCCTTCCGTGATAACCATTTTAAAAATAATAATATCAACGAGGGAAGCGCTGTCTTTTGCATATTCCTTCCATTTGCTGATTGAAGTCGTTCTTTTACCCAAGTCATCGTTAGTTTTGCAATGCTTGTTATCGTTGACAATAAGCATCCACTTTAAATCCGCATTTTGCGTTTTGTCTAATTCGCGGTAAATTTTTTGCAACTCGTTATCCGCTTTATCTTTGTTTGAAATTTGAATAATTAAGCAAGGGTTTACGCCCAGTAGGTTACGATATTGCTTTTTAACTTCTTGAAAGGTTTGAATGGCATCGCCAACGGTAACGTTGTCGTCCGTTATTATTTTTACTTCTTTAATTAATTTTGCGGTTACGGCGTTTTCGTTAGTAATTTCAACATCAGGGTACTGCCCGCGTGATAATTTGGGGGTTGCAGAGAAGTTATATATTTTTGAAAAATACGCTTCAGACAAAGTATCAAGATTGTTGGTTGCAATATGGCATTCGTCTTTAATTAAGTATACTTTTTTACCCTGTCCCTTTATGCGCTCGTGCCACGTTAGGTGTTGTAAAAAATTGTCCATTGCACCCTGCATTAGCCGCCCGCCTTTTTTATATAAATCGCGCGGAAGTAAATACACATTGTAATTTGTGGGGACATATAAGCGTTCTTCACTGGTTACTTCACTGGAAATTAAGTAGGGCAATAGGTTTTTAAACAGGCCTCTTTCGGCATATTCGATAAATTTTTCATAGTTTTGCTTTGCAAGCTCACCCTTCGAAAGTGTAGAAACCAGAAAAATAACATCAGAATCCTGCGATAGGATTTGATGCATCATATCCGCCATCATGTAGGTCTTGCCGCTACCCGTCGGCGATTTAAAGGTAATTTCCTTTTGGGTGCATTCGATTAAACGTGTTACCGCATTCTCTTGGAGTTGCTTTGCCGCAGGAAGCATTATTTTGTACCTCCGGCGACATATTTTTGCGTACCTTCAAAATTTTCGCATACCCATTTAATTTTTTTGTTCGTGTCCAGCTTGGGTTGCCCGTAAAGGGTTTCATCAATTACATCGAAGGGGGACTGCCCTTCTGTAGCTTCAAAGTTTGCTACCGTGGAAATATCATATACGTCTAAGTTGCCGCCGAGGGGTTTGTTATTTTCTAACCATTTAAAGTTATTTGTGCCATCGTAGCAGGTGCCTGTCATAGTGCGTTTTAATCGCTTGCCGGTAATTTCATTAACAATGCCGCCAGGGGTAAACGGCGTTTTTTCATCTAATGTAGCGAGTATGAATTGACGGTTTCCTTTATCCTTTTGGTTTAATTTTAATACTGCTTGTCCTGTTGTGCCACTACCTGCAAAAAAGTCCAGCACTATTGAATCCGTTGCGCTTCCTATTTGCAAAAGTTTAACGATTAAATCAACAGGCTTGGGGCGCATTTCATTTCCGAGCGTGTCACCGCTTAAAATATCGTCCAATGTTTTTGCACCCAGCGTAGTTGTCATTTCGCTATAGTCTATTAATGACGAAGTAGAAACGCTACGCTCTTCTTCAACAAAAATTTTTACGGCAGGTACTGCGTCGCCGTTGCGCCCCCAGTAAATTCGATTATCGGAATTTAAACGGTCAAACGCTTCTTGCGATACGTTAAATTGTCGGGTGAATGTTTTCCCGCCGGGGGAAGTTACGGTGTAATAATTTTCCGAATCGGGGTTTGAAGCTTCTTCTTTGTTTGAAATAGAACCTGCTTTATAGCCACCGCGGGGGTCATTATCAGGGTTGCCGTATTCATTTTCCCACTGTGGTTTTTCAAAGGATTTGTTTAATTTACGTTCTTCTTTATATCCTACGATAATATATTCATGGTCTTTTCTAAAGGTTTGTGTATTTTTCATTTTTCCGTCACGCCCTGCACCGCTTTTGCGCCATACCATAATATCTGTATTGCTTTCTTTGAATATTTCATCAAATAAACATTTTACATACGCTTGGTTTCGGTCATCAATGCTGCAAAAGATTACACCATTATCACTAAGCAGTTGTTTTGCTAATATAAGTCGTGGATATAGCATTGATAATAAATTGTCGCGTGTTATTGCGTTATCATAGTTGGTTATGGCAAAAGTACCCATACTATCCTTGCTGTAAGGCGGGTCGATATAAATAGTATCAATTCTTTTTTTATACGTAACCAGTAAATTTGTTAGTGCATTAAAATTGTCGCCAATGATAAGTTTGTGTGTTATCGCGTCGTTGTTTGTTTTAAATGAAAGTGATTCATTTTTCTTAAAATAATAAATTTCATTTTTCGCTTCGACTTTTGCCAGTTGTTTGTCAAAATGAAAGCCTGTTTGTTTATAGGTTGTCCCCAGCATTGCTATAGAAATAGCTTCGTTAATATTCTCTGCATTGTTTATTAATTTAACTAACAAATCGGCATTAGTTTGTTCAATTATCTTATCTTCAACGCGTTTTATAATTTCTGTGACTAATGTTTGTTTTATGGATGCAAGGCTATGGGTCATGTTGAACTCCTCGGTTTATACATTTTTTATAATGTTCACTATTTTACAGCAAACGGATATTTTTGAATAGAGATTTATTTTAAGGAATGAAATGCAAAAAACCTGCTTGCCATAGAGAATACTACGGTAAGCAGGTTTTTTTATTGTGCGAGTTTATACAATAAGGAGCGCGTTACACAACCCCGCTAATACTCGCGCCGCGAATGCAAATCATCTCGGGGCATAGGAATCCGCCGTGCTGTTCTTCTGTTTTGGTCATTTTTAGTGAGCCATGCACCTTTTCCATATTGCCCGAAATAGAGCCGCCTGTAACGGGAATGGTTTTTTCGCCGTCAAAGTAGTAGCCTAGGCGAATTTCACTGCCAAAATCGCCCGTTATTGTGTCGGCTTGGAAATCGGAGAAGGAAACAAGCTCAAGGTAGGGGGCACTTCGCAGTGCTTCTACGGTTGTTGTCCCGCCCGTTACGTGTAGGTTGGGCAGCACGCCCGTGGGGGGAATATTCAGGTAGTGAGAGAAGCGCACATCGCCCCATAGCTTGGTAAGCTTGCCATCCTTTACTATCTCGTGGCGGGTAAGGGGGAAGCCGAAGTCATCATACGGGGCGGAGTTTTGGCTGCCCTGCATGAGGGGGTCTAGGGTTAGGGTTATTTTATCGCCGTCGCCGCTTTGTATTTGGTCGCCTTCCTTGTAGGTGGAAAGCTGCTGGTACACCATTTGTGTGCTGGCGCGGTTTTTGTAATAGAAGAAAAAGGTGCTTAACGCTTCGCCGCTGATTAAAATATTAATGTCGCCCACGCCGGGGGTAGGCTGTGCGAGCGCCTTATTACGCGACGCGGTGAATAGCTTTTCCATACGGCTTTTTAGGAAAGCGGCGGGGTTTTCCATATCTAACGAGAATCGGAACGCCTCGCCAACTTCAATTTCGCCGCCCTCGCGCTTCCAGTGTACTGCCGTTTCTATAAACGCGTTGTACGTGGTGTAAGAAACGTCCACCCCATTGGAGTTTAGTATGCGCCTATCGGTTTTTGTTATAAAAAATTCGCTGTAGCTTACATGCCCTTCTTGGTGAATGTCGGTGGCGTTAAAGGCGGCTTGTAAGTCGTTTAATACTTGCGGCATGTTTTGCGGTTTTACCGTGGGAGCGCTCCCATCAGAAGGGGACACCAGCGGGTAGTAGGCGTTTTTTACAAAGCCTGCCGCGTATACGCCTTCTTCGATGATTTTTTTAAGCGCATCTTCACCGGTGGCGGGGTGTATTTCGGTGCTAAATGAGCCGCGGTATTTTTTCATTTCTCCGTCGGGCGCTTTCTCTTCAAAAACGGTGTAAAGCACTAACGTAATGTCGGTGGTTTGGGCTTCGCGCTTCATTTCGGGTTGCTTTTTAATGTTATAGCACTCGAGGCGGTGGGTTTTTGTTTCGCGTATTAAATATTCAACGCCTTCAAATTGTGCCAAGGTTTGCTGTAGTAGTTGTAACATTATCCCAGCCTCGCTTTCGTTTTAATGTATGGACCGCCGCAAGAAACCTTAACCCATTCCTTGTGGCCTTTGCCGCAACCGCCGCCGCCCGAAAATTCAACTTCTTTGCCCATCATTGTGATGTTTTTAAGCAACTCGGGTACATAGCCCGTCATTACAACGGGGGAAACCCAATTATCCGTTAGCTTGCCGTCCTTAATTTCAATCGCGTAGGAAAACATGCACTGTATGCCCCAGTCCTTGGGGTCCTCCATACCGCTGGAGGCGTCCATAATCATGTAACCGTGCGAAATAGAGGCTATCATATCCTCTACCGTGTCGTTACCCGCCGCAAAGAAGGTATTTGTCATGCGGCTGTATGCCTTGTGGTCGTACTTTTGGCGCTTTCCATTGCCTGTGGGAGCGCTCCCAAGATGGGCGGCAGCAAGCGCGTCGGAAATACCCGCCTTTAAAATGCCGCCTTCGATAATGACGGTATCGCTCCCAAGGTTGCCCTCGTCGTCGAAAAGATAGGAGGACATATGGTTAGTCGCGGTTGCCCCGTCGTGCATTTTAACCATGGGGGAAGCTACAGGCTTGTCCATGTATTCCTTTGCGTTTGCGCGGTTTTTAAGGAACATATCAAGCTCTACGCCGTGACCAAAGGCTTCGTGGGCGATAATGCCAACCGCGTCGGGCGAGCAGATAACATCGTATTCCCCGGCGGGTACGGGTTTTGCGTCCAGCATTTTAACTACGGTTTGTACCGTTTCGGTAATGCCGACCTCTACCTCTTCAAGCAGTTCAAAGCCTTTTAAGCCTGCGTAGCTTTTGTACGCATTCTGCGTGACTTCGCCCCTGCGCGCAACGGGGATAATGTATGCCTCGCTCCAAATGTAGTGCTGTTCCAGCTCTTTCTTTGCAGAAAGGAAAATTTTACCGGTTTGCGCGTAGGCAACTGTGGCGATGGCTTCTACCAGCAGTTCGGATGTTTCGTGCATTTTTTTGTTAATTTGCGTGAGCTTTGCAATAATTTCCTCGGGGCTAACGTCGGTTGGCAGCGTTTCGACCTTGCCGTGGAAGGTTTGGGTAATTTCTTCTTCCACAGGGGCGGGGTAGGTGAATCCTTCGCCCTGCATGGCGTCGCGTGCGTTATTGGTAATGGTTTCGCACAATTTTTCTAACGCGGTGTCGCTGTCGGGCAGTAGGTTAAAGGCGTATTCATAGTAACGCCCGCCTTCAAAAACACGGATAACAAAACCGCGTTCCCCCCATGTGGTGTCGCTGATGCTTGTCACGCGGTCGGAAACGCGGTAATTTTTGCCCGAAACGTCTGTACCCAGTACAGAAACGTAGGTAAAATGCCGTTGCAGCAAAGCAATCAGCTTCTTTAGCACGGGCTTTGCATTGCTAAGAAATGGTGAAGCGGGGACATTTTGCATGTAAAATCCTCCTATTTTTTTGTAACGTTATTGTATTTCCCGTGGCAAAAGTTGTCAAATGCTATATAAGTCTGGTATACTCGCACAAAACACATTTCGATTGGAGGTTCTGCATGAAACTGGACAAATTGGTAATGGCTATCATCCAAGACGAGGATGCCTTTCATCTCATGGATTTGCTTAACGCAAAGGGCTTTAGCGTAACAAAATTGGCGTCAACGGGCGGCTTTTTGCGTGCGGGTAACACAACGTTTATCTGCGGTGTATCCGACGAGCGTTTACCCGAATTTATTGAAATCATTGAAAAGAAATGTAAGAGCCGCAGGCAAATTACGTCTGTAAACGCGATGAACGTAAACGCAAACGAAAGCTTTGCCCCCTATCCTGTAGAGGTAACGGTAGGCGGCGCAAACATCTTCATCTTAAATATCGAAGAATTTAGGAAGGTGTAGCGCGTGGAAATGAAAATTTCCGAAATGCTGACCGCGCGCTTTGCCGAGGCGCAAAACGTAAAAGAAAAGCCCCCGCAGGTAGACTTTAGCTTTACGCTAAAACGCCTAAGCGACGAGGGGCTTGCTGACCGTTTGCACGCTTTAATTGGGGAAATTACAACCCAAGGCAAGCGCCTTGCCGAGCATATGGACTTCAGCGATTTAAAGCGCTACCGCGGTTTAATCACGGACTTTATTAACGAAGTAACCACCCATGCCCACGAGTTTAGCCGTGAAAATTATTTAAACCGCCGCGGGCAGCACCGCGTGTTTGCCATCGTGCGTAAGGTAAACCAAGATTTAGACGATTTAGCGCAGGAATTGCTGGAAAAAGAGAAGGACCACCTGGCAATACTGGACAAAATTGACGAGATTCAAGGAATGCTCTTGGATATGATTGTGTAATGCGTGTCCCCCTTGGCAATGTAGGCCACGCCTATATTTTTGCGGGCGAGGGTACGCTTTTGGCGCAAGCAAATGCGTTTGCGAAGGCTTTGAATTGCCTTGAAGGCAATGAAACCCCTTGCGATAGCTGTATTTCCTGCCGTGTTTTTGCGTCGGGCAACCACCCCGACACGGTGTATGTTACCCCGTCCAACGCGACAGGTTATTCTGTAGAAGATGTGCGTAACCAAGTGGTAAAACCCATGGCGACCAAGCCCTTTAGCTATCGCTATAAAGTATTTATACTTGATAACGCGGAGAAATTAAACCACCAAGCGCAGAACGCGCTGCTAAAAACCATTGAAGAACCCGCACCCTATGGGGTTTTTTTATTGCTTACGCCTGCAATCGAGGCAATGCTTCCTACTGTAATTTCGCGTTGCGTAGTGGTAAAATATAATTCGAATGCACAGGCGCAAATAAATGAAGCGGACGAAGCAGTACAAACGCTGGCGCGCGAGGTGGCAGAAACCGCCCATAAGCAAGACATTTTAGGCGCCCTTGCGTTGTATAAAAAGTTCGAACCCTTTAAGGAAAACAAAGAATCGCTTCAGCGTTTGCTGGACATGCTGTACACTTTATACGGCAAGCGCATTCGCGAAACGGGGGAAGCACATGCCTTCCGCGCAACAGAAGCGATTATGTATACCAAGCAGGCGCTTGCGGCAAACGGCAATTTTCAACTTGCGATTGAATTAATGTTACTAAAAATATGTGGGTGCGATATACCCCAAAAGGTTGTGGAATTTTGATTATTATTGGCGTACGCTTCAAAGATGTTGGGCGCATATATTATTTTGACCCGGTAGATTTTGACCCGCCGTTAAACGCCGCCGTTATTGTGGAAACGGTGCGCGGAGCGGAATACGGCATCATTTCTCTTACAAGGCGCGATGCGGACGTGAGCAATTTACAGCCGCCTATCCGCAAGATGCTCCGCCTTGCCACTCCCGAGGACGAAGCGCAGGAAATTAGCAACCGCACCCGCGAAACGGAAGCCCGTGCCATCTGTGCGGAAAAAATTAAAGCCCACGGGTTGGAAATGCACCTTGTTGATGTGGAACTCACCTTCGATTTAAGCAAGATAATCTTTTATTTTACCGCCGATGGCAGAGTAGACTTCCGCGAACTGGTCAAGGATTTAGCCGCTACCTTTCGCACACGCATAGAATTGCGGCAAATCGGCGCGAGGGACGAGGCAAAAATCGTCAACGGCGTGGGCATTTGCGGGCGCAATATTTGCTGCGCGTCTTTCTTAGACGAATTTCAGCCCGTAAGCGTAAAAACGGCAAAAGACCAAGGGCTTGGGCTTAACCCTACTAAAATTTCGGGCGTGTGCGGTAAGCTAATGTGTTGCTTAAAGTACGAAGAAAGCACGTACATTGAGTTAAACAAAAACCTGCCGAATGTAGGTGACAAGGTACAAACCCCCGACGGCGTAGGCGAAGTGCTAAACGTGCAGGTATTGCGCCAAACCGTAAAGGTTGCCGTGCAAAAAAAGGACAAAAATGAAGTGGAAACCGACTTCTACCCCGTAGAAGAAATAAAGATACAAAGCCGCCGCCCGCCCTGCGGGCAAAATTGCAGCTGCGGCGGCTGTAAAAAGAAAAACGACGATAAAAAAGCCGAAGACAAAACCCATGAAAAAAACTAAGCTAACCGAAAATGACCGCGCTTCCCTTGTGCAATATGGCTTATCGAGCCTTGATTTGTCACAGGGGGCGCGGTTTTTCCTTGCACCCGAGGAGTATTTATCCAAAGCAGGGGATGCAATGGACGCGCTGTACTTTGTTGTATCGGGCAAGGCGAAGGTGTTTATCAGCCTTTCCGACGGGCGAGAACTATTGCTTGCCTATTTTACCCGGCAGGGCATCATCGGCGAAATTGAGTTAATGACACAGGCGCGCAACACGCAAACCACGGTGCAAGCGGTGACGGAGCTATCGTGCATTGCGCTGCCCCTTGCCGCATATTCCAACGTACTTAAAAGCAACATTGTTTTTATCAATTATGTAGCAAAGGACTTGGCAGAAAAACTGGCACAGCGTGTGGTAAACAGTGCCATCACCGCGCTACAGCCCTTAGAAACGCGCCTGTGCGCCTACATTTTTCAAACCGAAGCCCACGGCGTTTTTCGCGAAAAACTCACCGACGTCGCCCATGTAATGGGTGCAAGTTACCGCCATTTACTGCGTTGCCTTTCCAATTTGTGCGCACAAGGCGTACTGCATAAAAAAAACGACGGCTATCATATTACCGACCGCCACGTGCTGGAAAAGCGGGCAGGGGACATGTACGTATTGAAATAATTTCCATTTAGGCGTACAATGCCACTATGTTTGACATAGACCTATTATTATTCATCGCCATTATCCTGTTCTCCACGAAAGTGCTGGCGATTTTTATGAAACGCATACACCTGCCGCAGGTGGTGGGTGCGTTAATTGCAGGCGTGCTACTTGGACCTGCTGTTTTTGGTTTGATTGCGCCAAACGAGGTAATTACCGCCATTGCAGAGTTTGGTGTTATTTTGTTGCTCTTTACCGCGGGTATGGAAACGGACTTTAAAGAGCTGAAGCATTCGATAAAATCGTCGTTTTTTATCTCGTTTTCGGGGGTTGCGCTGGCGCTTGGCGGAGGCTTTCTTGTAGCGTTTGCTTTTGGCAAGCCGTCCTTCGAAAGCTTTTTCATCGGCGTGGTTATTGCATCCATGTCCACCAGCATTACTGTGGAAGTCTTGCAAGAAATGGGCAAACTAAAAACCCGCGTGGGTACGTCGCTAATGGGCGCATCACTCTTTGACGACATTTTGGTTATTGTATTGCTTGCGGTGCTTATGGGCATGGGCGGGGCAGGGGAGTTTTCCGTCCCCTCATTATTAATTTTGTTATTAAAAATAGGCGCGTTTTTTGCCTTTGCTATAGTCACGGGCATTCTTATTAACAAACTGTTCAATTATATGCACAGTCATTTGGGCGAGCGGCGGCGACTCACCATTTTTGCCATCGCCTATTGCTTTGCCATGGCATACCTTGCGGAATTATTTGGACTTGCCGACATTACGGGCGCGTATATCGCGGGTATTGCTCTATGCTCTACCCGTTGCGTAGAAACGCTGGAAACCAAGACCCACGGGCTGTCCTATATGTTTTTTACACCCATTTTCCTAGCAAACATTGGCATACACACGTCCTTCGACGGCTTAACGGGAAGCCTAATATTATTCACTGTTTTCCTTATTATTGCGGCGGTGCTGTCAAAGCTCATTGGCTGTGGCTTAGCCGCGCGGCTGTGTGGTTTTACACAGCGCGAAAGCCTGCAAGTAGGCACGGGCATGATTGCCCGCGGCGAGGTTTCATTCATCGTCGCCGCCAAGGGCATTGCCGTGGGGTATATTAGTACGCTCATTTTCCCAAGCATTATTGTAGTCGTGCTGGTTACGGTACTTATCGCGCCGTTGTTATTAAAGTTAGCGTTTGGGGAGAATTCCGGGAAAAAGAAAGTAATCAAATAAATTTTGCGCCTTGTGGGGTTGGGCCATGTCATAAGTTGGGGGGACATATGTTGGGACAAAATACACATATTAAAGACCGCAAGCCATATGTTGATGAGAGAACCGGGCGTTTGCGTTTTGCTTTAGGGGTTTGTCAACAGGTTAACGGCAATAAAAAATCCGCATCATATGCGGATTTTTAAAATTATTCTGCCTGTTACTTCTCAACTCCGCTTGGCGGAAAGTGGCTAACCGTAATTAGCGTTTCTGCACTGCGCAGGTCTTTCTTTAATGCGGCTTGCTCAGCGGGGTCGGCTTTTTCCATTTTCACCAGCGTTTCGTCACGCCATGCGGTAGCGCGGGCACGTTCAATATCCTCGGGCCATTCGGCGGTTTCGGTTACGATGGTGATGATATTATCATCCATCTGCGCAACGCCGCCTAAAACTGCCAGCTTTAACTCGGGGTGTTCCCCGCCAAGGATAATACGCGCAACGCCCGAATCTAACACAACGGAACAAGCCTCATGCCCGTGCAAAAAGCCACGGTCACCCGTAATGGTGCGTACAATTACCATGTCTACTTCATTGTGGTATTTATACTGGTTTGCTGAACGCACCGTAGGCGTAAGCAAACGCACTTCAATTTTTTTATCTGCCATAGGAAGCCTCCCTTACTGGTTGGCAACCGATTGATTATGCCGTTCCACTACCTCGTCGATGGTACCCGCATACAGGAAGTGCCCCTCCGCAATATGGTCCAGTTTGCCGGACACAATTTGCTCAAAGCCTTCAACCGTATCTTCGATTTTTACGAATTTACCTGCATGGCCAGAGAATTTCTCCGCCACGGTAAAGGGCTGCGACAAGAAGCGTTGAATTTTACGCGCGCGAATAACGGTATTTTTGTCTTCCTCGGAAAGTTCATCCATACCCAAGATATTGATTATATCCTGTAGGTCCTTATATCGTTGTAGTGCCGATTGTACGCTACGCGCCACTTCGTAATGTTTCTCGCCCACCACGCTCTTTTCCAAGATACGCGAGGTGGAGGCCAGCGGGTCGATAGCGGGGTAAATGCCCAATTCCGCAATGGCGCGGCTTAGGTTGGTTGTCGCGTCCAAATGGGCGAAGGTGGTGGCTACCGAAGGGTCCGTATAGTCGTCCGCAGGCACGTAAATGGCTTGGATAGACGTGATAGAACCCGTTTTGGTAGAGGTAATCCGCTCTTGTAGCATACCTACCTCGGTTGCCAGCGTGGGCTGGTAACCTACCGCCGAAGGAATACGCCCAAGCAACGCCGATACCTCCGACCCCGCTTGTACAAAACGGAAAATATTGTCGATAAACAACAACACGTCTTGGCGGGACACATCACGGAAATATTCCGCAATGGTTAAGCCCGTAAAGCCTACACGCATACGCGCCCCGGGGGGTTCGTTCATCTGCCCGAACACCAGCGCCGCTTTGTTGATAACGCCGGACTCGGTCATCTCGTTGTACAGGTCAATACCCTCACGGGTACGTTCGCCTACCCCTGCGAAAACGGAAAGTCCGCCATGCTCGGTAGCGATATTGTTAATCAATTCCATGATAATAACGGTTTTACCTACACCTGCGCCGCCAAACAAGCCAATTTTACCGCCCTTTGCGTAGGGGCAAAGCAGGTCTACAGCTTTTATCCCCGTTTCCAGGATGTCGGTTGCACCCGCTTGGTCTGCAAAGCCCGGGGCTTGGCGGTGGATGGGCCATTTTTCGCCACCTGCCGCAGGGGGTTTGTTATCAATGGGGCGGCCCAGTACGTTCATCATCCGTCCCAATGTTTCCTGCCCTACGGGAATGCTGATGGGGCCTCCTGTGTCGATGGCACTCATCCCACGGGAAAGCCCGTCGGTCGAGTCCATAGCGATACAGCGTACAACGCTATCGCCAAGGTGCTGTGCCACTTCCAGCACAACAGAATCGCCCTCGCTTTTTGGCACTTCAACCGCGCTATATAGCGCTGGCAGCTCGCCCTCGAAGCGAACGTCGATAACCGCGCCAATAATTTGTAGAATTTTGCCTGTATTTGACACCTGAAGCCTCCTACTGCAACGCGTTCGCGCCGCTTACAATTTCGGTTATTTCCTGGGTAATTGCGCCTTGGCGTTGGCGGTTAAACATCAAGGTTAAATCCTCGATAATTTCCTGTGCGTTATTGGTTGCCGCGTCCATATTTAACATACGCGCCGCTTGTTCACACACCACCGACTCCATCATCGCCCCATAAATATAAGCACTTAAATAATCATGCACCATGTAGTCGATAAACCCTTCCGGGCTTGGGTCGTATTCCATGGCATTGCGTTTTACGTCGCCTTGCCCCGCTACGCGTGCGCTTAACGGAAGCACCTGCACCACGGTGGGCTCGGTCGCCAAAATAGAGGTAAACTTTGTATATACAACATATACTTCATCTACTTCGCCGAAGGGGCTTTCGTCCCCTGCGTTGGCTTTTTCCGTATCGCGGTATAGGTTTAGCAACATTTCGCCCAATTGCTTAGCCTGCGAAAAATCGGGCATAGACTTGGGCGCGGCTTCGTATTGCGCAGTTTGACCGCGGGAAAGGAAAAACTCCAGTCCCTTTAAGCCCACCACAATAAACTTGGCATTTTTGCCATAGTCGCTTGCGTGCGCCGCCGCCGCCTTGGCTACGTTTAAGTTGTAGCCGCCGCATTTGCCGCGGTCGCTGGAAATGACCAAGTAAACGGCGTTTCGGGAAGGCCGCCCCTGCACGTAGAAATGCTCAGCCGCGCGTTTATCTGCCGCGGCAGAAAGGGTGATATTATCCGCCCCTTCAACATAGCTACGGATATGCTGCCATTCTTGACGGGCCCGCTGTAGCTTGGCCGTTGCCACAAGGTTCATGGCGCGCATGGCCTGCTGCATATTTTTTACACTGGCGCGCCGTTGCTTAATTGCCTTCATTGATGGCATATACGGCTCTCCTTACGCTTTTTCAAACTTCTCAAAAAGCTCTACAATTTCGTCCCGTGCCAGCATATTACGCAGGTCGTTAACCAGTTGCGCTTTAAAGTCGGCGGGTAATTCTTTCCCTTGGCTCCTTAACTCACGAATAGTAACGATATGCTCGTTAAAATGCGTGAAGCGTTGGTCAAGCAAACGGGTTAAGAAGTTCGTCGTTGAACGAATTAAATCTTTAAATTCGGCGTTAATACCGCTGTCTACGCGCTTTGCAAATTGGCTGTACGGCGAAATTGCCTTGAAAAGACGTTCTTCCACTTCCACAGATAGATGTCCGTCGCGTTTGCACAGCGTCCGAATATCTTCCCGCTCGTTAAAGTTGTAAATGAACAGCGCGTCTTCCGTTTGGCGCTTCCGTTCGGCGGTCAAGCCCAGCGCAGACTGGTTTTCCGCATCATTTAAGATAAGAAGCAATTGTTCATACGGCATCCACAAGAAATCCTCGATGGCGGCGGTAGCTTTTTTCGCCAGTTCACCCGCGGGGGCAATGTCCTTTTTCTCACGAATTTCTTTGAGAATGTCCACGCGTTCGCCCTCGGGGCGAATTTCAAGGTACTGTCCGCTGCGGAAGTAGTTCAATAAAGACGCTTCGGTACGTACCACGTAGCGCGGTAAAATAGGACGGAAAAACTTCTTCTCGATGGGAATTTCCTTGCCCTCTTTGGACGTGTAGGTTTCCTTACGGGTTACGGCTACGGCAAAGAGAAGAAGTACTTGCTCTTCAACTGCCAGCGGTTGCCCTTGGGGTTGCTTTAGCACCTCTACGATACGTGCGCCGTGGCGCAATTGAAGCATCGTGTCCGTTGAAAGGTCTGAGCCGAATTGCGAGAACGCAGCAAGCTCACGGTACTGTGCCAATTCAAGGCGCAGCGGACCAGCCACCTGTTTCATTGCCTTAATTTGTGCCGCACCGCCTACGCGGGATACCGACAAACCGGGGTTAATCGCAGGGCGTATGCCCGAGTTAAACAACTCAGTTTCCAAGAAGATTTGACCGTCCGTAATCGAAATTACGTTGGTGGGAATGTAGGCGGAAATATCGCCCGCCTGCGTTTCAATAATGGGCAGCGCTGTAAGGGTACCACCTTTTGCAAGACAGGCGGCGCGTTCCAGCAAGCGTGAATGCAGGTAAAAAACGTCGCCCGGGTAAGCCTCGCGACCCGGCGGACGGCGCAGCAATAACGATAACGCACGGTATGCAACCGCGTGTTTTGAAAGGTCGTCATACACAACCAAAACGTCTTTGCCCTGTTCCATCCACTCTTCACCGATGGCGCAACCCGAATAAGGGGCGATGTATTGCATTGGCGCGGTATCAGATGCGTTAGCAGCAACGATACAGGTATAATCCATTGCACCCGCTGCTTCCAAGGTCCGCTGAATACGCGCTACCGTGGATGCTTTTTGCCCAATGGCTACATACACACACAACACGCCCGTGGTTTTTTGGTTAATAATCGTGTCGATAGCAATGGTAGTTTTACCCGTTTGACGGTCACCGATAATCAACTCGCGCTGACCGCGCCCAATAGGTACCATCGAGTCGATAGCCTTAATACCCGTTTGCAATGGAACGTTTACTTCCTTACGCTCAATTACGCCCGGGGCAATGCGCTCAATTACGCGGGTGCGCTCGTATTTAAGCGTACCTTTGCCGTCCAATGGGCGACCTACGGGGTCAACTACGCGCCCTAACAGACCGTCGCCTACAGGTACTTCGGCAATGCGGTTGGTGCGTTTTACGGGGTCGCCCTCTTTTACAGTTGAGTCGGGACCCAGCAGTACCGCACCGATGGAGTCTTCGTCCAAGTTTAACGCGATGCCGAACAAATCGCCCGGGAATTCAAGCAATTCGCCGCTCATTGCGTTAGAAAGGCCGTATACGCGGGCGATACCGTCGCCGACATGAATAACGCTTCCAGCCTCGGCCACATCCACCTTGGTAGAATAGGCCTGAATTTGTTGTTTTATGATGGAGCTTATTTCATCAGGCTTGAGTATCATTTGCCGCTCTCCTTTTTAACAAGTTGGTTCACTTCTTCTTTCATATTACGTAGCAGATAGCGTAGAGTACGGTCTACAAAAAAACCGTCTACCTGTATGCTTAATCCCCCAATTACAGCGGGGTCAACCACTACGTGCACATCTACTTCTTTGTTTAGCTTACGCGCAAGCAACGAGGACATGTTTGCCATCTGTCCCTCGGAAAGAGGAACGGCAGATACGACCTTTGCTGTCGTCTTATTATGGTGGGCGCGAATCATTTCCACCAGTTGATTTAACGCAGGCAACAAGAATTCTTCGCGATTTTTATTCACTGCGAGGTGCAAAAAGCCCATCAAATGCGGGTGAATATGTTCTACGAAAACCCTGTCAAAGAACGCAATTTTTTCTGCCCCCGTAATACGCGGGTGCGTAAGAAATGTCCTGCATTCTTCCTCTTGCAACGCGTTGCGCAAGAAGGTCGCCTGGTCAAGATACAACGCAAGCAAATTTTGTTCGGCAGAAAGTTCAAAAAGCGCGGTGGCGTAGCGTTTGCCTAAATCAGCCATATGTTTCGCCCCCCCTTATACAGCCGCAGGCGCGGCGGAAGGTTTAAACACGGTGGCTTCAAGTTCGGCCATTGCCTCGTCATACAAGCGGCTGTGAATGCTCGGGTCTATAGAAACGCCAAGCAATTTGCCCGCCATTTCGCTGGAAAGCTCTACAATCGACTGTTCAACTTGGTCTTTAACGCGGGCAAGCTCTGCGGCAATTTCAATATCGGCGCGGGCTTTTAACGCATCGGCTTCTTTTTTCGCCTCGGCCATATCGCGGTTACGCCGCTCCATGGCTTGCTTACGAGCATCATCTAAGATGGCAGTACGCTCAATCTCAATGTCCTTGAGGCGTTGCTCATACTGTTCTTTTAATGAATACGCCGACTGGCGTACGCTTTCGGCTTCGTCCAGTTCTTTTGCTATCCGCTCGGCGCGTTCGTTTAAGAAGTTACGAACGGGCTTATACAGGATAAAGGTCATTAAAATGGCAAGCACAATAAAGTTCAACAGGTGCGGTGCAACCTGTAAGAACGTCTGCTGGTCCATGCCAAATAACCTAGGCTCAACTGGGGTGTTAAGTAAAAATAGGAATCCTTGGTTCAAAACAATCATCCCTCTCGTTCCCGTTTAGTTTCCCGTGGAATTACAGGGGTAAGCAGGTTACTAATTCACATACAGTTTGTACAACGGGGAAGCGGGGGTTGGTCAAATATTCGAGGTAAGGACCGATAAGCGGACGAACGAACAGAATCAAAATGGCGATAACGAAACCATAGATACCGGACGTTTCTGCCATTGCCAAACCAATGAACATATTGGTGGTAATGGGACCGCGGGCTTCGGGCTGACGGGCAATACTTTCGATGGCTTTCGCCGCTACGTTACCTTGCCCGATTGTGGTAAGAATACCGTTGAGCAACGCGATGGCTGCTGCGATGTGTGCAAATGCGAGCACAAACGCTAAAGGATGATACATGTTTGTTTCCTCCTAAAATGTTTTTCTCCCGACTACAGATTTTCTACGACTCTGCCGCCGCTAAGCCTACAAAGGTGAGGCTAAGGATGGTGAATATGAAAGCCTGTAAGGCGCCGAAAGCAAGGTCAAAAATGAGGTGAAGCGCTACGGGAATGGCAAACCGTGCAATTACGGGCGCAATCCCATAGATAAGTGAAACCAGAATTAAACCGCCTAAAATATTACCGAACAAACGGAAGCTAAGCGAAATAGGGCGCGAAAACTCGCCAAGGATATTTACGGGAAGGAACACAGGGTGCGGACTAAGATAAGTACGCTTTATGTAACCCCAGCCATTGTGGCGAATGCCCGAAAATTGGATAAAAAAGAACGAGGTTAGCGCCAGTGCAAAGGGTAGTGGCCAGTCTGCCGTTGGGGGGCGTTGACCGGGCAACAGTCCAAAAATATTTGAGATTAATAAAAACGCAAACAACGTGAAAAACCAGCCGCCCATCCATTGGATTTTGGGTGTACCGTTGCTTTTCATAAAGCCGTCGAATGCGCCTACCATCATTTCTACAACATTTTGAAAGCCCTTAGGCTTATCGGTAAAGCTTTTCAATTTAATACGCGCGACAATTGCAAAGGTTAACAAAATAGCAGAAACAACCCACGAAACAACAATGGTGTTGGTTATCCACAAGTCAAACCCAAAAATGTTTACCACGCCATGAATAGGTACGGCTACATCAAACATTGGTATTCGCTCCTTCGTTTTCCTTGTAGTCTTTACGGGCAAAAAATCCCATAGAATACGTAGCAATGGGCATGGTAAGCAACCCAAATATTGCGCCCGTTAAAAAGGGAAGACCCAGCATTTCTAATTGTGAGAGAAAGCCTGCGCCTACCAAAACTGCCAGTGTAAAGAGCATCCGCAACATGCCTTGCCCGCGCACATAGTTTGCGGCGTAGGTTACGTCAACTTCGGCGGCTTTTTCTACCGAATTTCTAAGCCAGTAAACTTTAAGTACATTTGCGGCGGCAGTTACAGCCGCACCAAGGCTGAAGATAAGCGCTTCTGCCGAGCGGAAGAAAATGAACCCGCCTGCAGATATGATAACAAACATAATGCCAATAATCAACGACATGCGCCTTGCGTATAACTCCATGGAAGGAAAATTGTCCAATTAAGCCGCCCCTCACACGCGTTTTGCGGTGTCGTACATAAATTTAAACGCCGAAATAATACCGATAAAGGTGAAAATAAGTACAAATAACGGGCTGGTTTCAAACCGATTGTCTAGAAAAAGCCCAAAAAAAATGGCAAGCCCTATACAAGCTATCGTACCAATTGCCAGTTGTGTAAGCAAAGACGCGGCGCGTAAAATCCGTTTGCGTTCCTCTTTGCTCATTTTCGGCATATGCACCTCGTGCGCTTTTGAAGATTAGTAATAATACCCTTAGGTGGATTAAAATGTCAAGCGCATTTCAAAAAAAATTTACAAAGTAAAAATAAGCTTTGTTTATACCTTGAAGTACGAAACTAATTCCTGCAAAACTTCGGCTTGGGAATTTAACAGAAAAAACCTGTACACAAAAAGGACTGCGTTGTTGCAAGACCATATGCGTGTTATATGGTCTTGCAACAACGCAGTCCAACGGGAAGTGTATACCCTATACTTTAAAGAACGAAACCAACTGCTGTAGCACCTCGGCTTGAGAATTTAACTCCTCGGAAGCCGCCGCCGCCTGTTGCGATACGGCAGAATTAGACTGCACAACGCTGGAGATTTGCGCAAGCCCAATGCTTACTTGGGAAATAGATTCCGCCTGCTCCTTGGACGAGCTGGAAATATTGTTAATAATATCCAATATTTCCCCCGCGTTGGCAACAATAACGGAGAGCGATTCGCTGGTGGTTTCCGCGATGGAGCTACCCGCATCCACGCGGGAAATGGATTGGTTGATAAGCTCCGTACTTTCCAGCGTAGATTGTTGCGACTTGCTTGCAAGGTTGCGTACCTCGTCCGCTACTACGGCAAAGCCGCGCCCATGTTCTCCTGCGCGCGCCGCCTCTACCGAGGCGTTAAGCGACAGGAGGTTGGTTTGGAAGGTAATGTCTTGGATGGCCTTAATAATTTTACTGATTTCGTTGGACGAATCCTTGATTTGGTTCATGGCGTCCAGCATTTGCTTCATCGTTTGACTGCCTGCGTTGGCATTTTCCGTTGATTTGGCGGAAAGGGTGCTTGCCTCGGCGGCAGATGCGGCATTTTGTTGAGTTTGTTGGTTAATTACGTCTATGCTTGCGTTTAATTCCTCAATACTGCTGGCTTGTTGTTGTGCGCCGTTGGCAAGGTCGGTAGCGCTGGTGGAAATTTGCTTCGCCCCGGCAAGTACCTGTGCCGATGCGGCGGTAATTTCCGACATGGTTTGGGTTAATGTGTCCGCAATGTTGTTCACCGAACGTTTAATTAAATCAAACGCGCCTACGTATTCGCGGTTGATGTGTATGCGCAGGTTGCCGTTTGCCACTTGCGCCAGCGTTTTTTCAATTTCGCCAATGTAGGAGTGGATGTCCAATATGGTAAGCTCAAAGGACGCGATATTGTTTTTAAATATGCCGCGGTAGTCATTTGCATCCGACGATATGCCCTTGGCGCGTATTTTGCTGTCGATATTTTCTACATCAAAATTACCTACGCGCATTTCTTCTATGGCTACATTAATAACCGAAAACGGCTCGTCTACGGCTTTACAAATATCGTTAAGCCCTATCGCAATTTTTTGCCAGCCGCCGGAGAAATTGTCCGTATTTATGCGGTAATCCAACTCACCCTTTTCCGCAACATGGTGGATAATGGTAGAAACTTCGTTATTCACCGCGCTCAGCTTGTTAATCACATTACGCATAGCGTTGGTTTGCATTATAAAATCGCCGGGCAGTTCGTCAATTTTTACGTCGAAGTTACCGTCGCCAATGTTGTTAAGCAAACCGCTCACCGTTTTAATGTTGGCAACCTCTTCGTCCAACACGTTATTTACGGACTCTACCATTTCGCGGAAAGAATTTTCATACTTGCTTTCGTTTACGCGGTGAGACATATTCCCCTTCACGTTATATTCCTTTCGAATGCCCGAAAGGTCAAACACTATGCCCTTAATCACGTCCACCAGCGAAACTACGTCCTTTGTTAGCGCGCCAATTTCGTCTTTGGGCAAGGCATTTTTGTCCACATTTGTGTTTAACCGCCCTTTGGAAACGTCTGCAACCAACGTCACCAAATTACCGATGGGCGCAATCATTTTGCTCACCAGTACATACATAAGCGCCGAAGCAAACACAAGCCCCACAACGCCCATGATAATTAAAACGGTGCGCATGGTATTAACGGCACTTTCCATATATTCGTTGGAAAACCCTGCAAAAAACATGCCGATAACATCATCCGCCCAGCCGTGAAGCGGGAAGTAATACACGCTAAAGGGGCGGCCTTGTAAATCCAGTTCCCCCCAATGGCGGTTATTGCCTTCGATAACGGTTTGAATTACGTCATCGGGGGCGTAAATGCCCACTTCGCGGTTGCCGCGTTCGTCCCGCAGGGTGGTGGCTACACGCTCGCCCGTGACGCTAAATACGGTAATTTCCGCATTTAACGCCTGAGAAAAGCTGTCCACAAATGCATCGCTGCTCATAACCGAGTTGGTGGACAATGTACCGATTATCCGCCCATCTTGCCAAATCGGCACCATGTACGAAAGTGACATAGGCACCGCCGCCGTAGCAGAAAAACTGGGCACCATCTCGCCCGAACGACCGCGCATAAATAGGGGAACACCATGCACATTGTCGCCATAGGTTTGCGGTGCATGGGTACGTAACATTACGTTAAAGTGATAATCCACGATAACAATTGTGTCTATACCCAAGCCGGGCATAACGGAATTAAAGTGGCGCAGAAGGGCTTGGCGGTTTTCTTCTACGTTAATACCCGCGTTCCAGTTACTAAGGTGCGTAACCACTTCGGAAGCGCCCGCCGCCGCAATTGCCGATAAGCGCCCCTGTTCCCAAATGCTTGCCATGTAGGCATCTGTGGTTTGGATGGCCGTGTCCAGCCTGTCCTGTGCCAAGTCGGATTGGAAGTTGCCCATGCTAATGGCGGTATACACCACCAACACAGCAACCAACGTGACAAGCACGCCCAAAATGGGGATAACTAACTTTCCTTTCAAACTGTTAAACATGTGTTTCCCTCCTAAGTGATATTTTTTGTTGCCCTGCAACCAAACAAAAAAATGTGGCTCCCCCGCGCCCAAGGCGCAGGGAAGCCACATTTTATGTACGATTACGAGGCTGCCGACGCATTCGATGTGGGGGTTTAAATAACATATTAAACATCCATTCATCTCATTTATTAGTCCATGCAATGATTGTAACGACAAAATGTGCGCATTGTCAAGCACAAATTTCCAATTGGTAACAGATTGTTACCGGTTGGTTTGTGTGAAAATTTACTGCATCGGCTCTATTTGCCCCGTCCTGTCTTTTGAATAGCGGGAGATATTTAACAAAACCCCCGCAAGCGCCATACTAACAATTAATGATGTACCGCCGTAGCTTATAAATGGAAGCGTTACTCCCGTGTTGGGGATGGCGTTGGTCACCACGGCAATGTTAATAATCGCTTGGAAGGCGATAGCAAACACAATGCCCACCGCCGCCATTGCGCTAAAGGTATCGGGTGCATTAAGGGCAATTTTTATGCCGCGCCATATGAAAATGCCAAACAAAAGCATGACCAAGCCCGCGCCGATAAGCCCAAGCTCTTCCGCGATTATTGCGAAGATAATGTCATTGTGTGCCTCGGGTACAAAGGTGGCTTGGCGGGAATTTCCGATACCCAAGCCAAACACACCGCCGCTGGCAATGGCGTAAAGGGATTGGATAATTTGGAAGCCTACTGTATCGGCATAGGCAAAGGGGTCTTGCCATGCGGCAACGCGGGCTATGCGGAAGCCCTGCCCAAACATAATAATGCTAACCGCCCCTGCAATCCCTGCAATGCCAATAATCAAAAACCGTAAAATATGCGGGCTTGCAATAAAAATCATGCCAAAGCCGATAACGGCGACAATTAACCCGGATGAGAAGCCCGTTTCAAATACCAAGGCGGAAATTAGCCCCGCCACAGCACAGTAAATAAGGAAGCCCACCCAGTTGCGCAACCCGTTTTCATATTCGCTTACCATCCATGCCATAATAAAAATGGTCGCGGCTTTTGCAATTTCTGAAGGCTGGAAATTTAAGTCCGTTCCCGGGATAGGCAGCCAGCGCGTGGCACCGCCCGCCGTAACGCCCCACACTAACAACGCGAGCATTAAGCCCACCACAATCACGTACAATGTGCGCGCCCATGTTTTGTAATGCCCGTAGTACACATTTGCCACAAAATTCATCACTATAAAGCCGCCGATAGCCATTAGCCCGTTCCTGCGCAGGAAGAAAAAGGCGTCGTTGTTTACGCGCCCCGTGCGTACATAGCTGGCAGAAAAAACCATAATTACGCCAATGCACACCAGTACAATTACCACAAGGTACAGCGTATAATCCATCGACCCTACATTTACTACCGTGGTGGGCTTGGTTTGCTCGGGGTTATTGCGCGGTTTTAACCGCGGTCTGGGAAGGGCGCGTGTATTTGTCATGGCAGTTTCCTCACAAGTTCTTTAAATTTTTCGCCGCGTTCTTCAAAGTTGTTAAACATGCCAAAACTTGCGCACGCGGGGGAAAGTACAACACAGTCCGCCGGTGCGGCAACCGCAGCGGCGCGCTTTACGGCATTTTCCATACTGTCTGCATATTCATACGCGGTGAAGCCCTGCGCATCGCAGGTTTCGGCAATTTGTTGAGCCGTTTGCCCAATAAGTATAGCGTGTTTTACTTTTTTGGGGAACATTTCCACCCATGGCGTAAAGTCCGTTTGCTTGTCGTACCCGCCGCCGATAAGCACCACGGGGCGCCCCATTGCCTTTAGCGCCTGTATTGCCGCGTCGGTATTTGTTGCCTTGGAGTCGTTATAATAATCCACGCCGTACAATGTTTCAACAAATTCCAGGCGGTGGGTTACGCCTTTGAAGGATTTTAGCCCTTCTGCAATAACTTCAATGGGTACGCCCGCGCATAAACAAATGGCGGTAGCGGCAAGGGCATTTTCCGGGTGGGCGCGAATATGCATAAGCTGTGCGATAAATTGCTCTTCATCGTCTTCATTTAATTTTGCATAAATAGATGCGTCGCGCAAATATACCCCCGTGGAAATACGGGGAAGGCGCATGGAACTAAAATGCACGACCTTAACCCCTTCGGGGGGTGTCATTTCGCGGGTGATGGCATTTTCGTAATTTAATACGGTATAATCCCCCGCTTGTTGATTGGCGAAGATACGCGCCTTCATTGCTATGTAGGTGCGCATGTTGCCGTGGCGGTCAAGGTGGTCTTCCGTCATGTTTAAAACGGCGCTGATTTTTGGGCGGAACGCTACAGCCGTTTCTAACTGAAAGCTCGAAATTTCCGCAACTACGATATCTTCTTCGCGCAATTCATCTACCAGCCCCGCCATGGGAATGCCAATGTTGCCTGCCACTTTTGTACCCGTGTTGTGTTTTTTTAAAATTTCGCCCACCAGCGTGGTAACGGTGGTTTTGCCGTTTGTACCCGTTATCGCAATCATAGGGCAGGGGAAACAACGGTACGCAAGCTCCGCCTCGCCCCATACGGGGATACCCAATGCCTGCGCCATTTGCACAAAGGGCTTGTAAATTGAAATGCCGGGCGAAATCACTATCAAGTGAAATTGCTTGATATGCTCGTCGGGTTCTTGCCCCACTATGTAGGTGACATTGGGTAGCGGGTCGGCGGAAAGTTCTGCCTTCATGTCTTGCAATGTAACGTGTGCGCCGCGTTTAATAAGCAAATTTGCCGCGGCAATGCCACTGCGGGCAATACCGCACACCAGCACATTTTTCCCTGCAAAATCCATATTTTACACTCCTTGTAATGCGAGATACCCCAGCAAACATGCCATGGCGGTAATTACGTAGAAGAATGCAACCACTTTTGTTTCGGGCCAGCCCGAAAGCTCAAAGGTATGGTGAATGGGCGCCATTTTGAAGAAGCGCTTGCGTGTTAATTTAAAATATCCCACTTGAATGATTACGCTCACCGTTTCTATTACATATACAATGGCTACGATAAGCAAAAATAATGGCATTTGAAGCATAAGCGCAATGGCGGCGACAAAGCCCCCCAAGGCAAGGGACCCTGTATCGCCCATGTACAACCGCGCAGGGTGGGAATTAAATAGAAGGAAGCCCATCAACGCGCCTACCGCCGCCCCCATTACGGGTAAAAACGGCGCGTCAAAAATCCAGGCGGCAAACATGAAAAATACTACAATTAAAGCGGTTACGCCCGCGGCTAAGCCGTCCAGTCCGTCGGTCAAATTTGCGCCGTTGGTTGAGCTAAGGAAAATCAAGCACGCAAACGCGGGGTAAAGTATGCCCAAATCGAATGTCATTTCCGGGAAAAACGGGATTAATATTTCCGTAGAATATCCGGGCAGTGTACGCCAGTAAAGCACAAAAATGACCGAAACAATGATTTGCGCCAAAAATTTTTGCCATGCCCGCAAGCCGAGGTTTTGCTTACGGATTTTCTTTTGAAAATCGTCCAAGAACCCAATGAAGCCAAATGCCACCGTAACCGCTACAATTGCCATGGCTTCGGGGTTGCCCCGCATAAAAATAAAGGCGGAAATTAAAAAGCCCGAAATAATTATTAAGCCGCCCATGGTAGGGGTCCCCGCTTTTTTCTGGTGGGATGAAGGCCCATCCTCACGGATATATTGCCCAAAGCGCAGTTTAATCAAATACGGGATAAGCATTGGGCACAAAATGATATTGGCAATGAACGAAATTAATATCGCATAGATGGCGGTATTCATGGATTTTCCTCCGTAATTGCGGTTACGATGGCTTCAAACGCCATGCCCCGCGATGCTTTGATAAGTAAAATATCCCCCGAAAAAAGGAGGGTTTTCCACTGGGAAAGAAAGGCATCTGTAGTAGGGAAATGCAGTGCCGAAAATACGCGGTCGGTAGCGGAAAGGTAACCCTCGTGTAAATGCCGCGCCATTTCCCCAATGCTTATTAACAAGTCTATGCCCGCCTTTGCGGCATAAATGCCCACCTCGTGGTGGCGGGCTTCGCTTACATGCCCAAGCTCGTTCATGTCCCCTAGGATGCATACGCGGCGGCAGTTGCTACGGGATTCAAGCAATAATACTTTAATCGCCGCCTTGATGGAAGCGGGGTTGGCGTTATAAGTGTCGTTTATCACCGTCATTCCGTTGGCTTCCAGCACGGCAAGGCGCCCCTCGGGCATGGTGAGAACGTCAAAACCATCGGAAATTTCCTGTGGTGAAAGTCCCATTTCAATGGCCACGGTTGCGGCAAGCAGGGCATTGGTTACCATGTGGTGCCCCGGTAAGGGCACGGTAAGGTGAATGTCTGTGTCATTTATGCGGAAGTGGCATCGTGTGTCGGTTAAGCCGTTGGGTTGGGCTTCGATGATGTGTGAAGCATTTAGGTAATGCACAGTGAAGGGACGGGTTTTTTCTTTGACATAATCCCCTGTAAGCAGTGGGTCCTCGCCGTTTAAAACCACAATGCCATTTTGATTTAAGCCGTCCACAATTTCCAAGTTGGCGTGGAGTACCCCCTCGCGGTTTGGGAAATTTTCCATATGTTCGTCGTCGATAAGGGTAACTACGGCAATATCGGGTGCGCTGATTTTACTGAGGGGGGTAATTTCGTTGGGGCGGTTCATACCCATTTCAAGTACAATTGCTTTATCCTCGGGGGTTAGTTGAAAAATAGAAAGGGGAAGCCCAATGTCGTTATTATAATTCTTGTAGGTTTTTTTTGTTGTAAACCGCTGGGAAAGTAGGGCAGCAACCATTTCCTTGGTGGTGGTTTTTCCTGCGCTTCCCGCAACGGCGATTACCTTTACGTCATGGCGGCGGCGGTAATAGGCGGCTAAGTCCATAATTGCCTTGCGTGTAGAGGGCACAAAAATAAGCGGAATGCCCACGTTGGGGCTGTCCTCCCGCTCGGTAAATGCGCATGTTGCGCCTTTTTCGGCGGCTTGGGCGATAAAATCGTGCCCGTCCACCCTTTCACCCTTAAATGGGAAAAATACCGCACCCGCTTCTATTTCTCGCGTGTTAATGGAAACGGAGGTAATTTCCCCTTCGATATTTTGGCTATAAAGTATTTTCCCTTTACATGCTTCCGCTACCTCTTGGATGCTAAGTCGCATAAAGCCTCCCGTGCCACCTCGCTGTCATCGAAGTGGTGTTTTGTCGTGCCTATAATTTGATAATCCTCATGTCCTTTGCCCGCGATGATAAGGGCATCGCCCTCTTTTAACATTGCCACACCCTTGAAAATGGCGGCTTTGCGGTTTTCATATATCTCGTATAATGTTGGCGTTGCCTTCACGCCGTTTTCGATTTGTTGAATGATTGTATGGGGGTCTTCGGTACGGGGGTTGTCGGAGGTGAGGATAAGATAATCGGATAATTCCCCTGCGATGCGCCCCATTTGCGGGCGTTTTTCCGTATCGCGGTCGCCGCCGCACCCGAATAAGGTAATAACCCTATTCGGAACCATTTCCCTCACGGCTTTAATAATATTGTCCAACCCGTCGGGGGAGTGGGCATAATCCACGATAATATGTGCGCCTAAGGTATTGGGAATTGTTTGAATACGCCCGGGTACATGGGCGATTTGCGCCACGCCCTGTTGTATTTCTTCCATGCCAATGCCTAGCAAATGCGCCACGCCAATGGTGGCAAGGGCGTTGTATACATTAAACTTCCCCAGCATGGGTAAGGTAAAATTACTTGAAACGCTGTTGAAGAGAAGGTCAAAGACCATACCCTGTGCCGTGGCTTGGGCATGTAGCCCACGTAGGTCTGATTCGGCTTGAAGGCTGTAGTATAAACAGGTTTCCCCTGTGAAAAACTCGCGCATAACGGGGGTGTACCCGTCGTCGGCGTTAAGTATGCAGTTGCGGCTAATGGCGAAAAGCTGTGCCTTGGCTTCTGCGTAATTTTCCATTGTACCGTGAAAGTCGAGGTGGTCTTGGGTTAAATTGGTGAAGGCACCTACTTCGAAGGTAAGCCCTTCCATTTTATATAGCGCCAGGGCGTGGGAGGATACCTCCATTACTACGTCTTGCACGCCCATGTCCAGCATTTGGGCGAAGATTTGATGTAATTCCAAAGGGTCGGGGGTGGTTGCCGTGGCAAAGGGAATATCAAGTGCTTTTCCTTGAACCTGTACCCCCGCCGTACCGATTAACCCCGTAACGCGCCCTGTAAAGCGTAGCACATTTTCAATAAAATGGGTGGAGGTGGTTTTCCCGTTGGTGCCTGTAACGCCGATTAAGCGTAGCTTACTTGCGGGGTTGCCGTGGAAGTTGGCGGCCAGCGTACCCATGGCTTTGCGGGCGTTTTCTACGTAAATGGCGGTGGTGTTTTCGGGCAGTGCTACGGTTTTATCTTCTACCAGAAATGCAACCGCTCCCTGTTGCGCCGCTTCCATAATATACCGATGCCCGTCTACATTCAAGCCCCGAAGGCAGATAAATAACGCATTTTCGCCCACTTTTCGGGAATCTATGACGGCGTTTGATACAAAAACGTTGGTTGTGCCGCGAACAATTTCGTGGGGGATGTTTATTAATAAATCGCAGAGATTTTTCATAATTCGTCCTTTCACTGGGCGCGCAGCAGTATTCGCACGCCTTGGTTCACCAATTCCCCATGAATTGGAAATTGGTCAATTATAGTATCACCTACCCCTACTATGTCAAACCCCAGGCGCAAATCCGTGAGGATTTTCTTGGCTTCTGCGGTGGGGATGCCCCGTAGGTTGGGTACAATAACGGGGGCTGTACCCGGTACGGCAAGCTCCGCTTCATTATATATGGGGCGAATGCCCAGGTAGGGTAAAACATTTTCTAAGAGGACTTGCATGACAGGGCCTGTAACCTGCCCGCCGTAATACGCGCCCTGGGGCTCGTCAATTAAGACAAGCGCCACAAGCTGCGGGTTTTCTGCCGGGGCAAACGCCATAATGGAGGAAATGTATTTACCGCTGCCCCGCGGAAGCTTTTGGCTGGTGGCAGTTTTCCCCCCAATACGAAAGCCGGGTATGTAGGTGCGCCGCCCCGTGCCTTCGCTTACCACGCTTTCTAAAATGAAGCGCATGGTTTCGCTTACTTCGGCGGGTAAGATTTGCTCGCCGCGGGGTGGGGTTAGCTCTTCTACGATGCGCCCTTCGCTGTCCAGCAGGCGCATTCCCACATGGGGGGTAACGAGATAACCCCCGTTTACTACGGTGGCGGCGGCACTTACCAACTGAAGGGGCGTAATAGTAAGGCTTTGCCCGAATGCCATGGTCGCCAGCTCCACAGGACCGATTTTATCCGCCGCGTACATGATGCCCACCGCTTCCCCCGGCAGGTCGATGCCCGTTTTACGGTGAAAGCCAAAACGCATGAGATAATCGTGGAATAATTCCGCCCCCAGTTGCTCCCCGATGGTCATAAATACAGGGTTGCAGGAATTTTGTACCCCTTGGATAAAGGACTGCACCCCATGGGAGCGAGGGCTTCGCCAGCATTTAATTTGCCGCCCCCCGACGGTCATACAGCCCGAACAAGTAAAAATACTTTCGGTGGTGATTAGCCCTTCCGCAAGCCCTGCGGCGCTGGTGACAATTTTAAAGGTAGAGCCGGGTTCGTAGGTGTCGTTGATGGCGAAGTTGCGCCACATACGGTTTAGGTGGTTCATTTGCTCCTGCTGGGTGAAGGTGTCCCATACTTCGGCAAGGGCGGGGTCGTTAATGGTGAAGGGCGCGTTAAGGTCGAAGTCGGGCTTATTGGCAAGGGCGTAGATTGCGCCGTTTTGGGGATTCATTAAAATAATTACGCCGCGCAGGGCGTTTTTTTCTTGTACGAGGAGTTCAATGGTTTGCTCGGCGTAGGCTTGCAACATGGCGTCAATGGTAAGGACGAGGGAAAGCCCGTCGGTAGGGGGGATGCGGTAGGTGCGCCCGTCTTCCAAGGCACGCCCTGCGACGTCGGTTTCCGTAAGGATGCGCCCGGGTGCGCCGCGCAGGTGGCTATCGTATTTCGCTTCCAGCCCGATAATGCCTTGATTGTCCCGCCCTACGAAGCCAATTACCTGGGAAGCCAGCGAGCCAAAGGGATAAATGCGGCGAATGTCCTCGTCGATGACTACGCCCGGTAACGCCAGCTCTCGCAGGCGGTCGGCGGTGGCTTTGTCTACCTGGGTTGCCACCCGTACCAACGCCACACGGCGGGATATTTTTTCCAAGAGTTCCGCTTCGTCCAATTGTAACTCGCGGGCAAGTACGTGTGCCGTATTGGGTAAATCGCGGATTTGGGCGTAGATGACACTGACAGACGCCACCGTTTCCGTTAACGCCAAACCCACCATGTTGCGGTCGTATATTCCGCCGCGGTTTGGGGCGATTAGGCGGTCGCGGGTTTGCTGCTCGAAGGCGAGGGCTTGCAATTCCTCTCCGCGAAAGGCTTGTATATAAAAAACTTGCCCCCATAGGAATACGAGGGCAAGTAGCATACAAAGCATGGTGTAAAAGGCTTTTTTTCGAATGTTTAAGGATGCGTGGATGCGTTTCATTTGTTACCCCCGTAGCGCGTGATTATTACTAGCGTATTCACAGGCGGGGGGGAAAATGCTTATTCGACAAAGGCAAACTCGCCCATAAACAAAATATCGCCTGTAACATCGTTGCGGATAAAGTAGAGGAAGGGGCGGTCGCAAAAGAAGGGGCGCGGCAGCGGACTAACGCAAGCAGAAACGGGTGCTGCGACCATAACAACCGCTGTAACCGCGGCGGCTTCCGTACCTTCTTCGTTCACTTCAATGAAGGTTTTTTGCAAGATATTATTAATATAGGCGTAATAATCCGTTGGCAGGTCGGTAAACATGGGAATAAATTCGGCAGTAGTGTAATGGAAGGCGCATGTAATACCCATGGCTTGTAAGATTTCCACCAAATTAGTAAACAAACTGCGGGTGGTGAAGCGTGGAAGGCGCAGACGAATTAATTCATAAGACATGCGGGGGATAGCGGCCTGTAGGTCGCTAAACAGGGGAAGCTCGTCACCCGTGGGCAGTACAAGATACATACGAATATGCGGGTCGGTATACGGTTTTGCCATCATTTGAAAATATTCGTTTGCGTAGAAGGAGAAGTGTCTTGTTTTCTCCATCATGTCAGTGTAAATTTCTTCGCCCAAGCGGTCGGTGAAGATGCGGGGCTGGGTATTTTCTAGGTTAAACGCGTGCGCCCAATCGCCAAGGAAATGGATTGCGTTTACTAGGAAGGCAAGATTTTCCTCCACGGCGGTTTCGTCAATAATATCGCGGATGCGTCCGTGGGTTTGCGCTTGCACCCATGCATTAATTTTGTCTGCTCCGTTAGAATTATTTACCCGTTGTGCCGTGCCGTGGAAGTAGTGGCTAATGGTTTCATAGAAAGGCAAATCGAAGTCTATCGTATGACAGTCAAAAAAATCGTGGTTAAGCCAAATGGAATTTGCGACATTTATTTCCACCAGCTCGTTGGTAATGGCACTTTCTATGAAGGCGCGGATATCGGCATTAAACTGGGTCAAACATGCTATGTCCAGCACCGTGAGGATTTGCGCGAGGGTTTCGCCTTCTGCGCCGTTTGCCGCCATGGCAAGTGCCATACGTAGGCTAAAGGGGGATATCATGTAATTTACATCGGTGGGCATAGCGTGAAGCAGGTTTGTTTCAAACGTGCCGTTGAGATTAAACTTGGGGGCGGGGGTGCGGATGATGGAGGTGGGTTGGTAGGGGGCTTCCGCATGGGCTTGAGGGGTGTTTGTCCATAAGAAAATGCCTGCCGCGCCCGCCAGTAAAGCAAGGGTAACCAATGTGATGAAGAAACGTTTCATGTTCATTTGCGTACCGCCTTTCGGATGGGGTTTGATTTATAGGACGTATTTTCTTGCCAAACGTTGCACGCTGTGCGATATTGTAGCAGATTTGGAGGAAAAACCATGTATAAAATTCTCATCGTAGAAGATGACATTCATATTAGCGAAATGTTGTGCGAATTGCTGGGGCAACACGCTTACGCCGTTGTACCCGCGTTTTCGGGCACGGAGGCGTTATTGCGTTTGCAAGAGGGCGGTTTTTCGCTGGTATTATTGGATGTAATGCTTCCCGGTAAAGACGGCGGGCAGGTGCTGGCAGAAATGCGCGCAAGCATGTCCCTTCCCATCATTATGCT
The DNA here is from genome assembly GCA_009786535.1 of Defluviitaleaceae bacterium. GTDB lineage: Bacteria > Bacillota > Clostridia > Lachnospirales > WQUN01 > WQRX01. The sequence continues at coordinate 6,609 of WQRX01000030.1, read as the reverse complement.
TACGGCAAAAACGGACAAGGAAACCACCGTAAAGCTATTACAAATGGGCGCGGACGATTATATCGCAAAGCCCTTCGATAATAATGAATTATTGGCGCGTATTGCTGTGCAACTGCGCCGCACCGAAGGCACATCGCCCCCCGCAAACACATTGCAATACAAGGATATTATTTTGGATGATGACGGTTACGACGCTGTAATAGCCGGGGAACGCGTTGGTTTATCCAAGCGCGAATTTGAAATTTTACGCATACTCATGGCGTTTCCCGAAAAGGTTTTCTCAAAAAACAACCTCTACGAAAGCGTATGGGGCGGAGAGTTTTTTGGCGACGATAATACCGTAAACGTGCATATGAGCAAGCTGCGCAGCAAGCTAAATGCCATCAACCCCCATGAAGAGTATATACAAACGGTGTGGGGGATTGGGTATAAGATGGGGAAGTGAAGTATAAAGGTTAAGGGGTAAATGACATGAACACACAAACGTACACAATTGAAAAATTAAAGGAACTGCTTTCCCCCATTGCTACGGAACTGGGACTGGAGCGTATTATCGTTTTCGGCTCATATGCGCGGGGTGAGCAAGGGGTCGCCAGCGATTTAGATTTAATAATAGACAGCGGCGGGCGGTTGAAAGGAAAGCACTTGTTTAGTGCAATTTACAAAATTGACCGTCTTATTCCCATGAAGACAGATATTTTTGAATTATCAGAAGTGAAAAAGCCTTCGCAAACGTATACTGCAATTCTTAATGAAGGGGTAACGATTTATGAAAGATAGGGATAGACGAACCCTTGAGGGTATATTAATGTTCGCGCATCGAATTTCCAAGCGAACGGACAATTTAACCCGCGAAAAATTCATTGCAGACGTAGATATACAGGATGCAATTTTATACGCATTGGGGCAAATGGGCGAAAAAGCAAACGCGCTAAGTGACGCATTTAAAGAAAACCACCCCAGCGAGGAGTGGTATAGTTTAATTGGTTTACGCAACCGCTTATTTCATTCCTATGAAGATATTGACCTAGACAATGTATATGAAATGGCGAAAAATGATGTGGACGGAATAATCGTGTTCATTAACTCGCTACTCAATCACCCCGCGCCATAAAAACGTGCCTTCGGTGCGCAGGGCGTAGAATTCCTCGGGGGTTAGACCCACCGTATTGCGGAAGGGTGCGACGAGGTAATATATTTCCACGGCTTGGGGTTGAGGTGTGTTTTCACCCACGCCCAGCAATTGTCCTTGGCGAATGGTGGCGAGGTTAATGTATTGCCGTTGCATATTGGGGTTGCGCTGCATACGGGTTGCAAGGGTTTCTGTTAGGTGGATGAAAATTACTTCTGTGTCAACGCCGTCTACATTTACGCGCCTAACCATGCCTACCGAGCCGTAGAAGTCGCGGCTGGAGAAGAGGCGAACCGTAGTTTCGTCCGTTAATGGGTTTTCGCTTACTTGCACTTGTTTTGTCCAATGGGAAAATTCCATGGGGCGGGCATTGTGGAAAGCGAACCAGTTGATGCCTATGCCCACGGCAACGGTTAGCGAGCAAGCCAACACGCTAATGAGGATTTTTTGGCGGAACATTTTTGTTTTCATGGTTTTTAGGATGGTCACTTTTTCGTGGTCGGTTTCTTGGGCGCGCGCGCTTATTTCTCCCTGCATTTGCCGGTGTTCACGCTGGCATGTTTGGCAGGTTTGCAAATGCGTTGCCACCAGTTGGGTGCTTTCTGGGCTTAGAGTTTCATCTACATATAATGGCAGTAGGTCTTTAATTATTTCGCAGCTAATCATTGGAAAAACCTCCTATTAATCCCGTGGGGATTCGTCTGTTTTTGCAATTATTTTACTTTTCGCGCGGTGGAATGTGACCCGCGCCCAGCTTTCGGATTTGCCAAAGAGTTCCGCAATTTCCGCGAAGGAGAGTTCGGAGAAAACCCGCAGGGAGAACACTTCCTTGTACGGCTCGTTTAGCGTGTGCAGGACTTTGTGAATTTCAAATGCCCGGGTTTTGTCGTGCAGTCGTATGGTGAAGTGTTCGCCCTCGGGTAAGTCATCGGGCATGGGGGTGGTGAATTTATTCCGCTTCGCCGCGTTGAAATATTTATTCTTGGCAATTTGGCACAGCCAAACGCGAATGGTACAATCCCCTTTAAATTTGTGGATTGATTGTATCGCGCTTAGGAAGGTGTCGCCGGTTATGTCCTCTGCCATATGTTTGTTGCGGCACAGCGCGTAGATGTATTTGTACACATCCATGGCGTGTGTGTCGTACAGGTCGTTAAAATCCACCACTTCACCTCCCTTGCATGGATAGGACAATCGAAAACGCAAAACGTTACAATTAACTTTTACGTAAGAAACATTTAAGAAATAATTAAGGATTTACTCACACTTAATTAAGTTTTGCAAATTATACTCTCCTCATAAACAAAAAATTATTTCGCCTACGGTGCGGTGGTAACCGCCTTTGGCGAAAAACGCTACGGCGAAACGCGCTTGAAGCATTGCGCGAATCGCCTGCGCTAACAGGAGGCAAAAACACATGGCAATTTTACGCACGGTAAACCTCACCAAGCGGTATAAGGATAAAACCGCCGTGGACAACGTGAGCCTGACGGTAGAAAAAGGCGACATTTTCGGGCTAATTGGGCAAAATGGGGCGGGTAAGTCCACATTTATGCGCATGGTCACATCCCTTTCGCGCCTGGACAGCGGTACAGTAGAGCTGTTTGGCGAACGCGAAGCGGGCAAAATTACATCCGCCCGCACCCGCATGGGGGCGATGATTGAAACCCCCGCGCTTTTTACCAATCTTTCCGCCGAGCAAAATTTGGAGTATTATCGCCTGCAACGGGGCATTGTGGAAAAAAATCGCATCCAGGAAGTGCTAAAAATCGTAAACCTCACCGACACAGGCAAAAAGAAATTCAAAAACTTCTCACTGGGCATGAAGCAACGCCTAGGGCTTGCCGTGGCAATGCTAAGCCACCCCGACTTTTTAATCTTCGACGAACCCACCAATGGGCTAGACCCCACAGGCATTGTGGAAATGCGCGACCTGATTAAGCGCCTAAACAGCGAGGGCATAACGATTCTTATTTCCAGCCACATACTTACGGAGCTGGCGCAGGTGGCGAATAAATACGCCATTATCCACCATGGCAAATTGCTCAAAACCCTCACCCAATCGCAACTGGACGAGGATTGCAAACGCGCGGTGGCACTCAGCGTGGATGATGCATCCAAAGCCACCGTTGTTTTGGAAGAAAAGTTGGGCATTAAAAATTACAAGCAAACCTCGGCAAACGAAATACGCGTGTATGATATGTTGGAAGACACGGCAGAGCTAAGCTACACCCTTAACCAAGCGGGGGTGCGTGTGTCTGCCATGGCAGAAGTAGGCGATTCGCTAGAGGAATACTATACTAATCTCATTAGAACCGCTGAAAGGGGTGCTTTATAATGATGAACATGATACGTGCAGATGTATATAGAATTACCCGTGGTTGGGGTTGGTGGGTTACGTTTTTAATCGCGTTTGCACTGTCTGCGGGCATTGCGGTGCTGGGCATTCTTGACCTTGATGGTGCATCCTTGGGTGGGCAAGGCGCGCCTGCGTTCATTGTAACGGGGGCAAATATGCTGGAGTCCATGGGTTATTTGGGGCTTGTATTAATGTTATTCGCTGCACCTGTTTTCTCGATAGTTTCCAGCCCTATTTTCCAAGACAAAACGGAAAAAAACGAAGTCACATGGGGTATATCGCGCACTACCTTGTACGTGTCGCGGTTGATTGTTTCCGCCGTGTGGTGCTTGCTGATTATGCTGGTTTTATTTGGCACAGCTACAGTAATTGCCACCCTGTATGGCGGTTTGGGCGACGTGGAAGCGGGTTTTTGGATGAACCGACTCACATCCTTCGGCGCACAATGGTTTATGCTGGTTGCCGCGGCATGGATAGGCATATTTGTTACCTTTGCTGTAAAAAATCCCTTTGTTTCCTTTGAAATTTGGGGCGCGATTGTTGCACTGCCTACGGCAATGGGCATGGGTGCGGCAATGGGGGGCGCAGGGGGGCGTGTTCCATTCATCATGTACTTTGACATTACCACCGCTATGGTAGCCTTCTCAGACCTTGGCGCGTTGGATACCCGAAGAATCGCCATTGGCTTGGCGGTGGGCGTTTTCTGGGCATTTGTCCCCACCATTGTTGGGTTAATCCGCTACCAAAGTAAGGAAATTTCATGATAATTTTACTGGCTATCGCCTGTGGCATTTTTGCCATGGGCTTTTTTGCCGTTTTATTCAAATGGCGCGCTTTGAAAAAAGATCTACGTACAACGGGGAAAAAGCTGGCTTCTATAGCCGTCATTGATACGAATGAACAGTTGACCACCCGTACCTTCGACCGAGATATTTCCGCATTAACAAAAACCATCAACGAAGTGTTGGTGCGTAGCCGCGACGAACACATAGAGGTACAGCGAATCGAGTCGGTATTAAAACGTGCCATCACCAATATTTCTCACGATTTGCGCACGCCTATAACCTCTGCAAAGGGCTTTATTCAAATGCTGGAGAGCGTATTTGCGGCATCGGATGGGGAAAGTGCAGCAGAGGGACTGTATTATACGACTAATACGGTCACAACCTGTAAACGTTATTTGTCGGTGGTTCACGGGCGGTTAGACGCGCTGGCAATTTTGATGGACAATTTATTCGCCTTTACCCAAGCGGTAGAGGGCAATATTTCCCTTACGCGGGTGAACGCGGGCAATGTGCTGCGCGACGCGCTTTCGGGGGCGTATGGTGCATTACAAATGCGTAACTTTGCCGTAGAAAGTAATATCCCCGACGCGCCGCACTTTGTAGAGGCCGATGAGGATGCGCTAAAACGCGTGGTGTTAAACTTAATTTCCAATGCCTATACGCACGGGTGCGATGTGCTTCGCATATCATTGGAAGCGGGCGTAATCACGGTGGCAAACCGCGTGCATGACGGCGCAAAAATCGACACTTTGCAGATTTTTGACCGCTTTTATACGGCAGATGCTTCCCGCACGCACAAGCATACGGGATTGGGCTTAGCTATTGCCCGTGAGCTGGCGGAAAAAATGGGCGGCACAATTTCTGCCGAAATAACGGGGGAAGATTTTACAATTCGGGTAGCCTTGCGGTATACTGGGGACAACACAACAAGATAGGGGCGATATTAATGGCGGCGAACGTCGATTTAATGAAGATTTTAAGCACCAACGCGGCAACTTTTCGTTTTAGCGCCGGGCAAGTAATTGTAAACGAAGGCGACAGAGGGGACGAAATGTTCCTTGTGCTTTCGGGCAAGGTAGGTGCGTATAAGAACTATCATGCCGCCAACCGCGTTACCGTAGCCGAGTTGGGTCCGGGAGAATTTTTCGGCGAAATTTCAATGTTTATGAATAAGCTGCGCTCTACCACCGTGGTAGCGCAGGATAATGTAATCATCATGTCTGTAAACCGCGGCGATGTAATGACCTTCTTGGAAACGCAGCCCCAAGTGGCTTTGTCGTTAATCCAGTCGCTGTGCCGCCGTTTAGATGCGGCAAACAGCCGCGGTACAGGCGCACCCGCACCTGCGCTCGCAGGGGCAGCACCCGCCGCCGCAAAGCCTACTGCACCCGCCGCACCTGCGGCAAAACCCGCGCCTGCGGCGCCGTCCTCCGCACCCCTTGCATCAACCACGGGCTTGTTCCCCGAAGGGCATAAATCCTACACCTTAGACATTCCCGCCGCACCCGACGATTTGGTATACGAAAAGAAATACGAATGCCCGCTGTGTACCGAAAACTTCAAAGCAATGACCGCGCGCGAAACCAAACTGAAGGTGCTTTCCAGCGGGAAGGACTTCCGCAAAACCTATGAAGGCATTGACATGACGCACTACGAAATTATTACCTGCCCCAAATGCTTATTCTCCACATTTGACGCTTCTATGAAGGGCGCAATCGCTTCGCGCTTCTATTCAAACCAGTCGAAAATAACGGCATTCAAACCCGATGCAAAATTCACCTTTGCCAAGGAACGTAATATAAACGAAATTTTTGCGGGCTACTATATGGCGCTTAAATGCTCGCCCTTGTGCTACGCAAACAACCATTTAAACGACGCAAAATCATGGTTGCGTTTGCGCTGGATGTACCAAGACGTAAAGGATACGGAAATGGAAGCCATGGCAACCCAAAAGGCCTTCGACGCTTACAACGCCGTATTTGAAAATGTTGACCTGCCCCCAAGTGCCGCACAGCAGATATGTATTATCGTGGGCGAGCTAAGCCTGCGCATCGGCGATATTGCTTCCGCCAAGACCTTCTACACCAAGGCGCGTATGCACCGCGAAGGCGGCGCCGTAATGCTAAAAATGGCAGAGGACGGCATTGAAGAAATTAAAAAAGTAGAAGCAGGGGAAGCGTAGGGAATAGATAAAAAAATAGGGATAAAAAAACCGTGGGGCTTGCGCTCCACGGTTTCAGAGCGAAGACAAACCCCCAATCGAGCAATCGACTGGGGGTAAAATTTTTGATTTTGGAAAAAAATGTGAGGAAAAGCGTGAAAGAGGAAAAAAG
>WQRX01000029.1 GCA_009786535.1 Defluviitaleaceae bacterium | reverse complement strand
ATTTTTCCGTGGTTGCTTTATCTTTATTTAATTGCGTCGGATTTTCCAATGTAGGATTTGCCTGTGTTGGATTTTCCAATATAGGCGCGTCCAATGTAGGCAATTCAGACGTAGGCGGGGGATTATTCGGCGTGAAGCCCTGCGGCGGTTGTTCGTGTATGATGTACTCCGCGCCGCCGAGTTGCCCGTTTTCCTTTCGCTCCCGCGAACGGGTGACGTACCCCGCACGTTCTAATTCCTGTATTGCCGTGCGTATTGCGTCCACGTTCTCACGGTTGATGTGCGATAAGCCTTTGAGGGTATAATCCCATTCCGGCGGTAGGCTAAGAATTTGGGATAATAACCCTTTGGCTTTTAGGGATAGTGACGGGTTACGCAAGTGGTGGTTACTCATAACCGTGTAATTCTTAGTTTTGTCTATGCGGAATACTGCCATAATAAAGCCCCTTTCTGCGCTCCGTGGCAACAAAAAAAGCCGTGAGTTTTTAGGCTCTCGGCTTACTCGGTAACGCTATTATTTTGTGTTAGTGTTCTTCGTGTTCGGGTGCGCTGTACAATATATCGCCGTTGCGAACGCGGGCGCGGCGTATGATTTTTATATCCCCGCGCCCCTCGGATTCTTGCGATTGGCTGTAGCCCTCGTCGGATAGGAATATTCGGACACGCTCACCCTTGCCGCCTACGGGACTATTCCATGTGAGTACGTCAAAGACAATCATGTGCCGTGTGTCTTTGGCGAAACGCATAACGTCCATGTAGCCGTGTCCTGTGATGGGCTTGCGTTGGCTCGGTTGTTGCAACTGGTCTTTTATGCTCATGGTTGCCGCTCCTTTTTTGGGGAATGAAAAAAGCCGAAAGTTTTTAGGCTCTCGGCTTGGCGTTTGCGTTGTTGATTACGCTGTGCAGTTGTTCATTTTTGGGGTATACTAGGTCTGTTTCCTCATTACTTTTTTTGAGTGCGTAAAACATTCATAACGGAAGCCCTTGAGCATTTAATCTTTCGACTCTACCCCCAACCCCTCTTCAACCAGCCCAACTACCGTCCTTGCCATGTCCAGCGCTTCTTGCGATTGTGCTTGCGTCAATTCAAAATAAGCATTGCCCGGGTAGTTGGTATCGTAATAGTAGTCGGGGAGTTTATGTAGGGTGCGTTCTTCTTCCTCGGTGAGCTCGGGGAAGCCGAGGGCATTGCAGCGGTCGTATAGCCGCCACGGCTTATGCAGCGCCATCAGCTTGTAGTCATCGGCTTTTCCCTTTTGCTCTATGAAGGATTTGAATGCTTTTTCTACGGCCTGCTCGGAAAAGCGACCGCTGGCGCAGTAATCCCTTTCGCCGTGCATGAGTTCGGCGCGGCGCAGGTCTTTCTGGGCTATGTACAGGTAGGTGCCTACTTCTGCCATAGGGGTATGCCCTCCTTTTTTATTGAAGACGAAACATGCAAAGGATGGTCGTCGGTGGCAAAGTCTTCTGCCAAAACATAGGTGAAGGAAACATGGTCGTCACTCCATTTTACGGCGGCGTTAAGGGCGGCGCGGTCTACGTTTGCGGCGCAGGTGCAAATGACGGCAATGTCTATATCGCTTTTTTCGGTTGCCTCGCCGCGGGCGTAGCTGCCAAAAAGGTACACGGAGGTTATTGCCGCGTCCTTAGACGCGGTCCTAATCACATTTTCGATTAGGGGCGTGTCAATGATTGGCGGCATGGGTTACCTCGGTGCGCCTAAGGTTATTGGGACTTCTAAGAATTCGTTGTTGCGGTAAATGCCTAAGGTTACGGTTTCGCCAATTCTGCTTGCAATTAGCGCGTCGCGCAGGTCGTAGAAGTTGGTGATGGTAATGCCGTTAAAGCGCACAATCAGGTCGCCGAGCTGCAAGCCCGCTTCGTAAGCAGGTGTGTAGGGGGTAACGCGGGTAATCCACTGCCCAACGGATGGCAGGTTAAATTGAACGCGCAGGTTTTCGTCAATCGTGTCATGCCCTATGCCCATAAAAGGCATAATGCCGGTGCCCGTTTCGCGCAGGTAGTTCAGCATATCGCGCACATTGTCGATGGGAAGCACATAGCCCATGCCTTCTACACCAATGCCCATAAATTTTGCGGTAATAATGCCCACCACTTCACCCTGTGCGTTAATTAACGGCCCACCGGAATTTCCGCGGTTTACAGCCGCATCGGTTTGGAAAACGTTTAGGGGCAAATGTTCCCCCGTTGCGGGGTTGGGTACGCGAATGAGCAGGTTTAACGCGCTAACAATGCCCTGCGTTGTGCGCTTGCCTTCGCCAAGTGCGTTGCCAATGGCAACTACGCTGTCGCCCATGCGAAGCGAGTTGGAGCAGCCTAGCGCGGCGGCGGTAAAGGGCTTACCGCTTTCGTGCAGGGAAAGCAGGGGCACAGAAAGCACCGCAAGGTCGGTTTCGGGCTTTGCGCCGACTAAATGGGCAGTAATGTTTGTTTCGTCGTCCAGTGAAATGGTAATGCGGGAGGCGTTTTCCACCACATGATTATTGGTGGCGATGTAGGCGTAGGTATCGTCGATGTAAAAAATGAAGCCGCTGCCCGAGCCCTCCACAAAACGGGGTACCCCGCGTGATATGCCCACTTCCGCTTCCATGGTTATGCTAACCACGGCGTTACGCACCAAATCAATGGCATCGGTAAAATCCACCTCTGTACATGCGATGGGGAAGATATGGGGGGGGGGGCCAAATTGCGGCGTACTAACCCCGCCGGACAGCGCAGGTGCGCTGTCCGACCCTTGGAAAAAATGAAGCATAGCCGTGCGCCCTGCGCCAAGCCCGCCGAATAAGGTAGCGCCGCCAAGGCACACCGCCAGCAAGGCAAGTAAAAAATATCTAAAAAAGTTTTGCGGGTAAGAGGGGGACGGCATACGGCACAACCTTTCAAGGGAATGGGGCTATTGAAATTTTTATGGTGGGATTATAGCACTTTTATGGGAGTTCTACCAACACCCCGCCGATGGTTAGCGACGCTATTATGCTAAAGTCAAATATAGGCTCGGGCATTTCGTAGAACCATATTTCCTCGCGGGTTTCCGAAATTACTGCGGCAGAGCGGCTACTCACTACAATGGGACGGGCATTGTAGGGGGTGATGCGTATATCCACGGCTCCAGCAGCTGACATGAATATACGTGAATCTTGCGGTGCTTCAATGGGCAGCCACGAAACGCTTATCCCAAAGGGGGAAATGCGCATTTCATTTACATAGGCGTTGGCACGGGGCACAAATAGGTTGAGGTTGGTTAGGATAATTTCATTTACTTCGGGCATATCTAAGTCAAAGGGTACTACCCAATTAATTGGAGTTGTGTCGTAGTCCAGAAAAGTGGCGGTCAAGCGATAATTTTCCATAGGTATCGGGTAGAAATGGAAGGAACGCTCTTGGAAATTTCCATGCCTGCCTACGTCTATATTGCCCTGCTCATCCACGGAAAACAACAAATGTGCGACTTGGCTTGTGCTTACATCGCCGCAATCCCCCCATAGGACGGCGGGCCAAAACCATTGCCCCGTGTAGTTATTGTACACATTAAGGCGGTTCATCATGCTTGGTATTTGGTCCCGGGGGAAGTATTCTTGGATATGCAGCCTTCCGTCAATAAAGCCTATGCCGGAAATATAGTGCATACTCATATAGGGGTGGGTGGCAAGCTGCACGGGAATATTATGCATATGGGGCGTTAAGAGGGGCATAAACGCACCTGTGTAGGCGGGGGCTTGCTCCTGTGCATAAGCAAGGGCAAAGGTTAAATCCACCTCATGCCGGCTAAAGTTATAGTGAATCGCATCTAAATGAAAGGCAATGCCACCGTTTGTTATGGGTTCGCGCAGCATGTGGCTTGCACGTAAGGTAACAATGCCGCAGGGCGTGCGGTGTACAATGCTGTTTGATTGGGTGCCCTCGCCATAAAAATGCTGAAGGTGGCGCTGTGAGAAAATGGCGGGGCTTATCATATGCCCTTCCCCGCAGCGGATAGATGCTTCCAGGTCAAAAGGACCCTCCAAGCGGTTGCTTACTGTATCCTCCAGTGTAATATACAAGTCCAGCATGTTGTTAAACACGCCCACGGCAATAACCTCTGCGCGAAAGCCCGATTCTTCGGTAATATTAGCAAGCGGGGTAATTTCCAAGGGGGAAAGCAGGTCGGCGCGGGGTTCGCCTATGATGCTGCGCAAGCCCGCAAACCCGCCAAAGCTGTACGCCGCAAAAACCGTAAGGGACGTAGCCATAAAAAATACAGCAATAAATGCCGCCGCCCTTGAAGCGTAGCCGTAGCTTGGTACGCGGGGCTTTTTACCGGATTGGTTGTGAATTTTTTCCATCGTTTGTTTTTTTATGCGGTTGGTTAAATCGTTCATATTGAGCCTCCTAATTTTTCGCGTAATTTGCGCCGCCCGCGTGACAGGCGTTGCTTTACCGCCGCTTCGCTCAGGTTTACCGTTTGCGTAATGGCGGGAATACTTTGCCCGTCGAAATAAAATTTTTCAAATATTTCGCGGTCGGGCATTTCCATGGTTTGCAAGGCTGCTTGCACGTCTAATTGCAGGTCGGTATCGGCGGCGGTGCAGGCGATTTTCTCCTCCAGCGGAAGGGTATTATACAAGGCACGGCGTTTGTTCAGCGCTTTGTTGCGTGCGGTTGCGGCTAACCATGGCTTTAATTTTTGCACGGCTTGCGCATTTTCCCACAGGGCAAAGAAGGTATCTGCCGCGGTTTCCTCTACGTCTTCGGGGGTTAAGTCCCCTGCCGCGTTGCGGATAACCGTACACAAGTACGGCGCGTATTTGGTGATAATTTTTTCCAGTGCGCGTTCGCTTGCGTTACGCACCCCGCGCAGTAACAACGCATCCATTCCCTCGCTCCCCTCGGTTTTTCTTAAAGGCCTTCGCTAATAAAGACACAGGCTATGTACAAATGGTGACATGTGGGTATAATAAGCGTAATAATATTAAACAAAAAAGGATGAATTATATGAAATTACGGGTTTTACTAGGTATCGCACTCGCTTTTTTGCTTGTACTGCTTGCCGCCTGCGCCGATAATGGGCAGGAAAATAACGCACAAGACGACGACGAAGCACCCGCCTACGGCGCGCCCGCCGCAAGCGAGGCGGGGATTACGCAGGTAGCGCGGGTAAACGGCGTATACCTAAACGCCCACGAGGTAAAAATTCATATCCCCCACGTGGAAGAGCGCTTTTTGTGGGAATTTTTTATGGAACACGGCGAATTTGAGATAGACGAATACGCAATGCATTCCAGCGGCGTAACCTTTGGGCGCGTTATACGCGAAGAAGCGGTACGCACGGCGGCATTTTACACCGTATTTGACGCATACGCACATGCATTAGGCATAATACTCATGGATTTTGAACAAGAAATGATAGACAACGAAATTGCCCGCCTGTACGATGTTTTGGGCGAAGAGCAATTCCACACATTGTTACACGCCGACGGCTTTCGTGACCCGACGCACCTTGCCGATTTATACCGTTTGCAAATTTTATTAGACAATTTAATTGACTTTTTACTGGTTGATACAGATGCATTTGCGCCCTTTGCCCAATTTTTGCCCGCCGACCCCCCGTTGCTTGGCGCAAAGCATATTCTTGCAAATTTTGATAATTTTAACACCGAAGAAGAAGCCCACGCCTTTATCACGCATTTGTGGGAACGGTTAGAAGCGGGCGAAGATTTTGACACCCTTATGCACACCTACACGCAGGATACGGGTATTTTTGGCTTCCCTAACGGGTATTCCTTTGCCGCTAACGAAATGGTGCCCGAATTTGAAGCAACCACCCGCGCACTATCTATGGGTGAAGTTGCGCCCCCCGTGCAAAGCATGTTCGGCTATCACATCATTAAACGCATAGAGCCCAACGAAAATGACTGGCACGCCCTAAACCAAACCCAGCCCCGCAGCATGGAGGACCGCATGGTGGAAGCCATTTTTGCAGGCTTGGAAGAAAAAACCGCACAGGCGGATATTGTATTTCTGCCCGCATTAGATGATGTAGCATTCCCCGATGTATGCCGCGAGGGGTGTTGTTAGGCGTAGTTATTGTTAATTTAATTTTTAACGTACTGGCTCAGCCACAGCAGCGGGCGCACCCCTGCAATGGGGGCAAAGTCACGGTTCACAAAATCGCCGCTAACGGAAATCCGCCCATCGGTGGTAACGCTTGCGGTTAAGTTACCGTCACTGCCCGCTGTTCTTAGCCACCAACTGGAGGGCTCGCCCTCAGGCGTTACGGCTTTTCGCGCGTTATTAAATTCATCATCAATGAAATGCTTGTCGTTTTCATTGCCGCCGCGTAGCTGCCTGCTGTCGCCGAAATATTTAACCGTGCCGTCAATGCTTAACAAGAAGATGTAGTCCATCGTACCGCCGCCACTGCTGTTGCCAAACCATTGGTTGCCGTAATTCGTGATATTGATGAGTGCAATATCTTCTTTTTCCGCGTCTGTGAAGGTATGGTAAAACTCGTTGTTTAAGTAATGGCGTAGGCTGCAATTCTCCCAAACTACGGGTTCATTGTTTATGTGATAGGCTTTTGTTTCCAGCACCTTTTCTGTGATAATCAGCACCTTATCGTCCTGTACATCCAGCACCCGCCAGTCATATTTACCAAAGCGGATTACGCTGTCAAGTACATATTCTCTTTTTTTACGAACGGGCGTTTCCGAAGCCGTGCTTTTTGCAGGGCGCCACAGCGGATATAATTTGTTGGTTTCGGAAAACGGAATCACTTCGCCAATGGGCTGATACCCCGCCCGCTTATATACCCCTTCAAAGGAACGCTGTGTGCTTGCCTCAATGTAAGACGATTTGCCCATCGCGTCCAGTTCTTTGCCGTGGTATTCCAAAAGTGCAAGCCCAATGCCCATGCCCTGTGCCGCAGGTACAACCCCAAAGCCGATTAATTGGCTAAAATAAGTGTCTTGCGGCTCATGCAAGTACGAACGCTGCCCAAATACGCGAAAGCGGGATACATATTTACCCACGGCGCGCTCAATGTCGTCGCTTAAGCGGTCACCCCGCGCATCGTTAGAAAGCCATACCGAAACGCCCAATAGTTCGTCCTCTTTTTTATATGCCAAGTGGGTAACGCCGTTTGTTAGGCAATGCCTCATATACACCCGATAATAGGCGCTTACCACTTCCATGCGGTCGGCTTCATCCTCCACCGCCCATGTGAAAAATGGGTCGTGATAAAAACTGTATCCCAAAACTTCTAACGCCGCTTCAATATCCTCTTCCTTAGCAACACGAATCATTATGTCGTCTTTCACTTATAAGTCCTCCCTATTGTAAAAATATTACAGCTTGAAGAATGACACCAACTGCCGAAGCAGCTCGGCTTGTGAATTTAACTCCTGCGCGGCGGCAGCGGTTTGTTCCGACACGGCAGAGTTGCTTTGCACCACGTTAGAAATCTGGCTTACGCCAACGCTTACTTGCCCAACTGCATCGGCTTGCTCGCGGGATGATGCAGAAATATCGTTAATAATTTGCAAAACCTCATCTGCGTTGCTTACGATAAGCTTTAACGCCTCGGCGGTAGAAGCGGCAATATTACTGCCCATGTCTACGCGGTTATTTGAATCTGTAATTAGCCCGTTGGTTTCTTCTGCGGCGTTTTGGCTTCGGGCAGCCAGGCTTCGCACTTCGTCCGCTACCACGGCAAAGCCTCTGCCGTGTTCGCCCGCACGGGCGGCTTCTACCGAAGCGTTTAGCGCAAGCAAATTGGTTTGGAACGAAATTTCTTGAATTACACTGTTAATGCGCGAAATGTCGGTGCTGGATTTTTTAATTTCCACCATGGCATCGAGCATTTTTTGCATATCCTTGTTGCCGTCTTTTGCATTTTGGGTAGATTTTTCGGAAAGTACGCTGGCGTCGGCGGCACTGCCCGCATTTTTCTGCGTTTGCTGGCTTATCACATCAATGGTTGCGTTCAATTCCTCAATAGAGCTTGCCTGTTGCGAAGCGCCGTTTGCCAAGTCGGTAGCGCTGGTCGCAATTTGCTTTGCACCCGTAAGCACCTGCACCGAGGCGGAAGAAATTTCCGCCATTGTTTTATGCAAGCTGCTGCTGATATTGTTAATCGAATCCTTGATAGAAACAAAATCGCCAATATATTCGCGGTCGATACGCACGGTCAAGTCGCCCTGTGCAATGCCGGTTAGCTTTACGTTAATTTCATCTACATAACTCTTTATTACAGAAATGGCATGGCTTAACGTATCGCCGATTTGCTTGTAAGCGGCGGCGGCGGCGGCGGTATCTTCGTCGTGCGGCTCCGGCGCAAAGGTAAAGTCAAGAATACCCTTCGAAAGCCCCTCGCGTAATTTATTGGCAATGTCGGCGGCTTCAAAGTTTTGGTAGTCGCTCACTTTTTTTGTTTTGGCAATGGTTGCGCTAATATCAAAATTAACTACGGTAACGGCAACCACTTGCCCTTGCGTATTTTTAATGG
Organism: Defluviitaleaceae bacterium; assembly: GCA_009786535.1. Classification (GTDB taxonomy): domain Bacteria; phylum Bacillota; class Clostridia; order Lachnospirales; family WQUN01; genus WQRX01. Next base: position 35,330 of record WQRX01000029.1, on the reverse strand, counting down.
GGTAGATGAAATAATCTTCAATTAATAAATCACCCGACGGTGAGGTTACAGACTGTTGAAAATACACTTCGCTGCCCGTAGTAAAAACGTCTTTTATTTTTTTCACTGTTTCGGCTGTATCATCGGACGGGGACACATCAAACAATGTTTTGCCTAAAACATCTTCCTTTTTAAAGCCCAGCGATTCGGTGTTTCTGTTGACATAAATAAACTGTGCATTGCTGTTGTACATAGAGATAACACAAGGTATTGTGTATAAAAAGTGAAAAACGGTGTCAAGCAAATGGTTTATTCCCTTGCTTGCTTTTGCATCGCTTTCATCATTTAATACGCTGGCGTTGATACGCGCATACCAGTCGTTAGACCATATTGCTTGTTCTACGCGCTTAATTTCTTCCGCTATTTCATCGTTTTTGCTAATTGCCTGTGCGCTTTCGTGCAGCAATTTGGCAATGCCCTTAACCCTTGCAAAATGCAGCATCAACGCAACGGCACAGGCAATAACGGCGGCTATTTTTATTGCAGCGGGTGCGTATACAAAAATAGACACGGCACTAAGTATGATAATGATGAAAACCGTAGCGGCAAACCGCAAAATTTCTACCGCGGTCTGCTTCTTTACATTGTTTGATACTTTTTCTGCATTGTCTAAGGTGTTCATAAAAGCCTCCCCAATCTAGTTATGATTAAACGATACTATAGTTGTACTGCTGCGTTGTCAATTAAATGTCGAGAATCTTTCTGCCATTTTGTATTATTAGAAATGCTGATTTGCGGCTTTTCTTTAAAAGCCTGTAAATACAACTGTTTTTTAATTCGCGTATGTTGTTAGCTACGGCAGTTTAGCGGCAATTTATTGATAGCGTGCGACATAAAATATTAAAAATGTTGACAAAGTGACAAAGCGTGTATACGCTAAGGGGCAACTATTCCGGCAAAAATTCTCACTAGGGGTGTTGCGGCTATGACGGTGCTTAATAAAATGATTGCCATACGAAAAAAATGCGGAATGTCCGTTTCGCAGTTGTCTACCGCCATGGGATTTCACCGAACGTATCTCCAAAAGATAGAAAATGAGGGAAGCGGTAAACCGCCCCCGGAAAGCGTTATCCAACAATTTAAACTCGCCTTGGGCGCGCCTAATCTTCCGTTAACCGATGAAGAGGAAATGGCATTTAAGCAGCAGCTATACGATTGGAAGGAAATGTCTTTATTTAATGATATTGAGTAAGCCAAGCGTATCAAGCAAAATTTAACGCCCTGCGTTAAGCTATTAATTTGTGCGGAGCTTATTGACCTATACGACATATTTAACGTAGCACACTACAGAGCGGCAGGCGACACAGCCGCCATAGAAGAATGCATGGTAAGCTTAGACGCCCGCGCAGCTACGTTTAATGATGAAGCATCTTATTGGTATAACCGCCAAGTGGGGATAAGGGCAATTCACACAAACCGCAAAGAGGCGTTGCGCGCGTTTTTGCTTGCAGAAGAAAAGGGAGACGCATTAAATTTAAATAACGAAACTTTATATTACAATATAGGTCACTGCCTTTCCGACATGGGGTTTGCGTCCAGGGCTGTTGAATATTTACTTAAATCACAAGACCTTGCCGAAAAAAGCGGCAACACGTCCTTTAGTGTTTACACCCGTTATTTTTTAGCAGAAAATTACAGCAATGTCGGCAGGCACGAGGAAGCGCTGAAAATTTTAAAGGGCTGTTTACGAGATGAGAAAAAAGTTAAATCAGCAAAAGTGACCATAGGATTAATTTATAAACGAATCGCAAGGGTTTGCTTTAATACACAGGATTATAGAAGCGCGTTGGAAAACATTGATTTAGCCTTTAACTATATTGACCGTCATTTGGATGCCTATGCAAATATCACCTATGTCAAGGCAAATATACTTATAGCCATGGGCAGCGAAGAAAAAGCAATGGCGTGCTTAAATGACGGCATTGCTTTGCAGGAAGAGGGCGAGACAGAGCATATTATTTTAACGGGAAGAAAGCACTTAATGACCTTGGAAGAGGAAGCGTCCCGTCAATATATAACGACAATTGCACTTCCTGCATTTGAAGCGCAATGCCTATTTTTACTCGCCATAGATTTTTATGAAGTACTATGTAGGCATTACGAAATGCACAACAAGCGCAAGGTATGGCCTTATTACAAGCGTATATACGAGCTTAACTCAATGCTAAGGAAAGGAGATATCCCATTATGAAAAATCGGCTGTGCGCAGTTATTGCGGATAAAGGTGACCCCGTTGGCGGTACTATCGCAGCGTTGGAAGAAATCGTTACAGACTAACCGCCCCCGTTGGGCAAATGTCGCCGCAGTGGGTGCAATTTTCGCACGCGGGGCTACCCAGTAAGTGGGTGCAAAGGGTAGTGCTAATGCTTCTATGCGCAAGGGAAAGTATGCCCTTAGGGCACGCTTGTATGCATAGCCCGCATAAAATGCACTTGTTTGGGTCGTGGTTAGGGGTCTTGGGCTTGGGAACGGGGTTTGCATTTGGCGTAATTTGTAACTGATTAATAAGGGATAGCAATTTGCAGGATGGGGAGCAACCGCAGCGTAAGCAACGGTCGGCTTCTTTTTTTGCTTGCTCGGGGGTTAGGCGAATACCGTTTTGGCGCGGGGCGCTAATCGGAGTTATTGGCGGGCTATTTTGTACCGTGATTTGGGGGCGCGGGGCGGGGGCTTGGGTTTCGCAAATATAGGCGTGTACGGCGTTTGCGGCTTCGCGCCCGTGGGCAATGGCTTCGATGGCGTAGGCGCTTTGCCCCGTTACGTCGCCTATTGCGTATACACCGGGCAGGTTGGTTGCGTAGGTATTTGGCGCAGCCTTGAGCGTATGCCAGCTTGTGGTTTCAATTTCTTCAAAGCCTTCGGTAATCACGTTTTGCCCAATTGCAGAAATTATCATGCATGCGCCCAGCCATTCTTGCCTGCCTTCTATGGGAACGGGGGTGCGGCGGCCGCTTTCATCGGGTGCGCCCAGTTCCATAATTTGCAAGTACAAGCCGTTGGGTGTAACCTCCGACGGAGCGGCCAGAAATTTAAATTGTACGCCCTCCGCTTCGGCGGCGTTTATTTCGCGTGGGTCGGCGGGCATTTCGGCACGAGTGCGGCGGTAAACAATGGTAACTTGCCCCGCGTTAAGGCGAAGCGCTGTGCGTGCCGCGTCTATTGCCGTGTTGCTTCCGCCTATAACCACAACGTGGTTGGATTCATTAATTTGTGTGTTAAAGGTATAGCCCATCGCCACTAAATGCAAAAATGCTGTGCCGCCCTGCACGATGGGTAAATTGTCGCCCGTGCAGCCCAGCGGCTTAGATTCGCCCGCGCCTGTTGCAATGATAACGGCGTGGTGGTCCGCACGCAAAGCGGGTAAATTTACAACCACCTGCATGTCGGTGACAATGTGAATGCCCATGTTAATAAGTACGGCGAGCTCGGCATCTAAAATATGTTTGGGCAAGCGGTAATCGGGTATACCGTAGCGTAATAACCCGCCCGCCTGTGCGTTGCGTTCGTATATGGTGATATCGTGCCCGTTGCGCCGTAAGAAGTATGCCGCCGTCAGCCCCGCAGGACCGCCGCCGACAATGGCAACATGCTTGCCTGTAGATTCTGCAACAGAGGGCATATACGTGCCGACGTAGCTTTCAACGGCGAAGTTTTTTAAGCCCGCGATGTTTACCGCTTGGTCGTAGTCGTTTCGGCGGCAATTTTTCTCGCAGGGGCGGGGGCAAATATAAGCAATACTGGCGGGGAAGGGGTGTGCCTCGTACATTTTTGCCACGGCTTTTTCAACGTTGCCTTGCGCAATATGCTGTATGTATGTGCCGCAGTGGGTATCGGCAGGGCAAGCGGCGCGGCACGGGGCTACGCAATCCCCCACGTGGGCGGAAAGATGTAACTCTAATATGCGTTTTTGCATGTTGCGCAAACGGGGCGTATCGGTGCGAATGTTCATGCCTTCCGTACATAGCGCGGCACATGCGCGAAGGGGGCGGGTTGCGCCCTCTGCCTCCACTAAGCATAAACCGCACGCGCCCGAAGGGGGCAATTTTTCGCTAAAGCAAAGGGAGGGGATAAAAATCCCTTCCCTTTGTGCCAGTGATAAAATGGTTTGGTTGTTGGTTGCATGATATTTTTTGTCGTTAATGGTAAGTGTAAACAATGGTAGCCCTCATTCCCATAAATGTGTCTACACTACTATACCACATCTAACGGCGTGATTGAAATGCTTTTATTACAACCTCCAGCGTTTCAAAAAAGATGACAGCAAGCATAATGACAAGCGCCACCCGCTGCGGGTTAATAATTGCGTTGCCTAACGCGCCGTCAAAAACGGGAAAATCATATGCCAGCCCTTGTACATAGTACACAAAATCGGGGTTTGCCAGGCTTGCGCCCCCAAAAACAATAAACGCGCAAACCGCACAGCCAATGCCCGCAAGCACCGCGGCACCCGCAAGGCGCATTGTGTAGCGCCCCTCCGCAAGTTTTAAAATTTCCATGCCCACCTCCAGCGCACACCATACAAGGAAGGGGAGCCACAGGCTGCGCAGTAACGCCGTGTCGAAGATGGGTATCCATACGCCTTCGCTGCGCAAACCCATGATATGCGGGTACACGACAAACAATGTCGTTAATGAAATAGAGATAACCATTTCCACCACGCTTGCGCTAACGGATACGGGGCGCTCATGCTCGGGCAGTTCGGGTAAATCGGCCAGGAAGTTTTCACTGCTGAGTTGCACCTGCTTTTTATTTAACACGATAAACACAAGGGAAATAATGATAAACGCCTGTACAACACTGCCCACCACCGCTGTAATAAATTGCAGCCCCTGCGCGGTAAACAGCGCACCCGTCCCCAGACGGAAAAACGGCAGTATAATCACATATTGGTCGGTAACGATGCCAATGATAGACGCCACCGTAACAACGCTTGCCACAATAGGCAGTACCAGTAACAGCACGCGGCGGTACATTAAATAATATATGCCGCTTATCAGCCCTTCGCGCGGGGTGGTTTCGCAGTATTCCAGCGCTATTTCGTTGGGGTTGCCCATTTCGGCAAGTACGGCTTGCATGTTATCGTCGTTACGGGCATGTAATTTTTCGTTAATTCTTCTGTCCAGGTCAATGCGCACATCGTCGCGTTTGTCTGCGGGCAGGTGGCGCACCACAGCGTAAATGTAGCGCAGCATTAGTTCTCTTTTCACATTATCACTCCTCTTGTGGGAAGTTTAGTATAACATTTTTTAGGAAACTTTATAAACCGCGCACATTTTATGCGCGTAAAACGTTAAGCATAATGAAGGGAGGGTACCCCGTGGATTTGTCTGCATTATACGACAAAATATTTAAATATTGTTTTTTTAAGGTGAAAAATGCGCACTTAGCGGAAGACATTACGCAAGAAACATTCCTACGCTTTTTTACACAGCATAAATATGTAAGCCGCGGCAAGCCCCTTGCCTATCTATATACTTTGGCACGTAATTTATGCATAGACCACTTTCGCAAAAAAACAACTGAGCCGCTATCGGATGGTGATACGCCCGCGCCTTCGCCTTACGAAGCGGTGGAAACCTCGGTAGCCTTGCAAACCGCCTTAGCCGCCTTGCCCGAAGATATGCAGGAAATTATTTTACTGCGCTACGCAAACGATTTAACGCTGGGGGAAGTCGCCGCCTTTACAGGTTTATCCCGCTTTGCTTTGCACCGTAAAATAAAATTTGCGCTGGCAACATTAAAAACTGCTCTAAAAAAGGAGGATTTTGCGTGAATAAAAAAATAAAACCGCAATTAAAAAATGTTTTTACTGCCCCTGCTGCAACGCGCAAGCAAGCATTTTTTCTTGTAATGGAAAGCCCGCGCTTATCGCGTGTTGGATTTATAATCACGCAAATTGGGTATATACGCAAGCGGGTATGGGCGGCGTCCTTTGCGCTGGTTGTGTCGGTTTTTATCGGAATACAAAATATTTATAATATGGATTTATTTATTTTTTCCCTTGCGGCGTTTTTACCCTTCTTTGCGCTATTGGGCATTACGGAGCTTGCTAAAAGCGCATCCTTTCAAATGGAAGAGCTGGAAGCAAGCTGCCGCTTTAGCCTGGCGGACATTACCCTTGCACGATTGGGTATACTGGGCTTGGTGAATTTTGTCGTATTATTAATTATTTCTTTCTTTATTTCATTTGCTTATTTGGCGCTGTTATTTACCCCCTACCTAATGTGCTGTGCATTGTCGCTATTTTTTATTAACCGCTTTCGAGGGTTTGAAAGGGTACAGGTATGCGGCATTATTTCTGTGATGGTAAGCGCAAGCAGTATATTTATTTTTTATATAAATTTATTTTTCCCATGGATGTTGGCGGCGCTTATTTTATGGACGGCATTTGAAATTTTTACACTAATCAATAAATTGGAGGAAATCACATGCAACTCATCATTGACCGCTTAACCAAGCAGTACAAAAATAAAATTGCGGTAGACCGCGTATCCCTCACATTATCGCAGGGGGTGCATGGCTTGCTTGGCGCAAACGGCGCGGGTAAAACCACATTAATGCGTATGATGTGCGGCTTACTTACCCCTACGGGGGGAAGTGTCGCCTACAATGGTATAGACGTAAGCCGCGAGGAATACCGCGATGTACTTGGCTACATGCCCCAGCATTTTGGCTATTACCCAAACTTTACGGCACACGGTTTTTTGTGCTATTTAGGAAGCCTAAAGGGGCTTTCAAAGCCCTTTGCCAAGGAAAAAAGCGAGGCATTGCTTTCGCAGTTAAATTTAACCGATGTGGCGAAAAAGAAAATTAAGACCTTCTCGGGGGGGATGAAGCAACGGCTGGGCATTGCCCAAGCTTTGCTCAATAACCCCAAGATATTAATACTGGACGAGCCCACCGCAGGGCTGGACCCTAAGGAACGGGTAAAATTCCGCAGCCTTATCGCCAAACTTGGCAGTGACCGTATTGTGTTGCTTTCTACGCACATTGTTTCCGACGTAGAGGACATTGCCCACAATGTACACTTGATGAAGGACGGGCAAATTATTGCCGGCGGCAAGGTAGATAAATTGCTTTCCCAAGGGCAAAGCTTGGAGCAACTTTACATGGAACACTTTGGTGATAGTGAAGGAGAAAATGATTATGCGTGATTTATGTACACTCATGGGATATGAATGGAAGAAGCTTTTATTGCGCAAGGGCAATGTGATTGTGCTGGTAATATCATTGGCGTTGGTGTGTTTTGTGCAATTTAGTCTATTGTTGCCCGGCTTTACCCCTCATGAAAATATGTGGGAACAAATGCGGGAAGTCCGCGCCTACGAACGGGCCCGCGCCGGCAATGAAATTACCGCCCTCCACGAATACCATGCCAATTTTGCAGAAACTCTCGCCTTCCAATTGGAGCGGGGTCGCGTTTCGCAACGGGGTGGGGATTGGGTAACACAGCAACACGAAGCCGTACCCACACCTTGGATTTTTTACCCTACGGCGGGCTTTGGCAATTTCTTTTCCCGCTCCGCTTTTATGACCCTCGTAATATTTACCGCCGTCGCCGTAAGCATAGCCCCTCTTTTCCCCAATGAATACCGCACAGGGGTGGCTGCGCTACAGCTTGCTTCCAAGTACGGCAAAAGCAAATTAGTTACGGCGAAGCTGCTTACGGCGGCAACCTTTGGTTTAATGGTTGCCTTATTTTTAACCTTGAGCGCTTTAGGCACGAGCCTTGCCGTATTTGGCGCAGACGGCGCAAGGGCGATGCTACAGCTGTATGAACCGTTATCTATTTACAATTTAACCGTGGTGCAAGGGGCGGTTATCTTGTTTGCCAATATTGCGGCGCGGATATTGTTTTTTTCGGCGGGGGTTGTGTTACTCTCGGCGAAGCTGCGGTCGGCATTTTCTACGATAATCATTGCTTTTGTATGGATATTTATGGCGGGAATGATTTTTATCCCCGTTGCGATACCCTGGATTTTTACCTTCAGCCGATTGGTGATAGCGGTTACCCCCGATATGGTAAGCCCTGTGCGCTCCACCTTTTCAATCGTGCCTTATGAAATATTTGGCGTGTTTGTGCCGCCCTTTATTTTTGAAGGGGTGTTCTCGCTGGTGGGGGGGATTGGACTTTTATGTTGCGCAGGGTGGGTGTTTAAACGGGCGCAGGTGGGGTGAAGTTATGCTTACATTAATGGGGTATGAATGGAAGAAAATTTTTATGCAAAAACGTGTAATTGCGGTGTTTGCGGTTATTTTTATCTTAATTTGCATTGGGCAGGTGGGCGATTTGATACAGCCCCTGTCCCCCATTCCCGATGCGGTGCAAACCATGCGTAATAATCGCGAACACGCCCGCGCTTTAACGGGGCGTGAATTGGACGGGGATTTTTTGTACGAAATTTTCCGCGAAACAGAGGGGCAAAATTTTTGGCTTAGCCCTTATCGAAATATTTGGCATATCATTCGCTTTATGGGCGAAGTTGAAAGCCCCGAAGAGGCCGTCGCTTTCTACACAAACCGTGACAACCGATTTGCCATGCTCCCTGAGGATGAATTTTTAATGAACCGCGTATCCGAAGGCGGCGCACGGTGGATAATGCAAAAAAACGAGCAATTACCCGCACCATGGGTATTTGCCTATACAGGTGGGTTTGATATTTTTTTAAACCGTGCCAACACCGTTGCCATTTTTTTGTTTTTTGTGATTGCGATATGTATTGCTTCCCTGTTTGCCGCCGAACACCAAACGGGCGTTGCGCCAATTATGCTGGCTGCCAAGTACGGGAAAAGCAAATTAATTTGGGCAAAAATATTTACAGCGGCGGGGATAAGTCTTGGGCTTTCCCTGTTGTTTACGCTGTCTACATTGGCGATTAGCCTGCTCGCCTTTGGCGCAGACGGCGGGTGGGCGATGCTGCAATTACGCATCCCCTTTGCCGTATATTCCCTAACGCTAAGCCAAGCGGCGTGGATTTTAATTATTAATGTTTGCTTGCGCGCCTTTTATTTGGGTGCGCTGGTTGCGTTATTTTCCGCACTTACAAGGTCTGCCTTTGTTTCCCTAATACTTGCCACTGTATACATGGCACCCGCAACCCTATATTTATCGCTCCCCTTTAATGAAATTCGCTGGGTGTTTAATTTAAATCGGCTCATTATCGACTTTATACCCCACCCCACAGAACACGCTGTTTCCACCTTCTCCTTTTTCCCTTATGAAATATTTGGTTTATTTATTCCACCCTTTATATTTGAACCCATTTTCTCGTTGGTGGTGGGGGCCGGGCTGCTATGTTGCGCGGGGTGGGTGTTTAAACGGGCGCAGGTGGGGTGAAGTAGAGTGTTGAAAACACCTATAAAAAAATTGTGGTGTTAATTAAACTTAAATTCATGAAGCCATGTAAAATAAACGGAGCGACAATCGAATTGTACTTTCTGTACAGTGAGTTGAGGATAAAATGAAATAGAAAAAACATAAAAAACCATTCAATAAATGAAATAGAAAATATAAATAAAGAAATTCCTAAAACATGGTCTATTATTACGGTAGGTAAATGCATCAATGCAAAAAGAAATCCTCCAATTAAAACTGCAATTATATCATTTTTAACATAGCCATATATCCTTGGTTGTATGTATCCTCTAAACACTACTTCTTCGCTAAAAGATACGAATACAAACCAAAATGTAATTGATAACAGAATCTCTAAAATTGAACCTTGTTGAATCAACTCACGGATGCGGTTAAAGCTATCTAATGCAAATACAATAACTATTGAAAAGAAAATACCTGTAAAAAAAGATTGTATAAAATTCTTTTTTGTAATACCAATTGATGCAAGTAAGTTTTTCTTTTTGATAATTACTGCAAATACAGTTATAACCTGTATCATCATTGACGGAATTAAGGCAAGAAAACTTAAATTATATATCCGTCTAATGAATAAGTTTAAGGATATGGTTATGATATATATGCAAAAAATAATTGCAATATAATGTGCGTCACTTTTATTGTAGGATTTAACCATTTCATCGTAGCTTTTATCAATGAAAAACCGTGACAACATTTTTTTCATTATGCTTTCACTCCAAATGTTTGAGGAAATAAATATTAGTGTAGCAACTGCCTTGCAGTGTTGTATTTGTGTGAATAATAAATTCGGTTATTACTGCGTGTCAATAAAAACAAGTTGGCTAATCGCTAATCACTAAAAGCACGCCCTGCATAAAAACAAGGCGTACTTTCATTTTTTTTGTCTATTTCCTTAACTATTACACATGTTGCCACGGTTAGCGGACAATCGCTTTTTTCATCTCATACACGCTTGTACAGGCAGCCTTGCGGCTAAGGAATCCTCGCGTAAAAGATGAGCGGTAAATCGGCTTTCCCGTGTCGGACAACCGGCGGCTGTAAGTTTGAGAGCAACAAACCGCACAAGCACCGCTGCGCGCTTTCATATAAGCGGCACTCGTTTGGCAATAACAAACCTGTAGCATAATTGTCCTAATTGTAAGCCGCGGGGAAGTCAATCCATTCGAGGTAGCAACCACTGTAGATGAGCGCAGGGACGTTGCATTCGTTTTCCGACAGAGCTGTGGTGCGCCTACTAAGGTGTGCGCCCGTTGGCTTACCGATAATATACAACACATTTTTGGACATTTTCTAAGAAAATGTCACAAATTAAATTTGTTTTTATTTTACGCCCCTGCTTCCCCCAGCACGGCAACTAGGGTTATTTCCTGTCCTTGCCTTCTTACGAGGATTTCCCAAGTATCGCTTGGGTGGGCATTGTCCAGTGCGCGGCGCAGGTCGGTGAAGGCGTGAAGCGGTTCGCCGTTAATTTCCAGCAGAATATCCCCTACGCGAAGACCCGCTTCGGCGGCGGCACTGTTTGGCGCAACCACGGCAATTTGCACCCGCTGCGAGTGGTTGGCGGAAATAGTGACGCCCAGCATCGCCCGCCCGCGCACAAAGCCGTATTCGATAAGATGTGCTGTAATTTCCTGTGCTTGGGTCGCGGGTATGGCAAAACCAAGCCCTTCAATACCCGTACCCGCATGCTTTGCGCTTACTACGCCAATTACCTCTCCAAAGGCATTTAACAGCGGACCGCCGGAATTTCCGCGGTTTACCGCCGCGTCGGTTTGCAACTTATTGTAATAAGCGCCGTCGATAAAAACGTCGCGGTTTAGGGCACTCAAGTGCCCCACGGTCATGGAATTTGCCAGCTCGCCCAAGGGGTTACCGATAGCGGCTACCTGTTCGCCCACCCGTGCGGTGTCGGAATTACCAAACCGCAAAAACGGGAAGCCGCGCACATCAATTTTAATCACTGCAAGGTCTGTTAGGGGGTCGCGCCCTATTACTTCGGCGGGGAATTCCCGCCCGTCATGCATAAGCACGGTAATTTCCCGCGCGCTTTCAATCACGTGGTTATTTGTCACAATATAACCGTCTGCCGAAACTAAAAAACCCGAACCCGCCGACGGGCGCGGCACCTGCTGTCCAAAGGCGTTGCGTCCCATAATTTGCGTGCTGATTGCAACAACGCTGGGGTTGGCGTAGTCAAACAAATCGGGCATAGACATTTCGCGCCCCGCAATGGCGCGAAGGCTCACCGCTTCGATGCTCCCGTTAATAAACGCAGGTGCGGTTTCCTGTATGGGTGCTTCCGCTTGCGCCGTAAGATTCCGCTGTGTCATGTACGCGCCTATGTAGCCGCTTCCCACCATCAGTGTTATCACGCATAATACCGTTACCATCGTTTTTATCGCTTTCATCTTCTCAACTCCTTTTTGATTAAATGCATTATATAGGAAGCCGCGAAAAAAATCCGCGAAAATTTGTGGCAAATTTGTAACGAATTGCGCACAAGGCGGATATATAAGTGTGAAAGATTTGCTTTAACCTTCCCCGTAGGAGAAAACATGACCGATATCGAAAACGCATATATCGCACATGCGCAGGACGTATACCGTTACCTGTACAGCCTAACCCACGATGCGGACATCTCGGAAGAGTTGACGCAGGAAACCTTTTTTCGTGCAATGCGCACGATAAAAAGCTACGACGGGCGTTGTAAATTGCGGGTGTGGCTGTGTTCGATAGCCAAGCACATGTGGTACAGGCACCTGGCGAAAAATGCGCGCTACAAACGCGTTGAATTGGATGACCAACCGGTAACAGATTGTTACCGGCTGCCCGAGGAAGCGGCAATGCAAAACGCGGACAAAACCGCGCTGTACAAAGCAATACACGTTTTGCCCGACTCCATGCGCGAGGTGGTTCACTTGCGTTTAACGGGGGAATTTTCCTTCGCAGAAATAGGGGAAATATTAGGGAAAACGGAAAACTGGGCGCGGGTCACCTTCTACCGCGCTAAAATGAAAATCGCGGAGGAATTGCAATGAAATGCTATATTGTAAAAGAGCTGCTGCCCGCCTTTATCGACGGGCTAACCTGTAAAAAAACCAACGCCGACATTACCGCGCACCTGGAAGAATGCTCCCACTGCCGCAGGATACACGCGCAAATGACAGCGCCTATATCCGAAGCCTTGCCCGAAGGCTTGCCTAACACCCCCCCCCCCAACTTCTTGCAAAAGCTACGGGGCAGGATTTTCCGCCGTAATGTAACGGCAGCGGTACTTTCCTTAGTGGTGGCGCTGGTGGCTGTGCTTATCTTTGCGCACCAATGGCGCGTGCCCATTACGTTTGACGCAAACCGCATGTTTGTGGAAATCCGCGACGAAGTGGTGGTGCAAAGCCCCACAGGGGAAATTTCATGGGCGGGCACGGCGTGGCTGTTCCCCCCCGAATATACGGTGCTGCATACACGGGAAACGGCGTATTTTGCATGGCAAAACTTTGGCAATACGGGTACAAATGCCCGCGGGCGCGATTTGTATCGCGATGGTGAACGGGTACGGGTGGTGTTTATCCACAAGACAGAAACTCTGTGGGACAGTCTATTCTTTAATATCGAAGCGGTTAATTGGTCGAACGGGGGCAGCTTTACGGGGACGAGTATCTACGGAGACGACTTTCAAACCGCCCACCCCACGCCCAAACGCATTGAAATTTACTACCTTCCCGTGCGTAACATCGTGCGGCTGGGCAACCTAAGCGACGAAAGCTTTGACGCACAACGCGCCAACGCAACACGTATATGGGCAGGCACAAATTAAAGCACAAGCCCAAGGAGGTAAATGATGAAAGCCTATATCGCAAAGGATTTAATTAAAGTAAAAACGCGGCGCATTACTAAACGGAGGGTGCTTGCTTGGGTAAGCGGGTTTATTGCCCTTGTGTGCCTGTTTGCGCTGGTTACCCATAATTGGCACATCCTCGCCATTCCCTTTGACCCGGGGCGCATGTGGGTGGAAACAGGCTTTACCGCAACCCTACGTACCTACGATGATGAAGGAAACCCCACAGGTACATCCTGGCGGGCAATAGACACCCATAATTGGGCGCAGGAAGGTGAAGTGCGCCATACAGAATTATTCCTGCGCACCCAAGGTTTTTCGGGTAATTTGCATATGTACGGGCGCACCATTTACCGTAACGGGGAAGCGGTGCGGCTGGTTTTTTACAATTATACGGAATCGCTCCTTGGGTGGTTTTTGCGCATTGCATTCAATAGGGACAACCGCGCCACAGGTACATCCGGCGGTCTGGCACTCTCTGCCCAACAAGAAGGCGCGGACTTCTACGCCGAGGTTTATTACCTGCCCAACCTGCACCGCCTGCTGCCCAACCGCCACGGCAATTTGGCAATGCTCGACAATGAACTGGACGCCCTGCGCAAAAACGCCGCCCCCGTATGGCGCGGCGTGGTGGAACAGCCCTAGAATACCTTCGTCAAGATAAATACCGCCCAACATCCTCCACCGTTATCCCCGGGTGCAGGGCGATATTTAACGCATTGGCGATAATGTGCGCCAGCCGCGTAATTACGGCGTCTACTTCCTTTGGGGTAACAAACATGTTGCCTGCTTCGGGGTCCAGCACATTTTTTATAAGGGCGTAGCGGGCGTCGATATCCATTGCGTCTAATGTGTGCAATTCCAGCGTGTGCAGTAAGTTATCCATGGTGTCGTTGACCAGTGTTGCCGCGTCCACCACCGTGGGTACACCTATCGCAACTACGGGAACGCCCACCGTTTTGTGGTTTAGGGGCGTGCGTTTGTTGCCAAGCCCGGCACCCGGGCTTATGCCCGTGTCGGAAATTTGAATAGTCGTATTCACCCGTGAGGTTTTGCGCGCGGCAAGGGCATCTATTGCAATAATTAAATCGGGTTTAACGCGTTTTGCAACACCCAGGATAATTTCTGCCGTTTCAATGCCCGTTAGCCCCATTACGCCCGGGCGCAGGGCGGCTACGCGGCGCACGCGCCCTTGCAATTCGGGCGGCATTTCGTCCTGCAGGTGGCGGGTAACGAGCATTCGCTCGCATACCTGCGGACCCAGCGCGTCGGGCGTAACTTGCCAGTTGCCTAAGCCCACCACAAGAATGGTTGTATCTTCTTCCAACGGAAAAAGCGCGCTTAATTTGCGCGCCAGTATTTTACTAATCTCCTCGTGAGCGGCAGGGTCGGGGGTTTTCATTGCGCTGCATTCCAGCGTAATGTAATTGCCAATGGGTTTGCCCATAGCGTTTGAACCCGTTGGGTTTGTAATTTCTACCCACGTAACGGTTGCGCCAAGGGTTTCGTCCTCCTCGACGGTTACCTCCACGCCGCTATCGTCTTGCAGCTGCTCGTGGTTTTCCAACGCAAGGTCGGTGTAATAATTAGGATTTGTCATACAGACAGTATACCCAATTAATTAAAAATTAAAATTATCGGGGTCCGGTCCGCCGCGAAGGTTTTCGTTTAATGCGTCAATCTCCGTCATTTCCTGCGGGGTAAGGGCGAAGTCGAAGATATTAAAATTTTGTGTAATGCGGTCTTCGTTGGCGGATTTGGGAATGGTCACTACCCCGCACTCGATATTCCAGCGCAGCACAATTTGCGCAGGGGATTTGCTATATTTTTCCGCCAAGCGTGAAACGGCAGGGCTGGTAAAAATTCGCTCCTGCAGCGGGCGGTTGCCGCCAAGGGGACTCCACGCCTGCGGGGCGATGCCGTTTTCGCGGCAAAAATTTATGAGCGGTTTTTGCGTAAGCAAGGGGTGCAGCTCAATTTGGTTAAGGGCGGGGGCAAATGCCCACGTTTTTTTAATCGTTTCAATATGGTGAGCTTGGAAGTTGCTAACCCCCACCGCACGTACCTTGCCCGATGCTTGGATTTTTTCCAGCGCAAGCCACGCCGCTTCAAAATGCCCCGGGCACGGCCAGTGAATAATATATAAATCTATATAATCCAAGCCCAGCTTCGCAAGGGATTCATCAAAGGCGGCTTGCACCGTGCCTTCGCGCTGGGCGCCGTTGCCCAGCTTAGTGGTGAGGAAAATATCATCCCGTGCAACGCCGCTTTCGCGTATTGCCTGTCCCA
Source organism: Defluviitaleaceae bacterium (assembly GCA_009786535.1). Classification (GTDB taxonomy): domain Bacteria; phylum Bacillota; class Clostridia; order Lachnospirales; family WQUN01; genus WQRX01. Next base: position 19,791 of record WQRX01000029.1, on the reverse strand, counting down.
CCGATTTTTCATTATCATACCCCGATGCCGTGTCAATACTGCGGTAGCCTGTTTCGATAGCGAAACGCACCGTGTTTACGCACTGCGCGCCTTCTTCCAGACCATACACCCCAAAGCCAAGCATGGGCATGTTAATTCCGTTGTTTAATGTAATAAATTTCATGTGCTTCCTCCTAAATTAAATTTCCAACCACCCGCGCAAGCTCAACAATTACAGCCACTGCCTCTAACCGTGTGGCATGAATATTGGGGCGGAAGGTATTGTCGGGCAAGCCGCGGAAAATTTCGTAATTAAGCGCCGTTTGTACCGCAAAACGGTGCTGGGCGGCAATTTCGTGGTGGTCAACAATGTGGTGCTCCAGCGGTTTATCTATGGGGGCGCGTTCGCGTCGGCTGTGCATAATTGCCGATGCCGTAATGGATATCATTTCCTGTCGTGTGATGGGTGCATTGGGGCGGAAGTTTACTTCTCCGTCCAATAAACCCGCAAAGCGCGCGCGGGCAATGGGGTCAAACGCCCAATGGTTTGCGGGCACGTCTGCATAAAATTCGGGCATTGGGCGGTGGCTTGGCAGCTGCATGGCAAAGGATAACAGCTGAATAAATTCCGCACGGGTAATGGTTGCGTGGGGTGCAAGAATGCCGTTTTGCGCTTGCACCAAGCCGGTATTTGCGGCAACGCTGCTATGCGCAAAGCCCCAATTGTCGTGTGCTAAATCGTTAATAATCGCGCCATTATTGATAATACCATGCACACCCGTGTAAATGGAGCGGATAAGCACCTCGTTTGCCCCGTGGGGACGATGGGGCGCAAATTCCAGCCGCGGGGGGGAGGGATTAAACCAAAACGCGCCATAGCGCACAATGCCTGTGGTAGGCATAATGCTTTGTATCCACTCAATGGGGCGCGTAAATTCCAATACGGTGAAAAATACCTGCATATCCGACCGCCGAATCAACTCTATCGTCACGTCCACCAACGGGGAAAGCACCTGCCCGCCGGCGAAAACTTGCTGCACGCGTGAAAGCAATTGCGCGTTGTTGCTCATATCGGTGAGTGTGATGCGTACATATACCTGGTCTAAGTCCAACCGCTCTAAGGCGACGGCAAGCCGTGCATCGCGCAAAATATCCAAAAGTGCCGCGGGGAAGCGCAGTGTGCCTAAGCGGGTGTGTATTTCCAACGTAGCGTGGGGGTAGCGATGCCCCAAGTCGTTTAAAATATCAGCGCGGAGCCATAATGAAGCGCGCCCGTCTTGTAACGCAGGTACAATGCGCCCGCTTCCGCCGGCAAGGTTTAAGGCACTTAATTGCAAGGGGCGCGCACCGTCAATGAAAATTAATGCATCACCATCGCCGCCAAGCAGCCGTGTGTCTAATACATTGGCGGGGCGGGGTTCCTGGGGGGCGGTAATGCGCGTATCAATAATTTCCATAGAAAATTGGGGGCTTGCACCTTGGCGCATGTCAAAGGTAAGCGGCCATTCCCCAACGGGAAGCTGGCGCAGGAAATGCGTATGCACGCGGAATATATCTTCCCCAATAACACTAAAGTCGATGCCTTCGATAAGCGGGTAATTGCGGTACATAACGGCACGTAAAATCTGCTCGTTGGATAAAATATGCACCTGTATATCCCGATGTAAGGCAAAATTGGCGGGATTTAGGTCAAATGTTGCGCGCTGGTTTGCTACAACTGCGCTGCGAATAATTTCGGGCAAATTAAATTCCGTAGGCGAAACACCCAGCGGTTGTACCCCGCGTATTACGTTGCGTCCTGCAATGACGGGGCTTACCCGCAAGGTGGAATACCCCATCGCAAACGTAGGCGCACCCGAAATGGGTACAACCACACGTGTATCGCTTACCCTGCGGGGCGTATCTGCAATAAGCCCCGGCGGTAAGCCAAACAGGCGAAAATCTTCTTCAAAAATTTCCGCATGAAGTTCGGCGTCTTCAAGGTCAAAATGCACTTCGCCGTAGGTAAATACATTCACGTACAATGCATCCAACCCATGTAGTGTGGCTTCGAACACGCCCCGTGCAAAGGTAAGTGTAAAATCCCGCGTTACGGCGGTACCGCCATTAACGGCGGCAGGGATTGTGCCGCGTACAGTTACCGTACCTTCTCCCGTTACGGCAACCCCGCCCAGCGGTGTAACCACAATACCGGGCGCGTTACCGCCAATATGTGACCAAACCACATCGCCCGCCTGGGCAGAAGCATTGGCGGGGTGTATCTGTGTTACGGCTTGTAAATGAAAGGTCGTCCCCACCTGCCCCGCTTGGGAAGATAGGGTAAGGTTGTTGGCCGAAATGGGGGTAGCGTTTACTGCCGACGGGAATAATAATATAGTTAAAACTGCCGTAAATACCCCAATCATTATCCGCACAATGTACTTATGTAGTATCTTCTTCATAGCATCGCCGCCTTTTTTTACATCATTATAACACACATATTTTATTATACTTCGGCAAAAAGATTTACAATCTTAAATATTTCCATATAATAGAAGCATGTATAAGCAAAGGGGACGCTACATATGGTGAACGAACCCATCAACGAAAAGGAATTGCAAACCGCTGCCGAGCAAGGCGATACGGTTTCCATGTTGCAATGGGGCAATTTTTTAATGACGCAAAACAAGCCCGAGGAAGCGGTTAATTGGTGGGAAAAAGCCGCAGAAGGCGGTCGCGCAGGGGGCGCATATAACTTGGCGCGGCATTATTCGGGCATTGATAACGGCATAGGCAATGCCGCAAAAATGGCGGAATGGCTAAACCGCCTTGCCTACGCCCATAACGACGGCTGGGGCATGTTGCAGCTGGGCGTTATTATGTGCGGCGGCACGCACCCGCTTTGGAAGAAAAATATCATCCTCGAAGACTTTGCAATACAGCGCAACATAGAAGAAGGGCTAAGACTTATTATTTCCGGCGTAAAACGTGCCGAAAGCACCACCAAGGATTTAACCCTATACGATTATGACGCCGCAGCAGAAGTAGTGCGCGCTTATTCCGGCCCGCTGGGTATAGAAGTGTTAAAGCTTGCGCTGGCGTATAAAACCAAGGCGCGGGGGTTAATCCCCCCGGGCTACAAGGCAATGAGCGAAGCGGCGGGCAACGTAATTTCCCAGCTGCAAAGCGAAATTGAACACCAGCCGCAAACCACACTGCCCGCACGTATTGATGTGACTCCCCGTACTTCGTCGGGCGAGCCGCCGCGTGCGCCTACGCGGGTGGTTGCAGCGCCCATGCGTTCGCGCCCTATTCAGCGCCATGTACCGCCGCCAAATGACATTAAGCGGCGCGACCCGCGTGCGGGTTTTGGGCTTGCGTTGCAAGCTGCTATCGCAGGCGTGTTTATGGTAGTGACGGCGATTTTGCTTGCCGCAGGCATATTCAATTTCGACCGCGAAACATTTGCAAGCGAAATACAGTTACGCGGTATTCTCTACGGCATTTTGGCGCTTGTTGCGTTGATTATCGGCGCGGTTAGCGTAGAATATCGCTGGGGCGCGTTGGAATCCGGCCGCGGGTTGCTTGTGCTCGTAGTGCTTGGCGGTTTATACGGCGGCGCAATTAACGTGATACATGAACAAGCCAACCAAATTTTAACCCGTGCGCCGTGGGAAGTGCTTTTTAGCGCCTTGGGTGTTACGTTGCTTACTACCGTTTCTGTTAGTCTGCTTATGTGGATTTTTGTAAAAATTTTCGACAATACGCGCATTACGCGTGTTGGAAAAGCCTGCTTATACGTACTCATTGCGGGGGTGCTTGGCGGCGGTATGTTTTATCTGCTGTGGCGGGTGATACCCGATAATGTGCTAATCGAAGTGCTTGCTTCGCCCTTCCGTTCCGTCCCCTTTGTGTGGATAGCCATACTACCGGGTGCGCTGCTGCTGCGCTGGGCAGAAGATATCTAATAAAAAGAAGCCCGCGAATGCGGGCTTCAAGATTTAATCGCGTACCTAGAGGGATTCGAACCCCCGACCCACGGCTTAGAAGGCCGTTGCTCTATCCAACTGAGCTATAGGTACATAGCGTAGCAGATTCCGCAAATGCTTCTGCGCGGTTTCTGCGAAGCGTTTTTGCCGAAGGCAAATACCGGTAATAAAAAAACCGGGGTGACAGGATTCGAACCTGCGACCTCGTGGTCCCAAACCACGCGCGCTAGCCAAACTACGCTACACCCCGATAAACAAAACCGCCGCGTAGTATATCGCAATTTACCCATTTCGTCAAATATTCATTTCAAGCAATAGAAGCATATCATGAAAACAGCCAAAAAATCGTATGTGCTGCGGTTTTATCGCTGCTGCTTACCATTTTTCCATGAAGGGTGAATTCTCATGAAAGGCAACCGCTTCCAGCGCGAGCGTGAACGCCCGAAGCATTTAACAAAAACGATTCTGCGCCTGCTGGGTTATTTCCGCGAGCAGTGGTATGCGCTTCCCGCTATTTTTTTGCTTTCTATTGGGGCAACGGCGGCAGCGCTCATTGGACCGTTTCTTATCGGGCGTTTAATTGACGGACTGGTTTATCCCTTCCCTGCGGCTACGGTAACGCGGTTTGCTTTGCCTATTTTTGGGCTGCTGCTTGTTTTGTACATATGGGATTCGCTGGCGCAATTTTTGCAAACGTGGGTGGTTGCAGGGGCAAGCCAGCGCTTGGTGCGCAGTATGCGGCACTATCTCTTTGCGCATTTGCAGCGCTTGCCCATCAAATTTTTTGACAAGTATATGCACGGCGAATTGATGAGCAGACTTTCCAACGATACGGATAATATCGCGGGTATTTTGGGCATGGCGCTGGTGCAGTTGACATCCATTTTCATTACCGTAACGGGTGTACTTGCCATGATGCTATGGCTCTCGCCGCAAATGACGTTTTTTGCGCTGGTGAGCGTACCGTTTTTCTTTGTGGTGGGCAAGACAATCGGGGCAAAAACGCGGCGTTATTTCCGCGACCAGCAGCTGGAACTGGGCTTGCTTAACGCGAAAATTGAAGAGGATATCTCGGGCATTGCGGTGATTAAAGCCTACGGCTGCGAGAAAAAAAGCGTACAAGACTTTGCAAAAATTAATGAGCGTTTGCGCAAAGCAGGCACGCAGGCGCAAATATGGTCGGGCTTTATCATGCCTGCCATGAATGTTATTAACAATTTGTCATTGACGGTGGTTGCCTTTGCGGGTGCGGTGCTTGCCATCAACGGCAGTATTACCGTAGGTGTAATTGCGTCGTTTATCGCCTACGCGCGGCAGTTTGGGCGTCCCTTAAATGACCTTGCGAGCACCTATAACCAATTGCAATCTGCCCTTGCAAGCACCGAGCGTGTATTTGAAATTTTGGACGTAGCCGAGGAAACCCCCGACCCGCCCAATGCCGTTGAGCTAACGCAAGCCCGTGGCGATATCGCCTTCAAAAACGTACATTTTGGCTACACAGAAGATACGCCTATCATCACGGATTTTAACTTTAGTGCGGCGGGGGGTTCGGTCATAGCCCTTGTCGGGCCAACGGGTGCGGGCAAAACCACACTGGTTAATCTCGTCACCCGCTTCTATGACATAAACGCGGGGGAAATTGTTTTAGACGGGCAACCATTGGAAAATTATACCCGCAATTCCCTGCGCCGTGCCTTTGGCATTGTGCTGCAGGATACCTACCTCTTTACGGGAAGCATTATGGAAAATCTGCGCTACGGCAAGCCCAACGCCACGGACGAAGAAGTTAAAAAAGCGGCAAAATTGGTAGGTGCGGACCGTTTTATCCGCCAACTGCCCGAAGGCTATGCAACTTTGCTGGCAGAAAACAGCCGAAACCTTTCCGGCGGGCAGCGCCAGCTACTCGCCATTACCCGTTGCGTGCTTGCCAACCCCGATATTCTTATTCTTGACGAAGCCACCTCGTCGGTAGACACCCGCACAGAGGCAAAAATTCAACAAGCCATGAATATGCTCATGCAAGGACGCACCAGTTTTGTAATCGCGCACCGCCTGCGCACGGTGGCGGACGCGGACAATATTCTGGTAATCGACGGGGGGAAAATTGTAGAGCAAGGCAACCATCAAGCGCTTATGGCGCAGCAAGGCGTGTATAAACGCATGTTTGATATGCAGCTAAAGGGGATAATGACATAGTTTTCGCTTGCATTGGAATTATTCGCGTGCTACACTTGCTTGTACAAACGCTGGGGACGGCACCCATCACACAAAACGGTGCGTTTGCGCGGTCTATACCGCAAATAAAAACGGGGAGGGATACCCATAACAAAAAATATCCGCGTTATAGACGAGCAAGGTAATATGTATGAAGCCACGTACCCAAGACGAGCCAAAGGGCTTGTAAAAAATGGCAGGGCGCGCTTCATAGATGAAAGCACCCTATGCCTACTCGGCACGCGAAATGAAGCGCGTCCCCCAACACTATTGGAGGACAAACCTATGAGCATATATAACGAAGAGCACGACCCCAGAAGCAACGGTCCGCGGCCGGAAGCAACGCCACCGGCACCACCTGTACCCCCGGTTCCGCCTGCACCACCGACCCCGCCTACGAAGGGATACCACTACGCTTACACAATTTCCAACACCAACGACTTGCTAACAAGGCTGGACGCCATTGTAAACAACACCGCCTACGTCCACGAAACGGTAAACGCCCTTAAAGGCATGTACGAAAGCGGCGAAATGGACGACGGCGAAAACATTCAAACCTTTGTACACGGCATGGTAGACATCGTGCGCGCAAGGGAGGAAACAAACAAAAAAGCCATCGACCTTATCAAAGAAATGTACCAAGGCAGCAATAGCAACGCTTCAAAAATTTCCGACCGTGCGCTGCATCTGGGGATAGACATTAACCAAATCCTCAAAGATTTACCCCCCGATGAGAGCATCGCCTTCACCAAAGAATTGTTGGGAATGCAAAATTAAAATTAATCCCCGAACCCCGCAACGCGAATATCCAAACGCGCGAGGGGTTTTTTTTCTGGTGGACAGCGTCCACGGTTTTGTGTTTTAATCACCCTATCACCCCTAAGGAGGCATATCATGCAATATAAAGGCATAAGCATCGAAATAAAAACCGCCCCTAAATACGACCCAACCTTTATCCCAATGGCAAAGTTTAACGCTGCATTTTTGGCGCAAGCAAAAAAGCCGCTTAGCATTGCCGTAGAGCGCAACGCAGGGCTGCGTGCGGTACACGATACGTTTATAACAGGCACAAATGAGGACGCCGACCGCTATTATGTAGAGCGCATGGTCAAATACCTGCTGTGGGCAAAAGGCGGCTTTAAGGTGACGATTTGCGGGGACGATGCAATCGGCGCGCATATTAAGGCTGCGTTTTCGCCAACGGGAAAATACGCATTTGACAATGGCATGATGGCGCGTGTGTATGAAACGCCCTTCGAAGTAGAGGTGAAGCCGCTGACAGACAAGCCCGCGCAAAACGAGCAAGCCAAGGCTGTCGGCGGTAAAACAGGCGGTTACCGTATCGGGTTTGACGCGGGGGGCAGTGACAGAAAGGTTTCTGCCGTGATTGACGGCGAAGCCGTGTTTAGTGAAGAAGTCGTATGGCACCCCAAAATCACGCCCGACCCCGATTACCATTTTAACGGCATCGTAGAAGCGATGAAAACGGCGGCGGCAAAAATGCCGAGAGTGGATTCGATTGGCGTGTCTTCGGCGGGCATTTATATTGATAACCGCACCATGGTAGCGTCCCTGTTTTTAAAGGTTTCGCCCGAAGATTTTGAAAAAAAAGTGAAGGATATCTATATCCGCGCAGGGGCGGAGATTGGTAAGGACATTCCCATAAGCGTGGTAAATGACGGCGATGTAACGGCGCTGGCGGGCGCGATGGAATTTAACGATAACAACGTGCTGGGCATCGCAATGGGTACAAGCGAAGCAGGCGGTTATATCGACGAAAACGGGCATATCAAAGGCTGGCTTAACGAGCTTGCGTTTTGCCCTGTGGACGCATCGCCCACCGCAATGGTGGACGAATGGGCAGGCGATATCGGCTGTGGGGTGAAGTATTTTTCCCAGGACGGCGTAATAAAACTGGCGCTGGCGGCGGGCATTGAATTAGACACCACCCGCCCCCCGGGGGAAAATTTGAAAATTGTGCAGGACCTATTTAAATCCGAAAATCCACAATCGCGGGAAGTAGTGCAGGGGATTTTCCAATCTCTCGGCGCATATCTTGGGCATACATTGCCGTATTATTGGGATTTGTATGGCTTTAAACATGTGCTGCTGCTGGGGCGCGTAATGAGCGGCGAAGGCGGAAATATAATCCTGGACGTAGCCCGTAAGGTTATCGCCGAGGATTACGCTTCGTACCAATTCAACATTCACACCCCTGATGAAAAAGCACGCCGCGTAGGGCAAAGCGTAGCGGCAGCTAGTTTGTAAATTTATCCAACGGAATAAAGGCCTCCCCGACCCGCGCGTACAACTCCGCGCGGGTTATTTCATGGGCGGAAACCTCGCGGTTTAATAAGATTTTTGCCGTTGTAACTGGGTTTAGGAAGCGACCGCTCCCCGCGGCAAGGCGCAAAGTAATTTGCCCTTTCGTTTCTGTAATATCGAAAATATCGGGGCGAATGTTCGTATCCTTTACCCCGCTTTTTGTTTTTTTGGGAATAATATATTCCTGCGATGCCAGTAAATCGGTTACAATTTCCCCCGCCAGGGTGTAATCGGCGGTGGCGGTAACAGACGCGGTATTGCGCCCCTCGGTTTCCCATATTTTGTGTAGGGTAAGCCCCTGCGGTGCGTGGGTTTGTAAGACTTTTACGGCATCAAGTAAATTTACTTGATGGGCAAGGGTGAGGTCCGCATAGTCGTTGCCGCTTACCATGCCCAGCGGTAATGGCAGTGCAAACGAAAGCAAAATATGCGGGTTAAACCCCTGCGAAAAGGCAACGGGCAGCTCCGCTCGGCGTAACATTTGCCCAAAAACGCGCAAAAAATCCAAATGCCCGATAAAGCGCAACGCGCCGTCTTTTGAAAATTGAATGCGTACCTTAACCATGGCATTTACCCCCATCGGCGATTGCCATTACACCGCAATTAGCACATTTTTCGCGGCAATTGGGCGTTAGAACGCTATTTTTAGCGCGCTTATACTCTTCAAGTAAAAATGCTTTAGTCACGCCAATGTCGATAAAATCCCACGGCAATACTTCGTCCTCGGCGCGTTCGCGGTTGGCGTAGAAGGCGGGGTCTATGCCCGCGCTTTCGAACGCCCTTAGCCAGCGGTCGTAGCGGAAATGCTCGCTCCAGCCGTCAAACATTGCGCCCGCGCGGTAGGCGTGTTCTATCGCGTGGGAAAGGCGGCGGTCGCCCCGCGCTAACACGCCTTCAATATGCGCGGTTTTTGCGTCGTGGTAGCGGTAAACGATTTGCTTTTTGCGAATGTTGGATTTTACCTCGCGCTGGTCGGCTTCGAAGTCCATCGGGTTCACCTGTGCTGCCCATTGGAAGGGCGTAAACGCCTTCGGCACAAAGCACGCCGTGCTTACCGAAACGGAAACGGGCTTTGTCCGCTGTTCATACGTAAGCTTGTAATACGCGTCCACAACCTTTTCCGCCAACTGCACGTTGGCGCGGATATCGTCCATTTCCTCCCACGGCAGCCCCGCCATAAAGTACAATTTTATCTTATGAAAACCCGATTCAAAGGCTTGCAGACAGCCGTCAAGTATATCCGCTTCGGTTAAATTTTTATTAATCGCGTCGCGCATACGCTGGCTACCCGCCTCGGGGGCAACGGTAAGGGATGATTTGCGCACACGCTGGGTCTTTTTAATCGCGTCAAAAAACGCCGCGTCCAGCCTTGTAGAAGGCAAGGAAAGACTCACGCGCGCGGGTTCGGTAATAGTAAGCAGCTTGTCCACCAGTGTGCCGAAGCCGCTGTGGTCGCACGCGCTTAGCGCAAGGAGTGATACCTCCTCGTGTCCCGTTGCCGAAAGCAAATTTTCCGCGTGTGCCGTTAATGCGTCCACCCCGCGTTCGCGCAATGGGCGATAAATATAGCCCGCCTGGCAGAAGCGACAGCCCCGCATACAGCCCCGCGCCAGCTCCAGCGTAACGCGGTTATGCACTGCCTCCACCAGCGGCACCAAAAATTTATCGGGGAAATACGTCAACTCAGGCACAAACGCCCGTTTTACGCCATTGGGAATGTCGCCAATAATCGGATAAAACCAGTCAATTGTACCGTCTTTTTTGTACCCCACATCATAAAAACGGGGGACATAAATACCATCAATCCACGTAATTTCCTCTAAAAAATCCTCTTTACTCAACCCTCGCGCTTTGCATTTTGCATACATATCCAAAATTTCGTCCAAGGTTGCTTCCCCGTCGCCAATGTAAAAAAAGTCAAAAAAATCTGCCATCGGTTCGGGGTTGGTGGCGCAGGGCCCCCCTGCGCATACCAGCGGGTCGTCCTCGCCTCTATCCGCCGCCCGTAGCGCCAGCCCGCCCAACTCCAGCATGGCAAGGACATTGGTGTAGCACATTTCATATTGCAGGGTAAAGCCCAGTATATCCAAGTCTTTTATCGGGTCGCCGCTTTCCAATGCGTACAGGGGAATATTTTCCTCACGCATTACCTGTTGCATGTCCAAGAAGGGCATGAAAACCCGTTCGCACCAAGTGTCCTCCCGCCGATTCATAAAAAAATAGAGCATTTGAAGCCCCAAATGGCTCATGCCCACTTCATACGCATCGGGAAAACAGAACCCAAACCGTATTCTATTTTTATCCTTTATCACCGCATTCACTTCGCCGCCCACGTACCGTGCGGGTTTTTCTACGCGCAGAAGCGCTTCGTTTGATAGGTGCATTTGGTCAACTCCTGTGGTAAGTTTAAAGCCCGCATATGCGGGCTTTAGGTTTTAAGAAAATAATTTTTAAATCTACTCCAGCGCTAAAAACCGTTCTAAATCCAGCAACAACTTTACATCATTATCTACGCGTCCAATGTTGCGGATAAACTGGTTGGCGAAGTTTAGTTTTGCGTTGGGCGGGGGTGCCATGTTTTCTTCAGGAATAATTGCCGTTTCGCGCACCGAGTCTACAATTAAGCCCAACAAACCCAGTCCGCTGGAAAGTTTGTCACCAATAATAACAATTACGCAGGTTTCATCATCGTGTTCTTTAATGGGCACGCCAAAACGCTTGCGCACGTCCAGTACGCCAATCAACTCGCCGCGCAGGTTTACAATGCCTTCGATAAAGTCGGGCATCTCGGGTACGCGTGTAATGGGGCTCATTTTAATTATTTCTTTTACAAAGGCAATTTCTACACCATAATCTTCGCCTTCAATGGCAAAGGTTAGATATTGGTCCTTAATTGTATCCTCTGCATTACGCCCATCCAATGCTACGTCTTGTTCCATGGTCATACTATTTCCTCCTACTGTTAGTTATCAAAGAACCCGGGAACGTCTACAATAATGCTTACATCGCCAGTACCCAGCAAGGTACAGCCGCCAATACCGCGCACCCGTTTAAAGTACTTAGGCATGGGTTTTACAACGGCTTGTTGCTGACCAAGCAGTTCATCTACCAGTAGGCAAATGCGCTGGTCGCCATTTTCAAGTTCCATTAGCGTACCGTCTTCAATATTGGTGATTGCGCCTTCAATGCCAAAGAATTCATGCAGGCGCACAATGTTGTAAACCTCGTCGCGCTCGGTAATCATTTCGTTGCCGTTGGGATCGGTAAACAGTTTGTCGGGGTCGGCTTTGAAGGATTTAATAATGTTAGCAATGGGAATGGTGTACTGCGCATCGGCCACTTTTACGCTCATACCTTCAATAATTGCCAAGGTTAGCGGAATTTTTAACGTGAACGTTGTACCCACACCGGGGGTCGAATCTACAAGTGCTGTACCGCCGCAAATTTCAAGGTTTTTGAACACTACGTCCATACCCACGCCGCGACCGGAATAGTTGGTCACTTGGTCGTTGGTGCTAAAGCCGGGCAGGAAAATAAACTGCTGAATTTCTTTTTCGGTGTATTCGTTGTCGGGCTTGGTGGTTAGCCCGTTTTCTTTGGCTTTTGCAAGCACCTTTTCGGTGTTAATGCCTTTACCATCGTCTTGAATGATGATTAATACATCACCGCCCGCATTTTTCGCCTCCAATAAAACATGGGCTTTGCGGGGCTTGCCTTTTTTCTCGCGCTCGTCGGGCATTTCTACGCCGTGGTCGATGGAATTACGGATAATGTGCATAATGGGGTCGGCGATATGCTCAATAATTTTTTTATCTACCTCGGTATCCTCGCCCACAATTTCCAGATGAACTTCTTTGTTTAGCTGGCGGCACATGTCGCGCACAATGCGGTTCTGCTTGTGGAAGGTATTCCCAAGGGGAACAAGACGCATAGACATGATGGTCTGGCGCAGATTGCCGATAATTTTGCGCAGGTGGCGCGTTTCCTTGTGGAAGTTATCCAACTGAAGCCCTTGCAGTTCCGCATTTTGCGTTACCATCGCTTCCGAGATAACTAACTCGCCCATCAGGTTTTGTAGAGTATCTAATTTGCTTACGCTTACGTTTATTAGGTTAGTGGTTGCGGGTGCGGCGGCAACGGCAGCAGCAGCGGCAGCGGCTTTTTTGCTGGCTTCATCTTGTGCCGCGGCGGGAGCGGTAGGTGCTGCGGTGGGTGCTTCAATCGCGGTTGCGGCTTCGTCTTGTGCCGCGGCAGGTGTTGCCTGTACGGTTGCGACTTCCGCTGCAATGGGTAAGGGCGCTTGCTCTACAGGAGGCTTGGCTTCGGTCACAACGGTGCCAAGCTCTACCAGCTTCAACTCCCGCAGGTACACGGTTTGGCTTAGGTGATTGTTAATGCGTTGATAGTCCAGTTCACTAACGAACTCAATTTCAAACCCGTTGTTACGGATAAGCTCGATAGATGCTTCGTCTATCACATCGGTGGGTACGTGGGTAACATCTTGCGCCAAGTCTTGCAAGTTGTGAACCAACGTGTAGGCGCGGATGTTTTCCATTTCACATCCTTCTTGGAAATAAATCATTGCCTTGTACCGATACATCAAATCGCCTTCTTCTTGCTCAGATTTGGCTTTCGCTTTAGCCGGAGCGGTTTTTGCAGGCGCAGCCGGAGCGGCGCTTGGCGCGGGTGCTGCCGCAACGGGTGCAGCAGGCGGCGGCGCGGGGGCTGGTGCAGGAGCAGGCGCCGCAGCGCCCGCGGGGGGCAGCGGTGTGCCTGTTTTAATGGCTTTTAAGAAGCCTTCAATGTCTTTAATCAGTGCCGAGCCTTCGCCATCGGAAGGCAAGCCGTTGGAGATTTTGCCAAGCTCTGCCTTAACAAAGTCTAAACTGCCTAAAACATGGTCGGACAAACGTGCAAAATCCAACCCTTGGGGGTTTTCCTCCCGCAGGTAGTAGAACAAGTCTTCAATGGCGTGGCCTACGGCGGCGATGTTGTCGTACAACATCATCGCACACGAGCCTTTGATGGTGTGCATAACGCGGAATATCTCGTTAATTTGATTGATGTTGTACTCCGACTCACTTTGCACAATGGTGGTTTCTAATTGGTCTACCAGCTGGGTCATTTCAAATATGAACATATCCAGCATACCTTCTCTGTCAAAATCAGCCACCGGCAAGTCACCTTCTTTCTTAGATACAAGGGTGTACCCCTTGCGCCCTATATTAAACTATATTATGACGGCAAAAACAAGTACGTTAATTTATTTTCAATAAATCGCAAATTTATTTGCGATAAATGGCGGGCTTTATGTATTTATACGCCGTATTTGTGTTATTTAACGACTCGGAATGCCCAATAAACAGGTAGCCGCCGGTTTCGGTCGCGTCGTATAATTTTTTCACCACTTGCTCACGCACGCCCGCGTCGAAGTATATCATAACATTTCGACAAAATATAACCTGAAACTTTTTGGTAAAAGGAATCGGGTTCATCAAATTAAAGGTACGGTAAATAATATTTTGGCGGATAATGGGCAGCGTTTCGCTAAACTGGTGGTCAACCTTCTTAAAATAGTCGGTTTGCCAGCTTTTAGGCAGGGAATTAACGCCCTCGGTAGCATAACGCCCGTATACGGCCTTGTCCAGTACATTGGTAGAAATGTCGGTTGCCAGTATTTGGGTGTCCCATTTGTCGCCGCTTTTTTTAAAGTGGTCTTGCGCGAGCATTTGCAAGGTTACAGGTTCTTCCCCCGAGGAGCTTGCACAACACCAAAGGCGCAAATCGCGCTGGTGACCGTAAGTTTCGGAAATATAAGGAAAAACGGTATCGCGCAGATAATCGAAGTGGTCGCTTTCGCGCATGAAAAAGGTATGATTAGTGGTAATCTTATCCACAAAGCGAACAATAGACTCGCCGCTTTTGTCGCGAATCAGATGGTCAAAGTAATCCGAAAAATTAGAAAACCCTTGTTCGGTGAGCGTTGTGCGCAAACGGGAATAGACCAACGTCTTTTTCTCATCACTAAGCGTGATGCCGTAGTTGGCCTTGATAAAGTCGCGTATTCTGTTAAATTCGGCAGTCGTTAGCTCCTGCATTTGGCAAACTAACCTCCTCACACAAGCCGATTTGCTGTATGATAACACTTCAAAAGCATCTTGGAAAGGGTTTGGCGAAAAATGACTAAAAAAAAGTTTTCCACCGCCGGAATTATCGTGGAATTTAACCCGCTTCACAATGGTCATAAAGCGCATATTGATGAAACACGGCGCATAACGGGGTGCGAAAATATTATTGCCGTAATGAGCGGCAACTATGTACAGCGGGGCGAACCTGCGTTGATTAACAAATGGCGGCGCACAAAAATGGCGCTGCAAGCGGGCGTGGATTTGGTCATTGAGCTGCCCTTGCCCTATGTGCTTAGCGGGGCAGATTATTTTGCCCGCGGTGCGGTGCATTTACTGGAAGCAACGGGGCTTGTAGATTGTTTGTGCTTTGGCAGCGAATCGGGCGACATTGAAGCAATAAAAACGGGCGCACGTGTCCTCGCTACCGAGCCGCTTGCATACAAAGAAGCCTTGCGCAAAGCATTAGACGCGGGGCGCAGCTTTGCCGCCGCACGCGGAGCGGCGTTAGAGGCGGCGCTTGGCTTAGAATGCACCGGGCTTACCACTTTGCCCAATAACGGGCTGGGCATGGAATATTGTAAAGCGCTGGAGTTACTGGGCAACCCATTCCCTGCGCTTACCACGCACCGAATCGCGGGCGGGCCAAGTGCTACGGCTATACGCGCAAAAAAAAGGGGACTGTATTATACGGATAATACAGTCCCCGAGATGCCACCTTATGCGCATGAGTCATTGAAAGCCGCTATTTTACAGGATGAAGCGGTGCAATTGGATGACTTTAGCGACATGTTCCGTTATGTTTTATTCAAGGAAAATACAACGCACCCGCTCATGGGGGAGGGGTTGTACAATCGGTTTCGTAAATACGCCCATGCGTTTGCGCGGTTAAGCGATTTAATTTCCGCCGTAAAAACAAAACGCTACACCCGCACGCGCTTACAGCGGGCGGTGATGTGTGCGGTGCTTGGCGTAACGCCGCCCACTTTGTTGCCCGCTTACGTTCGTGTGCTGGGGTTTCGCAAAGAAGCGGCGTTTTTGATGGGCGCGCTCACCCGCAGTGCGCGGTTGCCCGTACTTTCCCATGCAAACGCAGTTAAAGCATTTTTACTTGAAGGCGGCACGCCCGCACAAATGCTGAAGAAAGAATGGCAAGCAGGGGAAATTTACCGCCTTGCCCACCGTGGCATAACCGCCCCCGAGCGCGAAGCACCCATAGTGCGCTTTTGACCACCCCGTATGAAATTTTGAAAAAAATGCACAAAACCCTTGACGTACTATTTTTTTATCGCTATACTTCTCCTCGCTTGGCGCGGACGGGCTTTCCCATTTGCGTTGGTTGCATCCGTTGTGCTTTATGCCCAGGTAGCTCAGTCGGTAGAGCAGTGGACTGAAAATCCACGTGTCGGTGGTTCAATTCCGCTCCTGGGCACTTTTCCTCGCGGGTGTAGTTCAATGGTAGAACACTAGCCTTCCAAGCTAGATACACGGGTTCGATTCCCGTCACCCGCTGTTAGTGGAGCAAACTGCGAGTTTCACCCCGCAAGTAATACCTATGCGCGAATGGCTCAGTGGTAGAGCATCGCCTTGCCAAGGCGAGGGTCGCCAGTTCGAATCTGGTTTCGCGCTTCCTGTAAACCCCTTGAATACAGCTTAATTGCTGGGTTCAAGGGGTTTTTTGCATGTACCGCTGTAAAGCCACCTTTGCTGTATTTTACGGCATTTTAACAGGCTTTAGTAAAAAATAAGGTACATTATAAGGTACATTTTTGCCATTGACGAAGCCCGTAAACATAAGGAAAACGGCACGTCAACTCCACCGCAAAAAATGACTGTACCTTATATGTACCACAGCGGAGGTGCTTGTGATGGTGGAAAAAAGACGTGACAAAGGTGACGGCTCAATTTATCAACGTAAATCAGATGGACGTTGGATAGCCAAATACACGCCAAAAATGGGTGGTAAAGCAAAAGTGCTTTATGGCAAAACCGAGCAGGAAGCCAAAAAGAAATTGCGCGAGTTCAAAAAGGAAGCCCACAAAGGCGATTTTGTGCAAGTGCAAAAAATTACCGTCCATGAATATATGATGGATTGGTTCACCCATGTAAAAATGAATGAGTTAAAAGCAAAAACAATTGACCGTACCGAGCAAAGTTTAAACAATCAAATATTACCGTATATTGGCGATATTCAATTGGGCGGGCTAACGGCTAATGACTTGCAAGCCATGATAAATGCCCTCGTAACAAAGGGCTACGCTTACGAAACGATTAAAAAAGCGTACAATAACATAAACGCTTGCCTTAAACTGGGCTTAATTAAAGGCGATATAACCAAAAATCCGTGCCTTGGGGTACGCTTGCCAAAAAACCTAGAAAAGAAAAAGCAGGGGGTAAAATTTTTCACCCAAGCCGAGGTGGAAATTATTTGCAATGAATGTCTAGCGCAGTACGCCAACGGCACACCCATATACCGCTTGGGGCAATCCATAATCGTGCTAATTTACACAGGCATGAGGATTAGCGAATTACTTGGGTTAAAATGGAAAAATATAGACTATGAAAAGAAAACCGCAAAAATAGATGAATCACTAATTTATGTAAAAAATAGGGATATTTCCGAAGGCGACACAACACAACCCAAATATGTATTGCTACAGCAAGAGAGCGTAAAAACCGAATCAAGCGAACGCCTTGTACCTCTAAACCAAAAAGCGATAACGGCGTTGCAAGCTATCCAAGCGTTCAATGGGAAGCATTCACACGTAATGGCTTGCACTACAGGAAGTGTAACAAGCCACCGCAATTTTGACCGTATGCTTAGGAATATACTAACCCGTTGCGGGTTAGAACCCAACGGCGCACACACCTTGCGCCACACATTTGCGAGTATGCTATTCAAAAATGGCGTTGATGTTAAAACCGTGTCGGAACTGCTAGGGCATTCGGACGTGTCCGTTACGTATAACACGTACATTCATTTAATTAAGGAACAGAAGCAACAAGCCGTGGATATTTTAGACACACTATAAACGTGGTATACTGCCACCATCAGCCCGTGAAAGGGGAATGTTATATGCAAGCCGTTAAAGGATTAGTAACCGAGGGGCGATTTACCCCCGCAAACAATACCCCGCTCCCCCATTATGCACACGCTATTCTTATAATAGAAGAAACGCCACTACCCACGCCCAAAGAGGACGATATGCAAGCCCGTTTAGCGTGGTTGGAAGAATTACGTTTAGCCCGTGAATATGCAAAAGATGAACCCCTGCCCCCGTTTCCACCTCGTACCCCCATGGAGTTACCCCATGGGCTGACCGACTAAGGGGGCAACCATGGCAGTATACGCATTAGATACAAATGTTATCATATGTTATCAACAGAACAACATAAATGTAATAACAAAAATAGCAGAAGCCATAAAAAACAAGCACACTATTGTTATCCCGTATATTGTAGATTATGAAATGCGCCGTGGATTTGCGATTAAACACGCACCTAGAAATGAATTAAGTTACAACAAATTTTCAAGTCCACAAGGTTTTTGCCGTGTTGTAAGCATGGGCGATTCATATTTAACAACGGCAGCACAAGTGTATGCAGGGCTATATCGTAAAGATTTAACCGTGGGCGACATTGATATTCTCATTGCTTCATTCTGCATACACAACGGTTATATCCTTGTATCAGACAACACAAAACATTTTATTAACATAGACGGTCTACAACTAACCAACTGGAAGCAATAACGCACCCCCGATATGCGGAACGGTTTGAGGGCGGGGTGCGAGGAACTGCGCGGTCTTAAAACTCCCGACTTGTCATAACTAATGAAGCGGTCGGTACGCTATACTGGAAAAGTCCGATACCCCCAAGGGGCGATATGCGTTTACGGAATCGGGCATAACAGGGGAAGCGTACCGAAAAAAGGAAGTCAAGGGTGCATTTCCCCTTTACTTCCTTTTTAGCGTAATGGGAATAGAACGCGGTTTACCACGTAAGCGATAAATCCAACTGCTCCCCGAAAGTGGCTTCGTATTCTTGTTTGGCAAGGTCATAACTTACCGTTGCATAGCCATTCATTACATAAGCAAGCATAATGAATTTTTTGTACCACTCCCTGCCTTCTTCTTCACGCCCTAGCTTCATCAAGCACCATGCCTTTTGGCGGTAGAAAATAAGATGGGTACGCATTTCGTGGTGGGTTAAAGCATTTTTTAGTCCTTCTTCGGCTAGGGTTAGGCATTCTTCGTAGCGTTCGGCGTTTCTAAGGGCTACGCATATGTTAAGTACCAATTCACGGTAGCGGGGCGTTTCGTGTACGCCTATGTTAAATTGTTTTTCGTAGTTTTCCTTTAGTTTGAACCAAATTTCGATGGCTTTGTTGATACCCTCAATATCAGCATAAGCGAGGGCAACCATGTTAAGGGTCATTAACTCATCAAGGGAAAGGAAGTATTCGGGGATTTTATTTATGTCAAAATCATCACGGGTAAGGGATAAGCATTCCATAGCAAGGCGCAAGCATTTTTGCGTGTCTTTATATGCCCCATGCAAATGCAAGCCCGCATTAAAGCGTGCGTAAATAAGATAACCCCGCCCTGCCCCATCCTTGGCGAACCGTTTGTCGGCTTGCATTTCTTCCAGCAGGGTTTTTAATGCTTCCATGTTGCCCGTGGCGAGGAATTGCTGACATTCATCACGCTTGGCGATAACGTGGGCTTCGTCTGCGGAAAGCATTTCCGTTATTTCGCCCTGTATATCCTCTTGCTTCATGCCTAAGCGGAGGAAAACGGCTTGCATAATGTACCAATCTGCCTTGCGTTCGCCACTTTCGATTTTTACAATGGTTTGGCGCGAGCATATGCCCTCGGCAAGCTGTGCTTGGGTAAAGCCTTTTGCGTTACGTAGTTCCTTCATTAAAACGCTTACGTTGTAGCGGGGCATAAAAAGCCACTCCTTTAATTGGAAAAATTTACAAAGATACAGAATCGGTACTTTACATAGGTGTAAGGCGGGTGGTAGACTTAACCCCGCGCAAGGGTAAGGTTTTTAACCTTTAATGCTTTCTTCACATTATCCGCTTGGGCAAGCATAAGGTACACTTCATCACTGGAGCAACCGCTAAACACGGTGGCTACTTCCTTTGCTAATTGTGGTGCGTTGTTATTCACCGA
>WQRX01000028.1 GCA_009786535.1 Defluviitaleaceae bacterium | reverse complement strand
GTTAAGTCCGGGCATCTGAATGTCTAAGAAACAAATATCATAATCCTTGTTAGCCGCCAGAAGTGCATCACCGGAAGAATATAGGTCTATGCTTAAATTTTTAGTTGAGGTTTGGGTATCAGATTTTATAAGATTCATAAGATGTTCAGCCATGTTTTTTTCATCATCACAAATGGCTATTGTAATTGGCATAGCGTTAAGCCCCTTTCAATTTTTGGTTATGTAATGTCACAGGTTGAGTTGCATCATTAATATTCACAGTAGTGCTACCCCATGTTTGCCCTCTAAATGCTTGTAACTGCCGTGCATACATCATAATCCGATTGTATAGTGCATTGCCATGTTGATAGGTTACTGCCTTTAAGTCAGTTGATTTTATACTTGTAATTGATTGTGCAATATTATTTGCACCCCTCACCGCCTTGTCAATAACAGGAAAGTTTTGGGGTAGATTTTGCCCCAGCAATTGTTCAACAATTCGCCTTCGTTCAATAGCCGGCTTTAACCAAGGGGATTTATGCATTATTATTTCATAAACACGATTTGATTTTTTTAAACATAAATGATGTGTAGTAATTTGTCAAATGAAAAATAAGAATCTAGTTCGTAAGCGCGTCCCTCCAAATTCACATTCCTACCGCACCCTTGGAAAAATAATCTCATGGCTGTGCGCCCTGCAATTTGCGCGCCAAGGCACGGGAAGCAGCAAGCCGTTCTCGTGTATTTGCGAAGTTACCGTGCCGCCGCCATGGGTAAAAGAAATGATAGTTTCATCTCCTGCGGTTTCCTCGGTATAACGCCCGGTGAAGCTTACGTTATGGAACAAATTTGCCGTAAAGCGCCCGTCTTCATACAGCGTAACGGAATGCCCGCTTGCAACGGAAAAAACCCGCGTAGCAGGGCGCGTTACGGCATAAATAATGCCCGCCGCCGCACCGCCAATTAAAATAATAGTGCAAAGCGAAAAAATGAGTATAAGCCGTTGCTTGCTCTTTTTTTGTGCGGCTTCGCGCCGCTGTTTTTTTGCATTCACAATATCCCTCTTTTATACGAATAATCGTTTCACCAGCTTTATCGCTGTGAGTAGTGCAAAAGCCAGTATATTCATAATTATAATAGTAGTTGTAGGCGGCAGTTCAAATAATAGCGCAGCAAAAATGCCCAAGGGTGCGCACAAAATCGCAATAATTACCGCACATAATACCACGCGCAAATACGTTTTTGCGATTTGCATTGCGGCAACGGCAGGGAAGACGATAAACGCCGCCGTTAATAACGCGCCCAGCAAACTCATGGAAACGGCAATAACAACGCCCGTAATTATTGCAAGCATAAGCTCGTAAACCCACGGGCGCTGTCCCGTCGCCTGCATAAAGGCTGCGTCAAAGGTTACCGCAAAAATACGCGGGTAAAAAAAGACAAAAAACGCAACCACAAGAAATGTGATAAAAACGGCGAGTATTACCTCCTGCGGGCGGGCGTTTAGCGTAACAAGGCGCGTACCGCCAAATAAGGTTTCGCTAACGGCGCGGTCTACATTCCCCCCGCGTATGGAGAAGGTGTTAACGACAAAATGCCCGATGCCCAGCGCACCAATGGTAAGCATAGCAAGGGACGCATCCCCGCTGATTAGCTTGTATCGGCTGCCCAACCCCATGAGCAGCACCGTAGCCGCAATGGTAATAGGCATGACCAGAAACATTGCGTTTTCCAAGTGCAGCACAAGGGCAAATGCCATGCCCATAAACGCCACGTTGGAAAGCCCAAACCCCATAAAGGAATATCGTCTTAGCACCAAGGTTACACCCGTAAGGGATGCGCAAACTGCCATTAATACCGATGCCAAAAGCGCATACTGCGTAAAAGGGAAGCGCAGCAATTCACTTATGCCCACAATTCGCCTCCCCTTCCTTTAACTCCACAATGTGGGTGGCGTATTTTTCTACGCCATCCATGTCGTGGGTTACCATGATAATGGTGATATTTTCTTCGCGGTTAATTTTGTGCAGCAATGCGTAAAAATCTTGGGTGGCGCTTGGGTCTAACCCTGCGGTGGGTTCGTCCAGTATTACGGCGTTTTTGGCACATACCAGCGCCCGCGCCAGCAATACGCGTTGTTGCTGCCCGCCGGAAAGCTCGCGATAGGATTGCTTCGCGTAGGGAGAAACGCCCGTTTTTTCGCATGCCCATGCGATGCGCGATTTTTCGGTCTTGCTATAAAACGGGCGGTACCATTGACCCAACGCGCCCGTGCATACAATTTCGTATGCCGAAGCGGGGAAGGCGCTTTGGTTAGTGGTTTGTTGCGGAAGGTAACCAATCTCGTGCCGTGCCGCGGAAAACTGCGTCGTACCGTAAATCGGCTTTAGTAAGCCCGCAAGGGTTTTAATTAACGTGCTTTTGCCCGCGCCGTTATCGCCGATAATACATACATACGCGCCATTATTAACGGTAAAGCAGATATCGTTAATAATAGCTTTGCCCTCGTAGCCGATGCATAAATCGGTAACGGTTAAGAAAGGCTCGCTCATTGTAATGCCTCGCGCAAGGCGTTTAAATTATGGCGCATGCCCTCAAGGTACGTAAGCCCTTCTTGTATATGATGACGGCTCACGGTTTGGAAGTCCTGCAGCGTTATAATCGTTACCTCGCGCCCTGCCGCCTGCACCACAGACTGGGCAACGGACCGATTATCAATAATCAGTACTGCATCCAGTCCGTGGGCGTTAAGGGCATTCACAAGCTGTGCCTGCCGTTGGAAGGAAATTTCCGTAGCGGCAAAGCAGCCGTCAAAGGCAGAGAAAAAGCGCAAACCATAATCCGTGGCAAGGTACAAAAAGGGAAAACGGTCAACCATTAAAACCGTGTCGCGTGGGGCGCGGTCAACCATTTCATAAAATTCGGTGTGCAAGGCGTAAAGCTGTGCGATATAAGCTTGTGCGTTTGCGGTGTAATAATCGGCATGATACGGGTCCAGCAGAATAATTTCGTAGGCGATGCGGTCAACAAAGCGCATGGCAAAGGGCAATGAAAGCCATACATGCTCGTCATGAAATTCCCCGCCGCAACAGTCTTCTCCGCCAATTTCGCCGGGGATTACCCCCTCAATGGGGAAGAGGAGCGTTTCATGCAAGCTGAGCAAGCGCATAATGGGTACGTGACGGCGGTACGCATTTGCGGGGTTTGCCATGGCATTAAGCACCCAATCGTCGGACTTGCCCCCCACCCATAGGAACAAATCTGCATTGCTAATTGCCGCGATGTCTTGCAGGGTGGGGGAATAGAAGTGCAAGTCCACCCCACTTTCCAGCAGATACCGCACGGTAATTTCGGCAGGGTTTGTGCCCAAAATTTCCCGCGTCCAGTCGTATAGGGGGAAAATGGTGGTAACAATGCTTGTACTATTCCGCGGGTTACGTGCTTCGCCTACCAGCACCATTGTGCCGCACGCCGCTAATATTTCCCACCCATGAAAATGGTTGTCAAGGTCGGGAATTTCCAGCGTAAACAGTAAGGAATAGCCGCTTCTTTCGTAATCGTCCTCCCGCGTTGGGGCAGCGGTTGCGATAATATACAGCGGAATTTCCGACAACTTTTGTACTGTATCGCGGGTAAGCAAAAAGGTATAAACCTCGCCGCCGTGGCGCAAGCTCACCAATTGGTTGTGCTGCTGCCCGCGGGTAACCGCCTCGCGCCCGATGCCGTTTTGTATCATGTTAAACCAGTGCCCGTTATCGGGGTTTTGCCATAACACAATAATGTCCTGTGGGTTGGGGCTTGCGGTGTGTGCGTTTAGCCGCGTTGGGCGCCCATGGTCAAAAAAGTGGTAAGCAAACGCCACAACGCGCAATAAATGCTCCCCGTCCCCGTCGTAGGCAATGCGTAAGGTAGCGGGCATCGCACCCCCCGCCAGTAACGCTTCCGACGTAATGGCAATATCGTTAAAGTCGTTACCCGCGCGGAAAACGTATTCCATCGTTTCGTTACGGTGTAATTGGTGCGCCCCATGCCAAAGGGAAAGCTCGTAAGCGGGCTTGTCTATCGCAATCATGGGGCTAATCCACGTAAAGCCTTCATCGGCGGGGTTGGTACCGCTCCCGCAGCCAACGAAAATAAACCCCGCTAACGCGAGCAACAAAAATAAGGCTATTTTTTTCATAAAAATATTCGCTCCTAATCATTATTGGGAATATACGAGAAAAAACATAACCCTCAATGATTTAAGCGAATATGCAGCGCACACAGCGTTGCGCGCAAAATATGTACACAATATAAGCACGAGGCGCAGGCATAAAAAATCGCCGCACAGCAGGTTAGCAACGGCATTATATCGCTACTGCCTATAGGGCGAAATTCGGCAATTAATAGGCTAATGCAAATCGCACAGCAGTCCTCCTTACCCGCGCAATCGTCGCTGTGGGTTTTATCGTGGCATACGTGGGTATGCGTAGCCTTTATATACCCCGCCATTGCCGAAAGCGTAACGGGTGCGGCTAAGCATAGGACAAGTAAAAGCGCAACTAGTCGCGCCAAAATGCTTGCAGTCTTCTGCATTCGTTGGTAAAGCGAACCAAGGGGGGGTACAGCGTTTCCCAATACACGTTTAGCGCATCGTCAAAGGGCGCGTTTTTGGTTTTAAAAGCGTTTAAGCTTTCGCATAAGCGGGGCAGCAGTCCTACATCGTCGCAGGTGAAAAATACCTCCAATTCGCTTGCGCGTTCATCTAACGCACGGGTAAGCTTTTCGCTGTTTACGGAAAGGCGCCCGGGGTGGTTATTGCGTTTATCGGGTGCGTGGGCTACGCCAATTTCGTACAGGCTTAGCTGAAGCCCGTTATGCCCCGTAAGGGTTACGGACTTATGTATGGCAACGCGAAGCGACTCGCCAAAAGAAGCCCACGTTGCAGGCTCGGCGTGAAGCGCGTCTTGTAAGCGATTATATGCATTGGCAAGTGCTTGTACCGCCTCGGTAATGTTTTCTACGGGGTCGGTTTCGTATGCGGTGCGCTGTAGTTTCATATAACACCTTGTAAAATTAGAATAATTAACGCCAAGCTTATTACAACAAAAACTGCCGTAACAAGTACGCCTAAGTATACCTTGCCCGCGCCTTCTTGGGAAGACGTACGATACAAACCCGCCGCTGTTAGCGCGGTAACAATGGGCTTGTAAATAATTAAGGCAATTGCGGCGTTTAACCCGTATTTTATCGCATTAAAGGGCAAAAATACAGGTACAAGCATNCCCGCCACCACTTCGCGCGGCATACCCGTGAACAGGGGCACAACAATATAGTTCCAAAGTAACATGACGGGTATAACAACAATTACCCCTGCAATTAACCCAATCACCGCACCAAATAACGTACGCTTATACTTATAAACCGCCGCCGCAGATACAGCAAACGCACTGCTGGAAAGGGTATTCATTAAAAAGCCCCATACCCCCGCTTCGGAAATGGTTACCATTTCCACCAATGCCGTAATTGCCGCTAGGGTAAACGCCGCCGCAGGTCCAAACATAAACCCGCCCATTACAATAATTACGTCCTTAGGGTCGTACCGTAAAAACGGTGCGGCAGGGATAACGGGGACATTAATAAGCATAGCAAGGCACGCCATAGCAGCAAGCATGGCTAAAGTAGTTAGTTGTTTGGTTCGTGTATTTTCCAAAGTTTAGCGCCCGCCTTTATCGTAGGGTTGACCAACGGCTTTGGGGGCTAATGTATTTTTAGAAGTCAGCGCAAGTACCACAAGGGTAGCCACGTAGGGCGTCATACGGAAGAAGTTTGCGTGTATGCCTAAATCGCGTAAAAACGGAATTGCGGTAAACTGCGAAGCTACCGACAACGTAAGCCCAAAAAATAACGCGGCAAAGAAGATGCGCTTCGGGTTCCACGCGCCGAAAATAAGTACCGCAAGGGCAAGGAAGCCATAGCCCGCTACCGTTCCGCTAAATTCCGCCGCAATGGGAATAATGTAGATAACCCCGCCCATGCCCGCCAAAGCCCCCGAAAGGATAACCCCCGCATAGCGCATTTTGCTAACGGAAATACCTACGCTGTCCGCCGCTTGGGGGTGTTCCCCACAAGCACGAAGGCGCAAGCCAAACTTCGTTTTAAACAACACAAAGGAAACAATCAGCAAAATAATAATCCCAAGCAACGATGTAAAATACGTATTTTGGAACATAATAGGTCCAATAAACGGAATACTGCCAAGCCCGGGCACATGGTCAATGCGCATTACATTGGTAAAGCGTATGTGTTGTGTCCCAAGGGTGGAACGCGCGCCATAAATGGCAAACGCCGCAGCAAACATATTAATAGCAATACCGCTGATTACTTGGTTGGCGCGCAAATTAATAGATGCATACGCATGTACCAAGCTAATAATGATACCCACAATCGTTGCAATAAGCAGTGTACATAAAAGCAATAGCCAGCCGGGCATGGTAATGACCCAAATATTTTGCACGTAATGCATAAAAATTGTGCCAAAAAACGCGCCCAAAATCATTTTACCTTCTAGGGCAATATTTACTACGCCGCTTTTTTCGGAGAAAAGCCCGCCCAGCGATACAACAATTAGGGGAATCATAATAAAAATTGTCCAATGCATAATGCTGTTAAAAACCGCTATGGTCATGATTTTTCCCCTCCTTTAAATAATTTGCCGATATGCTTGCCCAAGAACGTTTTAACCAAGAAAACGAAAGCGCAGAAGTAAATAATAATCGAGATAACAATTTCCACAATTTCGATAGGGAAGTTAAGCTGTATCCGCGCCCCGCCCAAGAATAAGTGGGAAACCAGCGCCCCGCTAAAGATAATACCGATGGGGTTGCTCAGCCCAAGGAACGCAACAGATATTCCCGTAAACCCGTAAGGCAACAGGTTATTGCCCGCGGCGATATGCACCGTACCGCTTAAATACAGCAATGCCCCGCCAAGCCCCGCCAATGCGCCCGAAATCATCATAGCGGCAACGATATTGCGGTTCTCGTTAATGCCTGCGTATTTTGCCGCATCGCGGTTAAAGCCGCAGGCCTTTAATTCGTACCCGAAGGTGGTTTTGTTTAAAATCAGGTAAATTACAATAGCCATAAAAATGGCGATAAAAAACCCTGCATTAATATCCGACGAGCGTATTAACCCCGGCAAAATTTCTGATTGGAAAACCCTGTCCAGCCCAAGGGTGGGCAAATTGGAATTTGTGGGTAACGAAGCACTGCGGTTTTCGATAGCAAAAAACGCGTGCTGCTCAACAAAATACCCCACAAGAAACATACCGATATAGTTGGTCATAATGCAGGAAATAACTTCATGCACATTGCGGTACGCTTTTAGCAAGCCGGGTATCGCGCCCCATGCCGCCCCCGCCGCCGTAGCCGCAACCAAGGCAAATAAAATACGCAGCCCGTCGGGCATTCCTTGAAAGTTTAAGCCGATTAAAATCGCGACCAGCCCGCCAAAGGCAAACTGCCCCGTTGCCCCTATGTTAAATAAGCCCGTTTTAAACGCAAAAGCAACGGAGAGCCCCGTCATAATAATGGGCGTTGCCCCGTGCAGTACGTCGCCAATGTTACGCATACTGCTAAAGCCAAAGGTTAAAATAGTGGAAAATGCGCCCGCTGCCGCACCGGGGTTACTAAACAGCAGGATTAAAAAGCCCACAAACAAGCCAATTACCAAAACCACCAGCGAGGACAAAAAACTCATAATGGAATCGCGTTTCATACAGCTACCTCCATTCGCTTCGCGCCCGACATGTACAAGCCCAGTTCTGCGAAGGTTACGTCCTTGGGGTTTACATCGGCGACAATTTCGCCTTCATACATTACCAAAATGCGGTCGGAAACATTCATAACCTCTTCCAATTCTAAGGAAACCAACAACACGGCTTTGCCGCTGTCACGCTGTGCAAGCAACTGGTTGTGAATATATTCGATAGCGCCCACGTCTAACCCGCGCGTAGGCTGTACCGCAATAAGCAGTTGCGGGTCGCGGTCAATCTCGCGCGCCAAGATAACCTTCTGCTGGTTACCACCCGACATTGCACGAACGCTGGTGCTTTCCCCTTGCCCGCTGCGAATATCAAAACGGTCAATTAATTTGCGTGCATGTTCCATAATCACATTATCTTTCAAGAAGCCAACTGATTGAAACTCGGGGGAATAGTAGGTTTGCAAAATTGTGTTATACGCCAACGTATAATCCAGCACCAGCCCGTGCTTGTGCCTGTCCTCAGGGATATGGGCGATGCCCGACTCGGTGCGTTTGCGGATTTTTGCACGGGTAATGTCTTTACCGTTCATGGTAATTGTGCCGTTGTCGATAGGGGCTAAGCCCGTTAGCGCATATACAAGGTCGGTTTGCCCGTTGCCTTCAATACCCGCAATGCACAAAATTTCGCCCGCTTTTACGTCGAAGTTAATATTAGACAAACGCAATTTATGGGATTTACTTTCAATGCCGCGCTGGCTAAGGTTGCGTACAGACATAATGGTCTCGCCTATTTGGGCTTCCTTTTTATCCAGTGAAAGAATGACCTTACGCCCTACCATCATTTCGCTCATTACTTCTTTGGTGGTTTCGGCTACGTCTACCGTGCCGATAAGCTTGCCCTTGCGCAATACCGAGCAACGGTCGGCGATTTGTTTAATCTCGTCCAGCTTATGGGTAATAAACAGAATGCTCTTGCCCTCGTTTGCCATGTCGCGCATGGTTTGCATAAGTGCGTCAATTTCCTGCGGAGTAAGTACGGCTGTAGGTTCGTCAAAAATAAGAATTTCATTTTCGCGGTACAACATTTTTAAGATTTCAACCCGTTGCTGCATACCTACGCTAATGTGACGTATTTCTTGGTCTATATCAATGTCAAATTTATATTTTTGGGAAAGGGCGAGTACCTTCTCGCGGGCTTCCTGCATTTGCAATACGCCTGTTTTGGTAGTTTCTACCCCAAGCACAATGTTTTCAAGCACCGTAAAGTTATGAACAAGCTTAAAATGTTGATGCACCATGCCAATTCCCAAGCGGTTGGCGTCGTTTGGACCGTTGATATGTGCAATTTCGCCGTTTTTATATATCTCGCCGTTTTCCGGCTTGTATAAGCCAAACAGCACACTCATTAGTGTGCTTTTACCTGCGCCGTTTTCGCCCAGCAGGGCGTGAATCTCCCCTTTTTTTAGCTGTAGCGTAATATCGTCATTGGCAACAATGCCGGGAAATATTTTGGTGATGTTACGCATTTCGATGATGTACAATACGGTTCACCTCTTTTAAAAATATGTAAAGATTAAAACCTTGGGGCACCGCCCCTCTTAGAATGCTTCGCATTCTAAGTACCCTGCAAACTTTTTGAAAAAATTTGACAAAAACTTTGCTTTTGCGCTTGGTATGTTATTAGCGCTAAAACTCTAAAGCCCGCATATGCGGGCTTTAAGTCTAGGATATATAACAACATCCCACGTCCAATGTCAAGTTTTGCCTTGCTTTTTCCAAAAGCGGGTGGGGGACGGAGTTCCCCAAGGTCCTAATCTTTTAATCCTTACATTTCATTAACGGTAACAAGGCTAAGACCATTAATAACCGTCGAATGCTCAGTAGCAGGGTCAAAATCGGCGCCTGAGGTTACCAAGCCCTGTACGCGTACTTGACCGCCGGCAATTGCCCTAAAGATGTTTTCATATTGTGCTTGGGTAAAGTTGGAGAAACGACTGGTTGCCATGGGCAGTGCAACACCATCGGTGGAAGCATCGAAGCGGATAATATTACCGCCGCGGAAGCGATTGTTTTGGATATCATTTAAAATGGTGTATACAGAGTTTTCCAGCGCTTTCATTGCAGAGGTGAGAATGCGGTCGGATAAGCCCGATTGGTCTACGTCTACGCCAATCATCCAACGACCGTCGCCTGCTTCGGCGGCGGCGGCAACGCTATTGCCCGCTGCGCCCGCTGCTACGAAGATAACCTCCGTACCTGCGGCGTACCAACCGTTTGCGGTTGCCGTATGCTCGGGTGCTGCACCAAAACCGCCAAGGTACATGTAATTAACAACAACCGTGCCGGGTGCTAAGCCCATTTCTGCGGCGGCATGTTCCGCCCCTTGCAGGAAGCCAAGACCAAAGGCAACTACTGCGGGTACGGGGTTACCGCCCATGAAACCAAGTTGGGTATAGCCTTCACGCACGGCGGCATAACCCGCAAGGAAACCGGATTCCTGCTCGGCATATAAAACGCCCACAAGGTTGGAAGCGGGTGGACCGTCAGGACCTGTGTCTACAACAATAAAGTATGTGTCGGGGAACATGCTTTGCGCTTGGTATACGCTTGCAGCAAAGTGGAAGCCGGGGAGTACCAATACATCTGCGCCCGCTTCAATCGCGTCGATAAATACGTCGATACGTGCGGGGTTGGTGGCTTCGTGGGGTTGCATGAAGTTAAAGCTGCCGCCGTGTTGGTTTACAAAACGACGAATGCCATCGGCAGAGCCTTGGTTAAAGCTGCCGTCGTCCAACGTACTTGCAGGTGCAGGGCTGTGCGAAACTAAGAAAACTGTGAGCCCGTCGTCACCGCTTGCTGCGCCGTTGCCATTGTTATTGCCGCACGCCGCTAGGGCTACTGTCATGCCCGCGAGCAGTGCAAGTGACAGGACAATCTTCAAAACCTTCTTCATGTGATATTTCCTCCTTGTGATGGGGCGCGGTGTGTACCGTTCGTCCCTCTGATACAGTTTGATGCGCTCTGGGCGCGTAACAGAATTGTAATGTACGGATATATAGCATGTCAATGCGTTCACGCGAGAAAAAATTACTAAAGTTTTTCAAAAATATTACGAAAATTTTACAAATTTGTGCAAATGTAGTGAATTATTTCGCGATATCTCCTGTGGATGTGGCTTTTCCTAACAAATCCCTTAACCCCATTTCCATCAACCGCGCTTCCATACGTTCAATAACCTGCGTATTTGGCTTGTTTTCGGGGTGCTTTGCAACAAACAGTGTACAGCAGTCTTCAAAGGGGCGTATGGAAATATCAAAGGTTTGTATGCGCCGTGCAATTTCGATGATTTGGTGCTTATCCATTGCGGTAAGAGGGCGCAGAATGGGAAGCGCCGCGGCAGAATTTACCGCGGCAATGCTATGCAATGTTTGGCTTGCCACCTGCCCAACCGCATCGCCTGTGATTAGGCAGTGTGCTTTCTCGCGCGCGGCTATTGCAGAAGCGATGTAAAGCATTGCGCGTTTTAAAAAAATGGTTAGCTTCTCAACGGGTACATTTTCCTGCAAAAATAATTGCACATCGGTAAAGGGTATTGTATGAAGGGGAATTTCCCCTGTGTATGCTGTTAGCGCTCTGCGAAGGTCGTTTACCTTGTCTGTCACCCGTTCCGAAACATAGGGCGGCGAGTGAAAATACACGGGAATTAACCCAACGCCGCGCCGCGCGGCAAGGTAGCCCGCTACAGGGCTGTCAATCCCCCCCGAAAGCAAAAGTACACCCTTGCCTGCCGAGCCGTAAGGCAAGCCGCCTTCGCCCGCAACGGCATCTACATAAAAATAAGCGTTGTTGCGTATTTCTACGCGGAAAACGGTGTGCGGGTTATGCAAATCCACCCGCGAATCAGGTATGTTTTCTAACAAGTATTCGCCTAAATCGGCGGAAATTTCGTTAGAGGTTAGGGGAAAGCGCTTGTCGGCACGCTTGGTGTGGACTTTAAAAGATGTGCCCTGTAAGCGCGGTGCAAAAAAGTTGAGCGCAATTGATTTAAAAGCTTCCATTGTACGTGCCACAGTTTTTATCCCATCGCAGAAGGCAATTGCGCCAAAAATCGTTTGTATCCGCGGCAGAATAAGTTCGTTATCCAAATCGCCGTTAATATCCTCGATAAGAAAGCGCCCCTGCTCACGTATGACCTTGATATTGCCCGTATGCAAGTCCTTAATGCGGCGGCGAATATCGTCCATAATTTGCTTTTCGTAAAAGGCGCGGTTGCCTTGGCGCAGGGCTACCTCGCCGTATTTGACGAGCATAATGCGTTTTGCTTGTGTGTCCATGAATGTATTCCTTCCTATATATAGCGGCTTATTTTGCGCAGCTGCATAACCGCCGTGCGCAGAATTTCTTTTGCATATTCCGTTTCGTCTTGCGTATTAAGGTGCGAGAAGCTAATGCGCAGGGCAGATTCGGTAAATTCCCGTGACTTGCCCATGGCCGCAAGTGCGGATTTATCTTTTTTACGGCTTTTGCACGCCGCCCCCATGGAAACCATGATGCCTTTTTCCGCGAGCATATGCACCAGCACCTCTCCCTTTGTCCCAAGGAAGGAGAGGTTAAGAATATACGGGGAAACATTGCTGCCCATTCGGTTAAAAAAGACGTCGGGCAAATCCCCTGCAAGGTTGGCGACTGTATTATACGCATAATACAGTCGCTCGTGATGCAGCGTGGCATTTTCGTGTAAATAGCGGGCGCAATGCGCCATATGCACAATCCCCGCTGTATTTTCCGTGCCCGAGCGCAAGCCGTTTTCGTGCCCGCCCCCATGCAAAAGCGGGGAAATTTTAACGCCGACTCGCACCATAAGCCCACCGGTGCCCGTGGGCGCGTGGCATTTATGTCCGCTAAAGCTGTACAGGTCGGAAGCGGTGTACACCTGTGCCGCGTGTATGTCTTTGCAAAAGCCCTGTGCGCCGTCCGTAAAAATCACGGCATTGCAGTTTATTTTTTTTGTTTCCCTTGCGATGTCTGCAATGGGGGTGATATCCCCCGTTTCGTGGTGGACGTGAGAAAGGCAGCATAACGCCGCCCCACCGGGTATGTTCCACTCCTTTGCGGGGGCGATAACTGCCTGTGCAAATCCCTGCTCTGCGGCAAATTGAATAGGCGCAAGCACGGAAGGATGCGCCCATGGTTCGGCAAAAAGCGTGGGGCGTGGGTGCGTTTTCATATGTGCGAAGGCAAAACCCAAAATAGCCAGGTTATTTGCTTCCGTCCCGCCTGATGTGAAAATAAGCTCCGCAGGTTTGCACAGTAGAATATCTCCAAGCACCTGCCGCGATTGTGTAATTGCGCGTTCTGCAATGATACCCAGCGTGTGTGGGGAAGACGGATTGGCAAAAAAGGGCGCGTCTTCCAAGGCAGGGCAGGATAATAGCGGGGTGGTTGCTGCATTATCCAGATAAATCATGTATTCACTCCAATAGGCATGAAATTTGTGCAAGTGCGGCGGGGGCGGCGGTTTCGGTACGTAGTACACGTTTGCCGAAGGTGAAGGGGATAGCCCCAACGTCAAGCAGTGCCGTAACCTCTTGCGGGGAAAATCCTCCCTCCGGACCAATCCATAGGGATATGGCACAGGGGCGCGGGGCTTCGCTTAAAATTTCCCGCAGGGTGCGCGGAGTAAAATCCGCAGGCGCTTCCGACGGGGAAAGGGCAATTAAATGAAGTGCGGTTTTTTCTGCTTGCGCTAACGCTTGCGCGAAGGTAGCGGGGAGATGCACCTGCGGAACAATACCGCGCATACTTTGCCCTGCGGCGGCTTCCGCTATTTTTTGGTAGCGAGCGGTCTTTTTATCTGCGTTTTTTGCCAGCGAGTGTGCGGTATACACAGGCAAAATTGAAAACACGCCAAGCTCAACACATTTTTGTATAACTGCTTCAAACTTATCGCCCTTAGGCAGTGACTGGTATAGCGCAATAGGTAAACGAAGTTCCGTTTCGCAGGGGGCAGGCGCTTGCGTTGTAAAATGGCATAGCATTTTTTTGCGGTCCGCTTCGCGCAAAATTGCGGGATAGTCGGTGCTTTGCCCGTCGCACAGCGTAACTCGCGCGCCTTCCTTCATGCGCAGTACATGCAAAAGATGGTGCGCGCCGTCGCCTTGCAAAACGGCACTTCCGTTAGTAAACGCGCTCGGTGGTAAAAAATATTTAGGCATGGACGCACACCAAGCAATGCCAGCCCTCAAGCGCTTTATTTGAAATTACCCTCAGTCCATTGGCTTGCATGGCAATAAGCACTTCCTCTGCGCGGTCGTCGATAATCCCCGACGTAATAAAAAAACCGTTCGGCGCAAGCAGTTGCGCAACGGTCGGCAAAAGCGGAATAATCACATCAGCGACAATGTTGGCGGCAATAACATCGAAACTGCGCCCGTGCAGTGCATCCGCCATGTGCGCGTCTGTAATAATATTGCCGTGAAGCACTTGCAGGCAGGCGCTGTCTACGCCGTTTAGTGCTACATGATGATGAGTTGCGGTTATTGCAGACGGGTCAATATCACATGCAACAACGTCGGACGCGCCAAGCAAAAGCCCGATAACGGCTAAAATACCGCTCCCGCAACCTGCATCTAAGAGCGCTTGCCCTTTCGTTAATCTTTCCTGCAATGCTTCCACGCACAAAAAGGTAGTCGCGTGCTGTCCCGTGCCAAATGCCGAGCCCGGGTCAAGGGTAAAAACAATTTCCGCAGGCGGGGAAAGGGCTTGCCTGTCCCACGCGGGCACGATGCCAACCTTCCCTGCACGTATGGGCGCGAAGTGCTTTTTCCACTCGTCCAGCCAGTCCTCGTCGTTTACATGTTCGACAGAAAATGCAAGAGTAAGCATGGGCACGTGCGAAAGTAATTGTGCTTTTATTTCTTCCAACGCGCGCGAGCCGTCTTCGCCATGGGCAAGATAAAAGATGATATAGGCGCTGCCGAGGCGTTGCTTTTCCAGCAAACTCGCGTCTACATAGTCCCATGACTTTTTATCCTGCAATAGAAAGCCGTCAAACTCGCGCGGGTCAACAATTTCTACCCCGCTAATGCCGCAGGAAAGCAATAAGTCGGATACGATATCCGTTTCTTCGCTTCGCGTAGCTATGCTCACTTTTGTCCATTTCATATGTGCCTCAATTCAATATTCGTTATTGTGATTTCGTTGGACAACCTGCGCCAACGCAATTGTGAATATTGTGTTGGCGCAGGTTGTCCATTTTTTGACGTATTTCACGTTCATTATATCCTTGTGCGCAGAGCGGGGCAATGTGTGGTATTATTGCGGTTATGATGATAAAAATTGAGGGACTGTATTATGCGTATAATACAGTCAATGAAAATATTCCTATAACGGCGGCGCTAAGTGATGTCTCGTTTTTCGTGGAAAAAGGGGCATTTGTTGCCATTGTTGGGCACAACGGTTCGGGCAAGTCTACGTTGGCGCGGCATATTAATGCATTGCTTTTGCCCAGCCAGGGTGAGGTTTGGGTAAACGGAAATAGCACGGGTGACGCAAGTAAGCTGTGGGAAGTGCGCAAAACGGCGGGCATGATTTTTCAAAACCCCGACAATCAAATTGTGGCGACGCTGGTGGAAGAGGATGTCGCCTTTGGGCCGGAAAATGTGGGCACTCCTTCTCATAAAATTCGCAAGCAGGTGGACGGCGCATTAGCCGCCGTGCATATGCAAGCGTATGCAAAAGCTGCCCCGCACCATCTTTCAGGTGGGCAAAAACAGCGCGTTGCTATCGCAGGCGTGCTTGCCATGCGCCCCGAAATTATTATTGCAGACGAATCTACTGCCATGTTAGACCCGCAGGGTCGCCGCGAGGTAATGCAGGTATTAAGGCGGCTCAACGATGAGGGTGTAACGGTGGTGCTAATTACGCATTTTATGGAAGAAGCAGCGCAAGCGCAGCGCATTATTGTTATGAACAAGGGCCACGTCGCAATGGACGGTGCGCCGCAACAAGTTTTTGCACAAGGCGACGTGTTAGAAAAATTGGGGCTTGCAATGCCTAGGGTGGCAGCCTTCGCACAAAAATTGCGTGCGCGGGGCGTTCCTGTCGGGCAAGATGTGCTGACGGCAGGCGCTTTGCTTGCCGATGCGGCACTGCAAAAGGCGGCTGCGGCTGTGGGCAGGGTGTCAAAGGAAGGCAATGTTTTAAGTGGGCGTATTCCTGGCGCTCCTTCATCTCAACCCGCGCCTGTTGTGCTTGCGCTCCGCGATGTGTCCCACGTGTACAACGCAGGCGCGGCATATGAAAAATGTGCCATTCGTAACATAAATCTACAATTCCGCGTGGGAGAAATGACGGCAATTATCGGTCACACGGGTTCGGGCAAGAGTACCCTCGTCCAACATATGAATGCACTGCTTAAACCCACTTCGGGTAGCGTGTTATTCAAGGGCGAAGATATTCACGGGGATAAAAAGCGACTGCGTGCATTGCGCCGACGCATTGGCTTGGTTTTTCAATATCCCGAACATCAGCTTTTTGCGCAAACCGTGTATGAGGACGTAGCCTACGGACCAACGCGTATGGGGCTTAGCGCAGAAGAAATTCAAAAAAATGCCCGTGCCGCCCTTGCCATGGTAGGACTGGGTGAAGAAGTGTACGAAAAATCCCCCTTCGCGCTTTCGGGCGGGCAAAAGCGCCGCGTTGCCATCGCGGGCGTACTTGCCATGCAGCCCGAGGTGCTGATTTTGGACGAGCCAACCGCAGGGTTAGACCCCCAAGGTCGTGGCGAAATTTTGGCGCAAATTCAAAGCTTGCACAGGGCGCATAATATTACGGTGCTTTTAATCTCCCACAGCATGGACGATGCCGCGGCGCTGTGTAACCGAATTATTGTTATGAACCAAGGCGAAATAGCCGCCGCTGGCACACCTGCGGAAATTTTTGCACAAATAAGTATGCTGGAAGAAATAGGCTTAGACGTGCCCCAAGTTGCCCGCATTATGGCGCAACTCGCAGAAACAAATGAAAATATCCCAACAGGCATTTATACAGAAGAACATGCCCTAGAGGTGTTAACGTGAGCCGCATTGTTATCGGGCAGTATTACCCTGCCGATTCGCTATTGCATCGGCTGGACCCGCGGGTAAAGTTGCTTTCCGTTATTGCATACGTAACGGTGCTTTTGTTTGTCACCGATTTTTTAGGGCTTGGGCTTGCTGCGGTTTTTCTGGCGTTTGTTATTGCATTGTCGCGCGTACCTGTAAAATTATTATTCCGCGGTTTGCGCGCGGTATTTTTCATATTGCTCTTTGCCATGCTGTTAAACTTGTTCTTAACCCCGGGAGAAGCGGTGCTTTTTTCTTTCGGGTTTCTACAACTAACCACCGAAGGCATTGCCCGCGCGGGGCTAATGGCGTCGCGGCTTGTACTGCTGGTTACGGGTTCGGCGGTATTGACACTGACCACCTCCCCCATTAAATTAACCGACGGCATAGAATCCTTACTTGCGCCTACGCGCCTTCCCGCCCACGATATCGCTATAATGATGACCATCGCCTTGCGCATGATACCTACCCTCTCAGAAGAAGCCGATAAAATTATTAAAGCGCAAAAAGCTCGAGGGGCGGATTTTGAAACGGGGGGCTTAGTAAAGCGTGTAAAAAATTTCCTTCCTATATTGGTGCCGCTCTTTGTTTCGTCGTTCAAGCGGGCAGACGAGCTTTCAACGGCAATGGAAGCGCGGTGCTACCAAGGGGGCAAAAACCGCACAAAAATGCAGCCCCTGCGTTTAACTAAAAAGGACATATTTGCGGGATGTATCATGGTGATTTTTTGTGCAATTTTACTTTTTTTACGTTTTTACTAATATAATCAATCTTCTGTGCCGATAATGAGTTAGAAAGCTAAGACTTCATCGTAGAAAGCGGGTAAAATTATGGACATGAGAATTGGCGGTGCGTACAGTACGTACAACGCATATTCGGTTAAAAAGGCGGTCACGCCCGCCGCTCGGGGGCGGGGTGTAGCAAGCGTTGGCGACAGCGTTTCCATTGGAGCAACGGCACATGACTTTCACGTAGCGCGCCGTGCAGTAAACGAAGTGCCTGATGTGCGTAACGAACGTATAACACAGCTTCAGCAGCAATTACAATCCGGCTCGTACAGCGTAAACGCAAGTGCGGTAGCGGCACGTATCTTTGGCACCGAAGAATAAGAAACGACTTGCACGGATGCATATCGTTATGAAACATAGCAAATACATGGATGTTATATGCGCTCTTCCTCTCCGAATTTTTCGGGGCGGGGGCGTTTTTTATTAGACTTTTTTCAAGGATGAAAAGGTGACAATATGGCGGGAATGATTAACCAACTTATTGACGTGTTAAACGAGCAGCACACGCGTTGTGAGGAGCTGCATGGCTTAGCGTTGGAAAAAAAGGACGTTATTGTGCAAAACAATATTGATGAATTGCAAAAAATAACAAACTTGGAAAACATGGTAATAAGCCAAAACAATCGATTAGAGCGTCAACGTGTATCCTTAACCAACGATATTGCCGAAGTATTAGGAAGGCGCGGGCAACTAAACGACCTTGCATCAGTAATAGAAGCTATGGAAGGTCAGCCCCAGCAAGACGACCTGCGCGAAATTGGCGTAAAATTACGCGGGATTTTGACCAAGCTAAAAGAAGCGAACGACCTTAACCAAGTTTTGATTGAGAATGCGCTGGATTATGTCGATTACTCTTTAAACGTAATACGCACAAGCGCACAAGCGGAGCTTACCGAATATCCGGACAGTGCCGGTTCCAAGCCTAATCGGAATTAGTGCAACGTAGCGCAGTAAGCGAAAGAGGGATTTAAATGGGATTTTCAGGATTATCTATCGCCACCAGCGGTTTGCGCGTAGCGCATCTTAATTTGGGTGTAACGGGGCATAATATGTCCAACGCCGAGATTAAAGGCTTCTCTCGCCAGCGTGTGGTGCAAAAGGACGGGCTTGTAGTATTCAGGGGCGAATCGCGCAATGGCGACCGCATGGTGCTGGGCATGGGCGCAGACCGTAACGCCGTGCAGCAACTGCGTAACGAGTTTTTGGATTTTACATACCGCGAGAATGTGGGGCGGTTACATTTCTACAATGCGCTGGTAGTCACAGGGCGCGAGATTGAAAACATGCTGGGCGAACTATACGGCGCGTACAACTTCCAAGGCGTAATCAACGACATGTGGTTTGCCATTCAAGAGCTAAGTCGCCACCCCGATAGCTTTGCCGTGCGTAACCAAATGTTGCATACCTCGCAATCCTTCTTAAACAAAGCCCGCGAAGTAGCTAACGGCTTGTTTGAGGAGCAGCGGAATTTAAACGCACAAATTATCCAAACCGTTTCCGACGTAAATGGTCTGTTAGATGAAATAAATCGTCTTAACACGCTAATCCGCAATACGGAACTCGCGGGCGATAACGCAAACGACTTCCGCGATGCGCGTAACTTGGCATTGGATAGGTTGGCCGAGCTTATTCCTATGGAAGTACGCATCGGCAATAACGGTGAAAAGAATATCGTGTCCATGGGGCATGAGTTAATTGCCGCAGGGTCGGTAACGCATATGGGTCTGCGCCGTGTTTCCGCCGATTTTGACTTTGTTGTACCCGTGCTGGGTACAGGCGGGCAAACCATTAATGCCGATACCGTTCCGGGGCATGATTTTATAGAATACTTTTTCCTGCGTTCTGTTGATTTTGCCAGCGGCAACGACTTCGGGCAGTTAAATGCATTACTGCTTGCCCGCGGCGCAGTCCCTGCGCACCACATGAGCAGCCAAATCCCTCGCCCTACCGAACCGCTTAACCCCATCGACCACCCCCACACCGCAGATTGGACACCCGACCAGTTCCAACGCGATTTATGGGCGCGCCAGCACAATTGGGATTGGCACAACTGGAGCGTTAATAACGCAATGATACCCCGCGTACAGCAAGACTTAGACAGCATTGTATACGCGATGGTAAACATGCTGAACGATGTGCAAACAGGGCAGCTGCGCGAAGTAAACCCCCAATTTAACCCCGCCGACACCTTCCCGTCGGGGGTTGCCCCGCCCCGCCCGTATATTCATTTGGCAAACGGGACGCGCGTACCAAATACGGCAGAAATTGCCGCCTTCCGCTTGGCAAACCCCAGTATCACCGATACAGAATGGGCACAGCTTGCTTTACTGGACGGCGGGCGTTACCGCTTCGTATTCCGTGAAGACCACGCAACCCACGGCGACCTTGTGGGCAACCTTGGTCTGCCCCGCGCTCATTGGAACTTAAACGGCGACAGCACCGCCCCGCCCCCCGACGGCGTTGGCAGCATTCCCTTATTTGTACGTATCCACGCTAACGAAAATACACCCGTAGACCCGGCAAACATCAATTCGCTATGGTCAACGGAAAATCTGCGCATCAATCCGCTTTTGCTACAACCGGGCGGGCATAACCTGCTTGCCCTTTCCTTGGACCGCGACGCAGTAAACGACACCCGCATACTAGAGGCACTGCAAACCATTTGGCGCAGCAACGAAGGTCCCTATGTTGTAGACATAGGCGGGCGCCAATTCCGCGTACAGGAAGCCTACGTGCGTTTGGTAAACCAAATTTCCATAGACGTAAACGAAGCCATTCGCTTTGTGGATAACCAGATGGTACAAGTTATCCAAGCCGATAATCAACGGCAGGCAATTAAGGGCGTTTCCATGGACGAAGAGCTTGCATCCATGCTTCGCTTCCAGTACGCGTTCCAAGCCGCTTCCCGCGTTATTAATGTAATAGACGGCATGATGGGGACAATTGTAAATATCGGTAGAAACTAAAAGAAGGAAGTGACCCTATGCGCTCAGCATTCTTTCCATTCCATATCGCAACCACCGGTTTGCATGCCGCACGTGCGAATTTGAACGTTGTATCGCACAATGTTGCCAATGCAGAAATCCCCGGTTTTTCGCGCCAGCAAACGGTGCAAAGTGCGGCGCGTCCCCTGCATGTATGGGACGGGCGCGGCATGTACGGCACAGGTTCGGAAACCCACAGCATTATCCAAAACCGCAACCGCTTCTTGGATATGAAGTTTTGGCACCAGCGCGCCATTATGGGCGAACACGCGACCAAAGTAAATCACCTGACATTTGTAGAAACGGTGTTTAACAACCTGCCCGGCGCGGGCGTGTTAAGCTCATTTGAGCAATTCTTTGGCAGAATGCAGGACCTGAGCAGTAACGCAGCCGACGAAACCTTCCGCACAAATGTAATTAACGGCTCAGCCGCGCTAACGGAAATGGTGCGCCACAACGCGCTTGCACTTCAACGCCAGCAAATGGATTTAAACCGCGAAATTGCAGACGTAGTAATGATTATAAACTCGCTGGGGCAGCAAATTTCTACGCTAAACCGCCAAATAGCAGACTTTGAACGCGACGGGTCAAACGCAAACGACCTGCGCGACAGAAGGAATTTACTTATCGACCAACTTTCCCAACACGTAAACGTAGAAGTGCAGGAGCGCGACTTTTCCACACCCGACAGACCAAACGACCGCCGCCTAACAGTGCTGATTAACGGGCATGACTTCGTTCGGCATGACAGGCACAGCGCGTTAGAACTTATCCCCCGCCAAGCGGGCGAACGCAGAAATGAAATGGACGTAGACGGTCTGTATGATGTCTATTTTTCGGGCGGTATGGGGGCGTTTGATATCTATAACCACGCCCTGCGCGGCACGCTGCGCGGGTTGATTGACCTGCGCGACGGTAATAACTCTGTAGTAACGAACGAGCAGGTAGCATACTGGCCTATGGGCTTTTTAACCAACGCGCCCGACCAATGGCGCGGCGACTGGTTAGATGCGGCAGGTAACGTAGTGCCCGAAGCCGACCGCGCCCTTGCGGTAGCGGGCTTTAACCCCAACGACCCCGTACCCCACGACCCGAACGGCTTCCGCCCTGCGGGTACGCAGGTAATACGCGGCACAACCTCAAACTTTAAAGGTATCCCCTTTTATATGAACCAGTTAAATACGCTGGTACGTACCTTTGCCCGCGCAATTAACGAAGGGCTGGACGCGCAAATGCGCCCAATCCCCGGCACAACGGGGCATATTAACGGGTATGATAGGAATGGCGACAACCGTTCGGCATTGTTGTTTACCTACAGGCGCGACTCGGACGGCGAAATAGCTACCTTTAATACCTTCGGTGATAACCCTAATGTCCCGCCCGGGAATACACGCTGGGTGCCTATCTATGTAAATGCGGCGGGGCAGCGCTTTGCGGGTGCGCCCATTCCCGCAATCCCAGGCGAAGCGCCCATTACCATCCCGTCCGGCTTTACACCATTAGAGGACGATAGAGGCTACCCCATGTTTACCATGTATCTGGGGGGTATGAACGCACTTAACTTCTCTATTAATCCCGAATTGGTGCATAGTAACCAGCTGCTTGCTACGTCTACCAGTCGCGATATAGGGGAAAGTAATAACGAAGTAATCATAGGCTTTAACACGGTGGGAACGTTCCCGCACTTGTTCCGCGAAGGGCGGTTAGAGGACTTTATCATCTCGGTAAGTGACCACTTGGCCATCGACACACGCCAAGCGCTAAACTTCGCCCTCAGCTTTGATGAGATAACCACCCAAACCCATAACCAGCGCCTTTCGGTTAAGGGCGTAGATATTAATGAAGAAATGATGGACTTGGTACGTTTCCAAACCATGTTCCAGGCGGCGTCCCGCTTAATTAATGTAATTGATTCGATTTATGACACACTTGTAAACCGACTGGGGGCATTCTAATGCGCGTCACTAACTCAATGATTTTTGGCAACTCGCTAAACAACATCCACCGCAATGTGCGGCACGTAAATGACCTTGTGCGCCAAATCGAAACCAAGAAGCGCATAGGTCGTCCGTCAGATGACCCAATTCTTGCGGCGCGTTCCCTGCGCTACCGCACAATATTGGAGGAAACGGAGCAGTTCCTTTCCAACGCCAATGGCGGCTTAGCGTGGATGCGCTCCAGCGAGTCGGCGTTTATGAACATGCTGTACTACGAGGACTCTGCCCTGCAGGAAATTAACCGCCGCTTAGTCGCCGCCGCAGACGGTTCACACGAGCTTTCCGACCGCTTGGCTATGGTAACAGAAATGCGCGAGTTCTTTGACCAAATTGCGCTGGAAATGAACCAAGCCTACATGGGGCGTTATGTTTTCTCGGGCTTTTTTACCAACCAGCCCCCTGTGCTAACCACGGATATGGAGCGTAGCTTTATTATTACCCAGCAAATCCATTCGCAAAATATTATGTCGTTACGTTCTTTTCAAAATTTGCCGCCAGCAGGGCGCCAGCCTGTAGTACACGAAATAAATGTTATTAATTTGCCCTACCGTGATTTAGACCCAAATACGCTGGAAATACCGGGCTTTCACATTCTCTCCTTTGATATCATGGACGAAAACGCCTATCAACCCGCCGCAACCGTAGGTGATGTACGCGCGTTACTCCTTGCCGACCCCAATCACTTTGGTACACCGCCGTTGACCATCCCCGCCGATGTAAGCGACGAAACCCCTATACTGCATTTTATCCCCGCACGGGGCGAGCTGGTTATGCATAATGATACGGTGACAAATTTCCCCCGTACAGTGGACGTAACTTACCGATTAGACAGCCCCCGCGCGGGCGAGTTAAACCCCGTGGTATATTTTTATGCGCGGGAAATTGACCCAACAACGGGCAACTTTTTAGAGCCACTCTCCACACATACCTTTAATACGAGCGACCACCAAATCCGTATGGAAATGGCAGCAGGTAACCATGTTACCGTAAATGCCTTAGCCAGCGAAGTATTTACCCCTGCTATGTTTGCCGACTTGCGCGCGTTATTCGAAGCCGTAGAAGCCGTGCATAATACCGCAAGCAGCCGCGACAAGGTCGTAGCCTATTTCGAAGATCTGGGTCATTTAGACGACGATTTAGCAAATGAAGTAGAGCGTTTTATGACCAACGAAACAGGACGTATACAATCCGTGATGCACGACCGTTTTTCGGTAATGCTTGGGCATTTTACCAGTCACGTAGACATAGTACAGCGTGAACATGCAAGCCTGGGCTCACGCATGAATACGATAGACATGCTGGTAGTCCGCTTAGAAGAAGAGGAAATAAGCTATACCGCACTCCTCTCCGCTAACGAGGATACCCCCCTGCAAGACGCCATTATGCGTAAAAATATGGCAGAAGCCGCCTTCCAAGCCGCCCTGCGCGCAAACGCAATGACCGTGCAGCTTTCGCTGGTTAATTTTCTAAGGTAGGCTTGCATGGTGCAATATTTGGATATGTACTTTGATTGGGATTTGGAAAAGGCAGCGATTAACGAAGTAAAACATGGCGTTTCATTCTTGCAAGCGATGACCGCATTTGATGACGACCACGCGCTTTACATTAATGACGGAGCACATTCGGAAGATGAAGAGCGCTTAGTGCTGTTGGGAATGAGCAATGAAGCAAATTTATTGATGGTGTGTCATTGCTACAGGGGTAACGATGATGTAATACGATTAATTTCTGCTAGAACGGCAAATAATCGGGAAGAAAAAATGTATAGGAGGTAGCGTATGAAAGACCACTATGATTTTTCAAATGCCCGCCCAAACCCATATGCACAGCGTATGAAAAACGGGTACACTGTATCAATCCATTATGATTCGCCCGAAGATATAGATGAGGAATCAACGTTGGACACAATTAAAACGTTGCTAAGGCAACCAAAATTAAATGCGTTGCATTTGTATTTAAAACAGAGTGAAATTG
Organism: Defluviitaleaceae bacterium; assembly: GCA_009786535.1. Taxonomy (GTDB): domain Bacteria; phylum Bacillota; class Clostridia; order Lachnospirales; family WQUN01; genus WQRX01. Next base: position 20,889 of record WQRX01000028.1, on the reverse strand, counting down.
CTACATGAGCTTACTATCCTCAATTCCTCCAAATAACCAAAAAGAACAGGAGAATCCACTATGCCTATGCGACTTACCGGCTCTATGATTAATAACACCACCCTTATGCACATTAACCGCAACATGCGTAATTTGGACGGGATTATCCGCACGTTGGAAACGACAAAGCGCGTAAGCCGCCCATCGGACGACCCGCTAATCGCCAGCCGTGCGTTAAAATTCCGCGCGGGTGTGCAAGAGGTGCGGCAGTTCCAGCGCAATGTGGAATTTGGGCAAGCGTGGATGAACGTGACCGAATCCGCTTTCATTAACGTGATGGATAATCAATTGCAGGAAATTCGCAGTTTGCTGGTTGCGGGCGCAAACGGTACTTATAATGTGGATAATAAGGCGACGATGATTAACCAAATCCGCCAGCTTGTTGACCATATAGGCACGGCGGAAATGAACCAAACCTTCGCGGGGCGTTTTGTTTTTGCAGGCTTTAGGACAGACGAACAGCCCGTATTTACCGCCGCCAATGACAGGCGCTTTATCATTACCCAGCATTTTGGGTTTAACGAAGTGGATAGAACCGCGTCCTTCCAGCGCCTTGGCGACCCCGCTTCGACCCCCCCCGGCGCAGATGCGGACACCTTCCCCCCTACGGCGCATAATGTGCGCGTAATTCGCCTTGCGTACCGCAATATTGACAGCCGTGACGCAGACGGCAACTTAATTGTCGACCCTAATGACCCCGACTTCTTAGCTAACAAGCGTATAGAGGTCCCCGGTTTCCACGTAATTACTCGAAGCATAAATGACCCGCAAGCGTATCTGCCCGCACATACCATAGGCGATTTAGACCCTGCCGACCCCCAACGTATAGCGGCGGTAACGGCAGGTGTTGCGTTAACCACGCCCATTCTGCATTTTGTTACCGAAACGGGCGAGCTTGCCATGCATGACACAACCGCCGCTGCCTTCCCCCGTGAAGGGATTTCCGTTACCTTTGAAAAAACGGGCTTCGAGCGCGGTGAGTTAAACCCATCGGTATACTTCACCAGCCGTGAAATATTGTCCGATATCCCCGAACCTGCCATGGTGGAGGTCGACCGCGTGTATCAAGTGACGCAATATCTTTCGCGGCAAGCCGCGAGCGGTACAGCAACATTAAACGGTGCGCCCGCATATTCTTTTGAGTTGCAAATTTTTGGTGGCGGCGTTGTATCGCCTGCGTTTACAGATGTAAATGCCCCCGCTGCACTGCGTCCTACGTTACCACCGGGGGCAGTGCTAACGCCCGGTAGCCCCGCAGTAGTAACAATTCCTGCCAGCGTTTTTGACCGCGGAACACAAATTTCAATTTCCTATAGCGTAGAAATCCCCTATATGGGCGACACGGCTACCCGTACCGCCATGCACAATTTAAAAACCGATACGCGTGTAGCGGGCGTTACCTTAATCCGCGCCAGCGTACCGGGCGTTACGCCCCTTACCCCCATTCCATTGGACCAAGCGGAAAGCAACCGCTCATTCGACATGCACGACCAAATAATAACCATCGAAGCCGCCGCCCATAACCATGTAGGCATTAATTCGCTGGCAAAAAATGCGTTTACCGCGGAAATGTTTTCCGACCTTCGCCGTTTTATTGAATTTGTGGACGGCGTAGTCATTACCGAGGAAAGCGAACTGCGCCGCAGGCTTACCGAAAATCCACCCTATTACACAGAGCCAATGCTTACCACTATCGTTGACCGCCAGCTCATTGACGAACGCGCCGTAGCACAAGACGCGCTGTACACCCATTTTAATAATATGTTATTATTAATAGACAGGCATAGCGACCGGTTTACCCGTGAGCATACCCAACTTGGCGCACGCGCCCAGCGGCTGGATATGTTGTTTAACCGTCTGGAAGCGGACGAAGTAACCCTTGAGCGCCTAACCAGCGACAACGAGGATACCGACATGGCACGGGCAATTATGCTGCGCATGAATGCGGAAACGGCGTTCCAAGCGTCGTTGCGTGCAAACGCGGGCATCATGCAATTAAACTTGTCGAATTTCATAAATTAAAGGGTGATTTGTTATGGAAATTATCTTCACGCAAAATTTTGGCGAGTTATCGTATAATCCCGGCGATGCATTGGATTTTCCTGTAGGGTTGCCGGGCTATCCCGACGATAGGCGCTTTTTGCTTATTGGTATGGAAGACACGCGGGAAACCTTCTACTGGCTGCAAAGCCTGGACGACGGCGACGTATGCTTCCCCATGATGGACGTATACAAAGCCCTGCCCGATTATGACCCACACGTAGACCCGGATGAACTAGCCGACCTGGGCGAAATTGAAGGTACTTCCTTAGAAGTGTATAACATAGCCGTAATACCCGACGATATTGCCCAAACGAGAGTAAACCTGCGCGCACCCGTTATCATTAACCGCGCTACCCAAAAGGGCAAGCAAATTATATGCGCAAACGAGGATTACCCCGTGCGCTACTATGTAATGGACGACCTTAAAGCGGCGGGGACATTCCAGCCCCAAGAGGCCGCCTCATGTTAGCCTTGACCCGCAAGAAGGGCGAATCCATAATGATAGGCGACCAAGCAGAGGTAGTAGTGCTGGGCGTAAGCGGCGAACAAGTGCGCTTAGGTATTATCGCGCCAAAGCACGTAGCCGTACACCGCAAAGAAGTTTTTGAACAAATACGCAGCGAAAATAAAGAAGCCATGCACAAGATACCTGTGGCTTCGCTAAAGAGTTTTTTGAATACGTAATAGGAAGGTTACAAAATACCACTAAAGAAAAATCACAACCGTGCCGATAGGGATATGTAATGTAAATGTACCTAAATTTGGTTGTGAATTGAGAGGTGTATATTTATGAGCGCTACGGTCGTACGTACCAATGTTCCATCTATAAATGCGGTGCGTAATTTGCGCATGGTGGGCAATATGCAACAGCGTGCGGCAAACCGCATGTCTTCGGGCTTTCGTATAAATTCGGCAGCGGACGATGCCGCAGGGCTTGCAATTTCTGAAAAAATGCGCGGGCAAATTCGTAGCATTGATATGGCGGCACGTAATACGCAGGACGGCATTTCTGTTGTGCAAACGGCGGAAGGCGCGCTGGGTACCATTACAGATATGATTATCCGCATCCGCGAGCTTACCATTCAAGGCGCAAACGATACAAATACCCAATTTGAGCGCGACCAAATCGCCCACGAAGTGCTTGAACTTTCTACCGAAATTCTCTCCATGGACGATAGAGTAGACTTTAATACCATGCGTATATTAAATACGTTGGAAACACGTGGATTAAATTACATGACCCTTCACATCGGACCCAATTTTGGACATTCTTTACCCATTAATTTAAATTTGGAGCATATTGCAACGCCGTATAATTTAACCGACGATAGCGGCGCTACCCAGCGGGTATCTTTTCTGTTTGCCATGAGCAGTATGCTAAACCACGCGGGGCTTGCGTTGCAAGGCGCCTATGGGAACAATTACATCTTAGGCACCAGCTTCAACTATTCGGGGGACCCTTCCATTGATGCTACCCTAGATTTCGAGGTAAACTTAGGCGAAGGCGGCTACAAGAGTCAAACCTTCTGGATACAGCGTATGATAGTAAATATCGACGCCGTGTTAAGCAATGTTTCCAGCCTGCGCGCTATTTTAGGCGCAACGCAAAACCGCTTAGAATTTACTAAACAAAATTTAGATGTAGCCAGCGAAAATTTAAGTGCCGCCAATAGCCGCATACGCGATGCGGACATTGCGCAAGAAGCCATGGTACACACGCAATCGAATGTATTAAACCAAGCGGCGATATCTATACTTGCGCAGTCTAACCAGCAACCAAATACGATTTTGCAACTGTTGCGGTAAATCACCATATGAAATGATTCGCCTGGAAAATATAAGCAAGACCTTCCGCGTACGCAAGCGCAATGCGGGTTTTGGACGCGCCCTTAGGGCGCTTTTTTCGCGTGAATACGAGGATATCCATGCGTTAAGGGACGTATCCTTCGCGGTAAATGACGGCGAAATGGTGGGCTATATAGGTCCTAACGGCGCGGGCAAAAGCACTACGATAAAAATTATGTGCGGTGTGCTTACCCCCGACGGCGGGGCATGTGATATTAACGGGCGCACACCATGGAAGCACCGCGTTGCGCATGTGCGCGACATTGGCGTGGTTTTTGGCCAGCGCAGCCAGCTGTGGTGGGACGTACCCGTTATTGACAGCTTTGAGCTGATTCGCGATATTTACAAAACCCCGCAAGCAATATACAAGCGCAATTTGGATGAACTTACCGACGCGCTGGAGCTGGCGGAAATTTTAAAAACCCCTGCGCGCAGTCTTTCGCTGGGGCAGCGTATGCGGTGCGAAGTGGTGGCAAGCCTGTTGCACGACCCGAAAATTCTGTTTTTGGACGAGCCGACTATAGGGCTTGATGCAGTTTCGAAAATTGCGGTGCGGCAGTTTATCAAGCGGTTAAACGCCGAACGCGGCACTACGGTGCTTCTTACTACCCACGACATGCAAGATATTGAAGCCCTTACAGAACGGATAATTCTTATTGGCAAGGGGCAAATTCTCTTAGACGGCACGCTGGAAACACTGCGCCAACGCGCAAATATAAACGCATCAGAAATGACGGACGGCAATATTGCCACCGACGCCGAAGCGTGGGTTGCCGCGTTGTATAAGGAATACGAAATATGATACCCGCGCGGGGGGGGCTTCGCAGTCCTTATTTGGCGTTGTTTCGCATACGGTTTACGCATTCGCTGCAATACCGTGCGGCGGCGCTTGCGGGGTTTGCCACGCAGTTTGCGTGGGGTTTTATGTACATACTTGCGTTCATCGCTTTTTATGAATCGAACCCGCACAGCTTCCCAATGACCTTACCGCAAACGGTGAGTTATATTTGGTTGCAACAGGCGTTTATGTCCTTCTTTTTCATTTGGTTCTACGACAACAGCATTTTTTCCGCCGTCGAAAGCGGAGAAATTGCCTACGAGCTGGCACGCCCCATGGATTTGTACGCACGGTGGTTTTCGCAAACCTCTGCCAACCGATTGGCGGCGGGGGCGCTTAGGTGCTTGCCGTTATTAGTGGTTGCCATTGTCATTCCCGCTCCGTTTCGCTTAGTTTTGCCTACAGAGGGTACGCGTATTTTGCTTTTTTTCGCAAGTATGTTTTTGGCGATGGGTGTTGTCGTATCGTTGACAATGCTTGTCTATATTTCCGCATTTTCCACGATAAACAGTATGGGGACGCGTATTGTCGTTGGCGTAGCGGCGGATTTTTTGGCAGGGGGCTATTTGCCTATCCCCTTCTTCCCCGATGTGCTGCGCTTTGCCGTGGAATTATCCCCCTTCGGCGCAATGCAAAACATGCCCTTGCGCATTTTTAGCGGGCATTTGTACGGCGAAGCGATGATGCAGGGCTTAGCGCTTCAAGTTTTTTGGTTATTCGCATTGCTTCTTATCGGGCGGATTTTAATGAAACGCGCACTACGGCGCGTGGTGGTGCAGGGGGGATAAATTAAGGCGCAGCAGGTATAACAAAGGGAAGAGTGAAGCGGGCTGCCACAGTTATCTCATCACCCAGCGTAAAATCCTCGTTCACCCAATGAGCATCCCTAATTATAACGGCATAATCACCCGCAGATAAGTGACCGTAAATGCCGTTATAAATATTAACTTCCATTAGGTGATAGGAATTTGGTTGAATAAAGCGCCAAAAACCGCTATGAGGCACATCCTCGATTATGGGCACGGGAAACCATTTTTCGTTATAACGTTTATATAAACTAAGAGGTACATCATCCCTTCTTGCAAATCCGTTGGAATGGTTGAAAAGCCGAAAACGTGCTACGTTTTGCGCCGTTAACTCGGGCGCAAATTCCATTGCTATATATTGCCGGACCAGCAGCTGCTCCATGTCATCACAGGCGACATAACCTTCGTGCAATACATTTGTAGGCGTGTGCGATATATTGCTCCGGATAAAGTCGGTAAAAGGAATAGTGAAGCGACTTACTACAGTTATTTCATCCCGGTTATCATCTTCTTGCAAGGTCATTACAGTCCGCAGCATAGCATACTCGCCATAAAGCAATTGACCCCATAAGCCATCGTATATATTTTCTTTAAAAAGTTGATACTCATTAGGAAATAAATGATGTGCGGGTCCTAATAGAAATGCGTAGTCCGTCGTCAACGGTATCGGCAGCCAAAAAACGTTTGTATTCAAGTATATATTTGGGTGGGTCGATACGTTGACAATGGTTTTATTTGAATTGTTTTCAAGCTTAAATATATATAAATGATGTGATGACAGCTCATGTATGATAGAGAAAACGGCATAGGATTGTGCTTCTAACTGCTGCATCGCGGTATGGCTCATTGCCCCTTCGGGTGTTATTATTTTATCAATAGTTAGTGCATCATTAACGTTTTTAGGTACATAAGGCGTGTATTTTATATCGCCTATGTCACTTGCTTTATTAGCGTTGGTATCGACATTTGAACGAAAAAAATAACTATTGATAAAAAAGATTGTTGCAACAAGCAAAAATGTAGATAAAAAAAGTAACTTTTTCGTTTTATGCATCTTTTCTCACCTTTTAAAAATAATCCGGGCGATTTTTTGCCCAGAGTACAGTCCATGCTTTGCGGTGTCAATACATATTGAAAATAATTTTATCCGCATTTTATGCACAACAACGTACAGGTAGATTATTATTATTGAATATCGTATAATCGGTCATCATTTTAAAAAGGAATATTTATGAAGCTATACGCGAAATATTTTTCTATGCACATTAAAAGCCAAATGCAGTATAAGCTGTCGTTTTTCTTTACCTGTACGGGGCAGTTTTTAGTTGCCTTTGCTACCTTTTTGAGCATTCATTTTTTGTTTGCGCGGTTTGATAGCGTAGGCGGCTTTACCTATGAGGAGGTGCTTATCTGCTTTGCGGTAATGATTATGGCGTTTTCGCTGTCCGAACTGATAGGGCGCGGATTTGACCGCTTTCCCATACTTTTGGGCAACGGCGGGTTTGACCGCATTATGGTACGCCCGCGCAATGTTGTTTTTCAAGTGCTTGCATCGCAGGTGGAGTTTTCGCGCCTTGGGCGGTTTATCCAAGCCGTTGTGGTGCTTGCCTTTGCCCTTCCCCGCAGCGGAATAGACTGGACGTGGGATAAAATACTTACGCTCATTTTCATGATTGTATGCGGGGCGTTTCTTTTCTTCGGCTTGTTTGTCATTTATGCCGCGTTTACCTTCTTTACGTTGGAGGGCTTAGAATTTATGAATATCCTTACCGACGGGGGGCGCGAGCATGGGCGTTTGCCCTTTAGCGTATATGGCGACGGCGTATTGAAATTTCTAACCTATGTAGTACCGCTGGCGCTGGTGCAGTATTATCCGCTATTATACCTCACAGGGCGTACCGAGGATATGCGGTATATGTTTGTACCTATATTGGCGCTGCTATTTTTAATACCCTGCCGGGCATTTTTTAAGCTGGGTATGCGGAAGTATAAATCTACAGGGAGTTAAGCCATGTCCAAACTAATTATTAAACTCACCTTTACCGCGTGGGCGGTTGCGTTTATTTTTGCGGTGGTTATTATTTCATTTTTCATGTTGCCCGATTTTTCGGCAGATGGGGCGTTAACCCTTGGGCACGGTGCTACGTTTGCCATTTTGGGGGCGTTTATTTTTGCCATGGCGGGGTTTGGGATTTCCAATACCCTTGCGCTGCGCAATTACGAAAACAGGCATGTACTTTCCAAGGAAAAGCAGGGCTTGCTTGCCTTTGCCGAGCCGCTTCAGCTTGCGCACGGCGAATCGTTTCGCACCTTTCGCTTGCTTTCCATTGCTAAAAAGGAAGCGCGGGTTATGCTTACCGCCGAAGGCTGGAATATTTCCGACGAAAAAAACGCAAAGGATGCGTTGGAGCGGCTTTCCACAGCAAGCGAATGTGTAGCATGTAGCGCGGAGAATGCAACAAAAATTCCCGCGTATCGTGCAACGCGGGAATACTTACTGCAAACAGGCTTTCCGCAAGAAATGTTGGATAATCTGCAAAGCTACGCGGCATATGATTACGGACGCACGGCGTTTATCGCCCGTTTATGCGCGCGGGTCAAATTTATCAGCGAAGAAGATGCCTGGCGGTTTGTCGAATGTGCAGCCAACAATGCCCGCCAACTGTACAACAACTGGCACGAATACATTGCCGCTTACGTGCTTGGGCGTGCCCTTGCATTAGGCGAGTTTACCCCATGGACGTTTGAACACCGCAAAGGCAGCCCGTTTTTATTGTTTCCGTTTAAGTGAGCCTGTAGCTCTCGGGCGGGGCAAGGTGCGTTGGTGCGGGCGGAGCATTAGCGGGGTAAATGACGATATGCTCCGGCAGCACGTTGGGGTCCCCTGCTAGGAGGTGCAGGTGGTTTACCCCGTCTTCAAAGTGCGCTGTAACGGTTGCCTTGCGGATATTGTTTAACACGCCGCTGCTCCATTCTTGGTGGTGCTCGGTGTGATAATCGTCGGGCAAGGTATTAAATGCAATGCATTCGCCTTGGTTAATTCGGTATGCGCTGTTAATTGTGCCGCCTTTTACGCGGGGGTTGCGGGGGGAAAGATAGAATGTAACGGCATATTCCCCCGCTGCGGGTATGGTGAAGGCGTATGTTACCGCGGGTTTATTGCCTTCGTTCTCCCAGCTTTTATTCGCGGGGAAGGACTTTACCGCATTGCCCGAACGCCCAAGGCGCGGCACAATGCGCCAGCCTTCGCCGTTTACGTCCGTTTTTTGTGTAAAGGCATCTGCCGCTATACATACATAATTTTGCGCCCAAAGGAAGGCGCCCTTATGCGCCGCATTTGCGTTGCCTGCGGTAATTTCCAACAACGCACGCTTGGTTTCGCCGTTTTTAAAGGCGAAGTCCAGTGTGATATTTGCCGTTTGTTCCCCCGATAATAACGCGCGGTCGCAGGTTGCGATAATGGTAATGCGGGGCTGCGCTTGCAGGTCGCTTGCACCTTCTTTTTGGGAAAAGCTAAGCCATGGTGCTTCGCACGCCAGTTTAAATTTAAAATCCATATCGCTTCGGCTGTCAATGTCGATTAATACCTGCGAAATATCCGGGCGGGTTAGCTCATCATTTTTAAGCCCGCCGCGCGCCCCCCACGACATACCCAGCGTGTAGGTATCGTTGCCTCTAAAACTTACGATAATTTTAGGCTGTGAAATGGGCACAACCGTATTAACGACGGGGTAGGTCCAGTTGCTGTCGTCCCAACTGCGGAAGCCCATATGCGCCGACGCCATCATATAATTCCACTTGCCGTCAAGGATTTGGTGAAATTCTTCTACGATAGACTTATCCAGTGCGATGTGATTTTCCAGCATTTGTGCGAAGCCGTTGGCAATAATCGCCCCCCGCTTGGCGTGTACATGATTCATTCCCGCTACCAGATTTACCAGCAATGAATTAACGGACGCCGTAACGGGGTAGTACACCATGCTTTCGTAAGCGGGCAGACAGTGGGCAGGCAATGCAGTGCGCAGATGTTCTGTTTTCTCCAGCATAGTAAGTAAAATTTGGCTGGTGCTGTTAATTTCGTGGAAGTTATTTTTATACACATCGGGGTGTATCGACTCGGGAATGCGCGCGGCATTCCAACGGGTTTGCATATCCAAAATCGTGTGGATATCCGTTTTTTGCGCGTCGCTTGCGCCGTTAAACTGCGCATCCAGCCACTGCTTAGTATATGTGGTTGCACTGTCAAGATTGGTGATACCCCATTTTTCATAGTCATATGCCAAGTCCATAAAAAAGCTTAATGGGTATTCATTGCCTTTTAAATCGCCTACATTAACTATCCACATTTCCTGCACGCCGTGTTCGTAGGCAAAGGTAAGCTGCTCCCATGCCTTGGTTAGGTTTGTGCTGTTTATCCATTCGTAGCTTACGGGACCGCCGTGGTAATCGAAGTGGTAGTACATGCCGTACCCGCCTGCGTGGGGCTTATCCATTAGCTGGGGCAGGGCACGTACATTGCCGTGGTTGTCATCACTCAGCAACAAAATTACGTCTTCTATTGCGTCCCAATTGCGCAAGCCGTCGAAGCCATCCCCCCCGAAAAAAAAGTCTTCCACTTCCTTATATATAGCAAACATGCGGGGGACCTCTTTTAAATTTGCGTTAATATTTTCGCTGATAAGTTTATGCTGTACGGATATAGCATTCTTTAACACATTTACATTGTCTTGCATGGTGGCGTTTGCGCCCATCAGATTTGAATCGCTTTCGCCGCGCATTCCTATAGTTATCACATTTTCGAAGGGCTTGTTGCGAATAATGCCATCCTTCCAAAATTGCGTAATTGCATCAGCATTGGTGATAAAGCTCCATGTATTATCATCGCCGTAATTTTTATATTGGCGCTGCCATTCCACCCCTGCGCGGCACATCGGCTCGTGGTGGGACGCGCCCATAATTACGCCGTATTCGTCGGCAAGCTCGGCATTTGCAAGCCCCGGTCCGTCTTGGCTAAACGAAGAATTCCACATAGCAGGCCAAAAGTAGTTGCCCTTTAGGCGAATCACCAGTTCAAAAATTTTGTCATACGCCTTTGCGTTTACATCGCCGTAGCGTTTGGTCGCCCAGTTGCCAAAGGCAGGCCATTCGTCATTGATAAAAAATCCGCGATATTTTACAGAGGGTTGTTTGCTAATAATATCGCCGTCGAATGTAAGCACAAGCGCGTCTTTTTTTACGGGTGCTGCATCGCCCCAAAAAACGAGAGGTGACACGCCGCACATTTCCGACACGCGGAACATGCCGTACATTGTGCCGCGCTTATCACTGCCGATGATAAATAATGCCTGTGTGATTTTTGGATTTTGCGGGAAGGGGTTGGGGATTAGTTTAATAAGATAGCATTCGCGCTTGCCCTCTAATTGGGAAACATAGGGCGCGGCGAAAGCGCTATGCCCCGCCGTGGCAACGCAAATTACACTGCCCGCGCATTGCGAAATATCCTCCGTTACTTGCGGTGCGTTGCCCACCACCAGCGAAATATCCTGTGCCAGCGTATTTGCAATGCGTTTTACACCTTTAAGCGCGCTTGCCTCGTGTACGATTGTTGCCGGCTTGCCATTTGCGAAGAGTTCAAACATACCCATTTTTACCACCCTCTCGGAGAATTTTACTTTACGAGAATACATGAAAAAGCCGCGCAAATCAAGCAAATTGCACGGCGGATGATTGACGGAAAGCTTTTTACGTTTGCAATAATTGCAGCACCCTATCGGGCTTTTGGTTGGCTTGGCTTAGCATGGAAACTGCCGCTTGGTTAAGTACGTTAGATTGTACAAAACGCATGTTTTCCAGTGCCATGTCAGCGTCCATGATGCGGGAACGGGCTTGGGTTAGGTTTTCGTTGGCGACGGCGACATTCTCTGCGGCGAATTCTAAGCGGTTTTGCATTGCGCCAAGAGAAGTGCGTTGCCCTACGGCAATGGCGAGGGCTTCGTCCAGCGTTTCAATGGCGGGCTGGATGTCGTAGCCGTGTTCCTTCATTACATTTATGGTAGGGTTACCGCGAATGTCGGCAATGCCCAGCGCAGCGGCGTTCATTGCTTCGATGTATATGTTCATACCCTGCCCAAGGTTAGGACCTTTTTGAATCCACAAGCCCACGGGGTCGTGTACGTCTTGGGTGCGGTCGGCTCGAATGCCGGAAAAAATCCGTGGCTCTAAGCGACCACGTAACGGAGGGTTACCGGGTGCATCGGGGGTGACACCATCTGCGCCGGGTAAATTGCCGCGGCGGATATCTTCAAATACAAGTTCCGTTCCTTCGGCACGTACCGTTGTAAAGTGATCCATTTGGGCGGCGAGCTGCGCCGCAATTTGCGCCGCAACCTCTGTCATATCGGGGTTGAACCCAAAGGCCACCGCATTAACCGTGACAATGTAATTACGTACGGTAACGGGTGTACCGTTATCGTCAAAAGTAAATACATCATCGGGCATTTCGTCAGGGGGTACATCATCGGCAACAAAAATAATACTAAATGCCTCGCTGGGGCAAGAGGGGCACCAAAAAGTAAAGCCCTGCAACGGCGCGGGCACTCCCGGCTCGGGGCTTGGGGGGATAAGGTCAAGCAAGCTGTTAAGGGTCGCGAAATTGACGCGTGTTTGCGGGCGTGGGGCGGGTTGCCCGTTGGAAAAGGTCGTATCGTCAGCAATTAAACCGTTAAAACGCCAATGACCGTTGCGTGCGGTGATACCGTGGTCGGGCGGGTTGGGTGTTCCCGATGTTGGCAGGGTAACGTTGTTATGCGTGCGCATCATATTTACGCGCACAGCCGCACCTGCACCTGTTACGGTAATTTCGTTATGGGGATAGTTGTCGGGGTCGTGGGGAAATATGTTTGCAATGGCGGCCTGCATTGCAGCGCGTACAGCGTCCGCACTCATGGTTGAGTTGATGTCAATGTGTGTTACGTTAGTAGTGGATATTGCGTTGCGTCGTGGCGTTGTGCCGTCGGTAACGAAAAATTCAAAAGTATGGTTGCCTATTTGAAAGCCGGTATGGTTTAGTCCGCCCGGGTAGGCAAAGTTTATGTTACCGCTTCCGTCATTGGCCAAAGTTAAGTTGAAGCCTATGTTGTAAGTGGCGTTGGATGACATATTTCCCGCCGGGTTTACGATGGAAGGGTTGGGTATCTGCGCGACCCTTCCGCCTTCATAGTAAGGTATGGCTGCAAATCCATTTCTGATTTGTGTAGCGGGTGTAAATGTAGGCACACTGATTGTACCGCCCGGCTGGGCGTATAGGTTTATTTGCCCCGGTTCGGGTTGTGACCTGTCACCGAATGCAGGGGCTAATACATTAGCATTCACACGGGAGGTAATTAAGGCTTGTATTTCCTCCGGGGTTGCGTTGGGAGGCACATTGATGAAATGACCGGGTTGCACATTTACCCATGTACCGCCATTGGGGTTCTGTATTTGTAAGTTGGGCGTATCAGGATTGGGGCGCCCTTCCCCGGGTGTTTGGTCAGCAGAGGTTGCACCGGAATAGTACCAATGCGTGGGTGCAGCGGGTGCACCCAAACCCAAGGTTGTATCGCCCGTAACGCGCACGACTACCGGTGTGTTTCCGATAAAAAAGGCCGCAGGCAAACTGCCCACCGGGACTGTGGGTATCGTAATTGTTCTGTAAAAGGGGTCTTCAAACGGATTGCCGACGGATGGCGTCGGTGAGGCAGTAACGGATATACCCGTTGTTGTGCCTGTAGTAAATGACGCATTCCATCCATGGCGAGGGGCAGAAATCCCCGGCGATGTAGTATTGGTTAATTCAATGGCCGGGTTGGGGAGCTGCGCGGGGGGTGTTGGGCTATTCCATGTAACGGGGATAGTAAATGCTCCGCCGCCTGCCGGGGTTGGGGTAATTGCGGCGCGGTTTATGGGGTTGAAGCCGGGTAATGTGTCTAAAAAATCCATGATAGCCGTTTCCAATTCAGCCGTTGTCATGGTGTCGGTAACGGCAATGGTGCGTGCACCACCAACCAACGCAAAGCTTACATCAAATGGGCTGGGCAGGGGTAGCCCCGGTGCCTCGACTCTAAAACCGCTATCGCTTCTAAGTGCGGCCGCGTTCGTCGGTGTTAACGGGTTGGGTAAGGTAAACGTAAAGTCACCCGAAGTGGTTACGGATGGGGCGACGTTATTGGTAACGCCTACATCGTTTGTGCCTATTGTTCCGTCTACCAGGCGCAGGTTGGGTTGGTTATCCGTAGTAATTGCGACAGTATTCGCGTGTTCACCTGTTTCAAACAACCATGGCCGACTCCTTCCGTCAGCGACAATGGGTTCTGCACGTGTACCCAGGGGGGCGCGAAACTGAACTTGCCCGCCGGGGGTAACGGTCACTTCATTTACAACGCCTCGAAACTCGGTTATACCCGGGTCGGCGTGCGGTGTAGGACTGCTTGCATTTGCCGTAGGGCTAGGGTCTGATAGTGAAACCAGAAAATCACGCACGGAAATGACGGGGGGAATGGTTATGGCTACACCAGCGAGACCATCAATTGTCGCCCCCGCATTTATAAAGTTAAACTGCGCCCCACCAACCATCACCGACCTCCCGTGCAGTTGTTCGCTTGCGGGCGCATTTAAATCAATACCTTGTAGGGACATGGTAGCGCTGGCACGTAAGGATGGTTTATCAATAAAATTAAACCATTGACTGTTACAAACGGTATTATAAGGTAAAGCACTTAAAAGTGGAAACTGCGTACTCATCGAAATAGGCGGGTCCAACCGCGTAATTATCTCCTCAATAACAAACCGCTCAAACTGCGAAAACCTTCCTTCCAGCAGGGTGCGGGTATTGAATTCTGTCCGGGTGGCTACGGCGTCTATTTCGCTTACCAGCTGATTAATTTCTCGTTGAATTTGCAAGCGGTCGGACTGCGTCATATTACTTGGGTCGTGGACATAGGTATCATTTGATGCTTGTATCACAAGTTCTCGTATGCGAATCACCATTTCGTTGATGGTGGCGATTGCGCCTTCCGCGGTTTGTATTAAATTTATTCCGTCTTGAATGTTATTTGTGTTTTGGTCAAGCCCGCGGATTTGCCCGCGCATCTTTTCCGATATCGCAAGCCCTGCTGCATCGTCCGCCGCGGAATTAATACGGTGTCCGCTCGCTAACCTACGCGCGGCAACGGTTTGTTTGTTTCCCACTTGCCCTAACTGTCGGTGTGCGTTAAGGGCGGATAAATTTGTAACAACAGCTATGTGCGACATAACGATTTTCCTTTCGCGGTGCAGTATGTATCGCTTCCGGAGGTTGTATCGGCAGGTTCTTCCAAAAACATAATAGCTATACAATATATTTTATAATTGCAATACTATCATTATTGTAAAATTATTGCAAGTTGCACTAGCGAATTGATTAATAGCCACACTATTGTTATAGCGTGACTATCCATATCTTGCAAGCATAACTCCCTAATCCTAGTATTAACAAATCGGCACACAAGGGGTGGTTATATGCAAACGTTGGATTGGAAGCAAATCGGCGTGCGGTTAAAAGAGCAACGAAAAAAAAGCCGCATAACAAACGAACGGCTTTCGGAGTTGGTGGGCGTTTCACCTTCTTTTATTGGGCTTATTGAACGGGCATCATCTGGCGTAAGTTTAGAAAACCTCTATAAACTAGCACAACTATATAGCTGTTCAATTGATTATTTGATTACAGGAAAAATTGACATCCCGCATTCCAACAACACCGCCAAATTTACGCATCTTATGGCGGCACTGTATGATTATAATGAAGAAGAAATTAACACGGTAATAGAACTGGCAAAATTATTGCGCGGTAAAGTTGAGGTACGGCAGGTGTAGTTTAGTGCAACCACCGACATAAAATGCCTTCGTTCAATAACTAGCTTCCATTTCTTCAATAATCATTATTTTGTCACAAGCAAAGGAAAGCGATTTATCAGGGCTCATATAAGGCTCGGGGTACAAGTTATCAATGAAGTAAAAACAATCGTTTTGATTGTCTTGCAAAGGTCTGAAATACTCAATGACATTATCACCCAAGAGGTTTTGTTTTATTTCTTTGCTTTTTGGCGTAAACGCCCATACCCCTAAAAGTAAACGCTTGCCAATTTTCATGCCCGGTACTTGAAAAATATATCCGGGAGTTGAGCCAACATAGCCACCCATTGTTGCAGCCCTGCGAGGAAATTTATTTAAACCATACCATTCATACATTTCACGATTTATAACAGTTATATACGCTCCCGTATCATACATGAAATTTATCCTGTCTGAATTTGTACCGCCTTCACGAATAATTGGAATATCAATGTATACATGGCCTTTGCTGCGATTGTATTCAACTCGAGTTTTATCATCAATTGTGAGTGTCATCTTCATCACCAATCAATGTTAACGTATGAAAGAAACCCATTACGCCCGGAACGCTGTCATAATCAAAATCTCTATCCGTTCTTGGGGCATATTGCGGTTCTTTAAATTTATCGTAAAATCCATCGGATTGCCCCTCAAAAACAGAATCTGCCACCGCCACAGGTATACCCCCAAGAAGTTTTTGATAAGGGTTATAATTGCAATTGGTAATAAGTATCCACTTCCCAATGTATCTTTCTTCCATTTCTTCAAAAGTCATATAACTTGGATTATCAATCAATTTACGCATACTTGTTTGCCCCTTTCAATGCATTAAAGCGCCTTCAAGGTAATTATACCACAAAGTCACGAAAGGATTATCAACTCCCCTATCATTTGCACATCTGCTAAAAAGTGGTAAACTACAAAAAAGCAGTTAATTGAGGAGGTAAAACATGCTGGACAAGCAGTTAGTGTATGATGTTCTTACTGCCGCGCTTTCCACAGGCGGCGACCTGGCGGAAATTTTTATGGAAAATTCCGTACGGGATACGATTCAAATGACCAACGGGCAAATCGAAAAAGCCAATTGGGGTGTAGATTACGGGCTGGGCTTGCGCATTATTACAGGTACAAATGCCGTATACGCCTATACCAACGACACCTCGCGCGATAGCCTGCTTAAGCTGGCTAAGGATGCTTCCCAAGCCGTAAAAGCCAGCCTAAAGGGCGAAATTAATATTAAAGGTGTACTGGTGCTGGACAAAAGCGACCGCTTAAAATTTGCGGATACAGCCGTAATTCCGCCGGAAAAGGTAGTAAAAAAAGATATAGTTGAACGTTTGCGCGCCGCATCGCAAGCGTCATATAATTTTGACCCACTGGTAACGCAAACGTCCAATTCCTACTCGGGCATTTCGCGGGATATTTTTGTAGCAAATTCCAACGGGCTTTGGGCGGAGGATAAACGCGTATATACCCGCGTAATGGTGCAGGCGGTTGCTTCCCAAGGCAACGAAAAGCAAACAGGGTACGAAGCCCCGGGTGCAAAAGGCGGCTTCGAATTACTGGATTCCATTGACATTGAAAAAATAGGCAAGGACGCGGCAGAGGTTGCCGTTACCATGCTAAAGGCCGACTACGCACCCAGCGGTAAAATGCCTGTTATCGTAGACAATGCTTTCGGGGGCGTTATTTTCCATGAGGCCTGCGCCCATAGCCTAGAGGCGACAGGCGTTGCCAAAGGCGCCTCTGTTTTCTGCGGAAAAATGGGCGAAAAAATTGCCGCCGACTGCGTAACCGCTATCGACGACGGTACACTCTCCGGCGAATGGGGCAGCCTAAATATCGACGACGAAGGCGGCAAAACCCGCCGTAACGTTTTAATTGAAAACGGCGTTTTAAAATCCTACCTTGTAGACTATTTAAACGGCTTAAAAATGGGCATGGCGTCTACGGGCAGCGGGCGGCGCGAAAACTACCGCTTTGCTCCAACGTCACGCATGACCAACACGTATATTTTAAACGGCACCGACTCGACAGAAAGTATTATTTCGGGTACGCCTTACGGTCTGTATGCCAAAAAAATGGGCGGCGGCTCGGTAGACCCGGCAAGCGGGGAATTTAACTTCGCCGTACTGGAGGGCTATCTAATCCGCGACGGCAAAATTGCCGAACCTGTGCGCGGTGCAACCCTTATCGGCAAGGGGCACGAGGTACTGCTTAACATCGACAAGGTAGCGGATAATTTCCGTGCCGCGCAGGGCATGTGCGGTTCGATAAGCGGCTCGGTACCCACTAATGTAGGACAGCCCATGATTCGTGTAAAAGAGCTAACGGTAGGAGGTAGAAAATAATGACTTTTGATACGTTTAAAACCGAAATTTTTGCCCAAGCCAAGACCAAGGGCTTTACGGACTGCGAGCTTTTTCACAGCGGAAGCACCAGCTTTAGCGTGCGTGTATTAAACGGCGAAATTAGCGAATACAAGAATACTTCCTTAGAAGGGGTTGGCTTCCGCGGTACGTTTAACGGCAAAATGGGCTATGCCTATACGGAAAAAATGGCGCCGGAGCTCATTAACCCCCTTTTAGATAACGCCGCCGCCAACGCAGGCATTATAGAAGAGGAAGAAGTGGAAAAGCTGTATAAGGGTGACGAAAGTTACCCCACCGTCAACAGCTACAACGAAGCGTTAAACAATATCGACGCCGCCCAAAAAATTGAGTGGGCACTGGAAATGGAAAAATACGCAAAATCACTGGACCCGCGCGTAAAAATGGCGGACTATTGCACCGTTGCCAATAGCGAAGGCGCAATGTCTATCGCCAATTCCCACGGGTTAGACCTTGCGCAAAAGCAAAACATGGCGATGGCATACATCATTGCCCGCGTGGAAGAAAACGGCGTTACCAAAAGCGGCTACGAATATTGGAACGGGCGCGACTTTGCAGACTTTTGTTACAAAACTCTTGCAGAAAAAGCCGTAAAAAAAGCGCTGTCCTACCTTGGCGCGTCTTCCATGGAATCGGGAGATTTGCCCGTGGTTTTTGATAATTCTTCTACCAAAGACTTATTTGGCGTGTTTTCCGGCGTTTTTATGGCAGAGAATGGGCAAAAAGGCTTTTCCATGCTCAATAAAGACCGCTTGGGCGAAGTTGTCGCCGCCCCGCATATTGTTTTGCGTGACGACGGCGTATGCGACAAGTCCCTTGGCAGTATGGCGTTCGACGCCGAAGGCGTTGCCACCCAACAAAAGGCTGTTATCGAAAACGGCGTACTAAAAACGCTCCTGTATAATTTAAAATCCGCCGCAAAGGACGGGGTAAAATCCACGGGCAATGCGTCCAAGGCAGGGTTTGGCGGGGCAATTGGTACGTCTGTAAATAACCTGTATTTGCAACCGTCGGAAACGTCCTTCCAAGACCTGATTAAACCCGTAGAAAAAGGCGTACTCATTACGGAAATGGCGGGGCTGCACTCGGGCGCAAATGCCGTAAGCGGGGATTTTTCCTTCTCTGCCGATGGCTTCCTTATCGAAAATGGCGCAATTACACGCCCCATAGAGCAAATTACCGTAGCGGGCAACTTCTACGAATTGCTTAAAAATATTGAAACCGTGGGCAGCGACCTGCGTTTCCATTCCATGGGCACAGGCGGCATGGGTATGCCCTCCGTGCTGGTGAACGGGTTACGGATATCGGGAATGTGAAGTGATTAAACCCAAATCTTGGGGCGCTGCCCCAAGCCCCGGAAGGGGGACGCGTCCCCCTTCACCCCCTATTGTTGCAAGGCTTGACGGTTGGTTATGACAAAAATGAAAAAAATCCGCAGGAATGAACTGCGGATTTTTTGGTGGGGCTAATGTATGATTCGATGGCGGGATTTTAATTTATTTATGGGAATCAAATTGGGATACAATATGAGATATAATTACATTAATTATCTTACACCATCAAACACTTCATCACCAAAAATTTCTCTCATGAACGCGAATAATGACATTATAGATTCATAAAATCGTTCATGTCTGCACAGCCATTTGGTCAAGTCATCGTATGGCAACCTACAATCTTTATGAAGATATCCATATCTATTAACTCTTGCGCCAATATCATCTGTAAAAAGATTTCCCATTCTCGCTTCAACTTCAACCAATCCCAATACAAGCTCACCACGGCGCGGTCTGTATGTTAAATTTAATGAATAATCTGTGTAAGCGTTAATAAAAACACCCGATTCAAAATTTACAGGAATTACTGTGCTAACCGATATATAACCGCCAAAATCCAAGAAAAAAGGTCTGAAAATTTCAATTGTGTGGAAGGTTTCAAGCGATAATGGAATTATTTCTTCTCTGTATGTAAGCAATGGGTGCGTATGTCGCAACGTTGATGATTGAAATTCACTACGGCTAAAAATGGATTCATCCATTATATTAATAAATGGTTCAAATGCATTAGAAATATATCTAAACCACATAAAAGTAATTGCTCCGAATATAAAAGCAATTAATAAAATTAATGTTAATAAAATATAGAACTTTTTTTTCATACTTGTTATCACCTCAAAAAAAGGAGTTGAATCATTCTCATGAAATAACTCCTTATATTTTTATTAATTATCATCAGGTCGGCGTTGAGCAGACACAGCGGAAGTAAAGGTTGCAGAATTATTAGACAGATTTACCCAACCAGAATTAGCTTGTGCAGCAATTGTAAATCCACTCCAACTACTTGACGAACCTGAAGAAACAATTGCCTCATTAATAAAACCAACTGTGCCATGCGGCACTGCTTGAACTTGGTTTGGCAATAATATCCTTGTATTAACTTGACCTCTTGCAGTCGCCAAAAAAACACCCGTTTGAAACTCTGCAACATTGTCAAAATTTGGTATAAACCCATTGTTTTCAAAATCGGACGCCCTTGTTCTTATATTATGTACAACCCCCATCAACGGCCCAAGATTTGCCATCATTGGTGCAATATCAAAAGTTACAACCCCACGAGCATTCATGCTTCGTACGGCTTCATTTCTATAACGTTGCAAGCGAGCCGACTCACGTTCAATTTGTTGATTTAGTATAATGTTGCAAATATAACCTTCACTTGCGTAAACAACAATTGGAATAGATAAAAAGACAAATGATGCCACCATCAAGGCTGTAAAAAATCTCATAAACAGTTTTTTCATAACTCTCTCCATTCTGTGAATGTAATCGCTTCACATAATTTTCCAGCCCCATTCTGCGCAGTAATGGGAATGCGTTCAGCCGCGGCGCGCGTGGGCGGCTTCTTGTGGATTATTCTACACGGAAAAAAACATATGTCCATAACATACAGTGAAAGTTACAACTTTCACTGTATGTTATGGACATCGCTGTCATTATGTTTTATGGTTAAGGCAAAAAACGAA
>WQRX01000027.1 GCA_009786535.1 Defluviitaleaceae bacterium | reverse complement strand
CAACATCCCCCAATTTTCCCTGTACCCAAGGATTAGAAAATCCCTTGAACCGAATTTGAGGTACTAATTTTTCATTGTTATCTGTCATAATATTCACCACCTCACACAAAAATTTGCTTTGTAGCTTCGATTAAATTTCTTGTTTCGTCTGTGAGCGCAAGTTGGTCAAGCAAGTCCAAAAAATCTGTTTCGTTTTGTTTTATCTGCAAGTTTAGAGCAGTCATTTCAGCCGAAAGCGCAACAATGTCAATCTGTTCTTCTTCCTCGAAAGTATCCACATAACGGGGAATGTTAAGATTATAATCGTTCGAAGCTATTTCATCATAGCTTGCCAAATGCGCGTATTTTTCAATATTTTCACGCTTTTTATAAGCATCAATAATTTTAGTAATATGCCGCGCGCATAGTGTGTTTTGGTTTTTCTGCTTCACAGAATCATTTGAAGCATCAATGAAAAATACGTCCCGAGTTTGGCGGTTTTTCTTTAGGATAAGCACAACTGTTGGTATGCTTGTTCCATAAAAAATATTTGAGGGCAAGCCAATTACAGCCTCGATTGCACCCATTTCAAGTAGCATTTTACGGATAACACCCTCGGCAGCACCGCGGAACAAAACGCCATGCGGCAACACAATTCCCATTGTGCCGCTGTCTTTCAAGTGATAAAAGCCATGTAGCAAAAATGCAAAATCCGCTTTAGATTTTGGCGCAAGTTTACCGTAGCGTTCAAAACGTGGGTCGCTCAAAAATTTGTCGGCGGCACTCCATTGCGCAGAATATGGCGGGTTCATGACAACGGCATTGAAAAGAAACGGCTCGTCTGTCGGCCAGTCCGCATCCAAAGTATCAGCGTTATTAAGGCGCATTTGCTCATGATCAACGCCGTGCAATATAAGATTCATTCGAGCGAGGTTGTATGTTGTAGTGTTAAGCTCCTGTCCGTGGAAAAATAACTTTTCCGGGTTCGTCAAAAATTGGCGAATGTTTAACATAAGCGAACCCGAACCCATAGCGGGGTCATAAATATGAAACGGCGCAAGCCCTTCCTGCCCAATGCTAACAATTTCCGAAATGATTTTTGAAACGGCTTGCGGGGTATAAAACTCGCCCGCTTTTTTGCCCGCGCCTGCGGCAAATTGCGAAATTAAATATTCGTAAGCATCGCCAATTATGTCACCCTTGTAACCGAACAAGTCAATTTCATCTAAAATTTTGATAACTTCCATAATGGTAACATTACGCTGTTGGTCATGTGTACCAAGTTTTGTAGAACGCAAATCTACATCGTCAAATAGCCCTGTGAAACTACTGCCCTCTCGAGAAAGTTCGATAAAAGCGGCTTGCAAATCGTTAATCTGAAAATCATAATTTGATGCTTTGTTGCGGAGCGTAAAAAACAAATATTGCGGCTCGATAAAATAGCCCAGCTTACGGCGCATGGTATTTCTTAGTTCATCGGTGTTATCGTTGTACCAGTCTGTAAGTTCGGCAAGCTGTTCTTCACGGGATGGATACTCGCTCGGCTTGCCGTTCGCCTCTTCGTACACGGCCCTAAGCTCCAAATCGGACAGATACTTGTAGAAAACAAGTCCAAGTAAATAGTTCTTGTATTCACTTGCATCCATCTTTCCTCTAAGAATGTCGGCACTTGCCCATAATTGTTGTTCTAAGCGGCTCATGTAAATGCTTCCTTTCAAATTATTTATTATTTGGAATTTCGTTTTAACAAAAATCTTAATCCATAGACCAATCAAATTTTTGCAAGGCGCTTTTCAATTCTTCTTTTTGTTTTATATTATCAATTATGCCTGTTACTAAAGTATACAATGCTCCGAAATTTTTAAGGGCATCATCTTCACTTCCATCGCCATGTATGATACTACTCAGCTCGCTGAAAAGTTTATATCCATTGCCTGAAAACGCATTCGGAATAATAGAGTGTTTCTCGTCGACATCTTTCAATACTCCGTAAAAATCTCGCTTTTCAACTCTTCCGCTCCTATGTCTAGTCGTTTGAATATCATTAACCTTAGCAATATTATAAGTAATAGATTCGAAAACTTTCCTGAGATAGATGACTGCCCCTGAGCCAAGTCCATCTCTATGTGCCTGATTTGCTTTTTCAAGCCACTCCGCAAACTCACCGTATTGTTCAGATTGCAATTTTACGTTTCCGGACAATTTATCTCTAAAGTGCAATATCCGCACACCGGGAGATTGATTGCGAAAATCCTGTTCGGATTCAACTAAAAACCAAGTATGCACAACGGAACCGCAATTGCACTGCAAAACACAGTCAATGCTAATCACTCGTTGACTTACAACAACTCCTCGTAATCCATGTTCCTTGCCTGAGCTGAAAGTGCGGACATTCTCACAATCTGTGCAATAGTAATTAAGAGATATACTTCCGGTATCTAAAAATATGTGCTGTCCAATCAGTATAGGCAGCTCTCCGTCATTTTCGTTGCCACACTCATAGTCCTCATTTTCCTCCGACTCGTCAGGAAACCAAAATGTATCAACCTGTTGATAGTCTGTAGCTTGCGGTTTTGATAATAAGCGACTCAAAGTCATATCGCACCCCTCAAATTTCGTCCCTTAACGGCATTAAGTCATTTTCCATTAAGTCTTTCCAATATTGCTCTATGACAAGTAAACGTTTTCTGTATTTTTCATTGAATGTATCCTCAAAAGCCTCTTTGTCCAACTGAGATGTTTCGCTAATTACATTGATAAAAGGCACAGAACCGCTACTTGGACGATATTCGTTGAAACTGGTTTGCAAGCTCGCAATAGGTACTTTTAATGTGTCGGCTGCTTTTTGTATAATGCGGTCAATTTCACGTTCAAAATACTCTGTCCAATCTTTTTCCGGTTTGTTTTGGTCAATATCGTCTAAGATGAGATTGTAAATAGATTGAACAGCGGCGGGCTTAGCGTTGATTTCTTTCATGATTTTATCCCGTAACTCGTGCTTGTCTGTTTCTCCTGTACATTTTTGATAATCGTCCAAAAGCTGATTGATGTAAAAGCTGTCTATACGCTCCTCGTGTATAGCCCGCTGCCCGCTTGTGAACTCAATATCTTTCAGCCAATCATCTGCATCATCCCGCTCTTTGTTTTTAAGGTCATCTCGAATTTCTGCTTTCAGATTTTCAACATACCCTTTTTCTTCAGGCATGATTTCTATCATTGACGCAAGTTCATTAAAATCGCTTTCAAAGTCCTCATAGCTTTTTATAGCCCGTTGGATTTTTTCGAGTTTTTGGTATGCTCGAACTTGGGCAATTTTCTTTTTAATATTGTTGGGGTCGCCTGCAAGTTCCTCTTTCGCCGCTACAAGCTCACCATGAGCCTTGATGAATGCAGCTTTTACTTCGCAATATTCTTGCGGTACTAAATCCTCCCAATCCTGTTGTTGGTTTGTAAATAGGCGAATTGCATCTGCTACATTTTGGCGCATGGTGTACGGTTTTCTAAAGGTTATAACTATGCCATATTCTTTACCCGGGGCAATGCGGTTAGTGCGTGAAAATGCTTGCAACAGCTTTTGATACTTTAATTCGCGGTCAACATAAAGTGTTTGTATTGTTGGCGCATCAAAGCCTGTAAGCAGGCGGTCAACAACAATAACCATGTCAAGCCATTGTCCATCTTTTTGATATTGTGCATCTTTCCGTGCCAAACGGCTGTTTATATTTCTGTTGAACTGGTCGGCATCGGAATAATTGGTGTTAAAAAGACTGTTATACTCGTGCATGATGAAGTTAATTTCTGCTTGAGCTTCGGTCAACTCCTCTTGATTTTCACTAAGCGAATAAGTAATTGCAACTCGTGGAAAATCGGGGTCACGGAGCGTGTGGCGTTCGTCAAGCTCCCTTCCATTCAATAAAGTGCCGCCATTTTTCATTTCCTGCAATTTGTGATAAATGCGCTTTGCTTGGGTGATAGAATGCGTTGTTAAAACGGCACTCATGGCTGGGTAGCCGTTAATTACTTTGAAACGCTCTATTACTGACTGGCGTTTGAAAACCTTTAGCAGCATCTTTTCGATGTAATCCTCTTGCTCGAAGAGAGCCTTGTCTTGCAGCTGCTCTTTTTCAATTTCCGTCATGTCTGCAAGTTTTTTTATTGGGTCGAGTTTTGGGAATTTTTCTTTAATTACTCGATATAAAAACTCGTTTTTGCTGTCCTCGCTCAAAAGGCAATGATATTCTAATTGGAAGTTTAAAACAGAATTATCGTCCATTGCGTTTTTAGTTGTATACGCATGAAGAGGAGCTTTTGTTATGGTTTCGCCTTTTGCATTTTTGGGGTTGTATTGGTCGGCGGTGGTTCGTGCATATGTTCCGTTTTCCTGCTTGCGGTTTTCGTCAAAAATAGGTGTGCCTGTCAGGCCAAACCAAGTCGAATTTGGCAAAAGCATTTTAATTTCTTTCATCTGCTCGTCACTTACTGCACGATGGCACTCGTCAACTACAAAAACAATATGCTCCCCCTTGAGTTTATCAAATTTATTGCTTTCTGATTCTTTTGCACCTCGGATGGCAGCACTTAATTTTTGTATAGTGGTTACAATTATGGTGTTATTATTTTTCTTACTCAATAGACTATTACTAAGCTGTCGTTGATTATCAACACCAACAATAAGCGTATTATCGGTAACATTGCCCGTTGCAAGTCCTGTGTGAAACTCAGAAGCAAATTTGCTAAACTCACCTTTAGTCTGACTGTCAAGGTCTGTACGGTCAACCACCATAACGGTGCGGTCTACGCCAATAGATGCTTGGGCCAATAGCTTGGTAGCAACAAAGCCGGTTATGGTTTTACCCGAACCCGTAGCGTGCCAAATATAGCCGCCTTCATGCTTGGCAGCTTGGCAAATGATTTTTTGAATTGCGTGTATTTGGTACGGCCGTAAAACCATTAAGAATTTTTGGTTCTTTTTATCGTCAACTAAAATAGTAAATCTGCTTATTAATTCGTGAGCGTCGGGAATACGCAAAACCATTTCTGTAAATTCGTAAAGATTTTTAATATCTTTGTTTTCCGGAGTACGCCATCTAAACAAAAAACCTTTGGCTTTATCGAATGCCTTTGCACTGTTTGAACCGGGGCGGGCAAAATACCTTGTATCTACCTTGTTACTGATTACAAACACTTGCGTTGCGGCATAAATTCCATCAAAAAATCCAGCTTCTGCATAGCGCTTTATCTGTTCAAAAGCTTGCATATACCCATCTTTTGCAGACTCGGCTTTCAATTCAATGTGGATAATTGGCAAACCGTTTATAAGCAACGTTACATCGCCACGCAAGTTGGCATCTGCATCGGGTTTTATTTGATTTACAACTTCATAACTTGAAATACCGCCTGCAATTTCTTTGTTGCTGAATAATACGAGAGAAACCCTGCCTTGCTTAACGTCCTCACGCTCAATGTTAATGGCGGCAACACCATTTTCGCCCCTTAGCCATTGAGATGCACCAAAAGGAGTAGCTGTTAAACGCTTAAACTCAACTTTTGACTGCTCAAATTCTTTATTGGTGAGCGGCACACCATCAAGCCGTGCAAAATTAATTCGGTTAATATGTCCGCGCAGATTTTCCCAAAGAGCGGTTTCGGACTTTATATCATTACGGTATGTCCATTGGTTTTTTCGCTGAGTTAGAATATCAATAAAACTTTTTTCTATTTGAGCTTCTTGGTTCATGTGGTGTCCCTCCGTTTATATTGTTGCCTAATATCATCTTGTTTATTGACCTCCGAATTTTTGTATCTGCCATCACGAGGTTTTACTGCATCTTCTGACGTAATCCAATTAAATTCCATGTGCATACTCCTTACCGCTTCAAAAATACTAATCCAAAATAATTGTATCAAGCCTAACCGCACAATACAAGCAGCGTGTGTGCCCGCTTTCCCATTCGCTGATTGTCCGGGGGATTTTTAGTTTCTCCGCTAATTCTTCCTGCGTAAAACCATTTTGTTTGCGCATTGATGTGATTTGAATGCCGATAGTATTTATGGGTTATCATAAAAGCATCCCGTTTTTAATAGATTTTCCCATTGCCGTAAACATTTGTATTCACTAACAAAAGCGTGGTATATTGAAAACATTGCATAACAGGTGTGCACCCAATCTTATAGACACCGTCGGCGATATATACGACGTGGTGTATGAAACTGTGGAATGGTTGGAGTTACTGATGAAA
The DNA here is from genome assembly GCA_009786535.1 of Defluviitaleaceae bacterium. Taxonomy (GTDB): domain Bacteria; phylum Bacillota; class Clostridia; order Lachnospirales; family WQUN01; genus WQRX01. The sequence continues at coordinate 39,335 of WQRX01000027.1, read as the reverse complement.
CAAGAAATATATCGAAGCCACAAAACAAATCTTTATGCAGGAGGGGCAGAAATGAATGAGGAAAGATTGGGCAAACTAACCAAAATAGTCATTCGTGGCTTCAAATCCATTAGGTATTGCGAACTTGACTTGCGCGCTATCAATGTTTTGATAGGCGCAAACGGCGCCGGCAAAAGCAACTTCCTTTCTGCATTAGAGCTTTTGCAAAGTGTATTAGCTCGCGGTTTATCATACTATGGTGCAAAAAAGGGGGTAGACAATCTTTTCCACAACGGCAAGGCGGAAACAGACAGTATTATTGCTGAGTTTTATTTCGGGGATGATATATACATGTTTGATATAGGTCATACCGAGAACAATAATTTATTTATTTCTATGGAAAGTCTTTATTTTAATGGCAAACACCTTTTAGGAGAAGGTGAGCATAGCGAATCAATGGCACTTAACACATTAAGAAGCATGCAGGACAATGCCGATGTATCAACGATGATGTTAAACCCCGGCTGGATTGTTTACAGGTTTCAAGACACAACTGCATCTTCGCGCAAAAAAGGTGAGCAGGAAGTTTCTAACGATGTCGCATTTATGTCTGACGGCCGCAATTTAGCAGCGTTTCTGTATCGCTTAAAAAGGTCTTTTCCCAAAGATTATGCGGCAATCATCCGTTCTGTACAGCTGGTCGCTCCATTCTTTGAGGACTTTATACTATCTCCAAAAGAGCTTAATGACGAACAAATAGAGTTGCGGTGGCAACATAAAGAAAACAAAGTAATTTACGGTGCTTCTCAACTTTCTGACGGGACACTCCGTTTTATTTGCCTTGCAACCCTGTTATTGCAACCTGAAGAACTCCAGCCATCCATTCTCATAATTGACGAGCCGGAACTTGGACTTCACCCATTTGCCATTTCTATTTTCGCCGAGATGGTGCATAAAGTAGCTGTTGATAAACAAGTTATTATTGCTACCCAGTCAGCCGACCTTCTTAACTGCTTTACAGCCGATGATATTATAGTTGTTGACTACGACAAAGAAGGTTCCGGGTTTGAACGCAAAAGCAATGAGCAGTTAGCGTATTGGTTAGAAAAAGACTATTCGTTAGGCGAGTTATGGAACAACAATATTCTCGGGGGGAGGTTTGCTCGATGAAAAACTTGATAATTTGTTGTGAAGGCGAAACAGAAGAACTCTTTGTTGAAAAAATCTTAACCCCGTACCTTTCACGAGTCGGGCTGATTGTGAGCCCAAAAGGCATGAAAGGCGTTTCAAATTACAAGCGAATCAAGGATTTTCTTGTTGGCTACTGCCAATCATACCCTGCGGCACTTGTAACATCAATGATTGATTATTACGGAGCTGCAAAACATTTGCCCGGATTTAATGTGAATAAGAGTGACATATACGCCCGCACGAATGCCATCGAAAAAGCAGTTGAAGATGATTTACAGCTTTCGAACTTGATGTTTAACCTTACGCTGCACGAGTTTGAAGGCTATTTGTTCTCAAACACGGCGGCTTTTTCTAACATTGCAAACAAAAATCAAATTGACGAACTTGCAAACATTCGACGCAGGCATGAAACACCCGAGCATATCAACGAAAAATACGAAACCGCACCATCAAGGCGAATTATTGGCGTATTACCCAAATACCAAAAATTGCAAGATGGCATACCCATTGCCGAAAGCATAACGGTAGATAAAATTGCTGTCGAGTGCCGCCATTTTGCGAACTGGTTAGCAAAGCTAACCGATTGGGCAAAGGAAGGGAAACGATAATAAATGTACCCGAGATAAGGTTTATTTTTCGACTAACAACCCCTCCACAAAAAAAGCACACCCTTAGCCAATTCCAAAGGAATTGGGCAATGCCGTCGCACAAGGGCGTGCTAAAAAAGATGCTTCATTGTTTAAATTGTTATGATATTACGCACGGTAGGTTGTGTTCTGCGTTGGTTATTACATACATGTCTGTACAGGGGTGAATTCCCATGTATGCAATACACGTTACGCAACTTTCCCGTGTCGGATAATTTCTGTTGCAAGTTTGAAAATTACAAACCGCACAAGCCCCGCCGCGCGCTTTCATATAGCGGTACTCACTTGGTTTTAACAAGCTCGATACATAATTATCCCGAGGTAAGCCGCAGGGGAGTCAATCCGTGCAAAGGGCAATCACTGTAGATGCGCGCAGAGGCGTTGCTATCGCTTGTCGGCAGAGCTGTGATGCGCTTTTCAGGCGTGTGCCCGTTGGCTTGCGCGTAGTATACCGCACAAGCTTTGACATTTTCTAAGATTTTGGCAATAATTTAAACGCACCCGGCTAATGCTAAAGGAGCGTTCCCATGCCCCGTAACAAACACCCCGAGGAAACCATAAAAAAAATATTAGAAACGTCCCTTCAGCTTTTTGCGGAAAAAGGGTACGAGCAAACCACGGTATTGGATATTGTCGCCAACCTTGGCGGGCTTACACGGGGCGCGTTTTATCATCATTTCAAGTCGAAGGAGGAAGTGCTGCAAGCCATTTTGGACAGCGATTACAACGTGCGCAACCCTTTCGAAACGGCGATGAACACCCCCTTCCCCAACGGGTTGGAACGCCTTAAATACGCGCTAAAGCTGGGGCTAAAGCTCAACATAGACAGCGAGCAACGCAAGCAAGTAACCAGCGTTGCCATGACATTGCTCGCCAACCCGCGATTCCTCTCCGAGCATATTAAAAATATTACTATTGACGCAAAGTCAATGACAACGCTGTTAGAAGACGGCATGGCCGACGGTTCAATTAAAAAAGGCAATGCCATGGCACTTGCGGAGTTATTTCTGCTGCTCACCAATGTATGGATGATGCCCAACATCTTCCCCGCAAGCGAAGCAGATACAAAGGAAAAAGCAAATATAATTATGGGGATTTTTAAAGGCATGGGCTACGACTTTATTGATGAAGAACTGGAAAATATATTTTTTGGGCTGCTCAACCAACTTCACCCGCAAATATAGCGGGTGATTTTTTTGCAGACTTTACATACACGCTGTACGTATGTTATTTTATACATGCACGATGAATGTATGAGAGGAGCATAGGTATGGAAAATATTATCTCTGTATCACATTTGCAAAAGGCGTTTAAGAAGCACCGCATACTAAAGGACGTTAGCTTTAACGTAACGCGGGGCAGCATTTTTGCGTTGCTGGGTTCCAATGGTGCGGGAAAAACCACGACGGTGCGCATCTTGTCCACATTGCTAAAGCCCGACGGCGGGGCATCAACCATTTGCGGATACGATGTGGTGCGTAACGCAAAGGATGTGCGCAAGTGCATTAGTTTAACGGGGCAATTTGCCGCCGTGGACGAAGTGCTAACGGGCGCGGAAAATTTACACCTTATCGCTGAGTTAAAGCGGCTTCCCAACATTAAAGCAAAAGTACTTGAAACGCTTTCGCGTTTTCGGTTACAGGATGCCGCTTCGCGTGCGGCAAGCACGTATTCAGGCGGTATGCGCCGCAGGTTAGACATTGCAATGAGTTTACTTGGCGACCCTCAAGTAATTTTCCTTGATGAGCCGACCACGGGGCTAGACCCGCAAAACCGCATTAGCATGTGGGAAATGGTGAAGGAGCTTGCCGCACAGGGCACGACAGTTTTCCTCACTACGCAGTACTTAGAAGAGGCGGAAGCGTTGGCAGATACTATCGCCATTTTGCACGAGGGGCGCATTATCGCCGAGGGCACGCCCGATGTTTTAAAAGCAAAAATGCCCCAGCGTGGGGCAAAAATACCGTTCAAGCGCGAAGCAGACGCAAAACGCGCATTGCAAATTTTGCAAGAGCATGGCTTTGAAACGGACGAAATTGAGATGAATTTACCCTCGCTGGAGGATGTTTTCCTAACCCTTATCGGCGAAAAACCGCACACGGAGGTGCAAAAATGAACGATTGCCGGATTATGATAAAGCGCTGTATGCGCATCTCGTTTCGCAACGTGGAAACGCTAATTATGGCGACACTAACGCCATTTTTCCTAATGCTTTTGTTTGGTACGGTATTTGGGGACATTGCCGATGTTGGCGGGTACCACAGCTATATCGACTTCATTGTATCGGGGATAATTTTGCAGGCTGTTTCCCAAGGCGCGCAGTACGCGGCGATTAATATTAACCACGACATGAATAAAGGGATTATCGACCGATTCCGCGCTATGTCCATGAATCGTCTTGCCGTGCTTGCGGGACATGCGGCGGCGTCTGTAGTGCGCAGCATGATAACCACGGCGGTGATTATCGCCACGGGCTTACTTGTGGGCTTTCGCCCGCAGGGGGGCGCACTTGCACTGCTAATGGCGGCGGGAATTTTTGTGTTATTTGGGGTAGCCATTTCATGGCTTGCGGTGTTGTTTGGGCTACTTTCCAAAACGGCGGAAGGCTCGGCGGGGTATTTGTTTCCATTTTTCATTTTACCCTTTGTAAGCTCGGGATTTGCGCCCATTGACACCTTGCCGCGCTGGTTACGTACCTTCGCGCAGTACCAGCCAATGACGCCCATCATTGACGCGACCCGCGGGCTAATGCTGGATATGCCGCTTAACGGAAGTCTACTTCCCGCATTGGCGTGGTGTATAGGCATTGCAATTTTTTCCTGTATTGCGGCGTTACAGGTGTATAAACGCAAGTGTGTATAGTATAATGTTTGAAAAACTTAGTAAGGAGCTACCTTTATGCGCATATTATTATTATGTGACGACCAATACCATCCGGGAAACATTCCCGAGGCGGGGCTTGCGCCATTAAAGCAAAAGTCCTTTACCCTTGATGTAATTTACGACGCAAATGACTTCGACGCGGAAAAATTACCCGACTACGATGTAGTTGTAATGAGCAAGTGCGACCATGTAACCCTTACCGACAATACTTCGTGGAAGACCCCTGCCGTGCAGGATGCCTTTGTGCGCTACGTAGAAAACGGCGGCGGGCTTCTTGTTACCCACAGCGGTACGGTAAAGGGCAAGACAACAAAAAAATTAGACGATTTAATCGGCTGTGTTTTCGCCTTCCACCCCAACAACTGCGCCACAACGGTAGATGTAATTAAACCCCATCCCATTACAGCGGGCGTACAAATTTTTACCGAGGTTGACGAGCATTACCATTTGGAAATTACGGCAGAAGATGCAAACATCTTCCTCGCATCCTACGCCGCCGCGCAAGGCGAAGTAGAAAAATACGAAAGTGAACCGTATTTTAACGCACCTGCCGCCATTCGCGCTGCGGGGTATACCCGTACACAGGGCAAGGGGCGTGTTTGCGTACTCACGCCGGGGCATACCGCAGAGATTTGGGCAAACCCGCAGTTTGCTTTGCTTGTAGAAAATGCCTTGCGCTGGTGTGCTGCGGGCGCTGTGCTTTCAAAAAGCGTATAAGATACATTGTTACACATATCCGTAAACCGCGCCCCCAGGGTATGGTTTGCCGGGGTCGTATTCCATTCAATGCGCAGGCTGCCCTGTGCGGTAATGGTGCGACCCCGTTTCCATTGGAAGGTATCGGTAAGGATATCCCACTCCAACGTATAAAAGGTGATACTATCCCCTGCGCGGATGGGGTCGTAGCCTTTTTGCACTACGTTATGGTCGCGGTGGCGAATGCCCATGATACGGTTTTCGGTGGAAATTAAGTCTGCGTCGCGACCATTTACGCGCACGGGCGTTGCATAGAATTGCGTCTTACGGTTCGCGTTTATGGGAAAACGCAGGAGCATATGGTCAAAAATGAAGGGCCACCGGTATGCTAAATCAATTTCCTGTGCGGGGGAAATACCCGCAAGGCGGTATACATATTCTGTTTCGGGCTTCCAAAGCGCTGATTCGCGCAGGATAATTTCACATTTTTCGCTTGCGGCGCTGCCAAGCAAAGCGTCAAAGAAATAATGCAAATATTGTGTAAAGCTTTCGTCCATTTCCAGCGCGTTGTAGGTATATAACGCGCTTTCCCCTTCCGACTTTCCACCGTAAATATAATAGGTAGAAAGCCCATACAGCGGCACATTTGCGTTATTGCGCTCGTAAACTACAGCTTGCGCAAGGGCGCGCAAAAGCGCCGTACTTTCCTGCGGGAACAGGTCGTGCAGCTGCTTTGCCATGTCGCCGATATCCACCATGTCGGATTCATTGTCGCGCGGTGAACCTTCTCCAAAGGTTTTTGTACGCGCACGCCGCGTTGCCAAGTTGCGAAAGCCCTGCGCATTTAAATACGCCGCACTTTTGTACATAAGGTTGCCCATCGCGTCCATTACCGATTGCACGCGGGACAAATCCACCACGGACAGGGTTAAAATTTCATCCGAAGCTTCGCCGTAAAAATCCATAAATGTATCCACGATGGTGCGCCCCAGGGCAAATCCGTTCATGTTGGGTCTGTCATTTAACGCACCAAGGAAGCGATAATCCCACCCGTCCGTTGGCTCCAGGTCCTCCGACGCGACAAATACCCGCGCATACTGCGCCGCGATTACGGCCATTTCCACCGAGGCCATTAGACACGCGTCAAAGCCCAGCAATTCCAGCTTTTTTTCATGCAAGCCCGCTTCGCGGAATGCCCAATCCATATCCAACAACGTAAGCGTACCGTCGATAAATTTTTCATCATGCCCAAAGCCCGCGATTGACCCGCCGCCGTGGTCCCACATAATTAAACCCGTTTTATTTGCCGGGAAATTTTCCATGCCAAATTGGATAAAATCCCTAAGGGTTTCCTTGGCGCCCATATTGACCCGCCCAAAGCTTGTTACTTCATATAGGTGCCCGTTTACCAGTTCCCACACCACGCACTCGTTATTGGGAATGACGCCGTTCATCCAGCGCCGCGCCCCGCCCGTAAGGATTATGACATTCGCGTTACGCGAATCCAGCCCCGAATCCAACATTTCCACAAGGTCGTCCGTTGCCGCCCCAAAATCCGACTCCAAGTCCGAACCGTTCATGTAAATGAGCAGCGTGTAGGGCTTACCCGCGCCTGTAAGTATGAGCGATGCCGTTATAATGAAGGCAATGAGGACGATTTTTTTCATGGAAATGCTCCTTTGGAGAGATTATAAGGAAGCCCGCATTCGCGGGCTTCCTACGTTAAAATTTAAGCTATACTAGCAAGCTGTCATACCGCCGCTTAGTGTGGCGCGTAACTGGTTTACGGCATCTTCATTGGCTGCGGGGGAATTCACGTAATAACCCTTTTGGGAAGCAATTTTATACAGGTCGTATTGGAATTTTTCGTCACCGTCGCGCATTTGCTGGAAGGTTTGACGCAATTCGGGGTTTGCGGTTTCGGTTATCATAGTTGCGTAGCCCGTTAAGCTGGACTTAACGCCCGAAAGCACATCTAGTACGATATCTTTTTCGCTCATTTTATTCACTCCTTTTCGTTATAGCATTTTAATTAGGTCTTGCGCCGCCTTTTTGGCGTCTTTGGAAGATTTGGAAAACATTTGTTGCAATTGCGGGTCTTGCACTTGGTTTGCATAATCGCTTAATTTGCACGACGAAACCATATGCCCGCTAACGGATTCGCGTATCCAGTTAAGTTCGGATTGTTTTAAGCCTGTCATGGTAAGTTGCCCCTTTCTATCAAATATCGAGCTTTGATACGTGATATAACGAATAAATTCGCTTCACCCGATTATTCTTAGAAAATTGAAGAAAAATATGTACCCTTACCTTGCCATTTTATGGCACAAAATATATAATTACGACATGAACATGCGATTGCTTAAATTACAAATGACATTCCATTTACATAAACAGCTTATCCTCGCGGGATTGCTGTGCCTTCTTTTTATAACAGGCGGGCTGTGGGTTTTTATGCTGCGGGAAGGCACACCGCGCCCCAATCCCGTAAACGTGCCCGATGAAGTACGCCAAATTATGGACGCAAACCGCCACGCCACTTTCCCGCCGAGGGTGGAAAATTTTTCGTACATCATCGAAGGCTTTCTTACACCAAATATGAGCGCGATGGACGACTACCACTTCGCACAGCGCATTCGTAGCTACGCGGAAGCAGACATACCAACCCCTGCCGCACTTTCCCATGCAGAAATTGAAGAAGAGTTGGATTTTCTATTCATGCTGCTGCGTTATGGCTACGGCGCCTATGGCTATTTTGGCGGCGACGCCGTTTTTGCGCCGCTGCATGAAAAAATACGGCTAAACTTAACACACAAACCCAACCCACTTTCGGTACATGATTACCTGCATGACTTGCTTTTGCCCGCGCTACGCGGCGCAATTGCGGACAATCACTTCTGGCTGGGCTGGCAGAGTGTGGGCGTGCGTAGTGTATTATTTATGAATCACACGTATTTTATGTACGCGCAGGACGGCAATTATTTCTTGCCAATAGACGGTATAACCTACCTTGTGCTGGAAACAAACGCGCAGATTTTACCCACGCTTACCCGCCAAGGGTCGCTCGCCTACGTGTTTGGCTATCGGGTGTACGGCTTACGCCCCGATGATGATGCAAACCCGCCGGATATTTTTGTGGAATTGCAAAATATGACTTCGCCCGAACGGTATACGCGTTCCATTCCCGTAGATGCCATAGAAAATGCCGCCGTTTCCCACACAAATGTACACACCCTGCGCGAGGAAAACGGCGTTCCCATATTGGAAAACCGACGGCTGCACGATACAAACGAGCGTACGTTATGGCGGTTCCAACGCACGGGTCGCCAACTGCGCAACGAGCCTGTGCTTATTCTTGATTTACGCGGGCACTCGGGCGGCAGTGATGGTTTTGCCTTCGGCTGGATAGAACAGTACACCCGCTTCCCGGTCCGCTTTGATATGATGTTTACGCACATTCGCCGCTATTCCCACTCGATAAATGCGTTGCAACCTTTTATGCCCGTTGCATCGCCCCCCAGGTGGCATATCTGGCCCCACGAAGATGAACCGACCTTCATTCCCAATGAAAATTTACTTATCGTACTTACCGACAGTGCAGTAGGCTCTGCGGGAGATGCGTTCGTAGGGCTATTACGCCAGTTGGAAAATGTACTTATCGTAGGCACACCCACCATGGGCGTGCTAATCAGCGGAAACATGGGTAACACAATATTACCCCACAGCCGCTTGGATATTCGTTTCGGCGTATCCATGAGTGCGCCAACCCATTTGCAACCCTTCGACGGCGTTGGCTTTGCCCCCGACTTGTGGGTAAACCCAAATGTAAGCCTGTATCGTGTGCTGCGGTTTATTGAAAATTATCGCTATCCGCAGTAAATAAAAAGGAGTTGCCGATAACGACAACTCCCATTAACAAAGTTTTGATGAAACCTTAGCGCTCCGTCAAAACCAAATGCGGATTGGTTACATCGCCCTCGTGGGTTAGTTGGAAATTGAGATGCGTTCCCAGCATGGTGCCGAAGTAAGATGGCTGACCAACGCCGCCAATTACCTGCCCCGTGCGTATTACATCGCCTTCATTCACCATGATGGCGTCCATGAGCTGACCGTAGCGAGCTATCCAGCCGTTTCCATGGTCAACCAATACATAATTGCCCTGCACAACGTTATTGCCGATGGAAATTACACGTCCGTCTGCACCCGCACGTACGGGCGTACCTTCTTGGGCAGCTACGCGAATGTCCTCGTTAATGGCAAAACGGTCCAGCGTTGGGTCGTATACCAGCGTATAGGCGTCAAAGTCCATCAGAATTTCGCCCTCTACAGGCCATATCATACGGTCATTGTGGGTAAACGGCACAAAGGTTGCGGGCAATGCTGCGAAGGGGATTACAGGGGCTGCGTCTTCATACGATGCGGCGGGAACGTAAGGGGCTTCGACGGCACCCGTTACGCGGGGTGCGGGGGAAGGCGTTACCGCGGGTGTTCCGTTGGGCTGTATCGTTTCGCCCGTTGCAGGAGGCGTAGGCGCGGTGGGAACGGCAGGAGGCGTTGCAGGGGGGCGCACCGCAGGGGGCTGCGGCGTTACAGGCTGCGGTACGGGAGTAGGAATTGGCTGCGGTGCAGGCGTTGGCGTTGGACGCGGGCGAAACCATGCCTCGTCGTCGGTGCGGGCTTCAATTTGCTGCTGATAGGGAAGTACTTGGTCTGCACCTACGGGGGCGGCGTCCTCTGCATACGGGTCGCGCCCGCCTAAGGGGCTAAAGGTAATTACCAGCGCCAAAACCGCCACCGCACCAAGGCACGAATACAGCGCGATAAAAAAACCTTTCTTCCTAAAAATACTGTTCTGTGTGTTCTTCATTCACTCACCTCATATTTTTTGATGTATGAGGAGTATTGCCCCGCGAGGGAATGTTTTAAACATCCATAATTGGAAATTTGTGGGGCGTGTCTATGAAATACGCTGTATGTCCGCACCAAGACGGTTTAACCGCGCTTCTAAGGCACAGTAACCGCGGTCGATGTGGCTAACACCGCCCAGCTCTGTAACGCCGTCGGCGTTTAAGGCGGCAAGCATTAGCCCCGCCCCCGCACGCAAATCGCTTGCCGTTACCTGTGCCCCCGCCAGCTTGGGTACGCCCTCGATGACGGCGCTTCGGCTTTCAATTTTAATTTCTGCACCCATGCGTTTTAATTCGCCTACTTGCATAAAGCGGTTTTCGAAAACCGTTTCGGTGATGATGCTCGTCCCCGCTGCCGTTGCCATAAGGGACATAAAAAACGCCTGCATATCGGTGGGGAAGCCCGGGAAGGGCATTGTTTTTATATCCGTGGCGATAACCTCCATGGTCGGGTCATGAAAAACGCGCAGTCCGCTTTCCGTTTCCATTACGTTTACATTTACTTCCTTTAGCTTGGCGGTGACGGGCTTCAAATGGTCTGCCATTACATTAGTTAAATGAATGTCGCCCCGCGTTAGTGCCGCCGCTACCATAAATGTGCCCGCTTCAATGCGGTCGGGGATTACGGCATGGGTTACGCCGCGCAGCGCCCGCGTCCCGTTAATTTTTACCGTATCCGTACCTGCGCCGCGTATATCTGCCCCTGCCGCGTTCAGGAAATTGGCGAGGTCTACAATTTCCGGCTCTACGGCGCAGTTTTCCATGATGGTTTGCCCTTCCGCCAGCGCCGCTGCCATCATTATGCTTTCTGTTGCGCCAACGCTTGGAAAGTCCAAATAAATTTTTGCCCCGCGCAATTTGGGTGCGCTGGCGCAGATAAAACCGTGGGTATGCTCAATTTCCGCCCCCATGGCGGCAAGTCCCTTTAAATGCAAATCCACGGGGCGCGAACCAATGGCACAGCCCCCAGGCAGCGGAATTTTCGCCTTACCCAGCCGCGCAAGCATAGGTCCGATAATTAAAAAAGATGCACGAAGCTTACCCACCCATTCGTAGGCTGCTTCATGCGTATTTAAATTTTCCGCACATACGGTTAAATTGCCCTTGCTTGCGTCAAATGAAGTGCCCGCGCCAAGGGATTCCAGTAGCCCGCACATGGCTTCCACATCGCTTAAATCGGGTACGTTTTGTACTGTACAGGGTTGCCCTGTAAGCAAGGTTGCCGCAAGCACGGGCAGTACCGCGTTTTTTGCGCCGCTTATATGCACGTCGCCTGTGAGCGCGCCGTTGGGGGTGATGATAAATTTGTCTGACATTCCATCCCGCCTGTCTTTTTGTCGTTTAGTGATTATTATTGACAGGAAAGCGAGGCGGTAAACAGGGGTATTTTTTGGGAAATAATTAAGGTCAAGGGATTAAAAGATTAAAACCGTGGGGGCGCTGCCCCCACACCCCTGCAAGCCTTTAAAAAGGCTCGACCCAAACTTTATTTTTGCGCTTGGTATGTTATTTATCATCAAAAAAATCGAAGCCAGCATACGCTGGCTTCAAAATTTTGGGACAAATATCACTGTGTCCAATTATAAGTTTTTGCCTCGCTTTTTTCAAAAAGCGAGCAGGGGTTTGGGGACAGCGTCCCCAAGGTCTTAATCTTTTGACTTTCCAGCATCCTTTCACGCCCCGGAAATCGTAACCCCATCCAAGCAAATCCAAGGCAGCACGCCGTAGCCATCGGCATTTACTTCGCGGGAAATGCCTACAATGTTTTGCAGCACATCTACAAGGTTGAAGCTAACCATGGTCTCTACCAGCGCGTCGGTAACGGTGCCGTTTTCGATGAGGAAGCTATTTTTCGCCACGCCGGAAACATCCCCCGACGGGCCCGGCTGGGCGCCTGAAAAACGGTTAATGAGTATGCCGCGGTCTACGCCCTTAAGCATGTCTGCATAGGGCATGTCGCCGGGTAAAACCTCCAAGCTCCAGGCATTGTTGCCCGCGCGGGGCTTGCCCGTCTTGTTGGCGGCGTATAGGGACAGGTCAAAGGAGGTAAGCACGCCCTCTTTGATGTAGTCCTGGTTTACGCTCTCGAAGCCATCCCCCGTAACGCGTTCGCCGCCTACGATGAGGGGGTGCAAGGGCGAGGTGCGTAGGGTTAGCTTGCTGTCGGTTACCTTGGTGTTAAGGGCGTCCTTCCAGCGGCTTGTGCCCTGTATCATGGAAAAATCGTCTAAGAAGCAACCGAAAATCGTGTGCCACAGCATGTCGGCGGCGGCAGGGGTTACGATAATTTTCCCCACATGCTTGCCATCGAAGCCCCGCGGCGTTAGGGAGCGTACCGATTCTTCAAAAAGGGTGCGCGTCATGCCCAGGTCGATGAAAGGCGTGTTTAGGTTCGCCAAGGCGGAGTAGTAATAGTTGAAGGAAGAGGTTTTGTCCCCCTCCACCGCGTTAAAGGAGGAGCCCGCGTTGTAGCTTTCGCTCTCGTTGGTGAAGCACACGCCGTTGGAATTGGCGTAGGTGGTACAGCCACTGTTAAATTCTGCCGTCATGCCCTCAATCATAATTTTGGGCATTTCGTCCTTCACTTGGGTCAAAAATTCTTGGGAGCGGGAGAAAAGCTTTGCCGCGTCAAAGCCGCCAATTTTTTGGTCGAAATCCTTGTTGGTGGCAAGGGGTGCGATGTCCTCCGCCTCGTCGGGGGTGCCCTGCTTGGCAAGGGCTACGCATTCTTCTACGGCTTTATCAATGGAATCCTTGTCCAGCTTGTTGATGGTGGTTGTGCCTTTTTTCCCGTCTACCAGCACTTTTAAATGAAGGGAATCGCTAAAATTGGTGCGCAACAGGGTAAAGTTGTTGGCCTCTACGTTAAACTCGTCTTTTCTGCCTTGCCCTGCGGTGCAGGCGGCCTTGTCCGCCCCTGCTTTTTTCATGACCTGTAAGGCGTAGTTGGCTATGTCCTTCATATTATCGCCCCCCTATATTCATGTCACAGCGTAGGGCGGGGCCGCCCATACTGCATGTCATGGGTTGTTTTTTTCCGCAGAAGCCCGCCACGTCCCATGTCATATCGTCGCTTACCATGTCTACGGTTTTTAACATTTCGAAGGCAACGCCGGAGATGGTGGTTTCCCGTATCGCCTTGCCAATTTTGCCGCCTTTAATTTCATAGGAAAGGTCTACCGAGAACATGAACTCGCCCGTCGAATCCGCTTGCCCATTCCCCGTCTTAATCAGGTAATAACCGTCCTCTACGCTGGCAATCATATCATCCAGCTTCGACTGCCCGGGCAAAATAACCGTGTTGCGCATACGGATGAGCGGCTCGTCACTAAAGGCGAAGGCGCGGGCGTTGCCCTGTGGTGTAACACCAAAATGCCGCGCCGATTCCTTGTTGTGCATATACCCCTTGAGAATGCCCTTGTCTATAAGAATCGCATCCTCGGCGGGTGTGCCTTCGTCGTCCACATACACGGGCAGGGGGCAGGTCTTGCCAAACGCCGTGTGGGCGAAGTCCGTCATGCTCACCAGCTCGCTCGCCACTTGTTTATTCAAATTCGGGCCTGCCACACTGCCGCCCAGCACAAGGTCGGCCTCTACGGTATGCCCCACCGCTTCATGGGCAAGCATCCCTGCAAGGTCTGGGTGGATGATGCATTTTTTCATCCCCGCGTCGGCAAACACGCCCTCGCGTTTCGCCATCAAATGCTCGTACAATTCATCAATTTCCCACGCATAGGCAGAAGGGTCGGTAAAATGCTCGTCAAAATGCCCAAAGCCGCCCAGCGCTTTAAATAATTCCACTTGGTCGCCGTCCTTGGTTTCTGCCGTCATAATGACATACGCCATGGCGCGGGGCTGGTAGAAGTGGCTGTCCGCGCCGTCGCTTACCACCAGCAGCTTCTCCATGTTAAGGCAGTTAGAAACCACCGTGCGGCTGGAAAGATTTTTGCACTTCTTCACAATCATTTCGTCCAGCCCTTTGGCAAAGTCGATGAGTAATTTTTGGTTAATAGGCTCGCTGGGGAACTTGCGTAAATCCATTTTTGCCCCCGTCACCACGGGAAGGGGCGGCTTACCTTTTTTCACATGGGAATCCATAAAAATAGCGTTATCCGTGGCTGCCTTCAGCACATTGGAAACGCTGTCATGGTTGTAGGCCGCCGCCGAAGCAAAGCCAAAGGTCCCGCCCTTGTACACCCGTGCGGCTACGCCGCCCGTAGCGCTTTGCGCGTTGGCGGTCATATTCCCCGAGAGTAATGTCACCTGCTGGGTGGAATTAACCTGCGCCCGCAGCTCCGTGTAGTCCTTGAAATCGGCTTTTTTTGCCGTAAGTAAATCTTGTAGCATATCGTGCCTCCTTTAAAATGAAGTGCATTGTCAAACTATACCACATTATACCAGCGAATGTACAACGGGCAGCAGGGTGCCCGCCGTAAGCAGCGCCAGCCCCAGCACACTCCTACGGCTAAACTTCTCCCCCAAGAAAACCGCCGCAAAGCCCATGGTAAGTACAATGCTCAGCTTGTCGATGGGTACAACCAAGCTTGCGTTCCCCACCGCAAGGGCGTGGTAGAAGAATAACCAGCTAACCCCCGTAGCCACCCCCGAAAGCACCAAAAATACCCCGCTTCTGCGGCTAATTTCCCCTAGCTTTTTTACCCCGCCTGTGATGCAAACCATAAGAAAGCTTAGCGGAATGACCACCCCCGTGCGTAATGCCGTCCATAGGGTTGCGTCCATTTCCGCAACCCCCAAGCGCCCAATAATGGCGACCAGCGCCGCAAACACCGCCGCCGCTACGGCGTAAAAAAGCCATGCTTTACTACTTGGGGTGTGGGCATCGTTTTCCATTTCCAGCATCAGCCACGTACCCAGCGCCATTAGCCCCATGCCAATGAGCATAACCGCGCCTACAGGCTCGGCAAGGAAAATAAAGGCAAGGACCATGGTTAAAATCGTACTGCTTTTATCAATGGGAACCACCTTGTTTACCGCACCCAATTGTAACGCGCGGAAAAAACACAGCCATGACCCGCCCGTAGCAAGCCCCGAAAGCAACACCAGCAGCCACAGCCCCCCAGAAATTTCCCCTATGCCCCCTTGCGCCCCCACGATAAAAACCAGCACCCACGCAAAAACCAGCACAACCCCCGTGCGCACCAGCGTAGCTACGTGGGAGTCCACATCCCTAATGCCCACCTTGGCAAGCACCGTTGTTAACGCCGCAAACACCGCCGCCCCAACGGCGTAAATTAACCAAAGCATTACTTCGCCCCCTGTTTGTATGTATGAAGGGAGTATATCATACTATGTTCAGCTTCCCGCGAAATAAAAAAATCCAACTGGTTACAGATTGTAACCAGTTGGGTCGTCTTTTTTACAAATTCTATTTTCTTACAAATTTTATTGCGCCATATCCGCCCAATCCATAAAATAGAAAGGTGCGCCGTTTTCATTATCCCAACATTCGCGCACGTGTTTTGCCAGCGGCATATCTGCGGAGGCGGGTACAGGTGTACCAATGGGGCAAGCGAAAATATTTATTACATCTGCGGCAACGGCGTAGGTTTTGTTTTGTGCCGCCCACGGCGTACGTAAAATTACGTGCATACGCGGCGCAGGTGCGTTAAGCCGTGCGAAGGGTTCAACAAGGGGAAGCATTTGCCCCCGCAGGTTCATGTGGGTGGGGGTGCTACCTTCGCCAACATAGTACCAAATCACTTCCTTGATATTGCCCAGCGGTTCAAAGGCGATAACCCCGCCGAGGTCAAATTGGATGAAGGGTTGCCCTTGTTCAATGGAAGTGAGGGGGTGCTTGGGAATGGGATAACTTGCGGGTACGGCGGGTTCATTTTCCCCAAGCAGCAGCGCGGCTTCGTTGGCAAGGTTGCGGATATCGTCTGCACAAACGGCGGCAGATTTGCCCCGCACACCAATGTTGTGGGATTCGATAGCACTGTTTAGGGCAAGCATGTTTAGGTTAAACGCAATTTGACTTATTTTTTCGGGTTCAATTTCCGCTTCATCAAAGAGGGCGCGTTCCACCCATTCGTTAATTTTGTTTGCCATTTTTCGCGTTTCGTCCGCCACTACGGCAATGCCTCGCAAGTCCAGCGTTGCGGCTTGTTGTGCGGAAAGGTTGGCGAGCATCCAGCATCGTTCGCCAATGCTTTGGAGTTTCCATAAGGTTTTATTCATCATAATCTTCCTTTCTATAGGACAATAATTTTGTGAGTTGCGGGCGTAATTTGCCCAACGCCCTGCGGTGGTGCGAAAGCACCGTGTTTAGTTTAAGCCCGTTACTTGCGGCAATTTCTGCGAAGGATAATTCGCCGTAATACCGCTGGGTAATGACGATGCGCTCAATGTCGCGCAATACTTTTAGCGACTCCAGCACGGCGGCGGCATCTTCTGCGGCAATAATTTCCCGCGCGATGTCGGTTTCGTCCACCAGCGATGTGCCCTCCGCATCAAAGTACATCTGCGAAAAATCCACCCCTTGCGCCATAAATTTGCGGTACGCCAGCCGCACACACACCACAGAAAGGTAGCCATAATTCACCTTTTCCGCCGCATAAGCCTTGCTGGTGCGCAGTTTTACATAAGCGTCGTTTACAATATCGTCTGCCAAAACCGCCACATTGGGGTAGCTGGCAAACTTGAAACGCACCAACCGCAAAAGCGCGTTGCGTAGTTCCTCGTCCATTTCACTCGCGTCCTTTCGTTAAATTGAAAGGCCTTTCATATGTATAAAGCCGTTCTTAGGAAAAATATTGCAAAAGAAAAGGCGCGGTTTTTACCACACCCAAGGAACGTCATATTTTTGTATGTTTTCGTCATTTGTGATGACGGTTAAATCGTTTTCCAACGCCGTTGCAACCAAAATGCCGTCAAAGGGGTCGCGGTGGAGTAGGGGGAGGGTATTGAAGGTGGTGATGGTTTCGTGGTTGATGTTGAGAATTTTGCATTTGTGCGAAGTAAGCATTTGACGCATTTCATCTAAACTAATGGAAAGCGGCAACTTGCCGATGCGATTTTTTATTGCAATTTCCCAAAAAGAAGCAAGGCTCACATATTTTGTTTGCGATGTATCGCCCAAGGCATGAAGGGCTTTTCGCGAAAGCCGAGTTTTATCGTTCATTGCCCATAAAATTACATGCGTATCTAATAAATACCCCATCAGTACATATACTCCTTTAAATCTTCCAGTGGTTCGCAAAAATCATCAGGCACTTCAATTCTTCCTTTAAAGCATTCAAAAGGAAATCCCTTCATAATGTCGGCGGATGTGTCAATGCTCTCATCTAGTGCCTTCTTCACCTTCACCTCAAAAGGAATCCCCTCATGGTTAATCAACTGTTGCAAAAACATATTCACCGCCGAAGAAACTTCCAACCCCAGCGCGGTGCAAATTTCCTCCGCCTTTTTAACCAAGTCATTATTAACGGATATATTCACCATTTCCATATCTTCACATCCTTAAAAATATATTTAATAATAATGTGAACAGTATAGCATAACTAATCCATCCCCCAACATCAAGGTTTGGGTCAAGCCTTTTTAAAGGCTCGTGGGGGTGTGGGGGCAAAGCCCCCGCGGTTTCGGTGGGACAGCGTCCCACGGTCGTTAATCTTTCATTCACGCGAAAATTTCAACGTAAGCATGAACCGCTCATCTTCAACAGCGGCGGAAACACCACCCCCCAACCCCTGCACCAGCTTGCGAACAATATACAGCCCCAGCCCCGCATTTTTACTGGCGCGGCTGGGGTCTGTTGTGTAAAAGCGTTCGAAAAGGGCATCGGGGTTGGGGGGTAAGGGGGTATGGCTGTCGTTGGTAAGGGTGAGTTGGATGGTGTCTGACATGGGGGTGATGGTGATTTGTGCCTCGGATTTTGCGTAGCGGAGCAGGTTTTGGATGAGGTTGTTTAGAATACGGTCTAGGGCATGGGGGTCGGCATGTACGTGCATTGCCTCGGTAATGTCGGGCAAGGTGACGGTGATGTTTTTTTCCTCGAAGGCTTGGTAGAACTGTAGGAATTTTTCGTTTACTACGCGGAGCAGGTCTATGGGTGTACAGGTGAAAATTTCTATGCCCATCTCCAAGCGGGACAGGTCGTAGAAGTTTTCGATAAGGTGCAACAGGGTCTTTACGTTTTCTTGGATGATGGTGATGTGGGGCGTCTTTTCCATGTGCTGCAGGTAGCCCTGAATGGTGGTTAAAGGGGTGCGCAAGTCGTGGGAAATGGCGGAAATGGAAAGCTTTACGTTTTCCTCCATGGCATCGGTGCGGCGCAGCTTTTCTTCGTAGTCGTCGATTAACGCGTTAATGGCGGCGGCAATTTCCTCAATGGCGGCATCGTTTCCTTGCAAATAAAGCCGCGCACCGTATTGGGCATTGGGTTTAACTTCTTCTATGTGGGAAGAAAGACGGGCGATTTCGCGGCGCATTTGAAGGAGGTGTATTAGTAGGATAATACACCCAAGGGCGAGAAGAGCGACCGCCCATATCATAACGCCAGCCGAAAACCCACGCCCCAAATGGATTTAATATGCTTGTGGGGCGAAAGGGCGCTTAGCTTGGCGCGCAGGTTGGAAATGTGAACGTTTACGGTTTTATCGTCCCCCATAAAGTCATCCTGCCACACGCTTTCGAAGAGGGTGGCGCGGCTGTATACCTGCCGTGGGTGGCGTATGAGCAAAGCGAGAATATCAAATTCCCGCTTGGTTAGGGCAAGGGGTTTCCCGTTTATATGTACCTCGCGGGAGGCGGGGGCCAGGGAAATATCCAGCCATTCCAGCACTTGGCTTTCCTCGGGGGCGGCGGAAAAACGGCGCAGTTGAATGGCAACGCGGGCAAGCAACTCATCTATGTCGAAGGGCTTGGTGATGTAGTCGTCTGCGCCGTTGATGAGCAAGGTTAGCTTGCTTTCGCGGTCTGTACGGGCAGAGAGGGCAATAACGGGGGTGGTGCGGGTTGTGGTGCTTTCCCGCAGAATGGCAAGTACCTCCTCCCCCGTTTTACCGGGAAGCATAAGGTCAAGGATGATGCATTTCCAGCTTTCTGCGGGCAACAGAAGCAACCCCTCACTGCCCGAGAAGGCGCTGTGGGGCTGATAGCCCGCGCCTTGTAGGGTTTCACATAACAGGCGGTTTATGCTTGCATCGTCCTCGATTACCAGAATCGGCTCATTCACTTTAAATCCGTCCTTTTAAATACGGCACATCCGATGAAGGTTGTTGCGATTATCCATACTATACTTACGATGCTTCCCCGTAAAATGCCTTGTGGGTCGGTGTTTATGATGGCTTCCATGTTAAATAGGGCGGGCAACCAATAGGTGTATGGGGTAAAACGCCCGCCGAATAAAAATTCCCGTACCATTATACCGCCAAACCAGGTGAAAACGGTATAACCAATGCCCACAATAACCGTAAGCGTAGGGGTTTTAATAATAAATGCCGCCATGAGAAATAAAGACGCTACGCTAAATTGGAAAAATACTTGCAACACAAAGGCTTGTAGGGCATGGCGAAGAAAATACAACGGCTCAATTTCGCCAAAGCCATTAAAGATAGTAAGCCCGATGGTTTTTGCCACCATGATAATAACGACCAGTAACACGACGTGCCATAGTACGGCGGTAAGCTTTGCAAAATATACGGCGATACGACTTTTCCCCAGGCACAGGGCGTCGTTAATGGTTTTGTTTTGAAATTCCATGGCTACGAAGTAGGCGATAAAAATGGGAAACCACACGGTTAACAATATATCCCAGCGTGCGGGGGAAACGATGCCCATAAAGCCCGGCACGGGAAAGTTCCCTGTGGATTGCAACAAATTAAGCCCAATAACCACGGCGATGCACCCTAAGATACCATAAACCACGCGGCTGCGGGCAAATTTGTACCGTTCTACGGCTAATAAATGTCTCATGCTGCACCTCCCGTCGTTAACTCCATAAAATATTCCTCCAGCTTTTGCTCGCTGGCGTAAAGCCCCGAAACGGCAAGCCCTTCCTGTACCAGCAGGGCGTTCATTTGGGCGGCTTTGTCGGTTTTTTCATACACCCGCAGTTCCTTTGCGGTGATTACCTGGTAGTCGGTGATTTCCATTTTCTGTGAAAGCACGGTAAGGGCGGCGGCGGGGTCATCTACGGTGATTTTTACGTATTGGCGGGATTGTGCCGCCAGTTCTTCCGCAGAAAGCTGTGCCACCAGCTTGCCGTGGTGGATGATGCCGTAGTGGGTCGCCACCTGTGCCAGCTCGTCCAACAAGTGGCTGGAAACCAGCAGCGTTAGCCCGCGCTCCTTGGCGAGCTGGCGCATCAGCTCCCGCATTTCGATGATGCCCATAGGGTCTAACCCGTTTGTGGGTTCGTCCAGTATCAGAAATTCGGGGTTGGTGATAAGGGCTTTTGCCAGCACCAGCCGTTGCTTCATGCCCATGGAGAAGTCCTTGGCTTTCTTTTTTCCCGTGCCTTCCAGCCCCACGGTTTTTAGCACCTTCTCGATAACGCCGCGGTGGGGGACGCCGCCCAGCCGCCGTTGTAACTCCAAGTTTTGGTGGGCGCTCATATCGGGATAAAATACGGGATACTCGATGGACTGACCGATGCGCCGCCGCCCCCTTCGCAGTCCTTCTTCCCCCCCTTCGCCAAAAAGCTCGATGTTGCCTGCACTTGGCGTAATTAACCCCATGATAGACCGCATGAAAGTAGACTTGCCTGCGCCGTTTAGTCCGATGAGCCCGTAGATTTGCCCGCGCTTTATTTCGATGCTTACGCTGTCCAAGGCGTTTAATGTGCCGTATTTTTTGGTGATGCCGATGGTGCGGAGAATTGTTTCGCTCATAAAAAATCCCCTTTCGTTAGTGATAGGAGGATTGTAATTATCGGGGTGTAAGAAAGGGTTAAGGGAATGATAAAGATTTGGTAAAGATTTTTATGCGTGGTATACTCAAATGCGGCAAATAATTTTAACATAGTGTCCATCATCGCGTCACCCTATGTGATTGCGGAATTAAGATATGACCCGGAGAAATATGAAAAATTACTTACGAATAGACTGGCTTATGGCAAATGCCGACGCCGTGGTGCGCTACCGAACGCAAGCGGAATTGATGCCTATTTCCAACAAAGCATCATTGCAGGGCGCTTTGGCGGCACTTTTGGTGTTACCGCAGGTACAAAAACGGTTGGATTTGCTTAAAAATCTTGACTTTAACCGGACACATGGCAGTGACAGCACCCATTTGGAAAATGTGCTGCCCATGCTAAATGATTTTGGCTTGTATCACGGCATGGATGCATTTGACCACGCAGTAGGAAATATTTCGGACATAGCCGAAATTGTGCTAAACGAAGGATACGATAAACTTATCGCTTATCCTTTTTTGATTCGTTCAAGGTTTCCGATGAGTGGGTTAATGGACTATGCTATTGGGCGGGTAAATACGATTTACAGCTTTACCCGGCACATGGACTTTGATATTTATGACGACCCGCAAAACCACAAGGGCGTGCCGAAGGCGTTCCGCGACCGCCCCATTATCAAGCCCTCTATTGCATGTGATACGGTTTCGGGGGGTGTAAATATCCGCGTGCCGTTGATATACGATATAGTTATGTTCGCGGAAATTTATGATTATGCTTGCGCCGAAATTCGAGAGAAGATTGACAATATCATTAAATACACTATTTCGCCCGAGTACGATATTGTTGTGCCGATGTACGGCATTTTGCCCGCGCCGCCCCGCAAATATTACGCCATGGGCTGGGATTGTAAAAAGCCCTTTAACGACGGGCAGGGGTACGCAAATCCCAATTTACAGCGCTTGCTATTGTATTCGCGTTTCCCTGCTGCGACGAAAAGTACGTGGTTTGCTAATGCAATTGATTACTTAACACAGTACAAAACACCAAACAGCACATACATTTTCCCTAAAAACTATCTCGTGGAAAAGGACTGTAATTGGGTGCTTGGCATGCACATGTCACTGGCGGAAAATAGACGCAAAAAGCAGTACGCCGAGATTGAATCAACCTTTTATATGCTTAGCTTGTTAAAATGCCTGTAAAAAAATTTTTTATTATCCATTATACCTTCTCCCTTTGCGAATCGTTATAGTAGTGAAAGGTCTTTCAATCGCATACAAGGGGTGAAAACAATTCAAGATATACGGAGTTCTTTTAACCGATTGGCAAAGGGCAACATGGATGCATTGGACGAAATTTATAATGCGCTCTCGGTTCGAGTATTCAATTATGCGCGAACGATTGTAAAAAGCAAGGAATTATCTGAAGATATAACCCATGATGTTTTCTTGCAAATGTTAAATATTGCCCCGCGACTTGCGGTAATAAAAAACCCCGTTGCGTATATTATGGTCATCACCCGCAATCGGGCATATGACTATCTTAGGCAAAGTAAATGTTCAACCACAACTTTGGACGAAGCGTTTGAAGCGGGCATTACGCCATCACCCTTTAGCGTGTTACCCGATGCCCTTTCGCGCCTGCCCGCAAACCAACGGGAAACGGTATATCTGTATCATATATGCGGGTTTACACAAAAAGAAATCGCCAAAATCATGTGTGTCCCGCTGGTTACAGTGAAGTGGCGGTGCAGGAAAGCAAAGCAACAGTTACAGGAATATTTTCAAAGCGGCGAGGAGGCGCAACCCCATGTTTCAATATGAGTCAATTATCAACGACCTGCAAAGCAGTATGCAAGGAACGCCAAGCGCAGAATTACGCACTAGGATAATAAAAAATGCAACGCAAGGCATTACCCCGTCCCCCATTCGGAGGCGCATGGGGGTGTATCCGATACTGCTTGCGTTATTCATTTTCACACTAACCGTTACACCCGTTAGTACATTTGCCGTCACCAGACTTAGCTGGCGCGAACACATACAACAAACTTTACATGCACCAAGAATTGCAGATGAAGGATATGTAACTTATTTTTACCCTTTGGTGTTTTATTTTACCGATGAAATGCAAGAACAGCAACGCAGGATAGCGGAAATGACACTTTTGGCAGATTTATACCCATATGAATGGGATAAACAAAGTGAGCAACACATTATTAAGGCATTAGGGTTAGATTTAACAAGGGCACGCGATGAAATAGATTTGGCGTTGAAAAATGCTTTCTCCAAGAACCGCGTTGCTTCGGTTAGGCTGGACGACACACCGCTTCTGCTCAGTCCCGGTTACTTTTTTCGTGATGACCCTGCACCATGGAATGCGATGGATATTCAAGGTATATTAATCGCGGGCACATATGTAAAAATTGTATCCGGAGTTGAATCGCTTTCTTTTTTGCCGATACCATTAAACACTGATGTGGCAATACGGGCGTGGCATATCGTAGAAGTATTGGATGGTGAATACATCGGGCGCATAGGTTGGATGCCAAATTTTTTTCTGAAACCCTCCGATTATGCTATATACCATTTTGATTTTGACCCTACCCTTGGGCTGCTGGATATTTTTCATTCGGCGCGGGGTATCAACTTCACAATAAGGAAATCTTTCCGAGGCAGCGCAGTAATGCAGACCGAATTTATGTTGGCTGAAGACATCGCCATACACATTGCAGATGCCATATACGCTCAATTTAATTTTTGCATAGACGGGATGAGCGGTTATCTTATGCTTGAAACTCGTTACAATCAACACGGCGAATTTGCTGCGGAGTGGACTGCGGCGATACTTTGCGAGGAGCGCACGGCACATTCAATGGCTAATGAGTTGTTTAGCATGACAATACACCCTGTTACAGGGGCAGTGAGTCGGTTGGCGATGAATACTCCGGAAACACCGTTTTTCGGATAGATATACGGTGGGGCGGGGTGCATGAGGGCGATTGGAAGCGGAAAATTTCACGCTTCTGCCCCATGCACCCCAACACCATTGTTTTTATTTATTTATTCCAACAAACATCAACCAATAGCCAAACTCATCCTCGGCGGGGGTGGTGTCCTCGTAGCATTTGAATTCTGCAAAGCCGATTTTTTCGGCTTTTTTTCGTTGGACCTCGCTGTAAATGTCGGGGACGCCAATGACATATTCCGTTGTTTCGTCTTCGGTGACTTCGCCCAAAATGAAGTGGTTATATTCCTTGTAAGATGCCTGCACGAAGGGGTCCTTAAAAAGGTTGGGGTGCGTAGCGGGCGCGGCGATTTTATCTTTTTTTGTGAAGCGCACCCACTGTATGCCCGTATTATTTCCGCCCACAAACGGAGAAATAGCAGACAACGCAGAAAGGTTTGGCGGGTCGGCAAAATGCGCTGCGGATGGAGGGGGAGCAGGCTTGGGCTTTGGCGCAGGTTTTGGCGGTGGCGCGGGTTTTTCGATGGCTTTTTCAACAGGTGTTTCAACGGGCTTTGCGGCGGGTTTTTCTGCGATTTTTTCGTAGAAATTGGCAAGCCAGTTGATTTTCTCTTCGCGGTAGCCGCATAGCG
This sequence comes from Defluviitaleaceae bacterium, assembly GCA_009786535.1. Classification (GTDB taxonomy): domain Bacteria; phylum Bacillota; class Clostridia; order Lachnospirales; family WQUN01; genus WQRX01. The sequence goes on along the minus strand of WQRX01000027.1, from coordinate 14,560 downwards.
GGGCGTTGTTACGCCCATTTTCCTTATGGATTAACGCAACGGCAACTGCATTTTTTACAGAAAATCCAAGCAACGCCGTGCGCTCAATTTCACGGCGAAGTTCAATTTTTCCTTTTTCATCGGCGGCGCAGTTTGTGACTTGTACGCCCGCAAACTTCCCATTTTCGGGAAAAATTACGTATAGGGTATAGTAGATTTGCGGGCGCAGGTCTTGCCCCCAAACAGACAGCTTCGCCGTGCCGTTTTTTTCTTCCAGCAAACAGCGTCCCGTGGGCTTGCGTCCTTTAAAATCGTAGCCCGCGGATTCGTTATACAGGGGCATGTGGTAACGTATGTACTCCATAATATCACTCCTTTTCCTTATATATATGCACGTTGAATTAAATATACGAATTAATTCGAAATCGTATCCCTTGACATTGACGCACGGTCAAGTGGTAGCATATAGCGGAAGGGAGCGAAAACCATGGCGCTGATAAAAATTACCGACCTTACCGCACAGCTTGGGTTAACCTCGCGCAGCTTGCGCTATTACGAGCAAGTGGGGCTGGTGCAAAGCGTTCGCCCAACGGAGGAAAAATACCGCTTCTATGATGAGGAAAACATCGCGCGGTTACAGCAAATCATTGTTTTGCGCAAAATGCTTATCCCCGTGAAGGATATTATCCGCATCTTCGAAAGCGAGGACATGCGCATAGTGGCGGAAACATTTACCGCCCGTATCGCCGCCATTGACCGCGAAGTGGCGGAATTGGAAGAACTTCGCGCAGTGGTCAACGACTTCTTGCAGGAGATGCTAAGCAAGGGCGTAAAAAAAATCTCCGCGTTACCCTTATTATATGAAGGCTTTGAAAGGCGACTGGTGCGCCAACCTCGCAGCATTGCCCCCGCCATTATATTTTTACCCGCCATTCCTATGGTTTCTTCGCAGCTAAAGGAAAATTACTTGATATCAAATACAGAAGCGTTTTGGCTGTGGGTAGAGCGCAACTCCCTTCCCCAAGGCGCATCAGGCACACACGAACGGTTTGAATACCAAACCCCGCAGGGCGATGTGGTAATGCTGCGCGCACCCCACAACTTGCCCGCAGACAACCCGTATCGGGAATTTGTGTTTGAAGGCGGCTGGTTTGCCGCAACAGAGGTGTATTTAGACGATGATATAGGCGAAGCATTCCGCGCAATGCTTGCCGACTTTGACCAAAACAAATTCTATGAAATTGACTATACCCACGAAGGCACGCTGCGCCACGAAGCACTTATCGAACCGCTGCGCTCCCCCGACCCGCAGCGCGTGCTGGTATCGCTGCTTGTCCCCGTAAAAAAGCGCCTGCCCGACCCTGCGCTATACGGCGCACCCAACGAGGTTAAAGCAATTTTACTTGATACCCTGGAAGCCATCAACCCCACGGTGTGGGCGGAAGAAGTGGCAGCAGACAGGCTAACCCCTGTCAACAACCCCCACTACCGCGTAACGGAAAATAACGAGGTAGAATACACGGGCTGGATAAGTACCCGCGTGCTGGACACAGGGGTTAAGGTAAAATTACCTTATAGGGTAGATTTGGCTTTTCGGCTGGAGGATAGCACAGGGGGCTTTGCCAACGGCACAACGGAGGGCAGTATTTGCTTGTACCACGGGCACCACGCTATGGACCATAACCCCGCAATGCTGGGCATTAACATGGGCGGGAATGCCGACCCTTTACGCTCCTGCGAGGCGATTCGCTTCCGACAGCCCTTATTTCACGATGAATTTGACTTCCCCAAGCGCGGGGCAGTGCAAAAGGGCTGGAATACCCTTACGTGGATTATTGGCGCGGCGCATTTGGCGTGCATTATCAACGGCGAGGTGCGCTATTGCGGCGAAAATTTCCCCTACATGCACCTGGATTTGTCCCACGAGGACGCATTGCCCATTATCATCGGCTCGGACGGCGGGCGCATGAAATATTTCCGAAATATCCGCATTTCCCAGCTTTCCCAACCTAAAATTAAACTCAAAGAAGGAGTGTTAACAATGACAACCCAACAAAGCAACAACCTGCTCCCCATCATTCACCGCTTGGTAACCGACGAGTACGGCGAAAATTACTGGCTTAACGGCTGCGCCAAATACGTGATGGAATGCCTTGGCGAAACGGACTACGACTACTGGTTTTTCGCAGGGATTAGCGGCGATTTGTTTACGCAGTTCTACCCTAAGAGTCGCATTTTTGGCGGCGAGGCGTATAGCTCCACCTTTTTCCACGACGGAATGGGCGCGTTCAGTGAAACGCTCTTCGAAAAGTGCGGCTATGCGTCCACCTACGTAACGGGGGCGGCGCTGGCAAAAAACAAAACCATGTACCGCGAACTGCTGGTGCGCTACATCGACAAGGGCGTGCCCGTCATTTCGTGGGGGTTGGGAAGCCCCTCCATTGCGGGGGTTTTCGTAGGCTACGAGGAACACGGGCAAACGCTACTCTACATCACAGGCAACAAAAACGAACCCGAGCGCATCACCTTCGAAGACGCACTAAAAGATGTCCCAGATGAAAACGGATATGTATTCGGCGGCGGTTTTGGCGGCTGGATTTTCGTAGGCGAAAAAACCCACACGCGCTCCCTAGCCGAAATGTACCGCGATGCGATAAACAACCTACCCCATTTACTCACCCACGAAACCCCCGGCTTCTATTTTGGTGCAAACGCCTTCCGCCAATGGGCGCAAACCATAGAAAGCGGCTGGTTTAGCGAAATAACCCCCGAAAAATTTGACGCATGGGCCATGCACACCAACTTTATTTGCGTGCTTGCCACCAATGGGAGTTGCTGCCACGGCTTCCTTAAAAAGGCGCAAGAACTCAACCCTGACATGACGCAATTAGAAGAAATAAGCCGGCTGTACACACGCACTGCACAAATTTGGAATAACGACAACGGCGCAGACTTAGAGGCGCTGGGCGGCGGTTTTAATGTAACCCTTGCTGCGCTGCAGGACGAAACACGACGCACAAAAATCGCGCAAAAAATACGCGAGGCGGCGGAGTGCATAGATAGGGTGCTGGAGATTTTGAAAGATTAAGAGATTAAAAGATTAAGACCTCGGGCTTCGCCAAAGCCCGAGGCTTTTCATTTAATCCTCTGACCTTTCTTCCTCCACATCGTCCCAAAAATCTCGCCGTTCTTCGTCCTCGCTGTCCCCGCTTCCTAAATTAAATTCCCTGCGGCGTTTTTCTTCGGCGCGGGCGGCTTCCAGTTCGGCAATTTCCAGCATGGGGTCTTTGTCCATCTCGGGACGATATTTCTTAAAAACGCGCATAATCATCATGGAAGCAAGCCACGCGTATAGACCCGGGGCAACAATAAGCAAGGGCGGAAATTGGAAGAACAGGAATAATACACCCACCACCAACGCAACGCAGGTAATGGAAGTGAGAAAATGCCGTACCGCCATAAAAAACGCGCTTTTACATACTTGTACCAGCCCCATATCAAAACGGGCGATAAGGGGATAAATATACACGCTCATCAGTAAAATGAGGGCAATGAAAACGAGCTGCGCAGGCAAAACGATGGAAAATATGCCCGACGCGCCCGCTTCTGCATCCAGGATTAATAGAATGTTGTTGTATAAGAGCAGCAACATGCCCAAAATGATAAGCCATATAACGGTGGCGCGTTTAAAATTGGCCTTAAACGCTTCCCAAAAGTCGCGGGTAATGTAGCCCTCGCGGTCGGATATACGCCGTGTGGTTACGTAAAATAACGCCGCAGTAGACGCCCCCGCCGCAATGCCCAGCGTTGCCGCCGTAAACAAAAGCCACATAAGGCTTACAATTACCATGTCGGCTAACATGCCGCCGTATTTGTTAAATGCACCGTCTAAACTAAAAAAATCACGCATGTACTTGCTCCTTCTGTATATAATTTTGGCACAAGCCAAACATTATCGCCATTATAGCATTAACACGCACAAAAAAGGGAATGCTTTACATAAAAAAACAGGAGGCGCCCCATGCAAGCATGTAAAAAGTACAAGCCCACGCAACCTTCGTTGGAATTACATCGCAGAAACCCCGCAGGCAATTGCCAAAGCTGCGTTTATTTTACAAAAAAAAATTGCGGGCAACACACAACGCAGGTCAGCGAGTTACAAGGATTTTCCTAAACTGTTTAAATTGCCATGTTGCCAAGCTGTAGGCTTATTTGGTATACTCACCCGCATGAAAACGCTTTTACTATGCACATTTGCATGTATAATAATTTTGCTGTTCACAGGTGCGGTTATGCCGCCGCTTGCCTTGCAAACGGAAGCCGCAATTATGGTAGAGCAAACCACAGGGCGCGTGCTGTATGAACGTAATATGCACCGCCGCATGTACCCCGCAAGCATGACCAAGCTTTTGACCGCTCTCGTGGTGCTGGACTATTTACACCCGGACGATGTGCTGGTAATCGGGTCGGAAATTCGTAACATGCCGCTGGGGTATGCCACGGGTATTCTGCAAGAGGGCGAGAGCGTAAGCGTACATGTATTGCTAAAGTCACTGCTCATTCGCAGCGCTAATGAATCGGCACGGGTGCTTGCGCTTCACACGGTACAGGTACGCAATAATCGGTTTAACTTGAATTACATGGAAGATGCAAAATCCGCCTTCGCCGCAATGCTTAATGACAAAGCCCGCGAACTGGGCGCGATGGATACACGCTTTACCAACCCGTACGGCTTACATGATACGCGCCATTTTACCACGGCGTATGACCTTGCACTTATTGCGCGTACCTTTATGGATATACCCCTGCTTGCAGATATTGTGGCAATGCCCAGTTTCACAGGCAGTGGCGTATATGGGCAAATACCGCCCGAAGGTGCGCTTGTACGTGACTTCCACTGGATAAATACCAACCAAATGTTGCCCGATGGGCCTTTTGGGCACCCCTTTGTAACGGGAATGCGCACGGGCTACACCACCCCGGCGGGGGAATGCCTCGCCGCTTCGGCGTACCATAACGGACTTGGGCTAATTACGATTGTGTTCGACTCGGCAAGCCCGGGGCGCTGGAACGATACCCGCAGAATGCTCGATTTTGGCTTCGCCAACTTCGCCTTCCGCGAAAAACACGCCCAAGGAGATATCGCAATACCCCTGTACAACCCAAGGTTAGAGGACGATGGCTACTTCATGGCTTCGTTCCAAGGTTCGCACCGCGCATTGTTAAGCATTGCGGAATTTGATACGCTGGAAGAAGTTATTACCTATGACCCGCTGCTGCTTATCCCCGCAGGTGAGGGCGAAAACCCCGTCGATTACCCCCGTATGCGTATCCCCTACGGCGGTATTGAAGCGGGTGCAGTTGTAGGCACCGTATCGTACAAAATTGAAGGCGAAATATGGTTTACCTTAAATCTGTACGCATCTCACGATGTGTTGGAACGCACCTTCGACAGCGATATGGACTTTTTTATCGCCCGCTGGATGGGTGCGATTTTTTCCCGCCAAGCCGTGCCGTATTGGTTTGGCTCAATTGGTACATTGTTTGGTATACTTGGCATTAGCATTGCCGTAACCGTTAGCCGCCGTGCGCGCAATTATGGACGCTGGCGTTCTATGCCAAGGGGAAGATTTTAAAAATACGAAGGAGCATACAATGCCCAAAAGCATGACAGGCTTTGGCCGCGGCGAATGCCAACGCTACGACCGCCGTTTTAAAATCGAAATTAAATCCGTAAACCATCGGTACGGCGATTTTTCCATTCGTCTGCCCCGTTTTTTAAACGCCTTCGAAGATAAAATACGCAAGCGCCTTGCGAAGGACATCGCCCGCGGTAAGGTAGAGGTATGGGTGGGCTTCGACAGCTATACCGAGCGTGATATCACCGCGCGGGTAAACTGGACGTTTGCCGATGCCTATGTAAAGGTGCTTGAAGAAATTCGTGAAAAGTATGGTTGGACAGGCTCAAGCGTATCCATGCTCACCGAAAATACAGGCAACACAGAACTGGAACTGCTCGCCCGCAACCCCGATGTGGTATCCTTTGAAAAATTTGAATCCGCCTACAATAATAAAGAAACGCAAAACGAATTTGAAGAAACACTCTTCGCCGCGCTGGAAGAAGCACTTACCAACTTTAACGCAATGCGTAAAACAGAAGGCGATGCACTAGCCAACGATATCCGAGAAAAGCAGGCAAACATACAAAAACTCACCACGTTAATCTCCGAACGCGCCCCTGCCGCCGTAGAAGAAAATGCGCAAAAATTAAAGGAACGCGCTGCGGAACTGCTTGCCAAGTTAAGCGAATCTACCGCGCCTATAGAAATTGCGGAAAGCCGATTCCTTACCGAAATTGCCTTACTCGCCGACCGCAGCGCCATAGACGAGGAGCTCACCCGCCTAGCCAGCCATTTAACACAGTTGGACAGTATATTAGAAGAAACCGAACCCATTGGGCGTAAATTAGATTTTCTGGTGCAGGAACTAAACCGCGAAGCAAATACCATTGGCTCAAAATCCACCAACCAGCAACTGGGAAAATGGGTAGTCGAATTAAAAAGCGAAGTGGAAAAAATACGCGAACAAGTGCAAAATATTGAATAAGATGTATGAAATAAGGGGGAATACCAATGAACTTTAAACTAATCAACGTAGGCTTTGGCAATACCGTACCTGCCGACCGCATCATCGCCATTGTAGGCAACGACTCGCTCCCCGTAAAACGCTCCATTACCGAAGCCCGCGAAAAACAAATGCTTATCGACGCAACACAGGGGCGCAAAACCCGCGCCGTTGTTTTTACCGACTCCAGCCACCTTGTGCTTAGCGCGCTGCAGCCCGAAACCATTGCCAACCGCTTCGACCCACCCGCTGAGGATGCGGGCGCAGGCGAATAACCGCCTGCCCGTAACCCATGGAGGGGTTGTTGGTTATCATCTCCGGGCCCAGCGGCTCGGGCAAAGGAACGGTGGTGAAGGAACTGGACGCCGCTAAGGGGTATTCACGTTCCATTTCCGTTACCACGCGAACGCCCCGCATAGGGGAAGCACACGGACGCGACTATTTCTTCACCACGCCCGAAATTTTTACCCGTATGCGCGAGGAAAATCAATTGCTGGAACACGCGCTGTACGTAGGCAATTTCTACGGTACGCCCCGCCGTTATGTAGAAGAACAAATTCAACAGGGGCGCATCGTTGTGTTGGAAATTGAAGTGCAGGGCGCGTTACAGGTAAAGGAAAAATTTCCTGAGGCGGTACTGGTCTTCCTTATGCCGCCTACGCTGGGGGAGCTTTCTAACCGCTTAAACAAACGCGCAACAGAGGACGCCGTAACCATAGACGCCCGCCTAAAACGCGCATTGGAAGAGGTACCCCTCATCAATGCATACGATTACTTGGTGATTAACGACAAGGTGGAAGGCGCAGTGGCAAAAATTGACGCTATCGTAGCCGCGGAACGCCTGCGCCCTCGCCGTTGCACCGAAGAGCTTACCCATTTCACCGCTTAAAAAAACGAATCACTTCGTGATTCATTAAGGAGCATACACATGCTAAGACCATCTTATTCCGAATTAATGGAAACCATCAACACAAATGAATTAATGAGCAGTAAAATTACCAGCCGTTACACCATTGTGCTTGCCGCCGCAAAACGCGCGCGCCAAATTATCGACGGCGCAAATCCCCTCACCTACGCACCCACCGACCGTGCTGTAAGCATTGCGGTAAAAGAAATGATTGAGGGCAAGCTGCTCTTAACTGTGCAAGAGGATATTTTGGACGGCACATACGAACGTATGCTTAAAGACCAGTACAAAACGCGCAGCATTTCCGCCATTTCTAAAGATGATTTGCGCGAAGATTTAAAAGACAATTACGAAACCAGCAAATTTGACCTGTATCTAGAATCGGAAGACGGCTTCCTGCAAGACGATGCCTACGCCGAAGAATTGACCGAGGAAAAAGGGGATATGGAAATGTTCCCAATAGCGGATATGGCGACCGACGATGAGGACGAGCTTTCCGAGGCATGAGCCGTTACGCACTCGTTTGCATCGACTCCACCCATGCCGAATTAGATAGGCTTTTCCACTACAAAATCCCCGCCGAACTTGCACACGCAACCTCGGCGGGGATGCGTGTGGTTGTACCCTTTGGCAAGGGAAATAAGCCGACCACGGGCTATGTAATTGAAGTGACAGACGACCTTGGCGATGCGGATTTTTCAAAGCTAAAAGAAATTTCCGCCTTGCCGGACGATTTTTGCGTTCTTACGCGCGAAACATTGCAGCTGGCACAGTGGATGCGTGATAAATATTACACCACGCTTATCGCGTGTATTCGGTGCATTACACCTACCGCCAAGGCGGGGAAGCCCTTCCCGGGCACACGAGCAAAACACAAGAAGCGCGAGGCAAAGCCCGCTTCCGTTACACTTACCGATGCACAGCAAACGGCGGTAAATGCCATCACCCACGCGGCAAAAAACGCGGCACATGCCGCATTTTTATTGCACGGCGTTACGGGCAGCGGAAAAACCGAGGTATACATGCACGCAATTTCCCATGCATTGGCTATGGGCAAACAAGCCATAGTACTTGTACCTGAAATTGCGCTAACCCCCCAGACTGTTGACCTGTTTACCGCGCGTTTTGGCGATGCCGTTGCCGTAACCCACAGCCGTTTAACCGCGGGCGAACGCTTTGCCATTTGGAAGCAAGCGCACAGCGGCGAAATAAAACTAGTCATTGGACCGCGCTCCGCCGTTTTTGCACCCTTCGAAAATTTGGGACTTATCATTATTGACGAAGAACACGAGCATACATATCATTCCGAAACCACACCCAAATACGATACCCGCGAGGTTGCGCTAAAGCGTGCGGAGTTATCAGACGCCGTTGTGGTGCTGGGCAGCGCTACGCCCAGTGTAGAAAGTTATTTATACGCAGAACCCAAATCCGCGCGCAGCGTGGATTTTAGCGGGGGGTTAAGGGGGGACTTCGCTCCCCTTTATGGGGGTTTGGGGGCAACGCCCCCAAAATTGTTCCATCTTTTAACCTTACCCAACCGCATTAACGAGACATTACCCGAGGTTAATATTATCGACATGCGCAGAGAGTTGGCGAGGGGTAATGCTTCATTATTTTCTGCGGCGTTTGCGGAAGCGCTGCAGGAAACACTAAACGCAGAGCGACAAGCGATTTTATTCCTCAATCGGCGGGGGTTTTCTACATTTGTATCCTGCCGGCAGTGCGGGGACGTGCTTTCCTGCGAACGCTGCAGGGTAAATTATACATATCATGCAAGTACGGGTTCGCTACTTTGCCATTATTGCGGGCTTGGGTTAAAGTTACCGGAGAAATGCCCTGCCTGTGTGTCCGCGCATTTGCGGCGCTTCGGCATAGGCACACAACAGGTGGAAAGCGAAGTAATGCGCCTGTTCCCAAGCACTTCTACCATACGTATGGATTTGGATACCACCAAGGGCAAACACAGCCATGCGGAAATGCTTTCCGCGTTTCGACGCGGGGCGGCACAGGTGCTAATCGGCACGCAAATGATTGCTAAGGGCTTGGATTTTCCGCAGGTTACGCTTGTGGGGGTAATTGCGGCGGATTTATCGCTGTTTTCCGGGGATTTCCGCGCGGGGGAGCATACCTTTCAATTGCTTACGCAGGTGGCAGGGCGGGCAGGGCGCGCCAATCACGCGGGGCGGGTGTTTCTTCAAACATACAACCCCGAGCATTATGCACTGCGCTTTGCAAGGGGTGGGCGGTACGAGGATTTTTTTGCCCACGAGATAGAATTACGGCGCAGCATGGCGTATCCGCCCTTTACGTCCATTTTTTGTGTTATGCTTACAGGACCTTCGGAGAAAGAGGTAATCGCCGCATTGCATAAATTAAACGCGATTATGGCATATGTGAATAAAAAGGGGCGGTTTACGCTTATGGGCGTTTCGCCTGCCTTTATTTCGAAGGTAAAAAACGCATTCCGCTGGAAATTGATAGTAAAATGCGAAGAAGAGGAACCGCTCAAGCAATTTGTGTTATATTGTATAAAGAAATTACGGGAAAACGACCCGCTAAAGCACATGACGGTGCATCTGTCGTTAAACCCTGTTGTTATGGAGTGAGGAAATGGCAATTAGAGAAATTCGCGTACATGGCGACGACATTCTGCAAAAAAAAGCAAGACCCGTAACCAACATCACCCCTGCAATACACACCCTCTTAGATGATATGCTGGAAACCATGCGCGCAAAGGACGCAGTAGGGCTTGCCGCACCACAGGTTGGCATCCTTAGGCGCATTGTGGTGGTGGAAATGGAAGACGATATTTTCGAACTTATTAACCCCGAAATTATAGAAAGCGACGGCTCGCAAACCAGTAATGAGGCGTGTCTTTCCGTACCCGGCAAATGCGGCGATATTGAACGCCCCTTCGAAGTAACCGTGCGCGCGTTAGATAGGCACGGCGAAGAATACACCGTAACGGTGGACGAATTTCTTGCCGCCGCCTTCTGCCACGAAATTGACCACCTAGAAGGCGAAATTTTTCTGGACAAGGCAACCAACATACAGTTTATCACCAACGAACAGGCGGAAGAACGCCGCCGCATTCGCAAGTTGCGCCAAGGCAACCGCCGCGCACGCAGGTTACGCAAATGAAGCGTATGCGCATAGTTTTTATGGGAACGCCCGCCTTTGCGTGTGCGTCGTTACGCGTATTATTGAAAGCGCATGAAGTGGTTGCCGTTTTTACCCAGCCAGACCGTCCCGCAGGACGCGGTAAAAAGCTGCAATTTTCCCCCGTAAAGGAAATGGCGCAGGAAGCAGGCATTCCCGTCTTCCAACCCCAGCGACTATTCCTCAAAAAAGACGACCCCCAACGCGACGAAATAAAAAAAATCCGCAGCCAATTAGCTTCCCTTAGCGCGGATATTTTCGTTGTTGCGGCATACGGCTTACTGCTGCCCAAGGCAGTGCTGGAAATGCCTCGTATTGCGTGCATTAACGTTCATGCATCGCTTTTACCGCGCTACCGCGGGGCTTCGCCCATTCACGCCGCGCTGCTAAACGGCGACGCCACCACGGGCATCACCATTATGCACATGGCGGAAGGGCTGGACACGGGGGATATGATTCTCAAAAAAGAGCTTGCCATCGCCCCCAACGAGCATTTTCCCGCATTGCACGACCGCATGGCAACCCTGGGCGGAGCGGCTTTATTGGAAGCATTGGAATTGTTGGCGACAGGAGCAGCAACGCGTACCCCTCAGGATAATTTGCTGGCGTGTTACGCACCAATTATCAAAAAAACCGACGGGCTAATTGACTGGACGCTTTCTACCAATGTGATTTTAAACAAAATTCGCGCCCTAGACCCTTGGCCAACGGCGTATACCCTTTACGATGAATCTCCGTTGAAAATATGGCGCGGGGAAGTTGTAACCATTTCTGCCACAGAAGAAACCACCACCGCAGGCACGGTACTCTCTGCCGATAATCATGGCTTGTGCGTCCGCACAGGTGACGGCGCACTGCTCGCTACGGAACTGCAAGCCGCAAACGGCAAACGAATGCCCGCGGGGGATTATTTGCGCGGGCGCGAGGTAGCGGTAGGGGCAAGTTTATAAATTGGCATAAACATAAATCCCAAAACGGTCAAACATTCAATTAAATTATCACAAACCCGCGTCCAGTCGTATTCGGTGTCGTATTTTTTCATATCGTTTACGCGTTCATCTACTGTTTTATGGTTTTGCACCAACCCAATTAAGGTAAATTTTTCACTTAAATTTTTTATTCCGTACATAGTTAAAATAGTCGTTACCTGTTCGAAGTCGAAAGACCAACCTTCCAGTATAATCATGTATTTTTATATTTTTTCAAACGCGTCTGCGCGCTTACCCACTATTATCGCAACCACTAAAACAATTGCAAGGAACAACAAAAATATAAAACCCGCGGCGGGGTCAATCCCTACTTCTTCGCTTACGCTTAAAACTGAAATTACCCCGCCAAGCACTTGCCATGTACCTTGCACAATAATAAGGGGAAGCAGCCGTTTCCCATACATATATGCTGCACACATTCCTGCGCTAATGATAAAGGTGTTCATCAAATTCATTAATTCCAAGCCGCCTGTGTTCAATATGCTCATGGGAATATACATCACTAAAAATAACGCCGAAGCGATAAAAATACTCCGCAACCGTGCGTTTTTTGTTTCGCTCATTTTAATAAAAAGCGCAGTTATTAATAACCCTCTGAAGAGAACCGTTTGCATCAATGCCGATGCCCCCTGCATCAACACAACAACGGGTAATCGCCCTATATTCTCGGTGCTTATGTAAGAAACATTGCTTGCGGTGAGCAGTAAATTCAACACAAATATCCCCATAACGGGATACAATGCATTAAAGCCCTTCACGAGCCCTTTCGTGTTAAACACATGCGCAAGGCTATTGCAGCCGTTAATAACACCAAACAGAAAAATCGCCGCCGCTCCGATAATTAAATTCACCAGTGCCATAACAAGATATACCGCATCCGATTCGCCCTGCGGAAAAACAGCGCTAACAAGCGCCGAAATTATCCCAAGCACAACGGCTAATGTGAAGGTAAAAATAATACTAAACGCTACGGGGCTGTGTTCTATTCTACGCTTCATACCCACCTCTTTTAATGATTGTAGGCTTCGGTGGTTTATATGTCAATAGACTTGCAGGGCGTATAAAAAACTTGCTATAGTATTCTCATGAGGCATAAAAACACAAAAATTCACGTAGCTACACTCATTTTTCGCATTGCGCTTCTTGCGTATGTTTTATTATTGCGATTTCCCATTATCGACCGCTTTACTTATGGTGAGGCTTTCTTATGGCTTTTGGCGTTGAATTATGATTTTTTCCTATGGGTGGTGTGGGCGTATTTAATTTTCGAAATGCTGTTTCGCCTTTTCCCTAATAAAATGATTGCCATAGGCGCGCGCAAGCATTTTTCCGTTTCCTACAACGCTGCACCCGAAGCGACGCAAAACAACGATTTGCGCCGTGATTTACATAAAGGCACAGCGCTCGTCTTTTTTAGCTGGCTATTTATCACCATCGGCGTTTTATTTTGGCTTCATATTACGGGTTGGCTTACGCCGCTTACGGTTATTATCCTTATGCTTGGGTACGCCGTTATGGATATCGTATTCATTTTGTTTTTTTGCCCTTTTAAAGCATGGTTTATGAAAAATCGCTGCTGCACCACCTGCCGTATTTACAATTGGGACTACCTTATGATGTGCGCGCCGTTGCTGGCTTTCCCCAGCTTTTATACGCTAAGCCTGTTTCTCATGTCGCTGGCGGTTTTCCTGCAATGGGAAATAAGCGCATACAAAAACCCGCATTTCTTTTCACATAAAACAAATGCAAACTTACGGTGCGACACTTGCGATGATGGGTTATGTAGGTTACGGAGTGAAGCATGACCTACACATCTATCCAAGAAATGTTTATAATGCGACTCCATTTTATTTATAAGGAGTTGTTTCGTATGAACCTTCAAAAAGAAATTAATGAATACCTGTCACATTGTAAGTACCAAAAAAAGCTAAGTCCCCTTACTTTAAAGGCTTATGAAATTGACCTAAAGCAATTATCGCATTTTTGCAATACCACCCATTCACATTCATTATCCAAGCCGACTATCCTAAGCTTCATTCAAGAATTGCATCAAAAGTATTTACCACGCACAGCCAAGCGAAAAATAGCAAGCCTGCGCGCATTTCTAAACCACTTGGAATTTGAAGAAATCATCGAAGCCAATCCAATGCGAAGAATAAAAACAAAATTCCAAGAACCCAAACAATTACCCAAAACCATACCCTTGCGCATTATCCAACAAATGCTTCTAACGGCACATACGGAATATACGACAGCAGCAACACCACACAACATCACGACCACACTCCGCGATAGGGCAATTCTCGAAACATTATTTGCCACAGGGGTGAGGGTATCTGAGCTTTGCTCATTAAAAAAGGACGATGTAAATCTCGAAGATGGAACTATTCACATAGTAGGAAAGGGAACGAAGGAACGTATCATTCAAGTGGAAAACAACGATGTAATCAAATCACTCCGCCAATACCATACCACCAACTCAGGCAACTCGTCTTTTTTTTTACCAATCGCATGGGTAAGCGCCATTCCGAACAATCCGTTCGTTTTATGATAAAGCGCCTCGCAGATAAGGCAAATATATCCCTTCACCTAACACCCCACATGTTCCGCCATTCCTTCGCAACCCTTTTATTAGAAGAAGATGTAGACATCCGTTACATCCAGCGAATGCTTGGGCACAGCTCTATCCAAACCACTCAAATTTATACCCAAGTCACGATGGAGAAACAACGGCAAATTTTAGCCCTAAAGCACCCACGAAATAAATTCAAGCTCGAGTGATTCGAGCAAAATCATTTATTAAAGCATAATGCATGAATGCATTGCTAATGTCGAATAGTTGCACTTCTTGGCAGTTTATGTTATTTTATAAATAGACACAGGATAATCTCTAATTATC
>WQRX01000026.1 GCA_009786535.1 Defluviitaleaceae bacterium | reverse complement strand
TAGTCCTCAAGGGGATTGCGCCGTTTTTCATTTCGACAAGATTTTACTTTATTGCTTTTATTACTCGGTATTTCAGCGGCATGTGCCATCGCCATGAGCTGNCCTATATTTATGCACATGATTTTTTATTTGCNTTCATTTCGGACAAGTCATTTTCGACCCACTACCTCACCCCCCAATGGGCTCAAAAAATAAATAAAAATATTTTTTCTAATGGTTCAAGGTATGCACCCTTTGGTTTTTACACTCTTTCCATGATGGTTGAGCAGGGGGTGAGTGCGTGAACGCCGCAGGCCGCAGGGCAGAGATAATCCGAATCATGCGTGTTCGAAAAAAAGACACAATAGACAATCTCGCCCATGAGCTGGGTGTTTCGCGTAGCACCATCAAACGCGACCTGTTAACGCTCACTGTCGATGAGGGCTACCACATCGACACCCTTCAAGGCAATGGCGGTGGTGTGGTGTTCAATGAACCTACCAACCCATACAAAGGCATCTTTAGCCAAAAACAAAAAGATGTTCTTTCCAAGCTGGCTAAGCGTGCAAGCCAGCACGACGCAACCATTGTCAATGACATGATAGCCGTCTTTGGATAAATGAACCTTGACAAATACTGGTGGCATCAGTGCCAGTCATACAATACCCAAATTCAATTCAACCGCACCTGCGTGTAACGGCGCAGGGGTAACACTGCGAACCTCCTAAGTTGATAGTGATAGCCATTTTCATAGGTTTGTTGGTACAGCCTATGTCATAACCCGCGGTTGAAAATAATGATACTTTCGCCTTGCACGCTTATCGGCATGGGGCGACTCGCTATAAGAATGGGGAGAGTGCGAACCTAACCGCCATAAACGGTAGGTTGGCATTATGACGCTTGCCACGCGGTTTGGGTATTGACTTTGTACTTTGTTTGTTTAGTAGCGCAGCCCGTCATTTTATGGCTGGCTGTGCTATTTACCCTAAAAGTAAAGGATGTATACAACCGTGAACAGTAAACCCATCAAGCGTGGTGATATCTATTATGCCAAATTGGATCCCGTTGTCGGCTCCGAACAGGGCGGAACTCGGCCCGTGTTGATTGTGTCTAACGACATTGGCAACAAATATGGTCCAACCGTAATAGTCACACCCATCACCTGCACATTAAAGAAGAAGTCATTGCCTACCCATGTGGAAATACCGCATGACATTGGCTTAGATGTTGATTCAATGGCTTTAATCGAGCAAATTAGGGTTATCGACCATACCCGCCTTGGTGAATACATTGGGCGGATTGGAAACAAAATACAGGTGGAAATTGATTATGCCCTAATGGTCTGCGTCGGACTCGAAGCGAAAAAGGAGCATAAACGTGGACTCGTGGAACTTACATTATGTCGCAGCTGTCAAAGCAATTATGTTGACAGCGGTTATATTGTTGTCCAAAAACGAGGGCAGCGGAAAATGGAACCCTGTGATTTCTGCAAGATGCGAAGGGGCTTCACCTTCGGGATTATAAATACGCTTAATTAAACTGAGGGTACGAGGAGGTTTTTGATGAATAATTTTTCAAACAAGGCACCTGTTTCTACATCTATTGATATAGACTCTTTGGTAGATATTAACAGTGTGGAGATTGACTTGTCATTATCGGTTCCGCAAAAGCAACAGTCTTTTTTAAAGCAGATAAAGAACCCATACCTTTTCCGCTGTGATGATACCACAGTACGCCTTTCATTCGGTAATTCAGATTTATCCCTGGCAGATATGTTAAAAGAATATTTCCTTTCAAGGCAGGGGTTATCTTTATCGTCATGATGTAATCCGAAGTTGCCCAATTTTATAATGGACACGCCGCCCATGTTCATGCTATGATGAACATGGACTGATGTGGCAATCCTTTTCGTTTTCGTGGGCAGCACGGAAATTTGAAAAGGAGTGGCTACTATGATAGAAGCAAGAACCGTATGGAATGCTTACGGATATACTCGCGTGTCTAAGGACGATGGGAGTAAGGATGTAAGCAATAGCATTAAAAATCAAAAGGATTTAATCCTCGACTTTGCTGAGGGGAATCCTGATGTAAATATTGTCGATGTTGTTTCCGATGACGGAGCGACAGGCGCGAATTTTGACCGTACAGCTTTCAAGGATATGATTAACCATATCGAAAGCGGTGCGGTTAATTGTGTTGTAGTGAAGGATTTTTCCAGACTTGGCCGCGACCATATTGAAACGGGTAGATATATCGAACGCTACTTTGCCGATAAAAATGTCCGCTTCATATCTATCAACGACAACTACGACAGCTTGCGCGCCGACATGTCTGACAGCAGCAACAGCCTCATCGTACCTTTCAAGAACATCATTAGCGAAGCATTTTTGGAAGACATATCCACAAAAACCAAATCCCATCTTGCCGTTAAACGTAAGAACGGTGAGTTTGTGTGTAATTATGCGGTGTATGGGTATGCAAAGGCTACGGATAAAAAACTGGTTATTGATGATTTCGCTTCTGAAATCGTTAAGGCCATATTTGAGCATAAAATCTTGGGTTACAACGAACAGCAGATAGCCCACATGCTAAACGCAAAGGGAACACTGTCCCCCGCTGAATACAAAAAAGCCAACGGCGAAGCCTATAACACCCCTTTTGCAATAAAGGATAAATCCCAATGGACTCCCAACGCCATAAGGCGGATTCTGACAAACCGAGTATACATCGGTCATTTGGAACAGGGCAAACGTACTAAAGTAAGCTACCGGCTAAAAAGGAGCTTTTATCAGCCGCGTGAAGCATGGAGCATTCATGAGGATAAACACGACGCAATAATTTCCAAAAGTGACTTTGAACTCGTCCAAGAGCTGATGACGAAGGATACCCGAATATCTATTGAAATGGGTAAACTCCATCTATTCTCCGGCTTGATATACTGCGGTGCTTGTAATCAAGCCATGAGCGTTAAGGTTGTTACGAAAAAAAGCGGCAAGCGGTATGTTAATTATGTTTGCGCCACGCATAAGCGTTTCGGGACATGTAGAAATAACAACATCAGCGGTAAGAAAATAGAGGAATATATATTACTGTTCATCAGAAAGCATGTGGATGGGCTTCTTTCAGCAGATGAAACCGTTGACGGCATTGGCCTTGGTGAGTTGAAAAGCCGTAAAAAATTAACGTATGAACGCATGATTGAAAAATCGCTTGATTCTATCAAAGAGTACAATGCCTTTATCGTAAAATCCTACGTTCATTTTTTGGAAGGCGTTATCACCCAAAAAGAACATGATATGTTCCGTGACGATTTTTACCGTCAAATAGATGATGCCGAAAAACAAATTACCCACATGCGCCATGAAATAGAGCGACTTGGGGACAACGTCGCAAGTCGGGAACTCATTGAGCAATTCAAGGCGTTTGGAAATATAACTGCTTTAGACCGCCGCATCGTAGTAGGGACTATCCGCTCTATTATCGTACACAGCAATAGGGACATTGAAATTAACCTCCGGTACGGGATAGGCTTTGACCTGCTTCAACCAAGCGACATTCATGATGTCACGTTGGGAAAGGCGGTGGTTTAAGTGCCAAGACCTAGCCGAAAATACACCACTAAGGAAGCGTACACACCCAAAGTTACCGTATATGCAACATGGGGCTACACTCGAATATCGGTGGATAATGAACATTCAGATAATTCGATTATGAGCCAGACGGCTATTATCAATAACTACGCAAACGGCAAAACGGATATTGACTTGCGTGATGTCATATCGGATATAGGTTTTTCCGGTACAAATTTTCAACGCCCCGGTTACGAAAAACTGATGGACGGCGTAAAACGAGGGGAAGTTGGATGCGTCGTCGTAAAGGATTTATCCCGGCTGGGGCGTGCGTATATTGAAGTTGGCGAACTGCTGTTTAATATCTTTCCGGTTTACCAAGTGCGTTTTATATCGGTGAACGATAATTATGATTCATTCGCTGATGATGCGTCACGGAAAAAGTTGATGGTGCTGTTCAAGAATCTTATGAACCACATGTTCAGCAAAGATACCAGCGATAAAGCCCGCTCTGCGCATAACTTGAAAAAGCAACGAGGGGAAATGGCCGGTCTTTTGCCATACGGTTATATCCGTGGTGATGATGGCAAACAGCTTGTACCCGATGGTGATGCCGCCGAAGTGGTCGCAAGAATCTTTGACATGCGCCTTAGCGGTCAAGGAGTACGAAGCATCGCGCGGCAGTTGACCATGGAAGGCATACCCTCTCCGCAGAACAGGCGTTATGAACTGGGCAGGGTAAAGAGTGAACGATTTTCAAAACCTGTAATATGGAATCCCTCTGTAATAAGTAAAATCCTTAACTATGAAACATATACAGGCGTTGTTGTACAGGGAAAGCATTACACAAAGAATAAGAAATCGAAATGCCTGCCCCAAGAGCAGTGGATTAAACATGAGAACGCGCACCTTGCGATTATCAGCAAGGAAAAATTTGCAAAGGTGCAAGTGCTTTTGGCGCAGGCAAATCAAGCCTCTAAAAAGCGCAATGCAGTCCCGCTACGCTCCGAAAACCGTTATGTCGGCAAAACATTCTGCGCGAAATGTGGGTATGCCGCGCTAAGAAATATGACTACGTATTATTGTAGCCGTTGTAGTGCCAGAATTAAAATGGAATCGGGTATGGAAAAAGTTCCCCAACTCCCGGTTCAAACGCTTGATAAAGTTATTATGTCATCCCTTCAAAAACAAATGGACGCGGTTATTGATGTCGCTGAGTTGGCTACATCTTTATTAAAGCCGGACGCATCCAATAAAAAGCAGATGGAGTTTTTAAGGGATAGGGCAAATTGCACGAAAGCCATTGCTGCCTCAGATAAAACGCTTTCAACGGCTTATGCCCATCACCTTGGCGGGATTCTTGACCTTCGTGAATTTGAAATAATCCGAACACAAGTAGAAAGCGATAAACAGTGCGCGGAAAACAAACTGGCGGAAATCGAGGAAACGCTCAACCAACGTGCGGCACTCCAAAACGGTCATGCCTATTGGCGTGACATGTATATGAAGTTCCGCAATGAAACTTCGCCCACCAAGGAGTTAATCCAAACCCTTGTCCAGCGGATTGAAATAATGCCGCTTACAAATGAAGTCCATGTAATCTTTAACTTCAGCGATGAGTTTGCAGCGTACCGAAAAATTCTTGACGAGAGTGGGGTGAGTACAGATGTTTAACCAACGAAAAGCAGGCTATGTAATAGGCGGGTATTCGCGCTTATCCCATGAGGACGGCGCAAATATTGAAAGCCACAGCATTAAAAACCAGCGGGAGTTAATTAAACAATTTATCTTGGAGCAGTCCGAATTTAAGGGTGCTTCCTTTGTGGAGTATGTGGACGACGGGGTTAGCGGCACGCACACAGAACGTCAATCTTATCAGCGGCTTATGGCTGATGTGGAGCGCGGCGACGTGGATTGCATTATCGTCAAAGACCTTTCTCGGATAGGTCGCAATATGCTTGATACCGACGATTTATTGATGAATCAACTGGTTTCTCTTAACGTCCGGTTTATCGCTATCAACAATCACTATGATTCTTTCAAGCACCCCCTGTCAAATCTGGAGTTGGCTATCATAAACTTAGCGAATCAGCACTATGTTAGGGATTTAGCCGAAAAAGCCGCGGCATCCAGACGCATCAAACAACAAAAAGGGGAACACATGGCTAATCCCCCGTTCGGGTACAAGAAGTGCGACAAGATAAAGAATCTTCTGGTGCCTGATGAAGACACAGCAGATTTTGTAAGACTCATTTTTTCCCTTGCTGTTGAGGGACGAAAAGCCGTTGAGATTGCACAAATTCTTAACTCCCAAGATATACCTACGCCTTATGTATGTAAAAATGTCGGGTACGCTAAAGAAATCGACCCAGGTTATTATTACTGGACAAACATCATGGTTGCAAGAATAATCAGGCATCCAGCATACATGGGTAGCGTAGTATCTTGCAAGACAAAGGCAGATTACCTCGCCTCAAAAAAGAAAGTACCCACACCCAAAAGCGAATGGGTTATCGTGCCGAATGTCCATGAAGCCCTTGTATCCGAAGATGATTTCCAAAAGGCTCAACGGGTGCTTGAAAAACCTAAACCCTTAGGCGGCGGTATGGACAATTTATTTATGAAGAAAGTGGTATGCCCCACCTGTGGGCATAATATGGCGAGGTATCCAAACTTAAACCCTTATTTCAAGTGTCGCACGGCAAAGTTTACAGATAAGTTTGCTTGCCCACCCCATAGCATTATGCAAAGCATTATTGAAAGTGCCGTCCTCTCGTCAATCAGAGCCTATGCAAATACGTTGATTGACCGAGAGCAATTACAGCTCGCGGCTCTTGAAAAGGAAATGGAATCCATTGGGGAATTGGAACGAAAAATCCGCGATGAGCAGAAATCCATCCAGTTCATCGAATCCTCATTGCCGAAACTTTTTAAGTCCTTTGCTTCCGGTAAAATAACGCAGGAAGTGTTCATGAAGAAAAAAGGCATCATAAACGATACTACGGTCAGAAAACAGGTAGCTGTAGCGGAAATGACCGAGCGGCTTACTGCCATATCCATTGGACATTCGCAAGCGAAGGGCACGGTTGAAGCGTTTAGTCCGTTTATCGAACTGGAGGCTTTGACAAAGGAGGCGGTTGACTTATTGATAAGTAAAATCGTAGTCCATGGGGAGAAGGATATCGAAATTATTTGGAACGGTAGGGATGAATACGAATCCCATGAACCCCCAATATTATCCAAGCAGAAATTTTAGCTTATTCAAATTTTCGTTAGTCTACACTTGACACAAGCGTCCCATTTTGATACAGACCCCTTGGAAACCCTAACATGGGCGGCAAATTCATCCTGTGTAACGCCCTTTTCCCGCCGCTTGGTTATCAATATGTTTGCTAAACTCATATCTTTCAATGCAAGCCCCCCTGTACTTTAATTATACTGGGCAAAATTCTGTGAGTAAAACGACTTACACGCTACTTTTTTGAAAATAAATCGCCCAAATGGAAACATTGTAAAAAAATAAAGTGCGGATTAATTTATTTTTCCGCACTTTAGTCAATTTACGCTCAACAAAATCCAAAATCAACCATATACAACGCAATATTGAGAGGACAACAACGCTGGTCAAGTATAGCGAATGCTTGCATTCGCGAGGGGGCACCCCCTTGCGCGGGGTGTGGGGCGCGCAGCCCCCACGGTTTTAATCTTTTGACCTTAGCAACCGCGAATCCCCTCAACCATACTCCCGCCGCGCAACCTCGCCGCGGCGAAGCGCATGGTCACCCAGGTGATAATGAAAACCACCCCAATGCACGCCAGCACTTCCCATAAGGGGAAAATGTAGGGAAAATCTACCGTTATGGTGAAGGCGCGGTAAATGGCATAGGAAGCACCCAGCCCCAAAGGCAACCCCACGGCAAGGGATTTTATCGAGCACAGGATACTTTCCAGGTTAAGCATTCGGTTTAGCCCGCCGTGGGTCATGCCTACGCTTTGTAGGACGGCAAACTCCCGCCGCCGCGCACGTATGTTGGTGGACAGGGTGCTTATTACGTTGGTTAAGCCCACAAGGGTGAGCATTCCTACGAAGCCGTAGATGAATACCATGAGTAGGCGCATTAACGCACGGTCGGCTAGGTTGTTGGCGGCGATATTCATTGTGCTAAGGCGAATGTTATTTTCCGTCAAAAATTCCAATGGGAAAAAATCAAGGACAATGTCCGTTAGCTGGGCTTGTACGTCTATGGGGGCATCGGCAAGGATGTACCAATGGTAGGTTTTCGCCTGCACGTAAGGGACGATAATAACCAGCGAGTTGTGTCCCGTAGCAAGCACGGTGTTGGGCACTTGGTCGCCCCGCAGTTGCCCATGTAAGGGGACTTCCAGCACATCGTCCCACTCGACGATGGACAGGGTCTGGTAATTAAAATTGATGGGGATAAACTCCGTCCAGCGTTCGTCTACCTGTATGCGGCGGAAGTTGACGAGGATATTTGAGCCATGGGGCACCCCCGCCGCACGTGCTAGCTCGGCGTAGGTTTGCGCATCAGGGGCGACTAGGAAAATGCGTAAACCTACCGCGTCTTGGGTATGGTCTGGGTCTACATAATCACGGAAAGGCGCGTTTAAATAGGCGGCGGGAACGCTCCCACCCGTGATGAGGTTTACACTGCCCGTTGAACCTGCCGCCACTACGCTTACCCCTTCTACGGCACGCATACGGGCGGTAATTTGCTCTGCATAAGCGAGGTCTAGCGGGGTAAATTCTATGCGCGTTGTGTCGTCATTTTCTCTCACTGAGCCCATGTTGCTGTGCCATTCTATGATAATGTCCGCGTCCACGGGGTTGATAACAAGCTGCCCCGCGTGGGCAAGGTGGGCCCCAAAGCTGCTTGCCGCCAGGAAAAGGAAAATGCTGATGGAAAGGGAAACCACCGTGGCGCGGAAATTTCTGCGGTCGCGGCGTAGGGATTTTGCCGCCAACGCCCCCTCGAAGCCGAATAATTTTTGTACCAGCAGGTGCTTGCGGGGGCGGGCATTTTTTATTTTCGTTTCCCCCTGTAGGCGAATCGCGTCTATTGCGGGGAGCTGCGCCGCCTTCCGCGCGGGCAACCAAGCGGAAACCAGCACCGTAAAAAAGCCCAGCAACACGGAAATAATTATCGCCTGCCACGCCACAACAAAGCCAATCTCCACAATATCATCCAGCCGATTAATGTCTTGCAACAATATATTGGCGATGTATAGCCCTACATATTGTACCGCCAACCCCAGTATTACCCCAATGGGTAAAGCAACCACGGTAAGAAAAAAACCTTCGTACAGCACGGTGCGGGTGATTTGCCTTTTGGTTGCGCCTACGCTTTTAAGTATTCCAAATTGTTGCATTCGCTGGGCGGCGCTTACGCGGAAGGCGTTGCTCATTACAATTACGCTGGCGGTGAAGATGATAAGGCTCAACATCCCCGCCAATGTCATAAACATGGTGTAATAGGCGGCGCGGAACTGCCCGCCCGATAATTCGTAGAATGCCTCAAAGCCGCTGAAGGCGAAGCCGAATACGGCGGTAAGCATGGACACGGAAAGGACAATGCCGAGGATGGTCCATAGGGTGCGGCGGCGGTGGGTTATTAGCTGGGCGTAGGCAAGCTTGGCGGCGAGGTTCATAACTTTACCCCCTCGTCGCGGGTAATTTGCCCGTCGCTAAGGGTGATGATTCTGTCCGCTTGCAAGGCAATCCCTTCGTCATGGGTAATGAGAAGCAGTGTTTGGCTGTAGCGCTTGTTGGCGAATTTTAGCAGGTCAATGACCTCGCGGCTGGATTTGCTGTCCAAATTTCCCGTAGGCTCGTCTGCCAAAATAACGGCGGGGCTATTAATCAGCGCCCGCGCAATGCTTACCCGTTGTTGCTGCCCGCCCGATAATTCGCTGGGCAAATGCTTTGCACGGGGGGTTAGGCCAATGGTTTCCAGTAATTCCGCCAGCATAGCGCCGTCGGGCTTGCGCCCGTCCAGCAGGTAGGGAAGCATGATGTTTTCCTCGGCAGTGAGGGTGGGCACAAGGTTGTAAAACTGGTATACAATGCCCAAATTGCGGCGGCGGAAAATAGCAAGCTCGGACTCGTTCATGGCGAAAAGCTCCTGTCCGTCAACATGCACCGCCCCCGAGGTGGGGCGGTCTACCCCGCCCAACAAATGAAGCAAGGTAGACTTCCCACTGCCCGACGCCCCCACTACGGCAACAAAACTGCCCTTCTCCACTTCGAAGGATATGCCGCCAAGGGCAATTACCTCCGCATCGCCCTTTCCGTAGGTTTTTGTAAGGTTCTCTACACGTAAAATGTTCATAAAAAATACCCCCTTCACAGCCGCTAACGCGGTTATGTAGGGAGTGTACAGAGGGAATGTGACTGTAGGGTGACTAAGAAATAAATTCACACCCATACCCCAAAAACGCCGCCGCTTTGCGGGGCAGGCGAAAGCCTTTTTCGTAGTCGCTTTCCAGCAGTTCCCGCGAGAAGGCGCGCGTGGTGGTGTAATGAATTTTCATGGTTTTACCAACGATTGTTACATCGGCCATCTTAATTTCCAGTAGATTTTTATGCCAGCTATCCAAGTTGGGGCGCGGCAGGACGCGTTCACGGGAAATATCTATTTTGTCCGCAATGAGTAGCGCCGCGCCTACGGCGCTTTGTATATTTTTGCCCTTCGAATGGTCCTCGATGGCTTGTATGATGATGGTTTTTTCCTCGGGGGAAAGTTCGGTTTCGTCCTCTAAGAAAACAGCCGCCAACGCCGCGCCCTTGCGGGGGTGCTTTTTTCTGCCTGCGATGTTGCCGATGTCGTGCAATAACGCGGCGATTTTTCCCAGTTCAACCACACGGGCGCTGTAGGATAGCAAAGTTAAAATGTGTGCCGTTTTTTCCACCACAAAGGCGGCATGAAATTGCCCATGGCACGCCGAAAAAATATCCGCGTTCACTTGGTTTACCGCATCCAAAATTCGGTTAATTTCGGGATGGGCGCGGTATTTTTCGTAAATATGCAAAGGCATAACTCCTTCGTATGGGCTAGTAGAATTTTAACATAAAAACCGCGCCTGCGCCGTTGCGGTTTTCTACCGAAATGTCCCCATTTTGCCCGCGAAGAATCGCCATTGCCAGGGGTAAGCCTATGCCATGCCCCTGCTTATCCCCGTCCCTTCCCCCGCCGAAGCGTTGAAACAACCCCCGCATCATTTCCTGCGGAATACCCGCCCCCGCATCGGCTACGGAAACCCAACGGCACAGGGGATTTTCCCCCGCGCTTAGGGTAATTACACTGTTTTCGGGGGAATGCTCCGATGCGTTTTTGATGATGTTGGTGAGGGCTTCCGCCGTCCAGTTTTTATCGCAGTACAGGCGGGTTTCCCAAGGCGCATCCTTTGATGTGGGAGCGCTCCCACTTTGCCATTCTACGCGCTGTCCCTTAATGTCCAGCAGAATTTGCAAGGGCTGTAGCGCCGCATCTGCCAGCGCCCCTGCCGTTATTTCCCCAGGGGAAAACACCACACTGCCAGACTCCAGCTTCGCCATTTTTAACAAGGCATTCGCCAGCCAGCCCGTTTGTACCAGCCCCTTCTTTAGGTTGTGGATAAACCCTGCCGCGCGTTCCGGGGGCGCGGTTTCCAGCAAATCTGCCATCACCATCATGGCGGTGAGGGGGGTCTTTAGCTGGTGGGAAATATCCGCCAAGGTGTCCGCCATTGCCGCTTTTTCCCGCGCCAAATTGGCAGATTCCTCCTTCAGCTTCCCCGCCAAGGTGTGTATGTCGTTTTTAAGGATGGATAGCTGCCCCTCCAGATTGTCCCGCAAATCTGGGGCTTGCCCGTCAATAATACGCCGAATATCTGCGGAAAGCCGCTCCAATTCGCCGCGCCGTATCCATGGCATGGCTACACACCCCCCGCATTTGCACGATAGCCCGCACCGCGCACGGTTTCGATATACGCCGCCGTCCCCAGCTTCTCGCGCAGGCGCTTCACGTACACAGTAAGCGTATTGTCTTCTACGAAAACGCCTTCCGAATCCCATATTAAATTCAAAATTTGCCCCCGCGAAAGCAGCTGCCCTTTGTGGGTAGCAAAAACCACCAGTAAACGATATTCCAACGCGGTTAAATCTATGGGAAAATCGGTTGGTTTGTCACCAACCTCCAATTTAAAGGCTTTTCCTTCGCTCACATGTATCGAAACATTGCCCAATTTCAGCACATCCCCTGCCCCTGCCCGCCGCCGAAGCACCGCCTTTACCCGCGCCATCAGCTCCCCCAGCCGAAAGGGCTTGGTAATATAATCCTGCGCACCGCCTTCAAAGGCTCGCACAATACTTCCTTCTTCATCCACCGCAGAAAGGAATAACAACGACGTATCTGCCGCTTTCAATGCCTCTACCAGCGCAAAACCCGTGCCGTCGGGCAGTCCAATATCAATAATCGCAAGGTCAAATATATCGGCAGAAGCCATCGCCTCCCGCGCTTGTACTACACCCCGCGCATGGCTAACAAAAAAGCCCTCGTTTTCAAGGGCATATACCAAACCCGACGCAACGATGGGGTCATCTTCGATTAATAAAATGCGCAATAAAATCACCGCGCAAACTATACCATATTGCAAAAATAGTGTACAACCGTTGGAATACACGTATAATGCCCTTGGAGGTGTATAATGAGAAAAATTTTTTTGTTACTTGTCGCAGTTTTGGCGATTATTTTCGCGACTATGCCTGTGTTTGCCACAACTGGCTTTCATTCTATGGTTATCCCGTACTATGTAAACGGTTTGCGTTTTGATGTATACGGCTACCGTGGGGATTCGACAGTGGCACTTCCGGCGCTACGTTTAATGGACATTGCGTATATGTTAAATGGGACAATCTCTCAATTTGACATTGTTGCACCCCCCGAAAACGGCATTTGGGATGTATGGATTAAACGTGGCGCACCCTATACAATAACGGGTGAGGAGATGCGCCCAATACTCCCACGTGCCGCCACTTTTGGTTCATATGGGCTTCTTAGTGAGGCACATGGTACGCGCGGTTTTGTCGGCAACCCGTATCCTATTGTCACGCTGGGTTTTGACGGCGAAGCGTATCCCGCATTTACCCTTTCCCTACGCGCCGTACGCGACATTGACGGCTATTATTTCTCAGTATACGAATTATCCTATTGGCTTGATTTTTATTTAGTGGATTTTGACGGCTGGGATAATTGGAATGAAACGCTGGAAATTATTACAACGCCATCAAACGCCCAATTACCCAACCACCATATTACCCGCAATACGTTTCCTATCGGCTCACGCCAAACAATTGTCTTCGCATACGCCTTACACGTACGTACAGGACCAAGCAATAACTACGATACCCTCACCTTCGTACGCCGCGGCGAAACATTTGAAATACTAGACTACCACGGAAGGTTTGTGCAAATCGAAACCCCACGCGGTACAGGCTGGATTTTCGCGGGTTTTCTTTCTCGGAGGTAATCTTTCTCACACAAAGTGCAGATTATACAAAACAATGGTATTTAACGCAAAATTGGCACTCACATGTACGATAATACTGCCCGCAAGATTTTTGCATTTTACGGCTAGGAAGTTGAAAATTAACCCCGCCGCCACCAGCCCCACAACGCTAAGCAGCATAATCCCCGCCAAAACCCCGCCCCAAATTATCGGCACATGGTACAGCGAAAATAGTAACGCAGAATACCCATGGGCGTACCTTACAAAGCCCCGCTTATACAGGGTAATAAAAATAAATCCGCGGAAAAATATTTGCTCCAGCGTAGCATTAATCACCACAATATACACAAAGACCCAATGGAAATTGTAGCGGGTAATGCCGTTGGCTTCCAGCGCGTCGGCAATCATTTGGCTGTCCATCCAAGGCTGTATTACCCAATACACGCCCCAAATAAACAAAAACACGCCTATCCCCAATAAAATAGCAAGCCGAATATTACGCCCGTCGCCCTTAACAAATATTATGCCTGTAAATTTTTCACGCATTACAAAGCGATAGTACAGCAACGGCACAGAAACAAACAAAAGCACCTTAAAAAGTGAGCTGTACAAATAATTATTAAAGGGCGTAAATAAAAAAGCCGCGTGCAACAAACACGCCACCAACGATATAATTGTAATGCCCCATATGTACTTGTCCTTCATACTACACCCCTGTACTTCCGTACCCACCCGCGCCGCGTGTGCTGTCGGGCAGTTCATCCACTTCCATTAGTTCACCCATTTCCACCTGCATTATCACCAATTGTGCAATCCTATCCCCGCGCCCTACGGTAAAATCCCCTTCCCCGTGGTTTATCAGCACCACGCCAATTTCCCCGCGATAATCCGCGTCCACCGTACCCGGGGCATTTAACACCGTAACACCATACTTTAGCGCCAGTCCACTGCGCGGGCGCACCTGCCCCTCGCAACCAAAAGGAAGCGCAAGCCTAATCCCCGTAGGTATCAACTTGCGCTCCCCTCTTTGAATCACCACATCTTCATGCACATTTGCATACAAATCCATACCCGCCGACAACTCCGTTTGTCGCTTGGGTAAAGGAAAATCCAACGCATCATCGGTGCGCCTACATAAAAAGTTAGTGTTCACAATATTCCCGCTTTCAGTACTTCCCCATGAAGGAAATTACTGCATCCATATCATCCGGTGCAATGCGATTTAACTTTTTTGCACCGCATCTTTTGCATTTATGCACAATTTGCCAGCCCTTTTTTCCATTGTATTGAATCTTATACGGCTTCATTAAACCATGACAATTATTTTTTCTGTCACCTATTTTATTGTCCATATGCAGTGAATATAGGCAAATCGGACAATGGTTACGGTAACTTCCGTTTGTTAAAGGAAAAATAACTGCATCACAATTTTTACATGTAAAGCCTGTGTTTTCTGTCCTTCTGCTCACGCCGAGCCTCCTGATATTTGAATTTCAAATATCGGAAGGCGGGGTTCTGTTTATTCTTAGCGCTTAGCGCTTTTCGGGCTTAATGAGGGAGTGACCGATTCTCTGCTTTCCTTTAGAGTAGCAAATACTTCCGCTTCCTGCTTCAAAAGGGCGTATTTCATCCCTTTATCCGAACTGCTCCCGGCTTCGTGTATTTATACCGGACAATGTATGGCAGCGAAAACCACCATCCAGCGGTAGGTGTCAATCTCATTTCACCGACTAATGCGAATCCTCTGGATTCGCAACAGGCGTCATCCCCCGTTAGTGCGTGAAATCAATTTCTTCACATCCAAATCCCCAACCCCCTTGCCCACCAGCGAAAGGCTTACTTCCTGCGGTATAAAAATCTTCTCGCACACCTCATAGAAGCGCTCCATGGTGACGGCGTCGATTTTTTGCACCACTTCGTCTGCCGTGGTGATGCGGTTTAGCATCAATTGCGTTACGGCAATAGAGCCCATGCGCGACATAGAGCTTTCAAGGCTAAGCAGCATATTGCTTTTTAACTGCTCCTTCACCTTGGCAAGCTGCGCGGGCGTAACACGCTCGGTAAACAGGCGGCGCGTTTCCTCGGTGATTAGCTGCAACGCGTCGTATAACTGGGAAGGGTTTAACGCCGCATAAATCACAAAAATGCCCGTATCCGAGAACGCGATGTTATAAGAATACACCGAATACGCCAACCCGCGCTCCTCACGCACCTTTTGAAACAGACGCGAACTCATGCCACCGCCGAAAATGGCGGTCATGGCTGCCGTAGCGTACCAAGACTCGTCCTTCCCCATGGCAATCCCCGGGAAGCCCATCGCCAAATGCACCTGTTCGATGTCCTTCTCGCGCAGATTAAAACCCGGGGTGTAAATCGCAGGTGCTTCCGCCTTGGGCTTGCAACGTTTTTCAAACACAGAAAAAGCCGTGCTGATTTTCTCCAGCACCGCCATTTCGTTGATATTACCCGCCACGGCAACTACGGTATTGTCGGGACGATATTTTTCTTGCATAAATTCAATAAAATCCTTGCGTTCGAAGCGCCCAATACTTTCCGCCGTGCCTAAAATCGACAAACCCAGCGTCTTTTTTTGAAAAATTTGCTCCTGCAGCAACTGCACCACAAGGCTGTCGGGCGAATCTTCCATCATGTTAATCTCTTCAAGAATTACATTGCGCTCTTTATTAATGTCCTCTTCCTCGAATTTTGAATTGAAAAACATGTCCGTTAGCACTTCCAGCGCCGTTTCAAAATGTGTGTCCAACGTGCGGGTGGAATAGCACGTATTCTCCTGCGAAGTAAAGGCGTTAAACTGCCCGCCAATCGCGTCCATGGTGTCGGCAATTTCAAATGCGGTGCGTTTTCCTGTACCTTTAAAGAGCATATGCTCAAGAAAATGCGATATGCCCCCCTGCTGCGCGTTCTCGTTGCGCGAACCTGTACGCACCCAAATACCAAAACTTACCGAGCGCACATGGGGAATTTCCTCCATGATAACCCGCAAACCACTGGGTAAAGTGTGAAGTTTTATCCCCCTGTTACGGCTCAACGACGTCCTCCGCCGCCTCGGTTGCGGTCGCCGCGGTCGCCGGCGCGAAAGCCTCCGCCTTCTCTTGGTTTAGGCGGCGGGCGCTTTACGATACCGTCGCCCAGTTCCGGCGCAATTACAGCCTTGCGGGAAAGATTAATTCGCCCTTGGTCGTCCACTTCCGTTACCTTAACCACCAGTTCGTCGCCTACTTTTACTACGTCTTCCACTTTTTCCACACGCTCAACGGCAAGCTGGGAAATGTGAACAAGTCCCTCTTTTTCGGGCGCAATTTCAACGAAAGCACCAAAACTCATTAGGCGCGTAACCTTGCCCGTGTAGTGTTTACCCACCTCGGGCGGGCTAACGATGGCTTTAATAATTTCCACGGCGCGGTCAACCTTCGTTTGGTCGCGGCTTACCACAAATACGCGGCCGTCGTCCTCGGTGTCGATTTTATCAACGCCCGATTCTTCAATAATGCGGTTAATTACCTTACCGCGGGGTCCAATAACCTCGCCAATTTGCTCAACATTAATGCGCACAATTGCAATCTTAGGCGCGTGCTGGGAAATTTCCGGTCTTGGTGCGCCAATGGCGGGCAGCATGGATTCGTTAAGGATTTTCATGCGCGCTTCTCTTGTTTGCTCTAAAGAAGCACGAATAATTTCGGGGGTTAAGCCGTTAATTTTAATGTCCATTTGAATGGCGGTAATGCCTTCGCTCGTACCCGCCACTTTAAAGTCCATATCGCCGAAGAAATCCTCCAGCCCTTGAATGTCGGTCAAAAGCACGAAGTCATTTTCCGTTTCGCCCGTTACAAGCCCTACGGAAATGCCCGCAACGGGGCGCTTAATCGGCACACCCGCCGCCATTAGCGACAAGGTAGAACCGCACACCGCCGCCTGCGAAGTTGAACCGTTGGAAGAAACTACTTCCGACACAAGGCGAATAACATACGGAAAATCGTCCTCGTTGGGAATCACGGGTAAAAGCGCACGCTCTGCCAGCGCACCATGCCCTATTTCGCGCCGCCCGGGCCCGCGCGAGGGGCGCGTTTCGCCTACGCTATAGCTGGGGAAGTTGTAATGGTGCATGTAGCGCTTATCTTCCTCTGCCTCGTCCAGCCCGTCTAAGCGCTGGGTATCCCCGCTGGAACCCAGCGTAGTTACCGTAAGCACCTGGGTTTGCCCGCGGCTAAACAATGCCGAACCGTGGGTACGGGGCAAAATATCCACACTTGCTTCCAAGCGGCGGATATCACCAAGCCCGCGCCCGTCGGGGCGCTTATGCTGGGAAAAAATCATACGGCGCACGGTGTCTTTTTCGTACTTATAAATTGCGCCGCCCAGTTTTGCGGTGTATTCTTCTGCTACGTCTTCCGCGAAGGTGGGCACTAACGCCGCCACCGCTTCGTCGGTAAGGGCGCGCACTTTTTCGTCACGCACCTGCTTTTGGTCTTGGAAAACGGCTTCTTCCATACGGGCATCGGTGATGAAATTCTTCACCGCGTTGTACAAGTCTTCGGGTATCACATGCTTGTCGTACTCGCGCTTGGGTTTGCCGTGCTCGCGCACAATTTCGTCGATAAAAGCGATAACCTTTTTGTTTTCCTCGTGGGCAAGCATAATGGCATCGTACATAAGCTGCTCGTCCACTTCGTCTGCGCCCGCTTCAATCATCATCACCTTATCACGAGTAGATGAAACAGTAAGTGCCAGCTTACTTACTTCGCGCTGTACCATATCGGGGTTGACGATTAACTGCCCGTCCACAAGACCGATATTTACAGCAGACGTAGGTCCGTCAAAAGGAATGTCCGAGATACAAAGGGCTATCGACGAGCCAATCATCGCCGCAATTTCCGCACTTGCGTCTTGGTCAACAGAAAGCACGGTAGCAACCACGCCCACGTCGTTACGGTAATCGTCCGGGAAAAGGGGGCGAATGGGGCGGTCAATTAACCGTGACGCCAAAATGGCGCGCTCCATTGGGCGACCTTCCCTTCTAAACCAGTTACCGGGGATTTTGCCAATCGCGTACAGCCTTTCTTCAAAATCGCAGCTTAGCGGAAACCAGTCGATACCCGCACGAGGCTTGTCCGATGTGGTGGCGGTAACTAAGACCACCGTTTCGCCATACGACATAAGCGCCGCGCCGCCAGCCAATTCCGCTACTTTGCCGATTTCGCAAGAAAGCGTGCGCCCGCCCAGTTCCATAGAATATTTTTTAGTCATTTTGTCCTACTTTCTTAACCCAAGTTCGCCAATAAGGGCGCGGTATTTTACAACGTCTTGCCTGCGGATATAGTCTAAAAGCCCGCGGCGTTGACCAACCAGCTTTAACAAGCCGCGGCGCGAGTGAAAATCCTTCTTATGCACACGTAAATGGTCGGTGAGGTGGTTAATGCGGGCGGTAAGCAGTGCCACTTGCACCTCGGGTGAACCCGTGTCGTTATCGGCACGACCATGCTTTGCGATAATTTCCTTTTTGCTAATCATTATGAATAGCCTCCTTTAGAATAATGTGCATATATGCACAATTTTATCCCCACACGCCAAGGAATGGGCGGAGAAGCCAAAACCCTCGCGTAGGATATTCGTGGAAGTATAGCATACAATTTTTTACTGCGCAAATTACTGCCTACAGGCTTTTTATGGGTGCAATAAAAAGGGGACTGTATTATTCGACTAATACAGTCCCCTCAAATTACTTTAACAACTAACTGCTTCCTAAATCCTTCAACGCGGGCAATGCCCGTACCTTTTTGTTACACAGCAGTCCAAGCCCTAAAATGATATACACCGCTCCATGTATGAAAAATACCGCATCTACCGAGTACAGCCGCGCACCAAGAAAACCCCCTGCCAGCGCACCAAGCGCACCGGCGGAAGCCCCAAGCGTGGTAAACATCGTATCTACCCGCCCTACAAGGTTTTTGGGCGGCAGTTTTTGCACAATGGCGCGGTGAAAAATGCCCACCATACTTCCTACGCCCACATACATAAGGTGCATCAGCACGCCGTGCAGCGTTTCGTTAGTAATGGCAAAAACGAATAAAATACGCAGCACACCCGCTAGCATTGTACCAACAATGAGCATATGACCCAGCGAAAAGCGCGTATCTACCATGCGGGCAAAAATTGAACCAATCATACCGCCAAACATGGTAAGTCCCGCAAGGATAATATAACCCGATGCCGAGCCGAAGTGATATTCCGCAAACATAGGCACGTTTACGCCCGCAACATCTGCGAAGAAGGCCTGGAAAACGCCTGCGAATAAAAGCACCATAAATACACCTTGCTTCGCGTAAACAAAACCGGCCGTTAACTCGCGCAGGTACATTTTAACCACGCCTATTTCGTTTTCCTGCGTTGCTGATTCTTCATCACAGCGTAGGAAAATGGAGAAGATGAGCGCCAGCCCAAACGCGGTTGCCATTACAGCGTATAGCAGAGCATTGTCTGCATTCCCGTCCCGCATCATGGAAAACGTGCCCACGAATACCACCGTCCCCGCCAGTACGCCCACAATATTAATAAACGCGTTCGCTTTTACTAAATCCTCCCCGTCTACAATGCGCGGAAGTATCGCCGTTTGCGCAGGGCGGAAGAAAAGCGACGCAAGACTAAACGCGAGTATCATCACAAAAAACAGCCATACCCCGGGCCAATAGACAAGCTGTGCCGCCAGTGCCACCGCCACCACACAAAACTGCACAAAGCACGCAGTGCGCAGTACCGCCGTTTTACGCCATCTATCTACCAGCGGACCCACGATAAAACTCGTAACAAAGGGCACGGCAAATAAGAAGCCCGCGATGCCTGTATACACAGGATTTTGGTACATGGCGTGGATAATCCACATCATTATCATGCCAAACATGCCCGCGCCGATACCGTGTAAAATGAAAAAGATAGCCAACGCACGGAAGTTACGGTTCTTTTTAAATAATGCAAACATAAAAATACCCCCTAAGGTTAAAAAGATTAAAACTTTAATCTTTTTAACCTTAGGGGGTTGTTATTTTATTTCAATATCAATCTTTGTTAGTTGCATTTAAAGATACGTGAGTTGCATTTTCGGCGGCGTGTAATTCGTTTAATTTTTGGTTTACCTGCTTGGTGATGGTGCGGGCCTTCGCATATTCGTAGAGATTAAACACGGCGTATATAGATAGGAAAACAAGCGCCGAAAGTAAAATCACATCCCGCCCGCCTTCGGTAAAATACATTTGTACGCCAATTACCAACGCACCCGTAAGCAGAAAGTGCAGCACTACGCCCTTCCATTTAAACTCGAAGAAAACAGGGAGCAGTAGCGGTATTACCCCCGCAAAGGCGGAAAGCACCATGCGCAGCATATCCACACGGGTAATCGCTTCGTGCAGTACGATATTTAAAAACACAAGCAGGGTTACGATAAAGCAAAAATACTTGAGCATGGCAGCGGCAACACTGCGCAGAATTTTTACCTTGCGTATTTTGCGCCATTTCATAGACCAAACCGTCCTTTCAATGCAGGTACATACTGGCGGGAAATTATAAGCTGCTCGCCGTTTACCAACTGCGCAATAAAGCGCCCTTCCCCCGCGGGAGCGATGCTGTTTATTTTACGCACGTTGACAAGCACCTGCTTGCTAATACGCAAAAAATCGCCTGCAGTAAGCAATTCCTCTACTTCGTAGAGTTTTAAACGGCTGCGGTATACGGATTTTTCTGCGTAAACAAAGGTCTTGTTTTCCACGCTTTCCACATAAAAAACAGCACCCATTGGAAGAACGAGTGCTTGATTTTCGGCATACACGGTCAAACCTTCGGCGCTTTTAAGCATTTCAATGGCACGCAGAACGTTGTCCGTCATATTTTTTACGTTAAAAATTACATTTTCTTCCCCGCCGTTGGGCGGGTCTTGAATAATTATGCGCACGTTTATTCCGCAAGGGCTTTTAAGAGCATACTGTCCGCCGTATCGCCGTAATATTGCCAAAACATTACACCCGCAAGCCCCGTTTCGCGGGCATATTTTTTCTTCGCTCGCAGGGAACGCGGGCAGTCGAAGGACAGGAACTCACGCGCCGCAGGGTCGTAGAAATAAGCGGTTTCCGCTTTTTCGTCATATTGAATGTCGCCTTCAATGCCACGCCCCCGAGGGTACGCCTCATGGAAATGCACCCATCCGGGGTGCGGACCGGGGAAATCGGCGCCTAAACCGTCTACTTCTTTGTAATTACGCGCGTAAAATGCCGCACCCAGCGTCATTTTATTACGCGGCCAGCCATTTTTTTCAAACAAATCTGCCG
The DNA here is from genome assembly GCA_009786535.1 of Defluviitaleaceae bacterium. Classification (GTDB taxonomy): domain Bacteria; phylum Bacillota; class Clostridia; order Lachnospirales; family WQUN01; genus WQRX01. Next base: position 28,832 of record WQRX01000026.1, on the reverse strand, counting down.
CCTGCGCGCCCGTCATGCCCTCTACGTCGGAGGGGAAAAGCGCGGTGTGATAGGTCACTTTGTTCCACGCACTCATGTCGTAGGTCATTAGGTTAATAAAGTCCATGTATTTCATGAGTTCGGGCAAATCAAGATTGTCAATGCATTCCTGCAACGCACCCGCCGCCATGGAGACCACCGCACCCGACTTTTGCTTCTCGCGCAGCAGACGGATTAAATCGGTGAAATTGTCCTTATCCGCGGGGCTTGCGTCAATCCCTGCCGTATCCATGCCCGGATATTCCCAATCCATATCGATGCCGTCGAAGCCATATTCATTGGCAATATCCACCAGACTTTGTGCCAATTTTTCGCGCCCATCTTTCGTTAAGCACGCATTAGAAAACCCACCTGCGCCCCAACCGCCAACAGACAAAATAGAAATGATATGTCCTTTATTTTTGTTAAATTCCTTGATATGCGCACCGTTTTTCCAGTGCGAAACACTACCAAGCCCATTTTCAACCAAGGCAAAAGCAAAATTTACGTGGGTCAAACGCGCCGCATCGCCCTCGCGCAGTTTGCCATCAAAGCCCCATTCGGGAATGTAGGCAGATACAATCATTGCGTACCCTCCCTGAAGTCATCCTCAAAATCCTCGTCAAACGCCATGTTGTCATCGGGCGCGTCAATGACCGCGCGGGAGGTAAAAATGCCTATGGTAAACAGTACCGCAAGCACGGTGAATGCGATTTTTTTGCCCCGTTTTTCTGCCTTACACGCTTTGTAGCGCAGTACCCAAAATAAAATAGCAAGTACTAACGAAACGCATTTCGCAACGATTGTACCCACAATGCTGGGCATGTCTTGCCTTCCAAAACCGTATAGCTCTAAAAACTTCTTCCCAAATCCCTGTTCATTCATGGCAAAGCCTCCTTTAAAAGCCATTCTACTGTTTCCGTGTCATCAGCGCAAGTGTGCCAAGCCCAATTAACGCGCCGCCTACCATGCCGCCGATATGCCCTGCATTGTCAATACCGGGAATAGTAAATCCCATCACAATACCAATGGCGATAAAAATAAGCATGGAATACGAGTTAAGCGTTTCGATATTTTGGCGCGTTACACGCGTTACTACGAAGGCAAATGCAACAAGCCCATACACCGCCCCCGATGCCCCGCCCGAAACCGTGGGCAACCGTTGAAACCAAAAATTTGCAAGGCTAAACAACGAACCCACAATCCCCGCGCCAAAATACAGTGCAAAAAACGCAAGCCGCCCAAAGTAGCGCTCAAGCCGCGTACCAAAAACGATAATGCCAAAGGTATTCGCCGCAAGGTGGTGTACGCCAAAATGGATAAACATCGCCGTAACCAAGCGCCACCATTCGTTATGGAAAATAATTTCATACACGCGAATACCGCCGAAGTCGATGCCCGTACGCGCCGTGCTTCCGTCACCGAACACATACATGGCAATAAGCACCAACACATTAATAGCGATAATTCCATAGCACATGAGGGGCTGCGCATGACGGGGATAGTGCGGGATATTTACGTTTTTCATGCGGGTGATGAGGCTGTGGGGGCTGCGTTTGCGCGCCGGGGCGGGCATAGCGCGCCGCATGGGAACGACATTAGGGCGCGAATGGGCAGGCGGCAAACTACGCCCTTGGGGCGCACTTGTTCCCGAGCCGCCGCCAAGCAGCGATTCCGCCGCAGCAAGGGCATCAAAGTCCGCTTCGGGGGCGCTTGCATCTTCATACGCCCGCTTCACAAGTTCACGCAAACCAAATAAATCTTTGGGCTGATTATCCGTTGCCATCAATTCCCCTGTGGCAAGATTTACGCGCCAAAAAACATTGTAAATATTCTGCCCCTCATACGGGGCAGTAATTTCCGCAGGTACAGCGGCAATGTCTAACGCGGGGGCAGGCTCTGCCATGATATACACAAGCGCCACATTTTTTACGCGGGTTAATAAATCCTCGGCCTGCTTGCGGCGTATTTCGTTTTGTTGAAGCAGGGCTTGCCAATCCGCCCGCGCGGTATCGCAAACGGTAATATGCATAAACGTGGCAGCGCCTTCCATCTTTTGCATGTGGAAGTACGTAGCCTCGGAGGGGGATGACGCATCCGCCCCCATTAGTTGAAAGCCCGCATGTAATCCATTGCGGTAAAAAAACGAAGCAAAACGCGCGTACATGAAAAAACTCCTTGCAATAACGTTAATATGCTATAATAACCCCACTATATTATAATTTGCACGTTTTGAATAGGTGGAATTTACGCAAATGAACGCCGCACATCTGCTGGACCGCATCTTTGATGTATACAAAAAATCCTTTTGGAAACAGCTCGCCTACGCCGCCATAGTAGGGTTAATTGCGACCACGGGTATGGGCTTTTTTATGGTGGGCATTGGGATTTTTATTGCGGCAAGCATGGCGTTTATGGGCTTTGGCACAGCAGGGGTTGCGATTGTTGCCGTTTCACTGCTTGTGATAATTCCCTTAGTTATGTTATGGCAGGGGACAATGAGCACAGGGGCTATCTTACTTTCCAGGCAGGCATTCCTTGGGCGCAAGGTAAAGCTGCCTACGTATTACATTTTCCGCAATATTGGACGCGCGGTAAGCGCACTGCTTGCGCAATTTTTAGTAGCCATACCATACCTTGCTATTGTAGGCGGGCTGCTGTATTTCTTCTTCCGTTTTACGGCGGGCTATGTTGCGCTGTGGCTTTTTAATGCATATTTTGTTTTCTCCTTGGTGTTGCTCATTGCCGCCGTTGTCGGATTTTTTATCTACATGCATATGTTTTCCCTTGCGGTGGCAGTAGCGGTAAGCGAGCAGGTCATGTTCTTTTACGCGCTTCGCCGTTCCTGTGAATTAATTAAAGGTGATTTTTGGCGCTTGTTCGGGGTAAAATCCATGGGCTGGGTCATTATTTTTTGCTTGTCTTTTGCTGCTTCGGGCGTAATTATGCTCATACCCGCGTTAGCGGGGGTTATTTTTGCGGGCAATATGCTTCTTATGCCTGTAATTATGGCAATCAACCTTATTGCGGGCTTGCTAAACATAGTTGTAATGTTTGCCCTTGGTCCGTTAGAGGGCATATTAACCGCGGTGGTATATTTTAACCAGCGCATAGAAAAAGAAGGCTTCGATATAGACTTGGCATTAGACGAGTTAACCGAAGCCCCGCCGAGCGTGTATTATGACATTTAACGATGCAATGAACGCGGTCTTACAAACCCGCCGATATGACCGCCTGACGGGGCGCACCCGCAATTTGCGGGAAATGATAATCGACCAGTTAAATCGGTTAATCGACTCAATTTTAAACCGATTTGACTTCACTTTGCCCCAAGGTACGGGCGATGGGCGTATTATTCCCCTTCTTTTTGCTATCGTGGGGGGGATTTTAGTACTTGCGAGCATTTTTGTGCTTGTACGCATCTTCCTACAAAAGCGCAAACCCAAGACACACGATTTATCCGATATATTCGAGGAGTTACGCAACCGCGATTATACCGTTAGCGACCTGCTCTCCCTTAGCGATAATGCTACCGACCGCCGCACCGCTATCCGTTACCGCTACATCGCCGCGCTATTATCCTTAAACGAGCAGGCGTTAATACACATTAGCCCGTCGGCAACCAATGCGGTAATCCTTCGGCAGTTAAAGCAAGCCCGGTCTGATTTGGCTTCGCCCTTCACAGACATGGCAAATACCTACCATTTAGCGTGGTACGGCTATAAGGAAATTAGCGACGATATACTCACGCACTACCACACAGCGGGGGAAAAATTATATGGCTAGGCGGGGCAAAATTTTCATACTCGTGCTTATTGTGCTGGTTTCGGTTATCATCACCTTTGTGCAAAACGAGGACGATGGCGGTCCGACCTATGCGCCCTTCACCACCAACGAAATGGGAGCGAGCCTTTTCTACGATACACTGCGTCATATGGGTAAGCCCGTACGTTTTGGCTACGCGCCCCTTACCGCAACCACCGACCCGCGCCATGTGTACGTTATTATTCAGCCAAGCAACCCGCATATTTCCTTGGAAATGGCGGAGGAAATATTGGAATGGGTGCGCCGCGGCGGGCGGCTTATTCTCCTGCAGAACGGTCACAACATCATGGACGCGATACTAACCCATACGCCCCCGCATAGGATTAACGGCTTCGCGTACCATCGCGAGGGCTTTGGCGCTATCGTAACGGGGCAAGCACGCGACCTTGCGAATGCGCAGCTTATGCACAACGCTGCCCCGGCGGAAGCATTGCACAGCATCCTTACCGCGTGGAATGCGGAGCGTATCGTTTTCCCTGTCTACTATTACGGCATACGCCCCCCGCAGACATTTTTCTCGCAGCTGCCGCTGGTAATACGCTTAGTTATTGTCCAACTCTGCGTAGCTGCGCTTGCCATGTTATGGCATGTAGGCAAGCGCTTCGGGCGCGCCGTACCGTTGTACGAAGAGGTAGAGCGGGAAGAAAACGAACAAGTGCGCGCACTGGCGCGGTTGTACTACAAACTTTAATTTACGGAGGATATTATGTTAAAGGATTTAGCGGATAGGATAAAAGGGCAGATTAACAGCTATGTATTAAACCAGGAAGCAATGACAGAGCTTGCCTTAGTCGCATTATTTGCGGGCGGGCATGTGCTTTTGGAGGGCGTACCGGGCTTGGCAAAAACGCTTTGGGCGCGTTCCCTTGCGCGTACGGTGGGCGTGGATTGCAAGCGCGTGCAGTTTACGGCGGACTTAATGCCGTCGGATATTCTGGGCACCAAGATTTTTAACCAGCAAACAGGCGCGTTTGAGTTACGGCGCGGACCGTTGTTTACGCAGCTGCTTCTCGCGGACGAAATTAACCGCACCCCGCCCAAAACTCAGTCTGCACTGCTGGAGGTCATGGAAGAACGCGCCATCACCATCGACGGCGAAACCCATACGCTTAGCGAGCCGTTTTTCGTCATGGCAACGCAAAATCCCGTGGAATACGAAGGCACATACCCCCTGCCCGAGGCGTTAACCGACCGCTTTATGATGAAAATTCTGCTCACCTACCCGGGCGTAGCGGCGGAAAAGCAGCTTTTACAAATGTATCACCAAGGCTTTGACGCGGCTAAATTGGCGGAAACCAACATGCAGCCCGTCGCCTACGCCCACGACATATTGGAAGCGCGGCGCGAAATACAAGCCGTCACCGTAGAGGAAGGGCTTTTTAATTATATCGTAAGCGTAGTGGAAACGACCCGCCGTATGGGCGCGGTACAATACGGCGCAAGCCCGCGCGGAAGCGTTGCGCTGTTGCTTGCGGCAAAAACCTACGCCGCCATGCAGGGGCGCGATTTTGTAATCCCCGACGATGTGCGATTCCTTTCCGCACCCGTGTTGCGCCACCGCATCATGCTTAACCCCGAATCGGAAATTGAAGGCACCACCACCGACGGTGTAATTGAAACCATTCTGGAGCAGGTAAAAGCACCGCGATGAGCGTAACACGCCGTGTACCGTACTTTGCGCTGATAGGGGCGCTTGCGACAATAGCCGCTTACCCCTTCGGCTGGTATTTGTATGCATTTTTGTTCGCAAACATTTTACTGGTGGGATTTTTATTGCTGGATATTATGATTACTCCCGACGGCAAGATTTTTGACGTCACATGGGCAACGGACGCCGTAAACGACGACGGCGTACACCTATATGTAAAAGCAGAGAATGCGCTTTCGTTTACCGTTCGCAACCGTTCGCGCTTTCGCCTGTGGGTACAGGCGCTGGGCGGCATGGGGGACGCAGGACGATTCTTCACCACAACGAAGCAAGATATGACTAGATTTCTAAATCCCAATGAAAATGGGGAATTTTCTTACACCGTAATTCCCGCAAAGCGGGGGTTGTTTACCTTTGAGCGCGTTTTTCTGCGCTACCGCGGTGTGCTTGGCTTCTGCGTAAAGCATACCTCACGCCCGTGTGTAATGCCGTTTAAGGTGTACCCCAACGTGCGCGACCTTTCAAAATACCGTTTAATGATGCAAAAAAGCCGTCTGCTTCCGCAGGGGGATAAGGTGATACGCCAATTCGGCAACGGGGCAGAATTCGAGTCGCTCCGCGCCTACGTAGAAGGCGACGATTACCGCAAAATCAACTGGTCTGCCACCGCCCGCGAAGGCAAATTTATCGTAAATCAGTATCAAATCGAACGTAACCAGCCCGTGTACGTGCTGCTGGACGGCGCGCGCCCCATGAGCTACAGCGTAAACGGCTACAAAAAGCTGGACTACGCTATTAACGCAGCACTCATTTTATGCGACATTGTAAACCAGCAGGGCGACCAAGCGGGGCTGCTTGCTTTTGACGCAAAAGTAACCGCGCACATTAAACCGGGCAAGGGCGCAGGGCATAGAAATACGCTAATGGAAACGCTGTACGGCATAGAAGGAAATCGTCAAACCGCCAATTACGAAGGTGCATTCCGCACACTGTGCGAACGGCAGAAAAGGCGTTCGCTGGTATTCATCTTCACCGATTTTGAAATTTTGGAAGAAGCGGAAGAACTTATTGCCCACATTGCACTGCTAAAGAAAAAGCATATGCCTATCGTCGTATTTATGGCAAACGAAGGGCTGCAGGAAATGGCTCAAGCCCAAACCCACGGGCGCAAAGATGAAATTTTACGCGACACGGCACAGGAATTCCTCGCCGAACGGCGCAGTATTTTCCGCAAACTGAATGCAATGCGTATCCCCAATGTAGAAAGCACCGCAGAAAGCTTTGCCATATCGGCGGTAAACCGCTACATGCAGATTGTGAGGGGCTAACATGAAAACGATAGTGATTTTGACCCCCGCCAATATTGAGTTGGAATACCGCCTGGCGGGGGTCGGCTCGCGCCTTGCGGCATTTATTATTGACTTTACGCTACAGTTGCTTGCCATTGCCTTAGCGGCGGGCATTATTTTGCTGGGCTTCGACCGCAGGATTTTAGGCAACACAACTCCCAGCGGCGCGGCGCTTGGCGCGGTTCTCATCACCTATTTTGTGATACATTTCGGCTATTTTAGCCTATGCGAAATGGCATGGAACGGGCAAAGCGTTGGCAAGCGCATCTTCGGGCTGCGCGCTATCCGCGAAAACGGGCAACCACTTACACTGGCAAACGTACTTGTACGCGCGTTATTCCGCGCTTCAATAGACATGATGTACATCGGCGTTTTTACAATAATGTTTTCCAAACTGCACAAGCGCCTGGGCGACATGGCAGCGGGGACCGTTGTAGTAAGCGAACAGCCCGCAACTGCGCCGTCACTAACGCCGCCATCCTACGGCACACCCGATTTTCTGGCAAATTACGCACTCGCTCTCACCCCGCAAGAACGTCTAATCATTGAAATGTGGCAACGCAGAAAAAACGAACTGCCCGACAATGGGGCAAACATACAAGCACGCCTTGCGGAATATTTCGCGCAAAAAAATACCCCCATCGAGGAGGTAGCAGTAAATGGCGATAATTCTTGACGGCAACGCCTTGGCAAAGCGGATACGCATTCACGTAAAAAAGCGGGCAATTCTCCTGCCCGCCCCGCCGGAACTTGCGGTAATTCTTGTCGGCAACGACCCTGCATCCCAAGTATACGTAGACAACAAGCGCAAAGACTGCGAAAAATGCGGCATAATAAGCCACGTACACCATGTAGACGCGACTCTGGGCGAGGCGCGTTTAATTTCGCTTATCCATCAACTTAACACACAGTCCGAAATTAGCGGTATTCTTGTACAAATGCCCTTGCCCGAAGGCTACAATCCGCAAAATGTCCTTCACGCCATTTCCCCCGAAAAGGACGTAGACGCTTTCCACCCGCTAACCGTGGGCAATTTTTACCTGGGAAGCACACCAACCTTTCTGCCCTGCACCCCTGCAGGCGTAATGGAATTACTGGATGCCTACGAAATTGACCCACAGGGCAAGCACGCCGTAGTGGTTGGCGCGTCCAACATCGTAGGAAAACCCATGGCAACGTTGCTCCTCGCCCGTAACGCCACCGTTACCACCTGCCACATTTATACCCAAAACCTAGCCAGCCACACCCGCAACGCCGACATTCTTGTCGTCGCCGTTGGCAAGGTAAATCTAATCACCGCCGATATGGTAAAACCCAGCGCCGTTGTCATAGACATAGGCATAAACCGCGAAGGCGATACCCTGCGCGGCGATGTAGACTTCGAAGCCGTAAAAAAAATCGCATCACACATCACCCCCGTCCCGGGCGGCGTAGGCCCCATGACACGCGCGATGCTAATGCGAAATACGCTGAATGCCGCGTTGGGAAGGTCGAGGGATTAAATGCAGAACCATGGGGGCGCGGTGTGTTATTTTTCCCCAAAAAAACTCGTCGCCGAAGGCGGTTTTAATCTCTTGACCCTAAGTCCCTTGACCTTAAATCAGCAGCCCCTTAATCTCCTCAGGCAATTCGCTTGGCTCTAAATTTATGCTAATGGTAAAGGATACCTCATCGCGTCGTGAAATATCTTGTAATTTTTTTGTTAGTTTAGACAAGCCCTCGTTATCTAGTGTTTTTACTACATTGCACAAGCCGTCGATGTAAATGTGTTCTACGTCGCCATCCATGGAAAGAATGCCCAATATAAAGCCGACAAATTCGCGGTAGTTGGAAAGCACACCCTTACCCGATTCTACAAAGCGAATATCGCGGTCAACTTCACGCGAATGGCGGCGGTCATCGTCAATGTACACAAGGTGACCGTCGGCGGTTTTTAGCGCTTCGTTTGCCATTTCAATGAGCTTGCGGGTCTTTCCTTGACCCTTTTGACCTGCCATAAATTTTACCATATTTTTTACCTCCAAAATTAAATGTACTTGCCTTATGCGTCGTATTATAGCATAATCCTTTGCGGTAAACACAAGGGGAAATAAAATTGCATCTAAAAAAATTAGAGCTGGCAGGGTTCAAGTCTTTTGCCGAGCGTACACAACTTAGTTTCGGCGAAGGCTTAAACGCCGTGGTTGGTCCAAATGGCAGCGGCAAGTCTAACATCGCCGACGCCATGCGTTGGGTGCTTGGCGAGCAATCGGCTAAACAACTGCGCGGCACAAAAATGGAAGATATTATCTTCGCAGGTACGGCACACCGCAAGCCCCAAGGGTTTGCGGAAATTGTTATGCGTATCGACAATTCCGACAACGGTCTGGATATGAACACGCCCGAAGTTTCCGTTACCCGTCGCGTATACCGCTCGGGGGAAAGTGAGTACGCCATCAACGGCACGCCCTGCCGCTTAAAGGATATCCAGCAACTTTTTATGGACACGGGCATCGGGCGCGATGGGTACTCAATTATCGGGCAAGGGCGCGTGGACGAAATTTTGAGCGCCAAAAGCGAGGAACGCAGGCATATCTTCGAAGAAGCGGCAGGTATCAGCAAGTTTAAAGCCCGCCGCCACGAAACGCTCACCAAGCTATCACGCGAGCAGCAAAACCGCGCCCGTGTAACCGATATCATCGCCGAATTGGAAGAACAAATGGAACCATTGGAGCAACAATCCGAAGACGCGCGGCGTTATTTAGCCCTGCGCGACCAGTACAAAGAAACGCATATCAACATTTTCCTCACTGAAGTGCAAAAAATTGAAACGGAACTGGAAAAGACAGAGGAAGCCCTCACCACTGCATTGGCGCAAACGGCAGACGGTAAAAGCCGTTTAGCTCTCGCCCGCGAAGCGGAGGAATCCTTAAAAACCCAAGCCGTAGAAGCGGACAGCCGCTACCGCCGCGCCAACGAAACACTGCTGGAAGCGACCACCGCCATCGAACATAAAACAGGCGAGCGCAATTTGTTGGAAAGCCAAGCAGAGCAGCTCGTAACCGACCAAATCCGCCTGCGCGGCGAAGTCGATAAGCGCGCCGCCACGTTAATTGAACGCGAGGAAGAACGTATAAGAGAAGAAGAAATTCGCGAAAAAGCCGAAGCCACGCTGGCAAATTTGAATGCGCAAGTGGAAAGCCAGCAAGACCGTTCCGCCCAGTTTGAAAGCGAGGAAGAAGAGTCCGCCGCCGCCTTAGCCGCCCACAACCAAGAAATTCTCGCCCAGGGCTACACCGTTTCCGAATATAAAGCAAAAGTACTTGATGCCGAAAATCGCTATCAACGGCTGGAAGAGGATAAAGAAAAACTAGACGCTAACATCGAGCAAGTAGAAGAGAATATTGAAGCGCAAGTAAAAACACTTGAAGAGCTGAAGGAAATCCAACGCACCCGCACCGAGGAAGCCGAAAAAGCCGACGCACAGGTAGAAGCCTATAATCGTGCGCTCATTAAATTGAATAATGAATTGCAAGAAATCGAACGCGACTACCGCAAAGCGCAGGAAAGCCTAACCGCCGCCCGCGGTAAGCATCGCGCGCTTTCCGACTTGCAGAATCAGCATGAAGGTTATTATCGCAGTGTAAAATCTATTTTACGCAAGCGGGAAACCGACCCTAACTTCGCGGGCATATGCGGCGCGGTGGGCGAGCTCATTGGCGTACCCGATGGCTATGAAATTGCCATAGAAATTGCGCTGGGGGGTGCTGCGCAAAACATCATCACCAAAACAGAAGATGACGCAAAACGTGCCATTGAATTTCTCAAGCAATCCCGTGAAGGGCGAGCAACTTTTTTGCCCCTCACAGCGGTTAAAGGAAGAATACTTGATACTGCGCGGTTACGAAATGAGGCCGGTTATATTGGTGTTGCCGCCGACCTTGTAAACTGCGACAACGCATATGCAGACGTTATCGCGCAGTTGCTTGGCGACATTATTATTGTGGACAACCTTGACAATGCCTCTGCGATACACCGCAAATTCCGTTATTCCTATAAACTGGTTACGTTAGAAGGCGAGCGCCTTTCCCCTGGAGGTAGTATGACAGGGGGCAGTATGCAGCGCGGTCAAGGCGGGATTATTGGTCGCCCGCGCCAACTTTCCGAGCTTGCGGAGCAAATTATTTCTCTGGAAAGGACGTTTAACGCACTTGCAACCGCACGTACAAGCGAGGCAAATAAAACTGCCGCAACCGAAGAGGCTCTTCACCGCGCCCGCACACGCGCACAATCCCTGCATGTAGAGGCCAAATCGTTAGGGGAAAAATGCGACCTTGTGTCGCAAGGACTGGAAGCACTTCGCCAATCCAGCACCACATATAATGAAGAAAATGACGCCATTATGGATAAGCTGGTGGAAACAAATGCCGCCATTCGCCAAGCCAAACAAGCGCAGCAGGAACAAGAGCGCGAGCTTGACGCGGCTAACGCACGACTGGAAGACTTCCAGCGCCGGCTTGCGGAAAAACGCACGCAGTTTAACGAAGAAAGCGACGCACTCACCGAATTGCGCGTAGAAATTGGACGGAACACCGAGTGGAAAAACGCCGCTATTGCTAACATTTCGCGATTAGAACGGGAAAAATTTGTATTGACCGAAGAAAAACGCACGCTACTTGAAGAAATTGAATCCGCGGTGCGCAAAGCGGAGGCTAATAAAGCTACACTTATTTCATTATCGACAGCGCTATCCAACCTTTTCAACCGCCAAGACGAAGCCCGCAACGCCGTAAAATCCGCCGAGGCTACCAAGACACAACTGGACGAAGCCATCGCCCGTGTAGAAGCGGACGAACGCAGTCAATCCGATGAATCATCCTTGCTGGAAAAGGAACTTACGCGCTTAGAAATGCGCAAAGAGCAGCTTCACCAAAACGGGCACCGCCTGCACAACGAAATTTGGGAGGAATACGAGCTTACCTACCAGCAAGCCCTGTCCCACAAGCGCGATGACATAGACGAATCCACACTCCGCCGCGAAAGCCAGCAACTGCGGGCAGAACTTGCCGCCCTTTCGGGCGTAAACATCGGCGCAATTGAGGCGTATAAGCAGGTAAAAACGCGGCACGACTTCCTCAGCGCCCAGCACGACGACATTTTAAAAGCCGAAGAGGCGCTTGCCGACCTTATTGCCCAGCTAACCGCGCAAATGGAAGAACAATTTCTTGCCCAATTTACACAAATCACCTACCATTTCAACGAAGTTTTCCGCGAAATGTTTGGCGGCGGTACGGCATCCTTACGCCTAACCGATGAGGCAAACCTGCTGGAATCGGGCATAGAAATCACCGCCCAGCCCCCGGGCAAGGCGCTACAAACACTGTTACTGCTTTCGGGCGGCGAGCGCGCGCTCACGGCTATTGCACTGCTTTTCGCTATTTTGCGTTTGAAGCCTTCGCCATTCTGCGTACTTGACGAAATTGAGTCCGCGCTGGACGACGCAAATGTAGCACGTTTCGCCAAATTCCTACAGGATTATTCCGACGGCACGCAGTTCATCATCATCACCCATCGTAAAGGCACGATGGAAGCCGCCGACCACCTGTACGGCGTCACCATGCAAGAGCAAGGCGTAAGCAAGTTGGTAAGCGTAAAGTTTATTGAGGATGAAGCAGCGTGACGTATTTGTAATACGCGCGATTTGTGGTATATTTACACAAGCGATTAAATTTTGAAGGGAGATATTAACATGAAGCTATTCATCGACACCGCCAATGTGGCGCACATCAAGGAGATTAACGACTGGGGGGTAATTTGCGGGGTAACGACCAACCCTTCGCTTATTGCCAAGGAAGGGCGTAATTTCGAAGAAGTGGTGAAGGAAATCACGTCTATTGTTGACGGACCAATCAGCGCCGAGGTCATCGACCTGCAAGCCGACGGCATGGTAAAGGAAGCACTGGAGCTTGTGAAGATTCACAAAAATATCGTAATCAAAATCCCCTTCTGCGCAGAAGGACTTAAAGCCACGAAGATACTTACCGAAAAAGGCATTAAAACGAATGTAACGCTTATTTTTTCTGCAGTGCAGGCGTTGCTTGCCGCAAAAGCGGGCGCTACGTATGTAAGTCCCTTCCTTGGCAGATTAGACGATATCGGCATGGACGGCATGAATTTGATTGAAGAAGTGGTAGATATTTTCAACACCCATGGCATTGAAACGGAAGTAATTGCCGCAAGCATTCGCCATTCGATTCACGTAATTCAAGCGGCGCGGTTGGGTGCGCATATCGCGACCATTCCCTACCCCTGCTTCCAGCAAATGCTTAAACATCCGCTTACCGACAGCGGCATCGAAAGATTCTTAAAAGATTGGGAAGGTGTGGCAAAATGAGCGTTGTAAATAAAGATACCGTAAATACACTGCGTTTTTTAAGCGTGGAAGCCGTACAAAAAGCAAATAGCGGGCATCCCGGACTTCCTATGGGTGCGGCACCCATGGCGTGTGCCTTATGGGGCGGTGCGATGAAGCACAACCCAAAGAACCCCAAATGGGTTGACCGCGACCGTTTTGTTATGTCTGCCGGGCACGGTTCGGCGCTTTTGTACAGTTTGCTTCATGTGTTTGGGTATGATGTGAGTTTGGAAGATTTGAAAAATTTCCGCCAGCATAATTCCAAAACGCCCGGGCATCCCGAATTTGGTCATACCGACGGCATTGAAATTACCACAGGTCCGCTGGGGCAAGGTATTGCCAACGGCGTAGGCTTTGCGTGGGCAGAAAATTACCTCGCCGCCAAGTTTAACAAGCCCGATGCCGCCATTGTAGACCATTACACCTATGTGCTGTGCGGCGATGGTTGCCTGCAAGAGGGCGTTGCGGCAGAGGCCATTTCCCTCGCGGGCACGCTGGGTCTAGGCAAACTGATTATCCTGTACGATTCAAATAAAATAACGATTGAAGGCTCTACCGACCTTGCATTTACAGAAAATGTGCTTGGGCGATTCATCGCAAGCAATTGGGACGTTCACATGGTGAATGACGGTGATACGAACCTTGAGGGCATTCTTTCCGCCATCGAAGCGGCGAAAAAAGTGACGGACAAGCCTTCGATTATTGAAATTCAAACGACCATCGGCTTCGGCACGCCCAAGCAGGGTACGGCGGGCGTACATGGCTCACCCCTAGGGGACGACGGCATTGAAGCGGCGAAAAAGACGCTGGGTTGGGAACACGGTGCCTTCACCGTACCTGCGGAAGTTTCTAATGAAATTGGCGCATGGCAAAAGGACGCCGCCGCAAAGGAAGCCATTTGGAACGCGCTGCTCGCCTCCTACAAAGAATTATACCCCACCGACTACGCAGAATGGGAAAACTGGCAAAACGATGTGTTGCCCGACGATTTCCGCAATATTGCGAAGCATTTCGCGGAGGTGCTGGCAGATAACAAACCGCTGGCGACCCGTGTTTCTTCCGAAAAAGTGTTGCAGAAGCTGGCGCAGATTGTGCCGCAACTTATCGGCGGCTCGGCAGACCTTGCCCCCTCTACCAACTCGTGGATGAAGGAGCGCGGCGCGGGCTACAGCAAAGAAAACCCGACAGGAAGCAACCTGCACTTCGGCATACGCGAACATGCAATGACCGCGATTGCAAACGCAATGGCGGCGCATGGCGGCTTGCGCCCCTATGTTGCGGGCTTCTTCGTATTTAGCGATTATATGAAGCCTTCGATGCGCCTTTCCGCGCTCATGGGCTTGCCCGTAGTGCATATTATGACTCACGACTCCATTGGCGTGGGCGAAGACGGTCCAACCCACCAGCCCCTTGAACAGCTTGCGGCGTTGCGCTCTATCCCTAATTTCCACACGATTCGCCCTTGCGACACGACGGAAACCGCCGCCGCTTGGGCAATGGCGCTCACCGACCGCAAGCACCCCACTGCGCTGGTGCTGTGCCGCCAGCCCCTTCCGCAAATCGCAGAAACGGGCGAAGGGCTGTACAAAGGCGCGTATATTTTGAAGGACAGCATAAACTCCGCAACCGGCAAGCCTGACGTTATTTTAATGGCAAGCGGCTCGGAAGTTGAACTGATTTACAACGCACAAGCAAAATTACTTGAAGGCGGTATCCACGCGCGGGTCATTTCCATGCCCTGCATGGAATTATTTGACGCACAAGATGCGGCGTACAAAGAGAGCATTCTACCGGCAAGCGTGCGTGCGCGCCTTGCGGTAGAAGCGGCTTCCCCCTTCGGCTGGCATAAATATACGGGCTTGGACGGCGAAGTACTTGCCATTGAAGGGTTTGGCGCATCTGCCCCTGCGGCAAAAGTTTTCGAAGAAAAGGGCTTTACCGTGGATAACGTAGTGACTAAAGCAAAACTACTTGTAGGGAGCAAATAACCGTGACGCATAAAGACGTTTTAACGACGGGAAAATCCGCCGCGCTGGGCTTTGGCAACATGCGTATGCCCGACGCAAGTAAAAGCACTTTAATGACCGACTTGTACCTTGAAAGCGGTTACAATTACTTTGACACGGCGTATATTTACGGCGGGTCGGAGGAGCTGCTTAAAAACGTGCTGGTAACGCGGCACAAGCGGGATTCGTTCTTGCTTGCGGACAAAATGCCCCCATGGGAAGTGAAAAACCACCGCGATTGCGACAAGCTGTTAGATGTGCAGTTAAAGCGTTGCGGAGTGGATTTCTTCGACTTCTACATGCTGCATTCACTGGACGACAGTCGTGAGGCATTTATTGACAATGCCGACCTTTTCGCGTGGTTACGCTGGCAAAAAGAGAAGGGAATTGCGCGGCATATTGGTTTTTCCTTCCACGGCTCAACGGCATATTTGGAGCGCTTACTAAAGGCGCACCCCGAGGTAGAATTTGTACAGCTTCAATTAAATTATATTGACAAGCTGCGCGGACCTGCGGGCGAATGGCAGGACCTTGCGCTAAAGTACAATATGCCCATCATCGTAATGGAGCCTGTGAAGGGCGGGTCGCTTGCGACACTTCCCCCCGGTGCGGAGGCGTTGCTAAAGAAATACGCACCCGAGCGTTCCGTTGCTTCGTGGGCGATACAGTATGCGGCGACGCTGGAAGGCGCAACCGTGATGCTTAGCGGCATGTCTGATGTTTCGCAATTGCAGGATAATTTGAACACGTACAAAAAT
Source organism: Defluviitaleaceae bacterium (assembly GCA_009786535.1). Lineage (GTDB taxonomy): Bacteria > Bacillota > Clostridia > Lachnospirales > WQUN01 > WQRX01. Next base: position 12,834 of record WQRX01000026.1, on the reverse strand, counting down.
TACTTGAAGCCGCTTACGGCGCAGGAAATGGCGTTGCTGGAGCAAGTCCTAGACGAAATGTCGAAGGTCGCAAACATTCCCTGCACGGCGTGCAAGTACTGCCACGAGCATTGCCCCATTGGCATAGATATTGCGTCCTGTTTCTCGCTTTACAACGGCGTAAAACGCGGCGATGCCATGTGGAACCGCTCGTCTATGTACAACACCCTGCCCGAGGGAAAACGCGCCGCAGACTGCATTGCTTGCGAGGCGTGCCTTGCACACTGTCCGCAGAAGATAGATATTGTAGCGGGGTTGAAGGAAGTAGCGGCGGTGTTTTAGGGAAGGTCAAGGTCAAAAGATTAAATGCTAGGACCGTGGGACTCCGTCCCACACCCGGCCCGCTTTTTGAAAAAAGCGGGGCAAAAACTTTAATATGCGCTTGGTATGTTGTTTTACTCATGATTTTGGGGTTCGCGGGTGCGAACCCCAGATTTTTTTTTACAAAATGACAGCCAAAGCGCAATAGAAGGGGGTGAAGGGGGACGCGTCCCCCTTCTGGGGTGTGGGGCAACGCCCCACGGCTTTAATCTTCCCCCTCACACCACCGCGCGTTTCGCCCCTGCGTTTGCATATTCCAGCGAAATACGTATCTCGTACCCCTTCTCGGTCTGTTCGATATCGAACTTCGAGTCAATGCCCGCGCGACGCACGGTGTCTAGGTTTTCTTTGATGGAATTGGTAAGTATGCGGATATCGCGAATGAAAGGGACAAAAACGGTCTTGCGGGGCGCTTCGTTTTCGCCAAGTATGTGGTCGATAAGGTCTTCGGTTTTGCGCACGTTTAAGCCCTGTTTTATAATGCGGGAAAGCACGTCCAGTTGGTCAGCTTCGCTTTTGAGCTTGAGCAACGCGCGGGCGTGGCGTTCGGTTAGTTCATTTTCCATGATGAGGATACGTGCGGCATCGGACAATTTTAGGATGCGAATCTTGTTTGCCACGGTGGACTGCGTTTTGCCCACACGCATTGCCAACGCATCTTGCGTAAAGCCGTAGTCCTGCATGAGATTGGCGAAACCTTCCGCTTCTTCGAAGAAGTGCAGGTCTTGACGCTGCAAGTTTTCTATCATGGCGAGGACGGCGCTGTCCATTTCGCCCATGTCGGTAACGATGGCGGGTACGAGCGCAAGCCCCGCAATACGACAGGCGCGCAGGCGGCGCTCGCCCGCAACCAGCTCGTAGCCTTCCTCGGTACGCCGCACGCTAATGGGCTGTAACACGCCATACGCGCGAATAGATGCAGCTAACTCGTCCAACCGCGTTGGGTCAAAATAACGGCGCGGTTGATAGGGGTTTGGGCGTATTTCGTCTAACGCAAGGTGTAGCACCTCAGCGCCGATTGTTGGTGCATCCCAGTGACTGCTTGTCATAACGTACACACTCCTTGTGCCGTCGAATCAATTCAAATTCGACGTAAATGTAATTTTTTGGCAGTCTATCATACTGGAAAATATTGGGCAATAGATTTTCCGATATTTTCCAATAAAAAGTTCGACAATATTAGACAACGCGCAATTGTGAAGCATTTGCCGCAATTTTGCCTGTCCCTATGTTGTTGTGCTATACTGCAACACACACGAAAGGAGCGGTACACAATGAAAGTAATTTTACTTGAAGACGTAAAAGGCGTAGGCAAGAAGGGGCAGATTATAAATGCATCCGATGGTCATGCCACCAATTTTTTATTACCCAAAAAGCTTGCCGTTGAAGCCACAACGGCGAATATGAATAACCTTGAAAACCAGCAAAAAAAGGCTGAGCAAAAACACGCAAACGAGGTAGCCGCCGCGCAAGAACTTGCGGATAAAATAAAAGCCGTCAAACTCACCCTAAAAGTAAAGGTGGGCGATAACGGCAAAATGTTTGGCTCCATTTCCAATAAAGAATTGGCGGAAGCGCTGCAAACGCAGAAGCAAATTGGCGTAGATAAAAAGAAAATCGTGCTTTCTACCCAGGTGAAATCGGTGGGGGAATACAGCGCAACGGTGAAATTACACGCGCTGGTAACCGCACCCCTAGCCTTTGAAGTGGCGGGCGAAAAATAATGCTTGAACCAACGATAGCACGCATTCCGCCCCATGATTTAGAAGCGGAGCAAGCCGTACTTGCCAGTATGCTTTTTGACCGCGAGGCGATAGCTTCCGCACAGGAAATTATCACGGGGGGGGATTTTTATTCCCCCGCCAACCAGCATTTATATGAAACGATGGCGGAGCTTTTTTCCCGCGGCGTGCCCGTGGACGTGGTAACCCTTAACGATAAGCTGGCGGAAAAAGGCTTGCTGGAGCAAATCGGCGGACGCGAAACGGTGATTAGACTGGCGGGTATTTACTATACGTCTGCCAATATTAAGCAACACGCGCAAATTGTGGCGGAAAAATCGGTGCTTCGGCAGTTGATTAAGGCATCGGGGCAGATTTTATCCTCGGGGTATGACGCGCGGGAAAGCCTAGCCGCGTTGCTGGAACATGCAGAAAAAAGCATCTTCGATATTTCCCAGCGCAATACTAACCGCGATTTTAAGCAAATGGGTTCCATTTTGGACGAAACATTGAAAAAGCTGGAGGAATTGTACCAAACGCAGGGCGCGGTAACGGGCGTACCTACGGGCTTTATCGACCTTGACCGTATGCTTGCGGGCTTGCAAAGTGCGGAATTAATCCTTGTCGGGGCGCGTCCTTCTATGGGGAAGACGGCGTTTTTGTTAAACATTGCGCAACACGCCGCCATCGACAAAGGCGTGCCGACGGCGATTTTTTCGCTGGAAATGAGTGACGCGCAGCTTGCCAACCGTATGCTGAGCGCGGAGGCGCATGTACACGCCGAGCGGATGCGCACAGGGCGATTGGAAGGCGACGATTGGGACAAGGTGAGCGAAGCTGTGTCGCGCCTTAGCGCTGCGCCCATTTACATAGACGACACGCCGGGCATTTCCATTACCGATATGCGGGCAAAGTGCCGCCGATTGAAAATTGAGAAGAATCTCGGACTGGTTATCGTGGATTATCTTCAGCTCATGAGTGCCGCCGCGGGCAGCCGCCCCGAGTCGCGCCAGTTAGAAATTTCGGAAATTTCGCGGTCGTTAAAGGCTATGGCGAAGGAGCTGGACGTACCCATCGTTGTAGCGGCACAGCTTTCCCGCGCGGTGGAAGCGAGAAAAGACCATCGCCCAATGCTGTCCGACCTGCGCGAATCGGGCGCGATAGAGCAGGACGCAGACGTAGTTGCCTTCCTGTACCGCGACGAATACTACAATCCCGAAACCATGAAAAAAAACCACGCGGAAGTTATCATTGCCAAGCAACGTAACGGCCCCGTGGGCACGGTGGAACTCACATTCCTTGGTGCGTATACCAAGTTTGCGAATATGAATAGGCAGGGGATGTAGGGGTTACAAATACCGCGCAAGAAATACCCCGTCCAACTCGGGGTACAGTACAAAATTATCCAGCAGTGTGCGAACCCGTTCCAGCGAGCGGGTTTTTACATTGGCATCCAGGTTGTATTCGGTTTTGGTGGGCTTGCCGTTTTTCCCGCGCTTGGGTGTGATGGCGGAAAGCACGTCGGCGATAATGCCTGCGACCTCGCGCATTTCGGGCGTTCCCATGCCCAGCGAAGTGAGTGCGGGCGTGCCAAGGCGTAATCCGCTGGTTATCCATGGGCCATTTTTATCGCCCGGTATGGTATTGCGGTTGAGGGTAAGCCCGCATTCGCGCATGGCATTTTCTGCCTGTGTGCCTGTAATGCCTTCCACTTCCACCAGCACAATGTGATTATCGGTTCCACCCGTTTGCACCTTTACGCCCCGTTCCACCAAGGCGGCGGCGAGGGCGCGGGCATTGTCGATGATGCGGGCGGCGTAGTCGCGGAAGGCAGGCCGGTTCGCTTCTTTGAAGGCGATGGCTTTCGCCGCCATTACGTGGGGAAGCGGCCCGCCCAGTACATGGGGGCAGCCTTTGTCTACGTATTCTTTAAATTCTTCCGTGCAAAGCACCATGCCGCCGCGGGGACCGCGCAGCGTTTTGTGTGTCGTTGTTGTTACGATATGCGCGTATGGAATGGGGTCATATACGCCTGTAAGCACTTTACCCGCAACCAACCCCGCAAAGTGTGCCATGTCTACCATCAGCACGGCGTCTACTTCGTCCGCCATTTCGCGCAGCAGCTTAAAGTCCAAATTGCGCGTATACGCGCTGTAGCCCATGAGCAAAATTAGCGGGCGGACTTCGTGCAACTGCTTGCGAATTGCTTCATAATCCAGTAGCCCTGTTGCGCCGTCTACGTGATAAAAATGTACGTCGAATAACTGCCCCGAAATATTGTGCCGATATCCATGCGTCAAATGCCCGCCCGAGTACAAATCCATGCCCATCATTTTCTGGTTGCCCAGCGCATGGCGGATTTCGCCCCACTGCTCGTTCGTAATGTGCAGCAAATTTGCATTGTCCCACGATTCAAGTATTTTTGCTTGAACCTTTGCGCGAAGCACTGCCCAAAACGCGACCATATTTGCGTCCGCTCCCGAATGCGGCTGCACGTACACATGCTGCGCGCCGAAAAGCTTTTTCGCTTCGTCACAGGCAAGCTGCTCGATGGCGTCAATATTATCGCACCCTGCGTAAAATCGCTTACCGATAAAGCCTTCCGCATATTTATCCGTAAGCAGATTACCCATCGCCGCTTGCACCGCGTAGGAAGAATAATTCTCGCTGGCGATAAGCTTCAAGTAACTGCGCTGGTCCAACAGTTCGCGGATAATGCCCCGCGCAATTTCGGGGTACGCGCGGGCAACTACGTCTAAATTAGCCACATATGCCATCATTTCAGGGGTGGGGCTTTTACTTGCGCTCATATAATCCTGTAAAATATTCATAAATAATTTTCCTTTCGCGGTCGGTAATAGGTATTTGCGCGAATTATATCATTTATTATGATTGAGTAAAGATTAAACCCGTGCTACACTTCCCACGTATATAAAACTGCAAGCGTAACGAGCAGGCACTCGGGAAAAACGGCAGTAGCGATTACTATCGCAGTCGCTTGCAACAGGAAGGAGCGTGATTTTATCGGGGATATTTCCTTGTACGACCGTAACGGCGATAAAATTGGCGCATTGTTTCCCCGCAGAGCCAAGCAGTTGGTAATAAAAGGGCGCGCCGAATGGCTGGAAGAAGGGCGGTCACTTCAATTGATAAAAAACGCCTCCTTACCCACAGACCGAATTCCTTCGGAATTCGATAAGGAGGAAATAGAAATGGAAGACGAAGTAAAATACACAAACGACGGCACAGCCGAAGAAACAGACGCCTCGGACAATGCGTTAATGGAACTGGCACGGGCTAATGTGCAGGACAAGCAAAATTTAATACGGCATTGCACTGCATTTTTGCTGTCGTTGCCTATGTTGATTGTTGCGAGGTCAATTCTTACGGGGCTTGTTGCGCACCCTGCGCTATCGTGGCTTTTGCGTGAGGCAGAGCGCATTCAGCACAACAGAGGCAACCTGGAAATTGTACGCTTCGCGATGAGCGACTTTGCGTTTGAACTGGAGCATGTTTTACGCTGGAGCTATACCCACCCCGTTTTTTACATGCTGGTGGGCATTGTAGCGGCATGGGGCGTGTGGATAGTCCTGCGCATAAGCAAGCGGCTGCGTATTATTCCGCGGCTTACGCAAATTATGCGTAACGAACTGCCCAAAAAAGAGAAGCCCGACCCCGTACAGCAAGAGTACCGCAGATTAAAAGCGCTGCAATTACTAAAATAATTACGCTTTACTAGCGGAAAATCAATCCTAAGACTATAATACCCGTATATTGGACTGTATTATCCGACTAATACAGTCCAATTTTTTTGAAAGGCGGAAAACCATGGACGATGAAAAGGATTTACTTCGGCTGGAAGGCGACGAAAACAAAGCAGCCCACGCAAAACAAGACGACTTTGAAGAATGGGCGTTTACAATAACGGGCATTATAGTGGGCTTTTTGCTGGTAGGACCGGAGCTTTTATATGAATTTACGGACATTCCTATTTGGGCTCGGCATCTGCTGGGAATGAGCGTCACCAGGTGTGAATATGTATACAAGCCCTACACAGGGCTTGTTTGCAAGGCTTGTGGTTATGCGTAAATCTTGCTTGACTCCCGATACATCTTCATAGCTTGAATTTCTTCTTCGTCAAGGTCAAGCCAGTCCATGTTCTCCATGTCGTTTATGCAATTCACATTTTCACGGGACATAGCGGCAATATCCTCTGGGGTGACTTCGATGATAATTTTATAGCCGTTAGCGCGCAAAGATTCCGCTAAAGGGTTCTTCCGCCCGCGGGCAAAGTCCTCGCGGGTGAGTTCCCTGATGTCTGATGTGTCTACCATGCTATGCACCTCCATCTCCATAAAGTTTTTGCTCTTGATTGGTTGCCTGCCGGGCTGATATAAGGCGAATGACTTCTCCACCATCTTCGTCTCGGTAACAATGGCACACCATCAGCATTTTCAACTTTTTGCTCATGCCAATGACGATGTATCTATCCTCACCATCGCTATGCTCATCATCTAAAATCAAGGTGGCGTTGGTGTCGAGAAAAACCGTCGCGGCTTCCTTAAATGAGATGCCGTGCTTGCGTATATTGGATAAGTTCTTTTCTTTGTTCCAGTTGAAGGTGCGCTCCATTAGCGCAAATTTTTCATCCATAACGTTCACTCCGTGCGCATACTATACCATATCTTGCTTCGTAATCCAATGTCCGTTTTTTCACCTTCACAGGGTTTCGCTCCCTTCGTCAATGCCGAATCGATAGTCAACATGAATATTTCCACTGGTCAGCGTGATTTTGTTGATGCAATCGTTCACAAGTACCTTTTTTTCTTTGGGGGTCATATAATCCCACGTTTCTGAAAGGGTGGACAGTGTTTTTTCATGTCCACAAACGCACCTGAACGCTTTGATTTTTCGGTTTCGTTTTCAATTTGGTGCTGGATGTTGCGCAACTCCTTTTTCGTGTCGTTTATTGATTCGAGCAAAACCTCGTCATCGCGTTCAGAATACAGGCTGTACAAACGGCGAAGTTTTTGTGCAACTGTGTTGTATTGGTCGTGCAAAACTTCAAGCAAGCTCATGTTGGAAATTGCAGGTGTGGCAATGTGGCTCTGGCGCAAGGAGTATGTATGGCGTAGGCGAAACCACCGCTTTCGGGTTAATGGCCAAATTGGGTGCGTGCGCAAGTTCAACAACCGCCGTTCTATCGTCGCTTTTTCCGGCATTGACCTCGTGATGAATGAGTCAGGGACTTACAACCGTGCTTCCAACCCAAGCAGTAAGCGCGGTTCGCCCCATTTACGTAAAACCTTATTTCAAATCGTTTCTACCTACCTGCGCAAGATGCCAACCCGACGAGCCTGTTTACCAATTTCTTGATAAAAAACGCGCCGAAGGTAAGCCGTTTTACGTTTTTATGACCGCCGCTGCCAATAAATTCTTGCGCATTTACTACGCTCGCGTTAAGGAAGTTATGCAGTCATTTGATTCAGCTATAACTCAACAATCCTTATGGTTATTTTCTAAAACTGCTTTCTCGGCGGTTTTATTTGTGTGCCCTTTTATGCCCTTTTGCCATGTTTCATCTTTTATGCATCTTTTACTTGACTTTTATTTGCAGGACTCCTTTCGTTGTTTTCAATATTTTGGGCTAACGCTTGGTCAATGGCGGCGGCGGTGTAGTCTGCGCCCAGCTTCGCGCCACGGACGACGTATTTCTCGCCAACGGCGGGGTGTACGAATGTTACAGTCTTGCCTGTGTTGCGGGTCATGGTTACGCCGTATTCCATTTCAAGGTGCTGTTGAAATTCGGCTCTTGTGGCGCAGACCGTTTTTGCTTCGTCAATGGCTTGGCGCAGGGCTTCTTTCCAACTGTCTTTGGCAAGGTTGCCCTGTTTAGCCATGTTGCGCTCGGCACCTGATAAATATTTCGCTTCGTCGGATAAAGACTCGCCTGCAAAATATTTATCCATCTTGTCGTCTGTTCTTTGCCGCCAATCAAGCGGGGTCAATCCCATTTCTGCCGCCAAACTGTCTGCAAAGTCTTTTGCGTCCTCGTAGTCTTTGCCCCACATACGGAGTTTCTTGCCTGTTTCAAAACTGACTGCGTTGATGATGATGTGCGTGTGTAAGGCGTCCGTGTCGGCGTGGGTAGCGATGACGCACTCATGGTCTGCGAATAACCGCTGTGCCAATTTTTCCGCTAATTCATGGGATTGCTGGGGCATGGGGTTATCGTTTGGGTCGCATGACATCCAGTACAGCTTGACGGATAAAGTTTTTCGGCAATCCGAACGCTTTTGCCGTCTGCGTGATGGTTAGCATTTTTGGTGTGTGCATTTGATTCCTCCTATATAATTAAAATTTTTGCTGACGAAAATATATCTTGTTTTTGATAGCGTTGTTTGATACAATGAACTTATCGCCAACGACAATAGGATAATGTGTGCGTTTTTCTTGTCAAGCATTGTTGGTGCACGTCGCTTTATCTATTGCAATGTTTGTGAAAGGATATTAATAATGACTGGCAAACAAACATCACAAAATCGCAAGTCGAAATTTTATGACGATATTTTAAATGCCCGTTTGCGTGAATTGTTGGACGCTGATGGAGTACGAACGGAAGAAGTAGCCGATGCTGTTGGCATTGGTTCAAGTGCGGTTCGTTCATGGTGTACAGGTTATGCCCGCCCCGATATTGATAAAATTCCTGCTATATGTAGGTTTTTTGGAGTAAGTGCCGACTGGCTGCTGGGCATTAGCGACACAAAATCGGTGGATATTGAAATGCGGGATATATGTGAAAAAACAGGGCTGTCTGAAAATGCCCTGTTTAATCTGATGCGTTATAATGAAAACCGCAACGCAGACGGCTACCCCAACTCCCCTGCTTCTGCGGGAGCAGAGGAAAAAATGTGGTTCATCAACCACATCATAGATAATACGGATTTTATTAATACCATAGCCAATAATGCAAATTTGTATGTAAATATCCGCGATGCTATTGACAATAACGAGCTACCAGATTATGAAGGTGCTGTCGCCATTGACTTAATGAAAATGGGCATAGAACAGTTCGGCATGACATTCAATTTCACACAAGGCAAAGAAACAGCCTATTTCCATGCTTTCCTTTGTCAGAAGGATTTTATGAATTTCATCGAAGGGCTGGATAGTCCTGCTTATTGGTTGAAAGGTTGGGAAGCTGAAGTAAGAAAAAAAATACAGTTGTAAAAATAAAGTAAAAAAGGTAATTGTTTAATAGAATGAGGTAAAATTATGGCTCGGAAGTCTAAGAAAATAAAAGCCCTTATATCTAATTTAATAATGAATACAAATACTGCGGAAGCACAATTCGATATATATGGGTTAAGAATTTCGTCAATTGGGTATTTAATTTCAGAGGACTTTAATGAAATCACCATAATGATGGATATTATATTGTCGGGCTTTTTTAATAATGACGACAATTATCGAATAAGCATCATTTATTTTAATGAAAAAAACGATGTATGCGGGGAAACATATATGTATATACGAGGTGTACGGTTTAACGGATTTAACACATATTCCTTTACTGTGACATCAGAAGCCATAGCCACTAGTGCGCATAACGTGAAAATATCAATAATCTCCCGTAAAGATGAAATACTCCTGCAACGAGAGCAAATTAACAATCAAAAAGCAAATACAGTGCGTGGTATATTAAATACGGTAGCGTCTACAATCATGTCATTGATTGAACCCCTCTCAGAGAGGATTAATGCTCCATTTAACCCGGTTAACGCCAATTTAGGATATTTCCCAAAGTATTTTGAAATACCTATAATATGCGAATACAATAAAGCCTATTATTATTTTATGTTCCTGATGAAGGATTCTGTCTTAATGTATCGTGATTTGACAGAAAGCGGTTCAATACAATATGTCTTCAGGGTCTACGACATGGACATTGAGAAGCTGGCTCAATTTGTTTATTATTACAACAAAGAGTACCCTTTGCACTTTCACGCAGGTGGAATTCAAACATTATCAAATTGTATTAATAACCTGCATCCTTACTTTGTAATGAAAAATATTTATTGGAATGTGTATGACCAATATTGCGAAAATAATAGAGGAAGTGCGTTCAAGGAATTTCCAGAATTAATAAAGGGCACTATTCTTGAACAAGCCCACACCCTTTTACTTTCGTATGAAGAAAAAATAAAAGAACACCGAAACCACGTATTTAAGAATAGTATATCGCCCCCTGTCAGAAGTGAGTTCATAAAATACAAGCTGTTTAATACGGTTCGCATTTTATATCCTGATGCCATGTATAAAACTCGTGTAGTACAAAAAAATGATTTCAAAATTGATATATTTGTACCTAGCAAGAACTTTGGCATTAATTTCAGTGCAGACGAACAAAAAAAATTAATATGCAAGCAGAACAGTATATTACTCTTGAATTGGAAGTACAAGCAGTCTACAGCAGTTCAACTGTTTCTTAGGCTTATGAGTGAAAAAGGGATGGCCGACGTTCCAAGTTATGAACAGGCACAGCAGTCTGTCAGACAATTTGATGTCATTGCAAATCGTGCTAGTGTTTTTAGCTTTTTGAAATAAATAAAGTGAAATAAAATAAAAGGAGTTGAGTTTAATGGCTAAACGTAAGTAAAGAAAATAATAAAATGCTGATTACGGAACTAAGAAAGAACACCGAAGTTTTAGAAATGTTGTTTGATTCATATGGATTAAATGTCACATCCTTCGGATATGAAATTTCCGGTTCCCCCTTTTACTGGATTACAGCATTCGTTGAAATAATGTCTAAAGGTGAAATAAATCTAAGTGGTGAATATGACATAAAAATAAATATGTATGATGAAGAAGGTAACATCCTTTGTAGTGAAAATGGTAGAATAAATGGCGACGAATTTAAGGGGTTTGAAACGGTCACTATATACATCCAAACTGAAAACATAGCAATTGAAGCAAAAAAAGCAAGGATATTCATTACTAAATATTAGGTGGTTGTTTATGAATAGCATACGCCAATTGGCTAGTTCTTTTATAAAAGAAGCTCTTGCTTCTCCCATACTAATGAACGACCTTGCGACTATGGAAATGTACATAGCCGAAAGTTATACTGGTCGTTCGTTAATTGAATTGCTCCAAAATGCTGATGATGCAGGAGCAACTCAGTTTTTAGTGCAATCAATTAATAAGACCACTTTTGTTGCCGCAAATAACGGTCGCCCGTTTACGTCCGAGGACTTAATAGCATTATGCCGGAGTGGGGCATCAACAAAGCAACGAAAGTCAAATGCAATCGGCTTTAGGGGCATTGGGTTTAAGGCGGTTGTTAATTATGCCGAAAACGTCCATGTTTTAAGTGGTGAATATCAGTTTACATTTTCACGGTCGAAAACTGCCGATTTATTACCATGCGACATTAAAGTACCGCTAATTAGAATACCCCACGAGTATACCGAAACAAAATATCGCAACATGCTTTCAGAATTAACCAATCGAAACTTTAACACTATTTTCATTTTTGAAACTGAAAATAACAAGCTAGAACAGGAATTGCACGAGTTCACGCCAGATTGTTTGTTGTTTTTGAATCATATTTCTAATGTTGAACTTAAAACTGAAGAAATGAGTCGCATTACAGAAATCAACAAAAGTGAAAATGAACACGGCACATTGTTCAATTTTGGCGAAAATGAATGGTTGGTAATTAAGTCAGAAAACAAGAGTGCCATAGCGCTCAAGTGGGATAACGGTAAAATAATACCGTGCAAACGCGAAGAAGCCGTTGTTCATTCTTTTTTACCAACGCAAGAATTTTTAACCGTTCCCATGAAAGTGAATGGAGATTTTTCAACCGAACCGTCACGCACGCGGGTTTCGCTCGACGACGAAACAAAGATAGCGGTGAGTTCATGTGCTAAAATTGTCGCAAGACTGTATAAACGCATTTTGACTGCCGGCGAAGATGATATGGGTTTCATCAATATAATGACAAGTCTATACCTTGACCCAATTAGTAAATTACGCGGATTGAAAATTAACGACTTGTTGAACGAAGAATTTATTAAAGCAATTAGAGAGATAACCTCAGCGCATTTTGCAAGCCAAAACAAAAAAGCGTTTATATACAGCCAAAATGGTTGAACGAAAGCGACCGTTCCGTGGTTCATGAAAACACAGACGCTATTGTTTATGGCAAAACTGAGGAAAGCGTGATGCCAGGAATAGGGAAGTTGCTTTCAAATGTTGGCGTTAAAGAACTTGGTGTTAATAATGGATTGAAAATTAGCGAAAATTATATTTTAAGTTCAAAAACTCGTACAAATCTTATTAATACTGTTGCCAGTGAAGCATCACTTGGATTGAGTGCGGAGCGAATCCAGCTAATGCAGAAAGCTAAATTATTTGACACCAATGCTGGGATAACTTCTTTTAACGAAATTCCTGTAGACGAAAAATTATCAAACCAATTCACTGAGGAACTTTTGAATGTTACAGAAGATTCAACAAAAGTAAATTTTGTGCTTCGTAAAGTCGGATTCAAGGAAGAACAGATTACGAATATCGCAAAAACACAAGACTCTCAACCTTTGGTTTCAACACCATCACAGCAATTATTTACAAAAACTGTAATTAATAAAAACGACTATCTATTTAGTTCATAATATGAGATAATACCCCAAAGGAGAGTTGAAAAATGGATATGTTGGAGTATATGGAGAAGTTCGGAACGGAA